>JAZQQW010000024.1:0-9572 GCA_045629255.1 Treponema sp.
TCTGATTACATGCACTACCATAAATACAGCGTAAGCATAGGATGCGTCATTTTCAAAAACAACAAGCTGACTTATCAGCAGCTGTTTGACAAAGCAGACCACGCACTGTATGTCGCAAAAGACAGCGGCAAAGACAAATGCATCATATTTGATGAACAGGGACAACCAGAAGAATAACCTGATTACACATCTACCGCAGAACCTCATAAAATACATGCCTGCGGTACCAGCCGCCTGCAGTTTGTAATACAAAAAAAATTAAAGCATTGAATAAAAAAATAAATAAACGATATTATGAACTTGTAATATTCGAAGATGAATTTTAACAGTAAAAAAAATATTTATCCAAAATATAGCCGATATACCGGATAAACATATAAACTATCTCTGGATTACCGCTGATGAAAAACCCGTAAAATGCTTTACCTCACATAAATATCCATTCTGAAGTTTCAAAGATGCAAAGATAATCTGACAGGACTTATTAAATTGCTTTTTTGGGCATAATAAATTATACTGCTTTATTATGGATGAGTTTTTACAAAAAGAATTTAATAAATTGCGAAATGAAAATGTAATTTCGGCTGAAATCTATTCTAAAATCATCGATTATTATGAAAATAATAAAGATGTTCCAGATCAAAAAATTCTTGATTCTGCTGCTGCAAAAATCAATCTGCAATCAGTGCAAAACAAAGCAGAAAAACAATCTCCTGCACCTGTCGTAAAAAATCCCATATCAGTTTCGACATCAGTTTCGAAGCAAAAAAAAGAAACAAAAAAAATCAATTTTCAGATGATTCTTTCCATTGTTGCATCACTTTTGATTGGCGGCGGAATCATTTCTTTAATAGCCTATAACTGGAATGCCATACCAAGATTCGCAAAATCAATTGCAGCTTTTATCATCTGCATAATGGCACCAGTTTCATATGCCGTACTTACAAAATTGCGAAAAACAGAATTCGAACAGAAATCAAAAGAATTCTTTGCAATTCTATGGAATCTTCTTTTCGGAGGATCAATTGCATTTGTAAGTCAAACTTACAGAATGGCGTCTGCCCCTGTTGCTTTTTTTGTAATCTGGCTTTTTATAAGTATCGGAATTACATATGCATTAAAAAGTTACGGTTCATTCTGTATCTCACTGCTTTTGACAATCGTATATTGTATTTATTCGCAGCAATTTACATGCAATATTGCAGCAGCATTTTACCCTGCAATGTTCCTAAACTATTTTTTTGCAAAGAAAAACAAAAAGTGTTTTTACGCATGGCTCATCGAACTAATTTCTATGATTGGTTTCGTACTTGAAAAATGTCTGCCAGGCCTATGGATAATTGCATACGTTTCTGTAAATGTTTTGCTTTTGACCTATGCAGAAAAAGAAAATGACAAAACATGCAGAATCTTAGGCTATATTCAGGCTACAGCTTTAGCCGTCATTCTTGCAATTCCTTATTTCTGGGAAAAAATCGGCTTTGCATATTACAGAGACAATGCCCGCTACAACAGACTTGGCGGTATTGCTGATTATATAGTTACTCTTGCACTTTATGCAGGAAGTTTCTGGTTTACAATTTCTTCTGTTGCAAAAAATGTCAGAAATAAACTTTCACTTAATTTCACAAAAATATTTGAACTGATTATTCTGATCACAATTGCCGGATTATATTTCTGCGGTTCTTTTATCAGCGGATTTTCTATTTTTATTCCAAGAATTTTTCTGCTACTTTATTTTGCTTTATTCTTCTACAGCATTATAAAAAACAAAAAAGCATTATGTGCAATCTCTTTTGCACTGATTATGTATGGAATTTTCCTCGGCAGAATCAACTTCATTTTCGCATTTGTCTATTCTGTTCTGCTTGCATGCTGTGCCATTCTGCAAAAATTCAAATCTTCAGAAACAAGAAAAAAGTTTTCTGTTTCTCTGATATATATTTTGATTTTGATTTCAAAAGTCTGCTATTCTCACATCTGCGATTTTATAATTTCCTATGGATCCACAAAAAGATGCAAATTCTTTGATTTGATTATTGCATCAGTCCTAATGACTTCTGCAATAGCCTATCTTGCAGCAAAAAACATAAACTTCAAAAACATCACAGTAAAACAGATTTTTTCAAAATTCAACTTTTATATTGCAGCAGTTTTTTTGGGAACAATCTGTATTTTATTTAATTATGATTCTTCGCAGTTAAATAAAATAATAGATATTTTTATTACCATCACTGCGGTCTTAAGCTGCATTGATTTTGTAATAAACAAATCTGTTCAAAGTTATTTTGGACTTGCACTTTTTGTAATAAATTATTTTTTCAGTCTGACAGACGCAAACGGTTGCATATTTATTTTTGCAATTTCATATCTTATTCTGTATGCAGTTCATTATTATCTTGGAGAAAATTTCAGGCAGACAGAAAATTACAATTACTTTCATGCCATAAGTTATTTTCTGATTTTTATTTTCAATTATTCAATTTTCTATAATAACTTTCTCAAAGACAATATCTTTAATCCGTTTATCTCAGCAAAAAGCGGCACATTCTTTATACTGATGCTTTCAATTCTTTTTATCATCCCAGTCTTCATGCAGATAAAAGAAAAAAAGCTGAACGGTTTGTTTTCACTTGCCGCCGCTTCAGTTTCTGTAATCTTTTTGATTTTCAATCGGGCAGAAAACATTTTTAATACACAAAGCTTTATTTTTTCAGTTTTGATAATATGTTTCTTCATAAGCTTGTGGGAAACAGTCATAAACAAAAAACTTGAAAATCTGATAATGCTTGCCGCGTCATTGATAGTTTGTTTCGTTGAAATTTCGTCTAAAGGAAATTACTTAAATGGCGTTACATTTGTGTCAATGCTGATTTTCGCCCTGCAGTATTATGTTTCTTATTTAAATCAGAATAAGAAAAAACTTCAGACCTTTATAACTGTCTGCAGCTGTTTTCTCCTTTTTATAGCATTCGTGATCGATATAAATTCATCACTTGAAAATGAAGTTCAGACGAAACTGTTTTCTTCTGTACAGAAAATAATTTCTACAGCAATAATGATTCCTGTTTTAATTGGAATTCCTACAGCCTCCTATATTAAAAACAAAGAAAATATTTCGTTGTCATCAATCGCTTTTGCATTCGTGTCAGTTCTGTTTTACCTTTTGAATGATTACTGCAGACTGTTCAATGCAGAAAATTATCTTTTTGCACTGAGCTTTGCTGTTTCAATCACAAGTTTCATAGATACATTTGTATTCAGCAAAAAAAGCAGCATATTCCTGTTTGCTTTGTCTTTATTTGATTTTATACGATTTGGTGCAAATGACAATGAAATATCTGTTTTCATGCTGACACTTTTATTTTTATTTGCAATTCTCATCTATTCAAAGATCTTAATCGGCGACAAAGGATTTATTTCAGGAGCAACAACTTTTGTCATTTCTACTCTGCTGATAACATCAATGTGCTTTAGTTTCAATCACAGTTTCATCGAAATTGATTCAAATTTTGCAAAATATTACATATCAATTTCGATTGCCCTGACCGGCCTGTTTGTAATTCCGTGCATCTTCTGTATCAAAAAGAAACTCAAGATAAACTATGTTGAAATAGCTTTCTGCCTGTCATGGATAGTAAATTTCGTTTTGTTCTCGGCTAATAAAACTTTGAATGTAAATGTCTACCAAGAAATTTTCAGCGGCATTTCCCTGGGACTGATAATCGCATTCAGTATCTTTGGCCTTTATTTATCCTATGAAAAAAGCTCGATAAAATCTGCAAACTATTATCTGATTTTTTTAAGTCTCTCTTTCATCATCAGATTTTTCATGATGTCAAAAGGACTTGTAGAACGCGGGCTTGTCTGTATCATCTGCGGAATCTGCATTTTAATTGTAAATATGATTTTTTCAAAAAAGATAAACAAAGCCGAAGAACCACAAATTGAGCAGGGAGAAGAAAAATGAAAAAACATCTTAATTCAAAGCAAATTTTTATAATTACACTTTCTCTGCAGATTATTATTTTTGCTTTTATCCTGAGTAAAAACATAATGCTCAAAAACAGTGCTGAAAAAAACAACCGCATCTATTCTTTTAACTGTACATTATATGACCCGTACCACGTTTTAAAAGGCCGTTATGTTCAGCTGAATATCATGCAGAACTCTGTTAACTATGAATGTCTGGATTCGCAGAGCATAAACGCAGAAAGTGCATATAAACTGTTAAAAAATGAAACTGTCTATTTGCTGATCAATCCGGACAATGGCGGAATATGGAATGTTTGTGGAATCAGAAAAAGCAAACCGAACTCAGGCGATTTTATCAAAGCAAAATTTAACTACTCTACAGATGAATCCTGCACTTTTGATTTTTCCATAAACGAATACTACATGCAGGAAAATTTTGCAGAGTATGTTGATAAAACTGGATTCCGCGATATTTCATCAATGAAAATCGAAGTTTACTGCGACAAAAACGGAAACCTCCTGCAAAAGCAGCTTTATGTTCAAAACGACAGTGCTTACATTCCAATAGAAAGTTACATCAAGAAAAAGCTTGGGGAATAAAATGCCCCACTACAGTATTCATATAAGAGAAATAAAATGAAAAAAATTATTGCGACGTTTGTCTGTTTGATATTTACATTTCTTATATTTCTTTTGTTGCAGGATAAATACATCGGATATACAACAGGTTGGGAATACGAATCTGTTATAAATATTCCTGATGATGAACGCGCTGAAGTTCTGTCATTAAAGAAATTTATATATAATTGGTATAAAGCAGAGCGAGGTGACGGAGATGCAGCTTATAATCTTGCAATGCATTATAACCTGATGAAAAATAATATGGAAAAATCTATTTTTTGGTTTCGTCATGGATATAAAACAGACGGCAGCATAAAATGTTTAAAAGGTTTGATAGAAACTTATACTTTTATGATAAATACTGCTGTATTACATCAGAAAGAATATATTTCAGAATTATATAAAGCTGATTTAAAATCCGCTGATACAGATTATCTGTCTTACAATATACATGAATATATTTGGGAGCTTGATGAAGCAAAACTGACTTATGAAAATATCTTAACTGAATTGGAAAAGTTTAAAAATAATAATGAAAAAGATAAATTAAACTTTAATGAATCAGAATCTTATTAAAGTAAGTGATAACTTAATGAAACTATATATCAGTTGAACTGTATAAAGCACGAGGATTTGTAGAAGTAACTTTTATTGAATAACATAAGCCTCCGCCATCAAAGGAAGCTGTTTTTGACAGAAAGTTGACTTATTTAAGGCAAAATACATAGAAAACGAGGTAAAACAGACATACTTAGGCCTACAAACGCCAATGAAAACATTCGGCTTCAGCCGATGTTCTATCACTATGCCGGAAACAACCCGGTCAAGTATGTGGACCCGGATGGAAATGCAGATTGGGAAAGACAATTGTTTGAGCAATGGTCTGAAGCTGAAATAAATGGATATCCTCTAACAGAACAAGAGATGTTTGATGATATGATGACAGCTGCAAATCAACAGTTCTGTGCTGAAATTCAAATAATTCAGAATAAATTATCACCCAAAATTGAAAAAGCAATGAATGTTACAGGAGATGCAATAATTGCTGGTACAGAGTTTATGAGTGATTATGGTGGAGTTATTGCAATAGCTTGTTATGCATCTGGAAATATTTGGTTAGGAATAACAGTTGATGGCATTACTATAGCCTGTGACATTTCAGTAACAGCTTATAAATATAGTAGCGGAGAAATTTCTGGAATAAACGCTATGATTGATATAGCAAGTACGTTAATAATTACTGCTACGGGTATGAAATGTGGCTGCAATTTTGAAAAAGCTGCTAAACGGATTCTATTAGATTCAGAAACAACAGCTATTGTATCTAATTGTATTACAGATTTTACTGCACAAGCAATATCAACATTGTATGATATTATTACTGAAGATTAAGGAAAAATTATGAAATTAAAGAAAGTATTACTTCTTCTTAGTTGGTTTATTTCTTGCATCGGATTTATCATGTATTTAATTTCAGAAAAATCATTATTCTTATTACTTATTTCTCTAGGGATGGGAATTATATCTTTACTCGAATATGAAAAATTAAAAATAAATAATGATTTAAGCTATGTAAATCTAAGATTAGTTTTCATATATATAATATTTGCATTATTTTCTTTGTACATTTTTATTTTTGATAAAAAAATAATTCAGTAATGTTTTAAATACTTTGCAAATTATAATTCTTACCCCGACAAACTTCTGTTTACCATGCCTAAGTCGCGCATGTCTTAGGCCTACAAACAGCAGTTTGTGTAACTAGGTACGGACATTATAGAAAATGGCTGTATTCTGTTAAATCACACTGATTTTTCGGAATATAGTCATATCACAGGCTGGCACAGAAAACATGTTTTGACGTGAAATCTGTAATTTACATTGATTTTATTGGTAAAATCTGAATTTTGTGATAGAGTCTGAGAAGTTTCGAGGAGAAACATGAGAACTTAGGCCGGCAAACGCCAATTTGTACCACTATGCCGGCAATAATCCAGTAAGGTACACAGACCCGGATGGAAGAAAAATTGTAATAATATTTAAATACTATGATAATCGGATTAAAAGAAATCTGCATAAAGAGTATGTATGGGATAACACAAATAACTGTTTTCGCACAAAATATTTAAAGCAAATAGTAACAGATAATGATTTTGTAAACGATATTACATCATGCATTATTTATTTAAAAGGAAGTAAATATGCGACAAATTTGATAAATGAAATAGATAAAAAAGGAAAAACAACTATAGAAAAGACAATCGGAAATTCTATAATCGCATATGATATTTTAGGAAATATTACTATCTATTTTGATGAATCTCAATGGTTAGATTTAAAAGATGGTACAGGATCTAAGAATAGTACGGCATTGAATTTAGGGCATGAATTTGTTCATGCCTATGATCAAGTTGTATTGGGAACTTATGTAGAAGATTTGAAAGATAGAAATGTTCCACCGAAATTTAGTAACAAGGCTGAAAAAAAAGCTGTTGAAAATACAAATAAAATGGCCCAAGAGTTAAACGAAGCTATACGATATGATTACGAAACAGCAAGACCTCAAAACAGAAATGAGAAATCTGTAACAGATTTTATAAACAATCAATAGGAACTGTAACATGAAAAAATTGCATTTTGTATTAATTATTATAAGTCTTGTAATTCTGGTGGCAGTGACAGGTTTAAGTCTTTTTGCCAGATCCATTGTCCCAGCTGACTGGTATTGGGCTATTTATGAGGAAATGATTATTTATTCAAAATTTGATACTGTTGATTCTGAGATAATTTTATTAGACAAGGATTGGAATAATCTGGTAAAACCATTTATAGATATAGACTCTTTTGATTGTGTTGAATCTATAGATATTTATTTAGTTCATCCTATAAAACGAAATTGTACTATAGGTATCAGCTGGAAAGGAAAAAACAGTAATTATGGAATAGATGAATATTTACGTGATAATTCTGATTACAAAATTAATATAAACGGATGGAGACCAAAAAGTTTTCTGCTTCTTCTACTTGCAACATCTCCCGTGTATGACAAACCATATGATAAAAACTATGATGAACAAGAGGTATGCGGAATAGTAATTGACGTGAACCTGTCTGATGGTGTGCAGAAAACATTTATCATGGTATATGATGATCAGAATGTCTTTTATGAAAAAAACACGGAAAAGGGAAACAGAATATATCGTAAGATGCCTAAGATTTTATTAAAAAAATTTATTTTAACCTATGGAGAAACCATGAAAGAATTCAGACAAAATACAAAGTAATCGAAATTTATTTAAGATAAGACACCGTTCGTCCAATGCGGAAAACAGAACTTTCTGACACAGAAAACATGTTTTGACGTGAAATCTGTAATTTACATTGATTTTATTGATAAAATCTGAATTTTGTGATAGAGTCTGAGAAGTTTTGAGGAGAAATATGAGAACTTAAGCCTACAAACGCCAATTTGTACCACTATGCCGGCAACAACCCGGTAAGGTACACAGACCCGGATGGAAGGTATGATACAGCAACAGCTCAACAATTATCTCAATCTTTTGGTCCGTGGGCTGGATGTGCTTTTTTTTGTATAATGACAGTTGGCTTATTTTGCTCTCCTGAAATTAGGCAAGACTTAGCTGATGGCTTTCAAGATATAGCTGATTGTATAGTTTATGTTTGCGATACTATTAAAACTGAGGTTAATGAAAATTACGAGTTTTCACTTTTAGTAAAAGCTCGTGTCAAAGAATTAACCAAAGACAAAACAAAAGATAAATCCACAGGTTCATATGTAATAATATTTGAAAGTAATAAAACATACTGCGGTAAAGGAGGTCAGAAAAGAGCTGCAAAATCAGCTGTGAGAGAAGGTTGTACAAATACAGACTTACCTGTTTCAATAGAATGGGAGCCGGCACTTAATGACAGAGAAGCTTTTAAGGATGAATACGTCAAAATTCAAGATCATAACGGACCTCAAAATAATCCAATGGGAGATCATTCCAATTATAATAGGATTCAAAGTCCAGGAATGATTTTTTATCTTATAGATAATGGAACTTTATATATTCCCCAAAATAACGACAAATAAGGAAATAAATATTATGCTATTAACGAAACAGTCAAATGATAGAGCTCTAATTACCAGAAAAATATTAGAAAATAAAGAAACAAAACTTGTAATGAATATAGATTTTGAACTTACTGATTGTAGTTTCCTAAATGGAAACCAGTTTTTGGAAAAAATAGAAGTAAATTCGCAGAAGAAAGTAGACATTAGTTTTATTAATTCTTTACCCAAAATAAAGGAAGTTTATG
The DNA here is from genome assembly GCA_045629255.1 of Treponema sp. Lineage (GTDB taxonomy): Bacteria > Spirochaetota > Spirochaetia > Treponematales > Treponemataceae > Treponema_D. The sequence continues at coordinate 8,920 of JAZQQW010000024.1, forward strand.
GTCAGCATTGTATCCTTGATTTTGAAATCAGTAATAAAAATATACAGCGTATAGCCGGAAAATGGAAAAAAGGGTTTTATATAACTCTTGAATGTGAAAATTTGCGAAATGTTGATATTGCTCTTTGTAAGGATGTAAAAAGCCTTTTAACAAATGTAAGTCAATTGCCTAATGTTTCAGAATTTAGTCTTATGAAAAGTAATATTTCTGATTTTACTGATTTATGCAAGCTGACTAAGATAACTGATCTTTCAATTTTCTATTCTACAAATTTAACAAGTTTTACAAATATTGAGCATGTATTTCCAAATCTGAAAGCATTGGAAATACAGTATAGTAAAAATATAGTTGATTATACTTCCATAGGAAAATTAAGTAAACTGGAAAAATTGGTTATATTCAAAAATGGAAAAATAGATGATTTAGAATTTTGTAAAACTCTGACAAAATTAACAGATTTAAGAATAGTAAGCACAAAAATTATTAATAAACCAAGTAAAGATTTGTTAAATCTTTTTTCAGGTTATAAATGTTTATCTTTTTATGAAAATTAAGAAATAATAAAGAACTATAAGAAGAATGAATACAGTCTATAGTTAATACATTTGTAATATGTGTGCCAAGTTTATGCTTTTCAGCCGAAAAACCGCACA
>JAZQQW010000025.1:0-42509 GCA_045629255.1 Treponema sp.
TTTATTTAAATCTGAAATCAGGAATACAGCGGGAGCCCGCTCTTTACATCTTCAGGAAGTGAGTACTCCAGATGCGCACGGCTCGGTTTTCATGACATTATTTTTAATTTTTCAGACGCACGGACAGTTTGCATTCTAATATTGATATTAAAATTTTCACACATTTTTCAAAAATACAGTATAATAGATTATGCCATAGCAGATAAAAAATAATGAAGTTAGAAAATCATGGCTTTAGTGGTATTTTTGTGCTATGAGATTTTTTTCTGGAAACAAGCTTATTCAGCTATGTTATCGGGAGTTAAAAAAAGGAGAGTGTCTGTATGATAGAAAAATATAAGTCAAATGCTTTGGGAACAGTTATGGACGCTGTTCTTTTTACAGGGGATAATTTAAAAGAAATTTTGAAGTTTATCGATGAGGAAAGAAAGATAGATTTTCATGTTTTTGTTGAGAATGATGAACTTTGTATTACATGGGAATCAGAAGCTCTTACATGTACACTTCACAAATATGAATATGTATTTTCGAAAGACGGACATAGCTATGTAACTTTAAGTTATGAGGATTTTCATAAGTTTTTCTCTCCTGTCGGACAAAAAATCGACAAGAACTCTCCTCTTCAGTTAAGGTAAATCAGATACAGCTGTTTTTTGATATTCCCGGATTTGAAGTTTATTTCATCTCCGGGATTTTTTTTATTTTTTTTACTAAAGTTTTCTTCTCTATTTTCTAACAATTCAGTTTATGCTATAATGCCTTCCCATGAGTAAATATGCACATGTTACACTTAAATCAAAGGAAGATAGAGAAATTGCCCAGGGATTTCCATGGGTTTTTGATAATGAAATTCAGCTTGTAAAATGGATGAATGGTGATGAACAGAAAACCACTTCTATACAGGAATGTCAGCTTGCTGACGGTTCTGTTGTTGAAGTTTTTAATTTGAGCGGAGGTTTTCTGGGAACCGGTGTGCTTAATAAAAAGTCAAAGATTGTTGTCCGTCTGATTGGACGCGAGCACGCAGATCAGATTATGGCAGACACGTCTGCTTTCTGGTCAAAGAAGATCTGGAATGCTGTCAATGTCAGACGCATGAACTTTACAGATGATGAAAGTTATCGTCTCGTGTATGGAGAAGCTGATTTTATACCGGGTCTTATTGTCGAGCGCTATGTGAGCGAAGGAAAAGTTTACCTTGTTGTTCAGTTTCTTGCTATGGCATGTGAAGTGTTCAGAAAAGAAATCCTTGATGCTCTGAAAAGTGCATGTAAACCTTATGGTGTTTTTGAAAGAAGCGACGCTTCTGTGCGCGACAAAGAAGGCCTTGAAGACAGAAGCGGTTGGATTGGCGCATCCCGTGATACATGCATTGATATCATTGAAAATGGTGTTTCACTTTCTGTTGATATTGCTCACGGTCAGAAAACAGGATATTTCCTCGACCAGAAATTCAACCGCAGGGAAGTTGCAAAACTTTGCAAAGGTAAGCGTGTTTTGGATTCATTCACACACACAGGTGCTTTTGGTCTGAATGCTGTTATGGGCGGAGCAAAGGAAGTTATCAGCGTTGATATTTCTCCGGAAGCTGTCGACATGGTAAACAGAAATATCGCTGCAAACAAAGTTTCTGACAAAATGAAAGCAGTTTGTGCAGATGTATTTGATCTGCTCAAACAGTATGAAAAAGACGGTGAAAAGTTTGACGTCATTATTTTGGATCCGCCGGCATTTACAAAAAGTGCCAAGCTTATCCAGAAGGCATATGGCGGATACAAAGAAATCAATTTGCGAGCAATGCGTCTTTTGAATGAAGGCGGAATACTTGTTACATGTTCATGCTCTTATTATTTTGATGAGAATAACTTTTATTCCATGCTCATGCATGCAGCCATGGACAGTCACAAGCATATTCAGGTTCTTCAGAAACGCGGTGCCGCACCTGATCATCCGGTGCTTTTGGGCTATCCGAAAAGTGAATATCTTAAGTGTGCAATTTGCAGGGTTTCTTCGTAAAATATGTCAGATAAGTATAATTGTGTCGTTTTATTGGGTCCGACTGCTGTTGGCAAAACTTCTCTTGGTGTCAGAATCGCAGACCATTTCGGCTGGGATATAATTTCTGCAGATAGCCGTCAGGTCTATAAAGGACTTGATCTTGGAAGCGGAAAGGATATTGCCGAGTATACTGTACAGCATACTCAGCCGGACGGCACAGTTATACAAAAACAGATACCTTATCATCTTATAGACATTACAACGTTAGACAGTGAATACAATGTATACAATTTTCAGAGTGATTTTTATTCACTGTTTGATTCGTTTACTTCGCAGAAAAAAGTGCCGTTTGTGGTAGGCGGTACAGGTATGTATATAGATTCTGTTGTGAGACAGTACGAACTCGTCTCTGTGCCTGATAATCCTGATTTTCGTTCTGAACTTGAAAAAAAATCACTTGATGAACTTGCAGACATGCTCCGCAGAATTAAACCGAACCTGCACAATGTAAGTGATCTTGCAAACAAAGAACGTGTTATACATGCCATTGAAATTCAGACATATCTTTTAAGTGATGAATACAAAGCTTTCAAAGAAGCACATCCGGACAACCGCAAAATAAATGCACTGGTTATTGGTACTACAATCCCACGTGAGCGTCTCAGAGAAAACATTACAAAGAGACTGAAAGAACGATTTGATGCCGGAATGATAGAAGAAGTTGAAAATCTTCATAAACAAGGCTATTCATGGGAGAGAATGGAAGCTCTTGGCTTGGAATACAGATTTATCAGTCAATATCTGGAAGGTAAGATAGCAGATAAAGAGAGTCTTTTTGAAGGTCTGAACCATGCAATTCACCAGTTTGCAAAAAGACAGGAAACGTGGTTCCGCGGAATGGAAAAAAAAGGCGTCATTATACATTGGCTTCCTCCAGTTTTGGATTCCGAAACCAAATATAATGCCGCTTTGGATGTTATTAAATCAAATTATCTGTTTTAGTTGACTATGCATTGACAACTGCTTTGTCTGCAGCTGTTTCAATCTTTGTGAGATAGCCTGTTCTGATGCAGCTGTCAAACAATGTCTTGGAAATGTAGTCAGTTGTAATGTCATCATAACCATCTTTGTCTCGGACGATGCGGACAACGTAACCATCATCAAGTTCACGTACGATTGTCATGTAATCAGTTGACTTTCCTAAACTTTTTAATGTATAACTTCCCATGTTGTTTCTCCTTAACCCATTTTGTTGGATAACATATACATATTTATTTTCGGAATTACAAAACAACTGTTTAGCGTTTTATGTTTTTTTGCGCCGTCATAAGCCGCAGGGGAGTTTTTGATTTATGCCGACTGGCACCATTACATGTATTGCAGAAACCGATCAGATTGACAAACTGAATCAAAACTCATGTTTTTTCTGCGATTCGCATATCCATCTTGCAGAATGTGTTTCTCCGGATGATAAAAACAGACAGTTCAATGAATGGCTTTGCCGGAATGGGTATGCAGCAGCCAGCTGTGCACATACACGGGAAGAGTATTATTTGCAAACGCAAACAGATTTGCAGGGAAAAATACTTTCATTTTTTGGATTGCATCCTCAAAATCCCTTGTTGGAAAATGCTCAATTTATGGAAGAACTTTTGAAAACTGATCAGATACAGGGAATAGGTGAGACAGGTTTTGACTTTTTCAGTCAGGAGTACAAAGACATGCAGAGGGAACAGGAAGAAGCATGGCACATCTGCCTGGAACTTGCCATACAATACGGCGTACCGCTTGTCATACACAACAGAAAGGCTCTGGATTTGATGTTCCGTGACAGTACTTTGCTTTCGAAAGTGCCATCTGTTGTATTTCATTGTTTTGCTTTCGGAGAAAGAGAAGCTCTGTCTATTTTGAATCACAGGATAAATGCGTATTTTTCTTTTGGGAAACAGCTTCTGAATGGGAATAAAAAATCCATATTATGTACGCAGTCTCTGCCGTCTGACAGAATTCTGCTTGAAACAGATGCACCTTATCAGACTTTGAAAGGAGAAACTTTTACAAGTCCATGCGATATCGAAAAAGTATATGTAAAAGCTTGTGAGATAAAAGGAATTTCTCTGGAAAAGATGTGTGCTTCTATAAAGAAGAATTTTTGTGCAGCATACAGATGTGATTTGTGAAGTAAAGTGCTTTTGCACAGAATGTAAACATTTTTTTTGGGAAAAATGTCTGTTTGAGTTTATAAAGTTGAAATCAGGCCTGACATTTTTTGATAATTTAGGTTACATCCGTCAGTCTTGTGATTTTTCAGCTGCATATTCTTTCAGGGCTGCAATTGTTTTTTCGAAGTCATTTTTGAATACCTTGTTTACAGCATCCATGTATCCGTTTGTTTTGCCTCTAAGAATGTCTTCGAGTTTCTGTCCTGTTGAAGCAAGAATCTCTGCTCCTATCTGACGTGCGGCACCTTTATAGTAATGTACATATTTTGCAGCTTCTGATTTATCTTCTTTTTCTTCGAGAGAAAGAAGTTTGTCAAAGTCAAAAGGCTCTGTATCGATAAAAGCCTTAATCAGTTCCTGCAGAAGTTCTTCTTCTCCGCCGAGCATTTCCAGTGCTGCAGCTATGTTCAATAATTCCATATATTTCAGTCTATGTGAATTTTTTTCATTAGTCAATTCTGATATTTTGCTTGTTAATTGATTTTTTATCCTTTTGTAGAAGCAGTACAGTGAATGCTCTGTGCCGGTTTGCCGTGAAAGCAGATGCTTTTATAGGAAAACTTCGTGTAGAAATGGCTTTGTAGAAATGGCTTTGTTGACTTTCATTTCTATCTTAGTTAGAATAATGTAATTTTGGGTATCCGTGTGTTTTACCTTGTAAAATCAGGCTTTTTTATATGGAAATCCCAAAAATCAGGTAGAATATTGATTTTATTTTAATTTATAGAACTTGATATTAACCTGATAGAAAATGTTACCAGATGAGTTTTAAACCGCTGTTTGTAAGTGTTTTTATAACATCGTGATTATTAAAGTAGCATTAAAAATTACAACTTAAGACTTTGACTTCGTCCGGATTCAGATGACATCTGGAAATGCATTTCATTGGATTGCTAGAGATGATTAAGTTTTTAGGAAGTTTATTTTATAAAAGAGGTAGTATATGGCAAAGAGAAGTGACAATGCTGTAAAGGGTGCTGCTCGCGCTCCACATCGTTCATTGTTTTATGCAATGGGTTATACAGATGAGGAATTGGACAGACCTCTCGTTGGTGTCTGCTGTGCAAAAAATGAGATTATTCCAGGCCATATTGAACTTGATAGAATTGCAGAAGCTGTAAAAGCTGGTATCCGCATGGCCGGAGGTACACCTGTTGAGTTTCCTGCAATCGGAGTCTGCGATGGTATTGCCATGGGACACGAGGGCATGAAGTACTCTCTTGTAACACGCGAACTTATAGCAGATTCTATTGAGTGCATGGCAAAGGCTCATCAGTTTGATGCTCTTGTCATGATTCCTAACTGTGTCAAAATCGTTCCGGGTATGCCTATGGCACCTGCCCGTCTTGATTTGCCGACTGTACTCTGTTCTGGCGGTGCTATGATGCCTGGTCGTCTGCCAGGTCATGACAAATCAAATCCATATTCAGACAAAAATCTTTCTCTTACAGATATGTTTGAAGCTGTCGGCGGACTTTCTGCAGGCAGGATTACAGAAGAACAGCTTCGTGAACTTGAAAAAGTTGCATGTCCTGGCTGTGGTTCATGTTCCGGCATGTTTACTGCAAACTCCATGAACTGTCTGACAGAGGTTCTCGGACTTGGTTTACCTGGTAACGGCACAATTCCTGCAACAAACGGCGCACGCATTGCCCTTGCAAAACATGCCGGCATGCAGGTTATGGAAATGTATAACCGCAATATTACAGCACGTCAGATGATGACAAAAGATAATTTCCGCAATGCTCTTGCAGCGGACATGGCTCTTGGCTGTTCAAGCAATACAATGCTTCATGTGCCGGCAATCATGCACGAAGCAGGCCTTGAGTTTGACCTGCACGAAGTAAATGAGATTTCAAACAATACACCGAATCTTGTTCACCTTGCTCCTGCCGGACACACATTTATCTGCGAACTCAATGAAGCAGGCGGTGTACAGGCAGTTCTCGCAGAGCTTGCAAAAAAGCAGCTTATCAAGACAGATATGATTACTGCAACTGGTAAGACAATTGCAGAGAACATCAGGAATGTCATAAACAAAAATCCAGAGATTATCCGTCCGATTGACAATCCGTTCTCAGACAACGGCGGCATTGCAATTCTGTTCGGCAATCTTGCTCCGAACGGCACTGTAGTAAAGCGTTCTGCATGTGCAAAAGAACTTATGAAGCACACAGGCCCTGCAAGAGTATTTAATGACGAAAGCGAGGCAATGGACGCAGTACAGAAGCAGAACATTCATGCAGGTGATGTTGTCGTTATCCGTTATGAAGGTCCAAAAGGCGGACCTGGTATGCGTGAAATGCTTGCAGTTACAGCAGCTCTTGCAGGTCAGGGACTGGACAAGCAGGTCGCACTTATTACAGACGGACGTTTCAGCGGTGCGACACGCGGCGCATCTCTCGGTCACTGTTCACCGGAAGCTGCCGACGGTGGCCCTATCGCGCTCGTCGAAGAAGGCGACAAGATTACGCTTGATATAAATGCATACAAAATTACACTTGAAGTAAGCGACGAAGAACTTGCAAAGCGTCGTGCAGCATGGAAAGCTCCTGCTCCAAAAGTAACGACAGGCTATCTTGCCCGCTATGCAAAACTCGTTTCTTCTGCTGATAAAGGAGCAATCCTCGAATAGGGGAGACTGGCAGAATAAGTCTGAGATTCATGAGATGAACTCAGGACATGCAGTCATCCCCGGAAAATTGCAGATTTTGGAGATGACTGAACAAAAACTGTATGAACGCTGGATATAAGGAAAATGAATAGTAACAACAACACACACGGTACAATGACAGATGATAACCACAAAGCATTGTGGAGCGGACGTTTTGCAGAAGGGCCGGATGCCGCTGCTGTAGAATTTGAAACATCAATAAATGTTGATGAGCGCATGGCTTTGGATGATATCCATGGTTCTATTGCACATGCCACAATGCTTGGTGAAGAAAAAATCATTCCTCTTGAAGATTCACAGAAGATTGTTGAAGGTTTGAAAGGTATCGAAAAAGACCTTGAAGACGGCAAGCTTTCTATTGATTACAGTGCAGAAGACATACATTCGTTTGTTGAAGCAACTCTTACAGACAGAATTGGTGAGAGCGGAAAAAAACTGCACACAGGAAGAAGCCGCAACGACCAGATTGCTTTGGACGAGCGTCTGTATCTGCGCCGTGTAATTCCACTTTTGCAGAATGAAGTTGTTACACTTATTGAAACTCTCAATGATATTGCAAAAAAGCACCAGAATACACTTCTTACAGGCTTTACTCACATGCAGCATGCCCAGCCGGGCACACTGGCTCAGCATATCCTTGCATGGGCATTTATGCTTGTGCGTGACTGGGAACGCCTTGAAGACAGTTTGAAAAGAGTATCACTTTCTCCTTTGGGAAGCGGAGCTCTGGAAGGAAGCACATTGCCGCTTAACAGAGAAAGCGTTGCCTCTAAGCTTGGCTTTGACGGCGTTACGATGAACTCTGTAGATACAGTTTCTGACAGAGATTACTGCATCGAGTTTACATCAGACTTTGCCATGCTTCAGTCTCACTTAAGCCGCATGTGTGAAGAGCTTGTACTTTGGTCGACGACAGAATTCCAGTTTGTTGAAATGTCTGAAAGATGGTCAACAGGTTCTTCTATTATGCCTCAGAAAAAAAATCCTGATTTTGCAGAACTCATCCGCGGACGTACCGGCAAAGTTTACGGTGATTTGATGAATCTTTTGACAATGGTGAAAGGTCTTCCGCTTGCTTATGACAGAGATTTGCAGGAAGATAAAGAACCTTTATTTGATGCACTTGATACCGTCGAAGCAAATATAAAAGTATTTACTGCAATGATTGCAAGTACAAGATGGAATACTGAGAATCTGGAAAAAAGTTGCGAAGGCGGTTTTGCAAATGCAACAGATGTTGCTGAATATCTTGTACGCAAAGGCATGCCTTTCAGAACTGCTCACGGTGTTGCAGCTTCTGCTGTTCGTAAAGCAATCGATAGAAATCTTACAAAAATAGAGGACTTGTCAATTGCAGAACTGAAAGAATGTTCACCTTTGATAGAAGATGATATCTTTGGAAAAATCTCACCACGTTCATGTATGGAAAACAGGCGTACGACAGGTGGTCCGTCACCGGAGCGCACAAAAGAGCAGATATCATATCTGGACAGGTTTTGCAAAGAAAATTGCAAATAGTACCTGGAAATAAGTTTTGGACATCTCTGGAAAATGTATTTTTTTAGGGGTGTTCTTGTTCTTTTGAAACTGGAAACAAGAGACTGTAAAAATGCGGAAAAAAGGTACTGTGCCTTTGTTTAAAAGTCAGTACGGAAATTCAAAAAACACAGTGATTTTTTTCAGACTTTTCAGAATGTTTTTTCATATTGTATGTATCAGCCTCAATTTCGAGTTAAAAAAATCAACATGTCATTCCGGGCGAAACCGGGGAATCTATAATGAGTTTTACTTAAAAATCTATAAATTGTAGATTTCTACATTCGTTTCGCCTGGTCAAAATGACAGTTTTTTCATTTTTTTCCAGATTAAAATTTTAGTTTTTTGATGAACAGGCTTATAGGAAATCCCTCCTATAAACCATGCTAAAGTTTGCAAAAGCAAATATTAAAAAAACTGTAGTCTCAGTCAAAACTACTTGATGTTTCAGTAAAAACCACTTGTAGTTTCAGTCAAAACTACTTGATGTTTCAGTCAAAACTTCTTGATGTTTCAGTCAAAACTACTTGATGTTTCAGGCAAAACGTCCTGATGTTTTTCTTTGATTAACGGAAGCAATTTTTTTTTATATTTTTTATAAAATATCAGGTCAAAAATCAGTTTTTGATGAACATTCTGTAAGAAATCCTTTCTATAAGCTATGCGAAATTATGAGAAAGTTTGCAAAAGCAAATATTAAAGATACTGTAAAAGGCTGACACGATTGTATTTCTTTGATATTTTCATGGTCATCAAGTTTTAAAAATTACGTGTTTTTTTTGTAAATTTCATTTATAACCTGAAATTTGACCTTTTAATTTCGCCATTCAGACAAGTAAAAAATCAGTCAGGCAATTTTGGAAGTTCTATCATTTCTCTTCTTGGAAACTGACCGGTTTTTACAAGTTTTCTCAGACGTATGTAAAAAAAAATCCGATACTTGAAGCTTTGATAAAAGCTATTCCCTGTCTGGAGCAGCTATGAGCAAATCTTCGCTGCTGTCATCTTCCATATCGAGAGCCTGATACGCAATATCCAAATTTGCTTTGTTTCGTGCCGCATTCTCCCACGTTGTGCCCGGTAAATCAAGAGAAAGCATTTGTTTTGCTTTAGAAGCTTTCTGTTTCTCGTAAAGATTTTTTGCAGCAAGCAGAACGTCTGTTGCGATATCTGTTCGGACATGCAGACATTGAGCAATTTCTGATTCCGGGGCGGATGCGAGATCTTCGAGAGTTGCATATTTTTTGAGCAGAAGCCTGTCTCTTTCTTTTCCGATGTGCGGAAGCTCCAGAAAAGGCGAGACTGTATTTTCCTTTGTGCGCAGTTCCTGATTTCTGCTTGTTGCAAATCTATGACATTCATCGCGCACTCTCTGCAGAAGCCTGAGCCCGTCACTTCTTCTAGGAAGAGCAAGAGGAGTACTGTTGCCCGGCCTGTAAATCTCTTCATTTTTCTCTGCAAGACCTGCAATCGGAATATCAAGTCCGAGAGAATTCAGAACACCCTGTACGGCATTTACCTGACCAATACCGCCGTCTATGAGAATCAAATCCGGCAGTTCTTTTTTTTCATTCAAAAGGCGTGTATAACGGCGCGTTGTTGCTTCCCTCATTGATTCAAAGTCATCTATTTTGTTGTCTGTCGTTTTGAGACGGAACTCGCGGTAATTCTTTTTGTCTGGGTTTCCATTGTAAAAGCTTATCAGGCTTGCGACCGGAAACTTTCCGCCGATATGGGCAATATCGAATCCTTCGATACGTACAGGCAGTTTCGGAAGGTTCAGGATTTTTTTCAGCTCCTCCATAGCCGGGAAATCTCCGCGTTCCCTCATGCGCCTTATGATGTCTTCGCGTGCATTCTGCCTTGCCATGTCTATAGCCGCCATGTGAAGCTTTGCGTTCGGGATTTTATCAGTGACCAAAATGATGTTTGTATTTGTCTGATAAGTTTCAGAAAACCATCTTCTGATGATTTCCATGCCATCACCGGTCATGACATAAATACTCGGCGGAATGTATTCTTTTTCTATATAATAGGCGCTCATGAACTCAGGAATTATTTCCGTATCTTCGTTGAGCGAAACAGTCTGATAATTGTCGCGCCCCAAAAGTTTACCCTGACGTATTTTCAGAATCGTGAAACTTACAAGTTCTCCTTCACGCCATGAAGCTATGTAGTCTCTGTCGTCACCGTCGAAGCCTTCGACGATGTTCTGATTCTGGAGAACAGACAGAGCTTTCATACCATCTCTGAGGCGGGCTGCTTTCTCGAAGTTTAACATTTTTGCAGCTTTTTTCATGTTAATTTCAAGTTTTTGGATGGTTTTGTCCCCTTTGCCCTCAAGTAGCTGTGATATTTCTTCGATAAACTCAATATAGGTGGGTTCTTCTACTTTCTTTGAGCATGGAGCTAAACATCGACCTATATGGTAGTAAATGCAGGGAGACGATTTTTTCTGGAAAGTTCTGCAGTGGCGTAACGGATATATCTCGTAGAGTGTTTCTATAAATGCATCAAGTGCTGCTGCGTCAGGGAATGGACCAAAATAAAGAGAGCCGTCCTGAACAACATGTCGAGTCTTGAAAAGCCGAGGGTACTTTTCGTGAGTTATGCGAAGCACCGGGTATGAGCGGCCGTCTTTGAGAGCGATATTGTATCGTGGAGTGTACTTCTTTATCAGGTTGTTTTCCAGCAGAAATGCTTCATATTCGTTGTTTGTGGTTATGTATTCTATGCTGCGGGCATTGGCAATGAGAAGTCTTGTCTTAATGTCTTTGTTTCCGCTAAAATAGGAAGTAAGCCGGTTTTTTAAGCTTTTTGCTTTGCCGACGTAGATAACGGTTCCCTCAGAATTGCGCCACATATAGACACCGCTTTGTGACGGCGCCTTGAGTGCAGTCTGATGCAGAATTTCACGGGGAGATTGAATTTGTTGCTGGTCGTTCGTATGCATAATTTTATTAAAAGTCTTTCTATTATATCATTAAGTGTTTTTCTTTTGAATACTGCAAGTATTTTCGCTGAAGAAAAAGTCATCACATTGGGCGGAAGAGCCGGCTGGGCTGACGTTGAGCGGAAAGAATGCGTCGCTGAGACTGCCGGCAGGTATGGACATCCCGGACTTACCCTTGATACAAACAGTCGTCGTGTTGATTCCAAAACAGACCTTCTTCTTGATTTCGAAGGAAACAGAGTTGATGATGTAGCCGGAAACTATGCCATTGTTTCTGATTCATCAATTCAGATAGATTCTGCAAAGATGGGCAAAAAAGCCGGTCTGTTCAGAGGAACAGGCGGTATCCGTCTTTCCGGAGAGAAAGCTGCATTGTTCGGCTCGTCCGGTGCAATCGGTTCTTTTTTGATTGAGTTCTGGCTCAATCCTTCTGTCGGCGAAAACGGTGAGCGTGTTTTTTCATGGAGATCGTCACGCACTGTAAATAATGATTCTCTGTACCAGATGATAAATGCAAGTTTTTATCAGAACCGTCTGGAATGGATTTTTACAAACGTATTTAACGGCTATACAGACAATGACGGTGAAATTGCACTTTCTTCATATAGTACTGTCATACCGAATATCTGGACACACCATTCAATCAGTTTTGATTCAAATACAGGACTTCTCGAATACAGAATAAACGGCAGAATCGAAGCAATGCGCTATGTTACAAATAACGGCCGTGAAATTGGTACAGTGTACGAGCCGATACTTGGAGTTCCTGCTGATATAGATGTATGTTCCCAGTATTCTGGTCTTATTGACGATTTTCATATTCAGCGTACAAATGAGAGCGTAAGTGCCTCTGATATGAGATACGATACATATCACCGTGAAGGCGGCAGATTTGAGAGTAAGCCTATTATGGTCTCTAAAGATGCTGCTCTTACACAGGTAAATGCAAATGTTACAGAACCTGCTCAGACAGATGTCGTCCTCTATGTCAGAAGCGGAGACAATTATTTTGGCTGGACAGATAATTATCCTGAGTGGATTCCTGTTACAAGCGGCAAGAAAATCAAGAATGTAAAAGGCCTGTATTTCCAGGTAGCTGCCGACTTGTTCCCGGACGGAACTGGTGAAAAATCACCTGTAGTAAATCAGATAGACCTGCATTTTTCTGAGATAGATCCTCCACTGCCACCTTTCAGGGTAACAGCTAAGCCTGGAGACAGTTCTGTTACATTGACATGGTCATATTCTGTAGATAATTATACTGGCGGATATTATATTTATTATGGTGACCGTCCTGGAGAATATCTTGGACGTGAAGCTTTAGAAGGCGAATCTCCTGTTAACGTTGAAAATACAAATTCTGTGACAATACATGGATTGAAAAACGGAAAGATTTATTATTTTGCAATAGCTGCATATTCCAGTGTTGATGAATCGATTATGGGTGTGCTTTCTAAAGAAGTATATGCAAGACCGTTGAGAAAATAGGAGATATAGTCTATGTCTGATGAACTCGATAAACTGACGCTTAATCGTGCAAAGACAGCAATGATGGCAAGAGACTATACTCTTGCAGAAGGATTATTCAAGTCTCTGCTTGGAAAAGAACCTGATAATCTGGAGATACTTGAAGGCCTCGGCAATCTCTATATGAGAACAGAACAGTATGAAGAAGCCTTGAATCAGTACAATCAGGTTCTTGCAATTGATTCAAAAAATCTGACAGCCATAAATAACCTTGGAAGCATTTACCGTAACTTGAAGCGTTACAGAGACTCTGTATCTATACTTGAGCAGGGAATCATTATCGATGAATACAATATTCAGCTTTTCTATAATCTTGGACTGTCATATAAAGACATGGAAAAGTATAAGGAAGCTTTGCAGTGCTTCAACATGGTTGTTACTCAGGATCCAAACGACGTTCTTGCATACAATCATCTTGGTTTCATTTACCTTGAGGAAAATGAACCGGAAAAGGCAATAGAATCTCTCAGCAAGGGTATAAAAATTGACCCGAATCACCCTGTACTCCATCTGAATCTTGCAAAAGCATACAAAGCTATCGGCAGTTTTGATGCTTCTTCCAAAGAATATGAAGCTGCTCTGCGTTCAAAACCGGGCTGGCTTGAAGCAATAGACAGCTATGCAGATCTGCTTCTTGAAGAAGAAAATAACGATTATGCACAGAAAATCGTTGAGCAGGGCTTGAATCTGGATCCTGATAATGCAGGCATGCATACAAAAATGGGTCATGTTTATTCTCAGCGTTATTCTTACGAAAACGCAGAAGTTCATTACAATGAAGCTGTCAGACTTGAGCCGAACAATATAGAAGCTCTTTCATGTCTGGCATCTGCTTATGAATCTGACGGAAAGCTGCAGGAAGCACTTCATACAATGGAGACATACGAAAAGCTTTCGCCGGACGATGTCAACATGCTCCGTCAGTATACACATATCCTTCTGACAGACAACAAGCTGAACTCTGCATACGATAAAATCAAGCAGGTCTGGAATAAAAATCCTGACGACGTAAAAACACTGAACCTGCTCGGACAGTATTACATCTGTAACGGTGAGGATACAAAAGCAGACGGATGCTTCAAGAGAATTGCAAAACTCGATCCGACATACGTTGCGTATTACAAAGACGGAGCACTCCGTTATACACAGAAAGGCGAATACGACAAGGCAGAACAGAATCTCAAGAAATATCTTAACGTCAGACCTGACGATACACAGGGAGCAGCAATGCTTGCTTCCAGCTATGAGAAGCAGAATCGTTATGACGAAGCTCATAAGGTGTATTCTTCGCTTGCACAGAAACACAGCAACAATTCACTGTATCGTAATAAAATCAGCGATACAGAAAAATGGCTTACAGAAAACGGCCAGGCCGATAAACTGACTTCGTATTCACAGGATCTGTCAGATCAGCCGTATGACTATGCAGCTGATGAGTCTATGGATATCGATGACCGTGTCGCAGCATGCATAGGATATTCTTCTGGAAGTTCAAGAAGTACAGCTTTGGATGAAGAGACTGTCAATCCGGAAGAAATGAACCTCGGCTACAATATGGAAAGCCTTACTCAGAACGATGATACTGTTTCTCCGTTCGAGCAGCATCTTGATGACGAGATTATGGCAAGCCATGCCGATGACAACAGCCTCGATGCTCTGATTCCTCAGGATGAAAGTCTTGAACAGGAAGACGACGATGATGATGATAATTTCTTTAGAAATAATGCGTTTAGCTCAGGAGTCATGCCTAGACCGCTCAGAGAAAACCGCAGTCCTGTTTTTGAAGAAGAAGAATTTGACGACAGGGAAAAAGAACCAGATTCTATATCTTTGGACGAGGATGTTGAAAAAGAACCTCCAAAGAAAAAGAGACCTGCACCGAAACCAAGAAGATACGAGCCGGAGCCAGAACCTGAATATGAAGAAGAGGATTATGGCGAGGAAGATAATATTGCAGATGACGTACCTCAGAAACTTCCAGAAGATGTAGAAGAGGAAGAAGAGTCATTTGAAGAAATATCAGCACCTGAACCTGATGAAGATGATGAGATTTCAGCATCTTTTGAAGATGAAGATATTTCTAACGAAGAAGAAGATAGAATCGAAGAACTGTCAGAAGATGTAAAGCCTGAAAAAGACGAAGACATGGATACTATTTCTGATATTGATGATATAAATCATGCACCGGAAAAGTTTGAAGATTCACAAGTACTCGATTCTCTTCCTGATGTAGAAGATCAGCTTTCTGACATGGGACTTGATGACACACCAATGCCATCTGATGACGATGACGAGTCTGAGATTTCCATAGAGGAACTGAACAAAATCATCGTAAAGATAACAGATTTGAATATTGCGAAGAAATACGAGAATGCTGCGGAACTTTTCAAAAAGCTTAGAGAGCTTGCAGATTCTCTGCCAGACAATAAGCGTAAAGAGTTCTACGAAAGCGAAGCATATCTTCTGCTCGAGTACTTTATCTCATATCTGCATGGTACACCTGGCCTGATGGCAGTTTCTCAGGAATGCCGCAAGAAGATAGACTGGGACGATGAAGAAGACGTCGAAAGACCTGACGACGGTCTGCACGGCAAAAAGCTTGCGATTACAGTCTTTGAGAACATGAAGACATTCCTGAAAGATTTCAAAGATAACGAACTTTCTGTAGGTCTTGATAGAAAAATATCTTCTGTTCTCGATAAGTTGAAAAACTGCTGATAAAGTCTTGCCTGTAAAAGGCACTGCTGAAATAATAGAGGCTGTCTGTTATGAATGATTTCATTTCAGGCAGCTTTTTTTTGCAGACTTGAGATTTTGGCAGTAAAATAGAATCAAAAGGCTTTTTGTCAATTTATATTTGAGGAAACAAATAACTTTGAGACATAACGGAACTCAGAAAATACAAACCGAGAGACTTATTCTGCGCAGATTTGAAGCAGACGATTTGACTGACATGTTTACATACTGGGCATCTGATCCAGCAATACAGCTGGAATACGGTGAGCCAGTTTATAACAGTATAGAAGAAACAAAAAAACTTTTGAAACAATACCTAAAAAACTATGAAAACATGGATTACTATCGCTGGGCAATAATCGAGAAAGACAGCAGAAAAAACATCGGACAGATTGCTTTTTGCAGAGTCTATTCAGATTGCAGGACAGCAGAGATAGAATACTGCATTGGACAAAACTTCTGGGGCAGAGGCTATGCAGGCGAAGCAATGCAAGCCGTAATCGGATACACATTTACTGATACAGAGTTTACGAAACTGGAAGCATATCATAGAGCTGCAAATACTAAATCTGGAAGAGTGCTCGAAAAATCACAAATGCACATCACAGACAGCGTAGAAAGATTCAGGCGTGAAGGAATTGCGCCTGATGGTGAAGTCTGCTACTGCATTTTGAAAGACGAAACAGAATAGCATGCATATCAATTAGCAGAAACAGGAGGCTGAGAAATGTATTTTACGTGGAGTAATTTTGGAATATCAATTGTACTGTATGCACTTATACTTGTTTACGATTACAAATATAAAGATTTAATGGAATACATGGAATTTTACATGGAGACAAAGCAAAGAAGAATTGTGTGGAATATAGCCGGAGCAATCGAGCTTGCAGTAGATGCTGCAGGCATACTTTTGTTGAAATGCTTTGAAAAAGGCCAGTGGGTCCGCATGCTCATATTCTTTGCCTTATGTATTCTGGCAGTTCTTCATGTACTCAACAGCATATTTGCATTGCTTAGGCAGAAAAAGCCGTACACCGCAGTTGATATCATGACATATTTTGTCAGACTTACAGCCTGCCTGGCTTTGGCAGGAATACAGATGCTTCTGTTAAACGGAAAATATATACTGTTTACAATTGCTGCTCTGTACTTTCTGTGCCAGAAAGCCATGAGAATGCTGGACGGCAACTGGCTTGTACTGAAATTTGAAGATTTTGACTGTGCATAGATGCAGAAAAAATTACAGCCGATCAAGTCATTTTGCATGGTGCTTCCGTCAGCCTCAGGATAAAAAAAATCAGCACATATTATTTTTTTTTGATATATACTTACAGTAAGCAAGCCTTCATTATGGCTTGCTTATAAAACATAATATGGGAGAACACAAATGAAAGCGTTGTTTATTGGTGGAACAGGAACAATAAGCATGGCAATTACAGAATTGCTTTTGCAGAAAGGCTGGGAAGTTTATCTTATAAACAGAGGGAACCGGAACAGTGACAAACGTCTGAAAGGTGCACATTTTATAAAAGCAGACATCAACGATGAACAGACAGCAGCCAAAAAACTTGAAAAGCTTGAATTTGATGTTGCGTGCGATTTTATCGGGTTCGTTCCTTCTCAGCTTGAAAGAGACTACCGCCTTTTGAAAGGCAAAGTAAAACAGTTTATGTACATAAGTTCTGCTTCGGCCTATCAGAAACCATGCAGCAATTTTGTAATAAGCGAAAAAACACCGCTTGCAAATCCATATTGGGAATATTCACGGAATAAAATTGCCTGCGAAGATTATTTAATGAAGCTTTACCGCGAAGAAAATTTTCCGGTTACGATAATAAGACCAAGCCACACATACGATGAACGTTCTGTTCCTCTTGGTGTTCATGGCGAAAAAGGCAGCTATCAGGTTGTAAAACGCATAAAAGAAGGCAAGCCTGTTATCATACACGGAGACGGCACAAGTCTTTGGACAATTACGCACAATTCAGACTTTGCAAAAGGTTTTGTGGGTCTTATGGGCAATATTCATGCAATAGGCGAAGCAGTACAGATTATGTCAGACGAAGTTTTGACATGGAACCAGATTTATAAATGCATTGCAGATGCTTTGGGTGTTGAATTAAAACCTGAGTATGTTTCATCTGCATATCTTGCATCTCACAGCAGTTACGATTTTACGGGCAGCTTAATCGGCGACAAAGCTAATTCTGTTGTTTTTGACTGCAGCAAGCTGAAGTCTCTTGTGCCGGATTTTACTGCAACAAAACGTGCCGACCAGGGCATAAGGGAAACAGTTGAATACATAATGAACCACAAAGAATTTCAGATTGAAGACCCTGAATTTGACAAGTGGTGCGATGAAATAATTGCAAAACAGTCAGTCTGAGACTGGTGGCTTTGCCGATTGCGGCTAGTTTGCGTGTTACGAAATTACATCGTGTAATTTCGTAACTTACAGTTTTACATACGCAAAACTGTCGCATCTTGGTGCGTTATTCATGGCGCACTAGGTGTAAAAAGAACAGCAAATGCACACACGCAAACTCTCGGTATTTGTGCAAATGATAAAATAAGCCGGCGACAAGTTTAAGGGAATCAAAACAACTTATCGAAAGGGTAGGTGCTGATAAAAACGGGCATTGGGAAATATTAGTGGAGGATAAATAAATGGCGCTTACAGACTGGCAGAAAGCAGAAATTAAAGTTGCAGCAAATAAGTATCTTGAAAAACGCAACAGGGAAATTGCAGCTCACACAGATCAATTAAGAGTGGGCTATAGAATAGAAGGGCAGAGTGTTTTTATTTTTGAACACAGAAAAAGATGGAAAGATGAAGGTTTTGATGATTTTGATGTAGCAAAAGCTATGCTGTTGCGTATACAAAATAAGAAGAGCAGATAATTGAATATGAAAAAAACACTTAGTGCAGCTGTTTTAATTTTGACTGCAGCAAGTTCTTTGCTTTTTGCTGCAGGAAAGAAAAATGCAAAAAATCCAGCTTCAATAGTTGAAGATATTGCTACATTTCAGTCTTTCAAAGATGAAGCAGTTCTTCAGTCAGATATTGAAAAAATCGTAAATGCAGGAATCAATGCACAGAGTGCAATCAACAGACAGCCATGGCATTTTTCTGTTGTTACACACAAAGATTTGTTAAAAGAAATCGGCGGCAAAATGAAGATGCCAAAAATGCCTCCAAAAGGCATGGATGCTCCGCCAGCTCCACCGGCAGGTGCTCCGGCAACAGGTGCCAAAGCTGGAATAGGAGATGCTCCTCTTGTAATTATCGTAAGTGCAAAAGACGGAAGCGACCTTGATGCAGGACTTGCAGCTCAGCTTATGACAGTAGAAGCCTCTCTTCTTGGTTACGGAACAAAGATTATCAGTTCACCGACTATGGTTTTGAACGGTGAAGAAAAAGCCCATTATCAGGAAGTTCTTGGAATCCCGTCAGATATGTCTGCAAAAGCTGTAATCCTTATCGGTAAATATGATGAAAAGAACCTTGATGCAGTTTCCAGTGCTACTGAAAGAAAAGAAAAATCAGAGGTTGTTACTTATATAAAATAACGCCACCGATTGTACTGAATCTTTCTGATTTTCATCTGGCACCGTTAGCAGCGTCAGCCCGTGTGACAGAAAGTTATTTCAAATGGCCTGAATAATAAAAATCCCCATGGTCAGAGCATGTTTTGAAGTGCACTTCAAACTGCAGTTGAACCTGGGGATTTACATTTATGTCGGGCTTTCATGAAACTTAGTTTTCAGTCATGAGCCTCAATTATAAAAAATAATTCAAACTGGAAGTTTAAGTCTTTCCGGACTGATATTTATACTAATTAATTTTTCATGTTACATCAAAAAGTCAGTACTTACTTTTTTGAGTAACTCACATCAGACAGTTCTTTTTTAAGCTTGGCACACGGCGTAAAGAGTACCCGTGGTGCAATTATATCATTTGCACTGACGTCCTCTTGCTTTTCATGCCCTTTAGAACTAAATGAAAGCTTAAATATTCCAAAATTGTCTAATCTGATGCGATTAGAGTTTTTCAGGTATTGCGGCATCTTATCCAAGAAACTCTCGATAACAGCTACAATATCTGCCGGTGTCAGCGTACAGCTTTTGGAAATATCTTTAGCCAGCTGGTGGATATCGATTTCTTCGCCATATTCGGCTGTAGCATAATATTTAGAATCCGCTCTGTTCAAAGGATTCTCACGTTTAGCAATAGAATACATCATAAAATGTATCCTCCATAAAAAATAAAATTAAGTACCTTATAAGCACCTCCGCATGCGATAAAATTGGAACTCATGACATGAGCCCATACATCCGGCCGGAATGTATGATTTAAATATACAAAAACAGATACAGAAACGGCAAGTAAAATTTGTAAAAATTCTCACTGAGGATTGTGTAAAAACTCAGTGAGAAAATTTTTTTTCTCACTGAGAATTCAGTAAAAACTCACTGAGAATTTAGAGAAATCTCAGTGAGAATTTAGTGAAGCAGCTATTCTGCACATATTTCTTCTATTATATGTGCATCTTTTCTCTGAACTTATAAAAAACTTTTGCATAGCAGACTGTAACTAGAATAAAAATAGTCCAACTTAAATAGATATTTCCTGTTAAAATATTTATAAGGATAAAGGGATGAGAAACAGAAGTTATGACAAAGAATTCAAGTTGAACTCATAAAATATTGAGCAGAGCATCCTGAATTAAACCAGGGAGAAACATCAAGAAATCTTGGTGTTTCTGATAAAACCTTAAATCGAAGGATTGTCAACTCTTGAAAAAAATCTGTTGAAAAAAATCCAAGTGTATTTTATATTCGAAGCATAAACGGTAGCTGTTAGCTGCAAGCGAGCAATTCGCATTAATCTTTTTTATCGCAGCCTACTGAATTTACAGAAAAGGATTCACACTCTCTGTCATGGACTTTCCGTAAACTTCTAAAAGACATTTTCTATTGCATCCCGAACGAGAGTCCGTCATTCTGTGCGTCAAGCTCGTCATTCTGAGCTTGACGTCGACGATTTTATTTACAAATTTATCGGTTCATTTCGGACTGCTTTCCTTTTGTGTGGTGCGCCTTTATGATTGCCTCGATTTCTGCAAAATCGGAAACAGGCAGGTCGCCGAAAATTGTGTTTTTTGTTGCACATGTTGCATTTCCAAACTCTACGGCTTTTTGTGCGTCATCATATCGTAGAAGCCCAAAAAGAACACCTGCACAATATGCATCGCCGGAACCTATCCGGTCGACAACATCAATTTCTTTGTATGGTTCTTCGTGGTAAAAGGTGTCGAGCCGTTTCAGGTATACTGTTGAACCAAATGAATGGACTTTTGGGCTGATTACTTCGCGTTCTGAAGATGCTATGAGCTGGATGTTTGGATAATCTTTGCAAAATTCCCGGTGCATTTCTTTTAGGCTGCCAGTTTTCTGGAACATACGGCGGCAGCTTTCTTCTGAGATAAACAGTATGTCGACGAATGGGAGTATTTGTTTTATTGTTGTCCGGGCTGTTTCTTCATCCCAGAGCGTTGCACGGTAATTTACGTCGAATGCTATTTGTGCACCTGCGGCTTTGAAGTTCTGTATCAGTTTTATTGCGATTTTCCGTGTATTTTCGCATAGTGCAAGTGTAATTCCTGAAGTATAGAACATGCGGGTTTTGCCGTAGATTTCTTGTGGTATTTCATTTTCCTGGATTTTTGTGATTGACGAATTTTTACGGTCATAAACAACAGTCGGTTTTCGCGGGTAGGCTCCATTTTCGTAATAATAGACACCGACTCGTGCTTCTGGTGAATCATCATAAATAATGAAATCGTCAGATACAGATGATGAACGGATTCTGTTTTTGATGAATGTTCCAAGTTGATTTTTTGGCAGTCTTGTGATTATTCCTGTACGGCATCCTAGAAGTGATACTCCGCAGGCAACGTTCAGTTCTGCTCCTCCTGCATGCTTTTTAAATGTATCGCTGTTGCTGATTAGTTCGTTTACTGATGGCGAAAGGCGCAGCATTGTTTCACCGAATGTAATTAAATCAAACTCTTTCTTTTCATAAAAAGCATCTTTTGTGGCCATGATAATCCTCGGAAAAAAAATAGATACTTCTATTTTAATACTGAAAAATATGTATCACAAGCTTTAATGTGATAAATTATGTTATATTATCATATATAACAGGAGAGCCTATGAACATAAAAGAAAAAGTTAAAAAGTACATATTTCCAATCATAATGCTTGTGGTTTTTGAATCTGTTGCTGTTTCGCTCTGGCTTTCAAAGGACAATATCTTCTATCTGTTTAATTTCAGCTATATCGGTATTTCAATTGCAGTCGGACTGGGACTGATGACAGCAAAGAATAAATACGGAAGAAGAGTTACTCAGATTCTTGTCGGAATGTACATGCTTGTTTACCTTGGGCTTATCTGTAATGAGAATATGCAGATAGAAGGTTTCTGGTACTATCTTTTTACAGGTGTCTTTGAAGCTGCAACGATTCATTATGCAGTTGCAAAGATTTTCGGTCCACTCATATTCGGCCGCGGCTGGTGCGGCTATGCATGCTGGACTGCAATGGTTTTGGATTTTCTTCCGTACAAAGTTCCGTCACAGCCGAGGAAAAAGCTCGGCTTTCTGCGGTATGTTACATTTGCAGTTTCTCTTGTTTTTGTTTCGGCTCTGTTTTTTTCAAAAGCCGGAAATATCGAAAAAATAATGTTTGCTGCATTCATTGCCGGAAACGCACTTTATTATATTTTGGGAATTATCCTTGCATTTGCATTTAAGGATAACAGGGCGTTCTGCAAGTATCTTTGTCCTATAACAGTTTTCTTAAAGCCTGCAAGCTATTTTGCATGGTTCAGGGTAAAGTGCGACAAGTCAAAATGCGTTTCATGCGGAAAGTGTAAAAAAGTCTGTCCTATGAATGTAGATATGACTGATAATTCAAGAAAGCGTGCAAACGGCACGGAATGCATACTTTGCTTTGAGTGCAAGAATGCATGCCCGAAAAACGCATTGTGAAAAAAAAGCCGCAACATTCGGCTGCTAACGTGTTTAATTTCGTAAAATCGAATGACAGATATGTTTGACGGGTCAATGAGCCAGGCTCAGTGAGACAAAAGCCTGGCATCCCGTACGGCAAACTGTCATTCCGTTTGAATGCGACGATTTTTGGATACAGCTAGATTCTGAAAATCTTGGAATGTGTCAGAACTTCATTTCCATCTTTTGTAATAAGCACGTCGTTTTCAAGTCTTGTTCCGCCGAGCTTCGGGTCATACAAACCTGGTTCGAGTGTTATGATGTTTCCTGCCTCAAAGATTTTGTCTTCTGTTGAGCGTATGCTGACAAATGGAGCTTCGTGGATTTCAAGTCCGATGCCATGTCCAAGTCCGTGAGGCATGTTTCTGTTTTTTGCGGCAAAAATCTCATCTGCTTTGCGGCTTGCACTTAGTATGCATTTGCCTGGTTTGTACAGTTCAAGGCATTCTTTTGCGGCAAGCTCGACCAAGTCTAGAAGTTCTTCCTGCTGTGATGTCGGATTTTTTGCTATTGTTATTGTGCAGTCGCTTGCATATCCTTCGTAGCACACTCCAAAATCCAGGATGGAAAGACCTTCGCTTCCCCAGGTTCCGCCTGTGTATCCTGGAAATGCATGGATTGCAAAAGATCTTTCGGGGCCGGCTGCCAGTGTATCGAAGCTTGTGCGTTCACATCCCTGTGCACGGAGTTCCCTTTCAATATAAAGAGCTACGTCAGTTTCGTTTTTGATAGTTCCTTTTCTGATATTGTCAGAAATGTATGCTGTCATGCTGTCTGCGATTGAACATGACTTTCTGGTGCATGCAATTTCGTACTCGTCTTTTACGGCACGCAGAGAGATGACTTTGTCATGTACCGAGTTTTCTTTGCAATGGATTTCCCATTCTGTAAGTTCTGCTTTGTATTTTTCAAACAGGTAGTGGGGTGTCTGCGGTGCGAGTGCAAGTGCACTTGATTTTGTGCCGCATGATTTTCCGAGTTCTTTGAGGATGGCTTTTACTGCCTTGATGTTTGAGCGGTCAAACTGTGTATAAGGTACAACGTTGTCGGCGTGTGCCTTTTGTGCTGCAAGGTTGATGTCCCAAGGTGTGAGCGTGCAAAATCCGTCTGCACCAAGTATAAGGATGGCATCGCTTGGATGTCCTGTCAGATATCGGATAGAGATGTCTCTTCTTTCTTCGCTGTCTTCGAATACGGCGGCGGCGATGTTGTTTTCTTTCAAATATGAGCAGACTTTGTCTCTTCTGGATTTGTATATTTTGTCTAAGTTTTCCATCAGTTTCTCCTGCAAAAAAATTAAAATCTTTTCTATCTACGTCTGATTTTGTTGAGTGCCATTGTTACGATTTTATCTTTTGTGATGACGAGAAGCAGAACGCCTGTAATGGCAAAAAGTGATGCTGTCAAAACAACAGGCATTCCCTGAGAGATGATTCTTCTTTGATTTTCAAAAATGCTCAGGATTTTGTCTTTTAGAAGATAAACTGGTACAGATGCAATCAAGGACAAAAGTGCAATTTTTATCATGTACAGAAATGATGATTTAACTACAGACTGAACATCGATGACAGGTTTTCTCTTCAAAAACAGGAAAAGGACAATCATGTTGACTGTACTTGCAATAGTCAGTGCCAGAGCAATACCCATGCCGCCCATGACTTTTGAAAGAATCCATGCAAGTACTATGTTGACTGCAAAATTTATGAGTCCTGCTGTTGTAGGACTTTTTGTGTCCTGCTGTGCATAGAATGCCGGTGCTACGATTCTGTTTACGGCGATGAAAAACAGACCTGCAATGTGGTATGTAAATACATCTTTTGTCATGCGGATGGAATCTGCATCGAATTTGCCGCTTGCAAAAACCAATGTGATGATATTTTCTTTCATGATAAGAGAATAAAAAGTAATCGGTATTGCAATGAATGCCATGATCTTGATAGAAAGAGTAAGCATTGAACAGAAAGAATCCCATTGTTTTTTCTGGGCAAATCCTGTCAGATCCGGCAGGATTACTGTTCCGATTGTGACGGCGCATATGCCAAGTATGAGTTCCTGCAGGCGAAGTGAATACTGTATGCTCGAATATACTCCTTCGCCGGTTCGTGTGGCGAGGGCAGAGGATACGATGTCATTGAACTGATATGCCGCCATGCCGATGATTGTCGGGCCTATAAGCTTTAATACAGTCCGTGTTCCCGGATTTGAAAAAGCTTTTTTGATTGTTGAAAATCCGATTTTCCAGCCGTTTTTGAGGACAAACGGAAGCTGGAACAGTGCCTGTACTGTTCCTCCCGTGATGACTCCGACAGACATGGCTCTTGCCGGGTTTGCCATGTGCGGTGCCAGAATGTAAGTAAAGGCGATTACTATCGAGTTAAACAGAATCGGCGTAAATCCTGACGGGCTGAAAATCTTGAGGCCGTTCAAAATGCCCTGGAAAAACGCAGCTATAGATATGACTACAAGATATGGAAACATGATTCTTGTCAGAATGACAGATTCATTCATGGCTTCATAGCTTTTGCTGCTGAAGAAAATCCTCAATATGAGTGGTGTAAAAATCATTCCGAGTGTAACAAATATGACAGTCAGAAATGTAACGAGAGTAAAAGTAGCGTTTATAAACTCCTGGGTCTCTTTTGCTGTTGTATTGTTTTCCTGCTGGCTGCCGTCAGCTTCCTGTTTAACAAGATATTTTTTGAATGTAGGAATGAATGCAACAGAAACTGAGTTTTCTGCAAAAAGTCTTCTGCAGAAGTTTGGCACCTGAAAAGCTATACCGAAAGCATCACTCAGTGCTGATGTACCTAAGAATTTAGCTTTTGTCATTTCTCTAATGAGCCCAAGAATTCTTGAGCCGAGTGTCAGTGCAGATAAGGAAAGTCCTTTTGCAAGCAGGGAACGTGATTTTTTCATATCACTAGGATAATACTGTTGAGATATTAAAGCAAGGGATAATGAAAAAATGTTTATTTGAGTTTGTAAACATTAAAAGGCATGTCAAAAAAAAAGCATTTTTTAGAGCTTTTCAAAACTGCGGAAACTGCTTTTGTGATGTTGCAACTGTCGGTTTTTGGAAGAGTTTTCTAAAATCTGCAATTTTTTTCAATGCTTTCTCAAGACAAAACAATCTGTTTTATGCTATAATCCACGCATGAAACAAGTGAAAGACCTTGAACGTCTCGACAAGATTCTCGCAAACAACGGATTTGGTACACGCAAAGAAGTCAAGCGTTTTATCAGAAACCGTACAGTGACAGTAAACGGAGAAGTTGTTGATGACCCGGATGCGAAAGTCAGCATAAACGATTCTGTGATTGCCATAAACGGCGTTGAAATCAATATACAGGAAAATGTGTATATCATGATGAACAAGGCTGCAGGATATGTATGTTCTACAAAAGCCGGCGTTCACGAAACAGTATATGAACTTCTGGATCCTAAGTATAGGCAGAAATTTCTCGGCGGTAATATCAGTACTATAGGACGTCTTGATGTCGATACAGAAGGCCTTTTGATTTTTACTACTGATGGAGATTTGAACCATCGTCTTACATCTCCCCGCTGGAGTGTACCGAAGACTTATTTTGTCCGTCTGAGAGATAGTGTTTCTTCTGAAGAACAGCAGAAATATGTTGATGAAATGAAATCTGGCATTCATATCTGCGCTGAGGGCAAAGAAAGCGAAGCCGATTGTCTTCCGGCAGAGCTTGAGTGGTGCTCTGAAAATGAGTGCAATCTGACAATCTGCGAAGGCAAGTTTCATCAGGTTAAGCGTATGTTTTCGGCACTTGGAAACGAAGTCATTTATTTGAAGCGTATGAGGATTAACAATCTGAAACTTGACGCTTCTATCGAAGTCGGAAAATACAGGGAACTTACTGACGAAGAAGTCAGGCTTCTTGATGTGAGTGAGTAAGGGAACTTAATAAGACGTTGTAGTTGAGGCTGATGATTTTTTATGCCTTGTTTGCAGGGCTTTTAGTCATCACTTTTTGGCAGTTTCTGAAAACTCAAGTTTTTGGGAACTCAAATAAGATCCTTTGATATCTGTTTCTGAAAAGTGGTTTTTGGGAATGGAGGGATCTTTTCTTGTGATTTTTTTTAGATTCTAATATAGTAAGGGGTTAGAGATGCTTTCGGACATTGAAATTGCACAGAAAAACGAGATGCTTCCAATTAGAGAAGTTGCAGAAAAGCTTGATTTTGCAGAAACTGATTTGGATTTGTATGGAACATACAAGGCAAAGGTTTCTTTCAAGAAGTTGCGTGAACTGCAGGCTAAGGCTGCAGATCCTGCAAAGCGCGGTAAGCTCATCCTTGTTACAGCTATGACACCGACAGCTGCTGGTGAGGGAAAGTCTACAGTTACTGTTGGTCTTGGTGACGGTCTTCGCAAAATCGGCAAGAAGTCTGTCATCGCTCTCCGTGAACCTTCTCTCGGTCCGTGTTTCGGCGTGAAGGGCGGTGCTTGTGGCGGCGGATACTCACAGGTCGTTCCTATGGAAGACATAAATCTTCATTTTACTGGCGATATTCATGCAATTACAGCTGCAAATAACCTCATGGCTGCTCTTATTGATAACTCTCTGCAGCAGGGAAATCCTCTTAACATTGACCCTCGTACAATTTCATGGAAGCGCTGTGTAGACCTTAACGATCGTGCTCTGCGCAATGTCATCATCGGTCTTGGAAGCAGAGTTGACGGTGTGCCTCGCGAATCTCACTTCCAGATTTCTGTAGCAAGTGAAATCATGGCTATTGTATGTCTGTCACGCACAATCAAAGAACTCAAGGAACGCATCTCAAAGATTACTATTGCTGAAACTTACGACAAAAAGTCTGTTACTTTTGGTGAGCTTAACTGCACTGGTGCCATAGCTTCTCTCCTCAAAGATGCTATCCGCCCGAACCTTGTACAGACACTCGAGCATACACCTGCATTTATCCATGGCGGTCCGTTTGCAAATATTGCACACGGCTGTAACTCAATCAATGCAACTCTCTGTGCTCTTGCATCTGGTGACTATGTTGTTACAGAAGCAGGATTTGCAGCAGACCTTGGTGCTGAGAAATTTATGGATATCAAATGCCGCATGAACGGCATTGCTCCTGATGCAACTGTTATTGTTGTAACAGTACGCGCACTCAAGATGCACGGCGGAGTTCTCAAAAACGATCTCGGTGTTGAGAATGTTTCTGCTGTAGAGAAAGGCTTCGATAACGTCCGTACACACATTGAAAACATGTCAAAGTTTGGCGTCAAGACTGTTCTCGCTGTAAATAAGTTTGTTTCAGATACTGATGCAGAGATTGCAGCTGTAAAGCGTCTTGCACAGGAGTGCGGAAGTGATGCTGTGTTGTGTGAAGGCTGGGGCAAAGGCGGCGCAGGCGTTACAGAACTTGCAGAGAAGATTGTAGACCTCTGC
The DNA here is from genome assembly GCA_045629255.1 of Treponema sp. GTDB lineage: Bacteria > Spirochaetota > Spirochaetia > Treponematales > Treponemataceae > Treponema_D. The sequence continues at coordinate 28,149 of JAZQQW010000025.1, forward strand.
TCTCAGAAAAGTGCATTTAAGAATATATATCCTGAAGATATGGGATTGAAAGAAAAAATCGAAACTCTTGCAAAGGAAATTTACCGTGCAGACCGTGTCGACTTTGACAGCAAGGCATTGAAAAAACTCAAGATGTATACAGAGCTTGGCTATGGAAATCTCCCGATTTGTATGGCAAAAACTCAGAATTCTATATCTCATGACAAGTCTCTGCTCGGTTCTCCGAAAAACTATATTTTCCCTGTCCGCGATGTCCAGCTTTATAGCGGAGCAGGTTTTGTCGTTGCATTTGCCGGCGATATAATGGATATGCCGGGCTTGCCGAAAGCTCCGTCTGCACTTAATATCGATGTAGATGATGACGGTGTAATAACAGGCTTGTTCTGATACAAAAAAATCTGAGTTTCGTAAACTCTGTTTTTTGATTTAATAAAGAGGCTTTTTCTAAAACATCTGTTTTGGAAAGAGGCTCTTTTTTTTTCGCACTGGCAAAAACTTTTTTCGCACTGGCAAAAACTTTTTTCGCACTGGCAAAAACTTTTTTCGCACTGGCAAAAACTTTTTTCGCACTGGCAAAATCTTTTTTCGCACTGGCAAAAACTTTTTTCGCACTGGCAAAAACTTTTTTCGCACTGGCAAAAACTTTTTTCGCACTGGCAAAAACTTTTTTCGCACTGATAAAAACTTTTTTCGCACTGATAAAGTCTTTTTTCACACTGATAAGTCCAAAAAAACAAACTGTTCCAAACCTTAGTGAGCTTCTGAAACAAGTTCAGCATGCCAGTCTTAAAAACGTCATATCGAATTTATTAGCCTTCGGCGGCTTTCTACAAAGGAGATTGCAACCTTTGGCTTCTGACTTGTTTACTTTGTAAAATTGCATGCATGAAAATTATCAGATTCCAGAAAGTGAGTTTCTGGTATATTTGACCATCTTTTTTATTGAAACTCGGATTTCAGGCAATTTATGAACAGGCTTGTAAAAATCATTAAAAGGGTAGGAAAACTGTACAGTCTGACTTGTTTAAAAAAAAGGATGCCCGGCTGAAACTAGGAAACAGCCGGGCAAAGGTTTGAAGGATTATTATGAATAACAAAGGTTGGCACATTGTTCTGCTGTATTATGCGCCAGCCGGATGTCAAACTTTATCTCTGCAAGTTTGGATACTTCTCTGTGATTGAATCGTAGAAGTTATCCCATGCAGTTGCTTCGTCAATGATACCGTCGAAGTAATCCTTGAAAGCGCGCTGAATTGTCTCAGACATACCCTGATCGTATGCAGACATATTCTCTTTCTGGATTGACTTTGCTGAATCAAGGAAGAATGCCATGTGGTTCTGTCCACCGAGGAACTCGTTCTGGTAGTCAGAGTTAGCAACAGCTGTCATAGCTGTTTCGTTGTTTGTAAAGTCGTTCTTTTCCTTAGCGATCTTTGTCATAACATCTGCATCACATGTGAGTGTCAACATGATGTCTTTGATAAGAGCCAAGTTGTCTGAACCTGCAGCACCACAAATCCAAGTTCCACCCCATGAGAAGCCCTGTGGACCCTTACAGAATGCCCAGTCACCAGATGCTGACTTATCCATACAGAAGTCGATGAACCATGCTGGTCCGAAGTAACCGAATACCTTTCCGTCCTTCATCATACCCTGTGTAGACTCAGCTGACCACAAAGAAGCCTTGTTGTTGTATCCCTTTGCTGTGTATTCCTTTGTCTGCTTGATCCATCTCTTTACCATTGGATCGATGTTGATCTTGTTGCCCTGTACCCATGGTGATGTTACGTTGTCTGTGAAAACACGGAATGCATCATCATAACCAGAGAGCATGAAGTATCCCTTTGCCTTAGCCTGTGCTGCTACTGCATCGAACTTGTCCCAGTCAGAAAGTGCTGCACCTACTGCATCTGGATCATCTGTTCCGAGGATAGCCTTTGCAAATGAGCGGCGATATACGAATCCACCTGGACATGCCTGCCATGACAATCCTTTAAGGTTTCCCTTAGAATCTGTCATGATATCTTTTGTGTACTTGTACTGGTGTGAGAGATCTGCATCTGTAAGACCAAGATCCTTCTTTACATCGAGTGTGTAGTTTGTATCAACATACTTGAGGGCATAGTCTGCTTCAACGAGGAACAAGTCAATCTTGTCGTCTGCTGCTGCCTTGTCCTGTGCGAGGAGAGCTTCATCAAGCTTGTTCTGATATGCGTTATCCTGATTAGGTGTGATGAGCCAGTTTACCTTTACGTCTGATGGGAGCTTTGGTGCATAGTATGCATTGAAGCGCTCCTGGAATTCTTCGTTCCAACAATAAATGTTCAAGACCTTTCCTTCTTTTGCACTTGAACCAGCATTGTTAGATTTGTTGCCACATGATGTGAACATTGCTGCCATTGCCAAAGCAGCTGCTGTTATAGCTATAGACTTTTTCATGATTTCCTCCTGATCACTATTTCGTGTTTGTAAAACTACAACGTTGTAGTCGTCTATGCTTTTACTATATCATATCTTTCAAGTTTGTCAAGAAAAAAAAACGTTAAAAGTGAAAAATTATAACCTTATTATAATTGTGTCTTTATGAAAAAACTGATTTTGGAGGCAAAAGATTAAAATGCAGGCTCAAGAAATGTAATTGCAGAAGTCTTAAACCTGTATTTTTTTGAAGTATGCGGTTTTTTATGCGTTATTTATATCAACGACGCTTTCACCTTCGATAAAGTGGCCTTTGACTTGAACTGGCACTGTAAAATATGCGTCCGGTGATTCAATGTTTGCCAGAAGCTGCTTTACCATCTGCCTTCCGAGTTCCACTGTATTCTGTTCGTATGTTGTGAGTTTCGGCGTGATTAAGTTTGCAAGGAATATGCCGTCATATCCTGCAATGCTTATGTCTTTGCCGGGAGTGATATTGCTTTTTATCAGGGCATCTATTCCGCCGAGGGCTGAGAAATCATCCGGATATACTATGCATGTCGGCCTGTCTTTCAGGGAAAGTATTGCATTTGTAGCGTCCTGCGTTGACTTCGGCATATGGTATGTGGCACTTACAAGATATTCTTTTGGAATCTCGATGTTGTACTTTTTCATTTTTGCCTTGAATGCGTTCAGGCGGGTTGTAGTGACATCAGAAGGTTCGCCGTGTATGTATGCTATTTTACGGTGTCCTTTCTGAAGTATGTATTCCATGAGTGTCGAAAAACCGTCTCTGTTGTCACTGACTACAGACGGATGCATGTTGTTTACAGTTTTATCGAGCGTACAGATCGGTATGTCGCTGTTCAAAAGGGTTTTGATGTCATTTTTGCGGTATGAAGCGCTTGCAATGATGATGCCGTCACATCCGCGGTATTTTGCCTGTGCCAGATAATTCTGTTTGCCTGAGTGGCTCAGAAATGTAATATCATAGTCTGCTTTGTTTGCAGTCTCGTTGATTGAGTCAAAAATCCTTGCAAAATACTGGTGCTGAAGTCCGGAACCTGTGACATCTTCGAAAATGACGCCTATGTTGTATGAACGGTTCGTTCTGAGTGCTCTGGCTGCAGCGTTCGGATGGTAGCCCATTTCCAGAGCTTTGTCGGTTATGAACTTTATTGTTGAATCGCTGATTTCCGGACTGTTTTTGAGTGCCTTGCTTACTGTTGAAAAAGAAACATTGCAGGCTTTTGCGATGTCTTTCAATGTGACTTTCATAAATACACAACCCCCAAAATCCAGAATAAACGAAAACGTTGTAATTTGCAAACTATTTTTTTTCTTAAATCAAAAAAAACTTTTTTTGATTTTGAGTGTTATTTTCAGAAAAAATCAATAATAAGGAAATTAAAATAAAAAATATGCTAAAACTGCATGAAAAAAAAATAATTGCCGTAATTTTGACATAATCAGTGATTTTATCTGGCAAAATATAAAAAAATCAAATATTAAATCAATATTAAAAAATCTACCCTGTTATTTCCTGTTTACGCATTGTTATCATCAATAATGTCAGGTACATCCTTGAAAAAAAATCTATTTTCAGAGAATGGCGTTTACAAACTTTATAAACGCCGTTCAGTTTTTGTTCCGGATGAAAGCCTGTATGCTTTCCTTGAATTTTTTGCGGCATGAGACGTTGCATTTTTCGTAGATGTGTGTGACATGCTTTTTTATTGTGACAAGGGACACATACATTTCATCTGCAATCTGCTGATTTGACAGTCCGTTCTGTACAAGCCATGCAACTTCTGTTTCCCGTTTTGACAAATTGTGATTAGCTGCATATTCCAGGAATTCTTCTTTTGATACAGAAATTCCGCAGTCTTTGCCGGGATTTTCGATGGAATCGTTTTCGTTGCAAGTCCTGTTTTTATACAGCATGATAATGGCTTTGACGGAAAATGATGTCAGTATAATGGCTGAGAGGTTTAATGCCGTTCTGAGACTGCTGTTTTCGATGAGAATCCATTGTGCTGTAATCGTGAACACAAAAACAGCACAGTAAATCAGCATGCAAAGAATAAGCTTGAGTTTTTTCATTTTGAGCTTGTCAGTCTTCGATGTTTATTGCGTCTATGAGTGAGTTCTGCACATTTGAACGCACTGGAAGCAGAAGAAATTCAATGACAGCTGTCTGTACGGCAGAAACACATATGACTGCGGCATTTCTGCCGATGAATGCTGTATCTGTTAAGTTTGACAGCATGCATACAGTTGCCGCAGCCATGCTGATGATTCCTCCTGCCAGGACAAGCTTTTGAACCATGCTTACAGCCTTGTCTGCTTTTTTGAGCTGGGCAACTGTATAGTCTTTTTTTGCGCATGTGAATGCACGTGCAAAGTTCTGTGTGTTTCCTGACACGGCAAGTGACGGCAGTGTAAATATGAAAATCATTGCAAGTGTAGGGATGTCGATAAACATCGATGCAAGGCTTATGTTTCCTCCGCATATAAGTATGAGTGCACAAATTCCTATTGCGGCAATAAGAATTTGTGTTAAAAGTACAAGACAGATGTTATTTTTTTTCATAAAAATCTCCTGTAGAAGATAAGATGTCATTAGTGTAGTGAAACTTTGTTTCGTACGGGGGCTTTACATCTGGAATTGCAAGCCATAAATACCGCACGTTCAAAGTTACCTTGTAAAAATTGCAATTTTTATGGTCTCAGTATAATTTTTGATATGTATTTTTCATATTATCCTTTTTCATTTTGAGGTAGAATTTTGCCTTTTTTGATGAATATTCCTTCCTGTACAGAAGCAAATGTAGCACACAGACAGATGAAAACTGCACAGATATCCTGAGAAATCCATTTTATCACAATGAAAAAGATGAAAATTAGAAATCCTGTTATTTTGTTTGCAATTGTGTGAAGCATGACAGGCTTCTTATATAGGAAGAAACTCATGATTATATTTGTGATTCTTATGGCTGCAATCAAAGCTATCCATATCCAGATAAAGATGCTCATGCTTATTACAGGTAGAAATTTGACTGCACAGACTGCGGCAAATACAATATCTGACAGACTGTCCAAAACGGCACCTGTTTTGCTTTCTGTTTTGAGGGTTCGTGCTATTGCTCCGTCTGCCATGTCTGATAATCCTGCAAAGATATATGAGAGATAAAAAGCCGTACTGAAAACAGGAAATGCTGTCATGAGTATAGAAATGACAATTCTTGTCAGGGTTATGATGTTTGCAATGTGTTTTTTCATCTATTTATCCTGTACATTTAGGATAGTATAAAATTTTGCTTAGTGCCAGTGTTTTCTGTCGTGTTTTGTTTGCGATAAAGATGCTGGAAGTCTTTGGCTTTGTGTGTTGCCCTTGCTAAATATCTTTAATAGTGATAAAGTTTATTTAATAGAGGTTAATATCATGGGAACAAAAAATCTTGATTGGGGCAATTTGCCTTTCGGCTACATGGAAACAAGCAAGAGCTTTGTAGCAAACTGGAAAGATGGTGCTTGGGAAGAAGGAACTCTTACTTCTGACCACACAATTACTATGAGCGAATGTGCATGCGTTCTTCAGTATGCACAGACATGTTTTGAAGGACTTAAGGCTTACAGAACTTCTGATGGAAAAGTCGTCACATTCAGACCAGACCTCAATGCTGATCGTATGGCAGACTCTTGTACACGCCTTGAGATGCCTGTTTTCCCAAAAGAAAAATTTGTTCAGGCTGTTATCGATGTAGTTAAAGCAAACCTTGACTGGGTTCCTCCTTATGGAAGCGGTGCTACATTGTACATCCGTCCATATATGTTCGGTTCAAATGCCGTTATCGGTGTTAAGCCTGCAACTGAGTTCCAGTTCCGTATTCTGGTAACTCCGGTAGGACCATATTTCAAGGGTGGTGTAAAGCCTATAAAGGTTCGTATTTCTGACCGTGACCGTGCAGCTCCTCACGGAACAGGAGACATCAAGGCTGGTTTGAACTATGCAATGTCTTTGTACAACATTGTTGACGCTCATAACTGTGGCTATGCAGAGAATATGTATACAGATCCTGCAACACATACATACATCGAAGAGACTGGCGGAGCAAACATTCTGTTCGTCACAAAGGACGGTAAACTTGTTACTCCGAAGTCAGGTTCTATTCTTCCTTCTATTACACGCCGTTCTTTGCTTGCTGTAGCAAAGGATTACTTGAAGATGGAAGTCGAGGAAAGACCTGTAAACAAGTCTGAGCTCAAAGATTTCGCAGAGTGCGGATTGTGCGGAACAGCAGCTGTTATTTCGCCGATAGGTCAGATTGATGATCACGGAACATCTATCATGATTCCAAGCGGTATGGAAAACATGGGACCTGTTTTGACAAAGCTCCGTGAGACACTCACAGGAATTCAGATGGGAACTGTCGAGCCTCCAAAGGGCTGGATTTACCAGATTGCATAAGTTAAAAAGCAATATTTTGCAGGGCACGGCCGGAATCTTCTGGTAACGTGTGCTTTTGATTACAAAAGTGGCTGTCATGCGGTATGATAAACTTCATATCTTATGGCAGCCTTTTCTTTTTTCGATAAAGATAAATAGGCACTTATAAAAATAATGCAGTGCTTTGTATGATGTATCTGCGGTCAATCTGATTAAGTTTTGTTCGTGTGTTTTTTTTGTATCGCAGTCAAAAAAAAGAGGTTTGTGTTATGGATGACAATGAGTATTATGCTGCAATGCGCAGAGAGAAAACAATACCGCTTTCGCAGCTTCGGGCAAGAAAACCTGTTTCTGGCAATGGACGAAAGAGCAGTCCTTCTGTGAAATATCAGACATGGCAGGGTAGGGAAGATGCAGAAATGCTCATAGAAAAAGATAGTCACAGTAATTTTTCTGATGCATGTCAGGACGATTAGAACGTGCTGCTTCTGATGAATTTTTTTGTGATTTAAATTAGGAGGAAAAATGAAAAGGTTTTTGACAGTATGTGTGCTGTTCGTTATTGCTCAGTCATGTTTTTGTCTGAATGTGGAAAAAGTTTCGACGATGAAATGTGGCACTCAGCCTAAGCAGGTGCTTTTTTCGCCGGATAACAAATGCCTTGTCCTGCCTCTTCTTGAAGACAAAGGGTTTCATGTAATAGATTTGGAAAATCCTTCTTCAAAACCAAAGCTGATAAAACCGCCTGCAAGTGAAAAGGAAGGCTATGTAGAGGGGCTTTTCATTCCTGAGAAAAACGCTTTTTTCATTTCGCAGATGACTACGGGAAAGATTTATGAATATTCTTATCCTGGATTTGAGTATAAAAGAGAAATCGACACAAAGGGCACATGGTCAAAGTTTATTGCATGGAACCCTGCCAAGAGCATGCTGGCTGTGTCTAACTGGGTTTCCAATGATGTTTCTCTGATAGATTATGAGTCTGGCATTCTGCTGAAAAAAATCAAGACCGCAGCGGCACCGAGAGGACTTGCCTTTGTCAATGACGGCAAGGAAATGATTGTGCTGTGTTTTGACGGCGGAGAAATTCAGAAATTCAATGTCTCAACAGGTGCAAAGATAGATTCTGTTTCCGTACAGAAATCTGCAATGCGCCACATCGTGATGAATTCTTTCCAGTCAAAGGCTTATATAAGCGATATGTATCACGCCTGTGTCTATGAGTTTGACCTTTTTGCTTTTAAGATAACTGCTACTTGGAAAGTATTCACAAATCCGAATACGATAGACTTACTTGATGACCGGTATCTTTTTGTATCATGCCGCGGCCCGAATAACAGGACAGATTATACCAAAAGAAGTCCTGCAAACGGCAAGATATATGTGATTGATGTAAAGGACGGTTCTACAGTCTGCAAAATCGACGGCGGAAACCAGCCGACAGGGCTTGCTTTGTCATCAGATGGAACTTCTCTGTGCTTTACGAATTTCCAGGATGCAAACTGCGAAATGTATAAGATTGTAAAATGAACTGATAAATCTGTCGGAATGAGATAATCGTCCGCACATAAAACAAAAAAACGGCTCTGAAAACTTCTGTTTTTCAGAGCCGTTTTAGTTTTTGTATTATATAAAAAAGATGTGAAATGACTTTTATTTAGTTACGTTAAACTTGAAGAACAGAACATCGCCGTCTTTGACGATATACTCTTTTCCTTCTGTTCTGTATTTTCCGGCTTCCTTGATTTTTTCTTCTGAACCGTACTGACGCAGATCATCTACAGTGTAAGCTTCCGCTTTGATAAAGCCTTTTTCAAAGTCTGTATGAATGACACCTGCTGCCTGCGGTGCTTTGTCTCCTGCGTGAATTGTCCATGCACGGCATTCATCGGCTCCGCCTGTAAAGAATGTCTGCAATCCCATCAAGTGATAGACCTGACGTGAGAGGACTGTGAGGCCTGATTCTTTGAGGCCTACGCTTTCCATAAAATCCTTGCGGTCGTTTTCGTCTGTGATATCTGACAGGTCTGCTTCAAATTTTCCGCAGATGACGATAGTCTCTGAGTTTTCTTCGGCAGCGATTTTCTTTACAGCTTCGACATATTTGTTTGTTCCTGCATCGATTGTGTTCTCGTCAATGTTGCAGACAAAAATCTGTGGCTTGATTGTAAGCAGGTGCAGATCGTAAACAGCTTCCTTTTCGTCGTCTGTAAGGTCTGCCATGCGAGCACTTTTGCCTTCCTGCAAAAGAGGTGTAAGTTTTTCGACTGCTGTCAGATAGCTTGCCCACTTCTTTTTCTCTTCGCCGCCGAGTGCGCGTATGGATTTGATGACTTTCTCCTGACGCTTTGTTATCGTATCAAGGTCTGCCTGTGCAAGCTCATAGTTTATGGTAAGGATGTCGCTTTCCGGGTCAATAGGTGCGTCCGTTTTTGCATCTTCGCGGACATGCTGGATATCTGGGTCGTCAAAACAACGTACAACGTGTGCGATAACTGTTGTTTCTCGAATATTTGCAAGAAACTGATTTCCAAGACCTTCACCTTTGCTTGCGCCTTTGATGAGGCCTGCAATATCTACAAAGTCGACGCATGCTGGAATCTTCTTTTTTGGCTGGAATACGCTTGCCATAAAGTCCAGACGTTCATCCGGCAGATCTACAACGCCGATATTTGGATCTATTGTACAGAACGGATAATTTTCTGCAGCTGCTGGTGCTTTTGTGAGTGCTCTGAAAATAGTGGACTTTCCAACGTTTGGAAGACCTACGATTCCACATGTAAGTTTCATATATTTTATCCTTATAAAAATTGATTTTGTTGCTGATTATGGGCAATAATTTTTTACTATAGAATATTTTGCAAAAATACGCAATGACAAGTAAAAACTGTGACAAACTCGAGCTCCCAAAAAAAACTGCCTTTGGGAATTTTCAGAGATTTTGACAAAAATACAAAAATATTTGATTTCTAAAATAATGAAGCTCTAAAAAAAATTGCAATTTTTAGAGTCAGCTTTGAAAATTGCAATTTTTCGCCTTTGTTAACCGAATGTTAGATATTATTTAAGGAGCAAGACACATCGTTATTGATATAACTTGATGATTTTAACTTGCTTGTATCCGTTTCCTTCGAAAATTTTTCCTTGTGCAAACAGCTTGTTGTCTACAAGAAGGTCTACGATATCATTCTGATAATCGCTTATTCTGATAGCATCGCCTGGCTTAATCTTTCCGAGGTCTGCACCTGTAAGTGTTGCCGAACCTGTAGAGATGTAAACTCTTTTTACAGCACTGGCTTTCATTTCTGCGATAATCTGAGCAGTGTGAGCCTTGCGTACTGCGATTTTTGTTGCACGGACAGCAGCAAGTTCTGCGCCGGTCTTGCCTTGTGTAGATTCCTTTGAGAATAATTTGTCTAACTGTTCCTGAGAAACTGTGAATCCTAGAGGTGTTGTAATCCTCGTCTCATTTTCGGCGTTATCTTTACGGACATTCTGGTAAATTTCGTTCTGTGCTTCACTGGGAAGAATATTTTTATTGTCGAGCATATCTAAAACAGTTTAACATGTTTTTGTGAAAATTCAATCAGTTTTGCGAAATGAACGAAAAAAACTGCCTCCAAAAATTAATTTTTAGAGACAGTATCATTAGCACTGATAAAAAATAAATTTTCTGAGGCTGCTTCTGTGGATTTTCTGAATCAGAGTTCTGCATCGGCGATTATGCCGTCAATTTCTGCATCTGATATCTGATTGTCGTCCTCTATAAGTCTCATGAAAATTGTCTGCAAAGTTCTGGAACGTTTTGCAGGGTCTGTTACTGACTGACGGACAGCTTTTCTGATTTCTTCCATGTGTTCATTGATTTCACTGATGTTTTGAGGAAGAGAACCTTCGATGATGGTTTTGATGAACTGTGAAACATGCGGACTTTTGCCGCTGCTTGATATTCCGCAGACAACATCACCGTGCTTAACGATGGCTGGAAAGATGAAATCACATCTGCTTCTGCTTGTTATGTCTTCTATGAGAACGTTCTGATTTTGGTAATGTGCATAAATTTCTGCATTACCGGCGGGGTCGTCATTTGTCAGAACGACAAGTGTCGGCGAAATATCAAGAGAAGCTATTGTTTCAAGATCCGGTTTTGAATTTACAAGTGTAATGTTATCTGAATATGCATCTATCAATACTTGCAAATTCGGACTGATTTCATCAGAAAGAAGTATAATGTCTGCTTCAAATGCCAGAAACTGCGAGAGCTGGGAAAATGCAACATTGCCTCCTCCGATGATGAGAACTTTTTTGTGTTTTAAATTTGCGAACAGTGGAAAGTATGCCATTTCAAAACAATTATAACACGTGTCGTCAAAAAGCTCAAATTTATTCACACCGGGAAACTGATTTTCTGAAAATAAATTCTTTTGCTGATTTTACCTCGAGTCATCTTCTGGATTTTGGATAATAAAAGCTGACTTTATGAAACTGACCGTTGTATTCTTAAAGCTGCATTAAAAACTTTTCTTGAGGCTTCGATATCTGTATGTTAACTGTGTTTTAGAAATTATCTGGAATTACCTATAAAAACTAAATCATCTATGGAGAAATTGAAAATTTCTGCGAATACTTTTAGTTCTATATCTGTAATAAATCGTTTACCGGCTTCCATTTCTTGTACTGCGTTTTTATGAACATCAATTCCATGGTTTTGTAATGCAATTGCCAAATCATTTTGAGACCAGGCTTTTGCCTTTCTGAGTTTTTCTATTTTAAGCCTGCAATATTGTTTCTTTCTTTTCCATTGATAAAAGCTTTGTTTTTATACATGTTGACACCTTGTGCTTGTCAAAATGTATACGGTATGGTAACTCTATTTGACATTTAGTAAATGTCAAATAATCTTTTTTTTTATAAATTTCACCTTGCAGTTTTATGAAAAAGTCATGAAAATCAGGTCTTTTTCTGTTCCTTTTCCCATTCAATCTTTTGTTTACGAAGAGTGTCTGCACTGATGTAACTTACACCTGTGAAATGATCCTTTCTGTATTCAATCAGGCTTGCAGTCATCAATCTCAAGTAAGATTCTGTGCCAGGAAACTTTAGTTTTTAGTTTGCTTTTTATGTCTGTGGTTGCAAAGATAGTTGTTTTGCGTTTATAATAGATAAGTTAAATAGTCTGAATGTCAGGTTTCTGAAATTTAATTTTGGTCGTTGCCGTTTTTGCAGTGACAGCTGACAAATGTAATTATTTATGGTTACTACTGAAAATTACAATTTTTAATGGTAGCTTTGAAAATGTGATGTTTTGAGCTTTGTAACTTGCAAAACTCAAAACTTGCAGGCATCTAAAAAAAAACTTTTTTTAGAGATAGCCTTATATTTGTTTCATGAAGCGCAATGGCTATAATCGTTTTTGATTTATTGAGTGATTGAGAGGCTTGAACTGCTGACTAAATAAATGAATAAGTGGATTTGTAAATGGATACTGATAATATAAATGTTTTAAAAGCTGAGCCTGTTATAAAGCCTGTCCGTATGGGAATCGATGTTGGCTCTACGACTGTAAAACTTGTTATTCTTGATGATAATGATAAGATGATATATGGCGTGTATGAGCGTCATCGTGCAGATATTCGCAATACTATCATAACTGTTGTCAATAAAGCATTTGATGAAGTGACTTCCAGATTTCCGGCAGGCGACAGGCAGACTTTGACAATAAAGGTAACTGGTTCTGGAGGTCTGTCAGTTTCTCATTGGCTGAATATTCCATTTATCCAGGAAGTTGTTGCTGCTACTACTGCTGTTCGCCGTATCATTCCAAAAACTGATGTCGTCATAGAACTCGGCGGTGAAGATGCCAAGATTACATATTTTCAGGGCGGCGTAGAGCAGCGCATGAACGGTACTTGTGCCGGAGGTACGGGTGCATTCATTGATCAGATGGCTGCTCTGCTGGAAACTGATGCAGCCGGGCTGAATGAACTTGCCAAAGGTGCATCAACAATCTATCCGATTGCAGCGCGATGCGGAGTTTTTGCAAAAACTGATATTCAGCCGCTTATCAATGAAGGTGCCAGACGGGAGGATATTGCTGCTTCCATTTTTCAGTCAATTGTTACGCAGACTGTCTCTGGTCTTGCCTGTGGTAAGCCGATTCGCGGAAATATTGCTTTTTTGGGCGGACCTCTCCACTTTTTGGATCAGCTGAGAGAGAGATTTATTGTTACCCTCAATCTTACTCCGGAAGAGACTATCGTTCCTGATAACAGTCAGCTTTTTGTTGCTGCCGGAGCTGCTTATTCTGCTGAGCGTGAAATCAAATGCCTTTCGCCGAAGATGGAAAGCGAAGTTCATTTTCCTACAATCGCTGAGTTCCGTGATTCTCTCAAAAGTCTTGTCGGGGCTGAGATGCAGGAAGTTCAGCGTCTTGAGCCTCTGTTCAAAGATCAGGCGGAACTTGACGAGTTTAACGAGCGTCACAGCAGGGAGACTGCTCTTTCCGGCGACCTTGCCAGTGCAAAAGGTCCTGTATTCCTCGGACTTGATGCAGGTTCTACAACAACAAAGGCTGTTCTGACAGATACAGAAGGTCGCATTCTCTGGAAGTTTTATGATGTTAATGCCGGAAATCCGGTCAACCTTGCCATAAAGATTTTGAAAGATCTGTACAAGATTCTGCCAAAAGACTGTTATATTGCACGTTCTGTTTCTACAGGATACGGCGAAGCTTTGTTCCAGGCGGCCCTTGGTGTTGACAGTGGAGAAGTTGAGACTATCACTCACTATCGTGCCGCTGATTTCTTTGTTCCGGGCGTCGAGTTTTTGCTCGATATAGGCGGACAGGATATGAAATGTCTCCGCATGAAAGACGGAACAATCACTTCAATTCAGCTTAATGAGGCTTGTTCTTCTGGATGTGGAAGCTTCCTTGATAACTTTGCCCATACTATGGGAATGGATGTCCGTGATTTTTCAAAGATTGCCCTTCTGGCTCCTAAGCCTGTCGATCTTGGTACACGCTGTACAGTTTTTATGAACAGCCGTGTCAAGCAGGCTCAGAAAGAGGGCGCGTCTGTTGCTGACATTTCTGCAGGTCTTTCGTATTCTGTTATAAAGAATGCACTTTTTAAAGTCATCAAGCTTAGAAAAGCCAGTGATATCGGTCAGAAAGTTGTTGTTCAGGGCGGAACTTTCAATAACGATGCTGTTCTGCGTGCTTTTGAAAAAGTCGGCGGAGTTAAGGCTTTCCGTCCTGATGTTGCCGGTCTGATGGGTGCTTACGGTTCTGCTTTGTTTGCTCAGGATCAGTGGGAAGATCTGCGCCGTCCGAAACCGGGCGATCCGGATCAACCAATTAAGTTTGTAAAGAGCGACATTATTACGATTGAGCAGATGGAATCTTTCAAGGTAAATCTTGATCTGCGCCGCTGCGGCAAGTGTTCAAATAAGTGTCTGCTTACGATAAATACATTTACGACAGGAGAAGGTGA
>JAZQQW010000026.1:0-80243 GCA_045629255.1 Treponema sp.
TAAAAATCATCAATAATGCAGTATAATTCTATAAGATCGTTTTCGGTCATGGCGTAACTCCTTTGTTTTTTGTGTGGTAACTAAATTCTAAAGAATTACGCCTTTTTTGTAAATTCTATTTATAACTCGAAATTTGACCAAATAATCAAGCTTTGCTAAATCGCAATTCTTTGATTAACGTATTTTTGTTTTGCAAAAACCAATAAAAATCAAAAATCCTCTTTTACATCTTTTGAAATATGCTATTATTTCAAAAGATGTTTTTTTATAAAAAACTCAAAAAAATCACAAAAATCCTATTAACATAGTAGGTAAAGCATTGTATAAAGTAATTACCTACATAAACAGTAGGGAATATAAAAATCATAAAACTAAATGTACCAGAAAATGCAATCGCATGTTGAAATAGTTCTTTTGCGGTACTGTTTTTTTTGTGATGTACTGTAAAAAGTTCAGAAAAAGACTATACTTGCTGAATGCAAAACGTATTTCTTGATACAAGAACTTTAGATGAAGATGTCCGGACAAGATATGGTCTGAGTGAAGATATAATGATGGAAAATGCAGCTTCTGCCCTCAGGGAATGTGTGCTTAATCATCTGGCAGAAGACAGGTCTTTGTGTATCAACAGGCCTGCAGTTCTCATTCTCGCCGGATCCGGCAATAACGGAGCTGACGGGTATGCACTTGCGCGTCAGCTTATGAGTCACAGATTTGCAGTCTGTGTATGTGCAGTCCTTGAACCGAAAAGTCCGATGTGCTGTCTGCAGGCAGCGCGTGCGGCAAAAATCGGAGTTCGTATCATAGATGCGCAGGAACTTGATGCTTACCTTGAAGAGCAGAGCATTGACATTAAGTGTATGGTCGACTGCATTTACGGAAGCGGTTTTCACGGAGAGTTAGGTTTTACAGAGTCTGCCGTCGTCATGTCATGCAACAACGATATTGATGCATACAAGATTGCATGTGATGTGCCGACCGGCCTCGACAAGTACGGAAACGGCAGCCTTGTGTTTATGGCTGATGAAACAGTGACAATGGGAGCACTCAAGCTTGCACTTCTTTCTGATAAAGCAAAAGACGCCTGCGGCAAAGTAACAGTTTCTTTTCTCGGCGTGAGTCGTGATAACTTTGAGAGGGGGCAGCATGGCGAGCCTATGCCTGACGCTTATCTGCTGGAAGAAAAAGATATGCAGCTTCCTTTCAGAAAGAAGCAGAACGTAAATAAAGGTACATTCGGTCATGCTGTTATAGCTGTCGGTTCAAAACCAGGTGCCGGTATTATGGCAGGCATGTCGTCTTTGCGGTTCGGTACAGGACTTGCAACTCTTGTAGGACATTTTACAGGCGGTATGCCAAAAACTTTACTTTCCATGCCGTATGAACTTATGACATCTGCATCGTTTCCGGAGAATACGACTGCTGTAGCTGTCGGTATGGGACTTGGCAGAGAACATGAAGACAGTCTTCTGTACTTTGGATTTTTGATGCAGAACAAAAATATACCGGCTGTACTGGATGCAGATGTTTTTTATAATAAAGACATTGTACGTCTTCTTTCATCTCGTGCAAAAGGACTTGTTCTGACACCTCATCCTAAAGAGTTTCTGTCGCTTTTAACTTTATGTGGACTGAATAAAATCGGAGATGACAGCATTGATACAGTTGAAAAATGCATTGCACACAGAGTAGAACTTGCAGACATTTTCTGTTCGGCTTATCCGGATGCAGTGCTTTTGATAAAAGGTGCAAATACAATTATTGCAGTAAAAAACGGAGTTGGTGCAAAAACTATATTTTATATAAACGGACTTGGAACGAATGCACTTTCCAAAGCTGGTTCAGGAGATGTTCTTTCCGGCATGATATGTTCACTTCTTGCACAAAAGTATAATCCTGTCAAAGCTGCTGTTACGGCAAGTCTTGCTCACGCCAAAGCTGCCTGCAATGCTTGTCGTGACAAACACATGTTTGCACTCGTTCCTCAGGATATTATGCAGGAAATCTGCAGACTATAGAAAAATTATTTTGAATTATCCGTGTGAATAAAAAAAAGCAGTGAGGCCAGCTTTCTGTTCAGATTTGCATACTCTGCATATATCTTGAACTTCTGGACGCACTGCTTTTTTGTATCCCCGAAGATATTTTCGGGGCTGCTTGGTTTATGAACGTGTAGACGATTTTGTGATAATCTTTTTGATGCTGTGGTTGTCATTCTTCCACAGGATTTCACTTGTTTCGATGTCTACAATCTCTGTTGTGATATAATAAGTACGGGCAGTTTTCTTTCCACCGTCTTTAGTATCGATGATTGTACGGATAGAGCCCATGAGCATGTAATCAGCACCAGTCTGAGCTTTGAGCTTTGCGCGTGTAGCTTCTGTTGCATGACCCTGCTGATATTCTCTTTCTGCATCAAGCTCTGTTCTTGTATCTGCAGAAGAAACAAATTTTACATTTCTGTCTTCCAGAAGCTGTGCCTGAAGATAATCTGTCAGAATCTTTGTGTCGATGTGTTCATCACTTACGTTCTTGTAAGAACCAATGATAACAACAGGAACTTTTCCACCGTTTGCTTTCGGATAATCTTTGATTGCAGCGGAAGAATTAAATGCACTGATAATCTCTGAAGCAGCGAGACGAACATCAGTATCATTCCAGTAACCAGAATAGTCAGTTACTTTGCCTGGATCTACGCGGTCAACTTTTGTCGAAGCACAGGATGCCAAAATTGTAGCTACAGCTGCAAATGCAAAAATAGATAAGAGTTTATTCATTTTCATAAATTTAAAAATAACTGTATTGTAATCATTTGTCAATAATGTTATTTTATTATTAGTATAACAAATTATCTTTATTTGAGTATAAGGGACGTTTTCAAAAAGTTTAGTTTTTGGAGACTTTGTAAAATTTAAGAACTGCGAAAAGTAACGGTTTAAATTTTAGCAGGCTGCTGATTTTAAATTTTATAGCCGTTTTTATAAAAAAAAGTAAGAGGACTGACACAATGCCAGCACATAAACGTTTTTTCAGAGTTATATCTTTTTGTATTCCGCTTTTTTTTGTATTTCTGACAAATTCATCTGCTATTGATTACAAAGGAGAATTAAGTTACACAGAGCAGAATGCGAAGAATCTGTACAGTAAAAGAAGCGTCGTATTGCAGAATCTCGATATCGGTATGCTCAGTTATTATTCAGGCGACTATGCAAAGTCAATTCATAAACTGACAACTGCAGAGCAGAAAATTGACGAATATTTTGCAAAATCTGTTTCACAGGCAATCGCTTCCTGGATAGTAAATGACAAAGTCATAGATTACGAAGGAGAAGACTACGAAGATATTTATCTGAATCTTTTTAAATCCCTTTCATATTATCATCTTGGTATGCTTGAAGATGCGATTGTAGAAATAAACCGCTTCGAAAATAAGTCACAGACAATTTCGTCCCGATATCAGGAACAGCTTATAAAGGCGCGGAATGCTGCAGAAAATGCAGATAAAACTCCTGTAAGCGTAACTTTCCATAATTCTGCTCTTGGACAGTATCTTGCATTGCTTTATCACAGAGGTGACGGAGATTATAATTCTGCTGAATCAGATTCTCGTTTTATACACGATGCTTTTGTAACGCAGTCTCTTTTATACAATTTCCCTGAACCGAAAAAACTGATAAAAGATGAACTGTCTGTGCCCAAATCAAAGGGCAGGATAAATCTGCTGGCTTTCAGTAACGGCTGTCCTATTAAGACGGAAATGGTTTATCCTGCAATTCTTTATCCTGTTTTCGTAGCAGTTCCTTTCATGCAGAAGCAGACTGCCAAAGTCGGCTATGTAAATGTAAGCGCAGTAAATACACAGACCGGAGAAGCGTATGCGGATTCCCTGCAGCAGATAGAAAGTCTTGATAACATTGCGCAGGATACATTCCAGACACATGCAGCATCTATATATAGTAAGGCTATTGCCAGAATGATTGTCAAAAGAGTAAACAGTGATCTTCAGGACGGAATAGGATCAGAGATGGCAAAAAGTGACAACAATGTTGTCTCTCTGATTGGAAATATTCTGCAGATTCTGTCTGTTGCAAGTGATATCGAAGCTTGGGTTACAGAATCTGCTGATACAAGAATCTCTAAGTATTTTCCAGCACGTGCAGATGTCGGCGGCCTTACAGTAGAACCTGGCACTTATAACATAACTATGGAATTTTACCGTTCAAAAGGCGGCAAACTCGTGTACAGAAAAACTTTCAAGAACATAGAGGTTGTCCCCGGTAAACTCTGTCTCCTTGATGCCGCATATCTTGGAAATAATGTCGTTGCAGGTGCAAGATAACTGCTGCCTTCAAAAAATCTTTTGAAAGATCTGCATATTTTTTAATGATAAAGCCTTCTGTAAAACTTTTGCTTTCAGAAGGTTTTTTATTTTCTGTGTGCTTTGCCGAGAGAGATAAAGTCTGAATGACTTCGTTCTTTTGCACTGATGCGACGTCTTTCCATGCCCTCAAAATCGTCACTGCCTTTTTTGCCGCGGCGATTCCAGTCAGATTCGATTTTGCCATTGTATGCCGGACGGTTTCTGCTTTCCTGTTTTTCTGCAATTTTTGCTTTTTCCCAGACAGGCATTTCCGGGTGTAAGTTACCTTTCTGCACGTATTCAAGCCACTGTGCGTCTTCCGGCACTTCGAAGTGCATTTTTTTGCCGGTCACAGGGTGTGCAAATTCCAGAGTTCTTGCATGCAGTGCAAGTCTGTGAAACGGATCTGTGTGTGCGCGGTAGTTTTCGTCGCCTGCAAGAGGGTAACCCATAGATGACAGATGTGCGCGGATCTGATTTTTCTTTCCGGTATCCAGTGACAGTTCAAAAAGCGTATGCGTTTTGCCGCGGCATACAACTTTGTAGTGTGTGACAGCCTCAACAGTCTTTGGTTTTTGGCCTTCAAAGTCGTCGTTGTCTTTTGGAACATAGCCGACGTGGTATGCATTTTGTGCAAGAGGTGCGTTTATAGTTCCTGCATCCGGAAGCTGCTTTTGAGGATTTCGTGGATTCTCTGCCACAGCATGATAGAGGCGCTCTGTAACTGTTGAGTGCCATTTTGACATGAGAGTGTGCTGTGCAGCCTCTGTCAGTGCAAAAACCATTACACCGCTGGTGTCACGGTCCAGTCTGTGTACCGTAAACGGTCTGTGACTTGATGTCCAGTCACCTCGGCCGCGCATGATTTTTTCTATAAGTTCAAGAGCTGTGCGGGCTTTGCTTCCAGGATAAGGTACGGAAAGCAGACCGCAGGGCTTTTCTATAACCATGATGTCATGGTCTTCGTAAAGAATCTCTATTTTTTCGCGTCCGTAGTCGGCTTTGTGCTCGCGTTTGTACTGAGTACTTGCCTTTACGTGGTGCAGAGTCTGTTTGGATTTGTTATTACTGTTCATGATGTCTGTGCGATTGTAGCGCAAAACTCAAGCATTGTTAAGAGTACGACAGATAAGAGTTTTATAAAATCTGACTGATTTTAGCTATACACGTCAGCATTGAAAGGTGATAAAATCGTATGCTATAATAAATGACCTGCAAAACTTATATTTTTGCAGATGTCCAATAATCAGGTAATTTATTAGGGGGATAATTTGATTACTTTAAAATCTATCACAAAAGCTATTGCTGTAGCTGTTCTTGCTGTACTGACAGTTTTTCCTGTTATGGCACAGGATTTGCCATCTTTTAACGAACCGAATTCTTTTGTGTTCGACACAGAAGCTCCGGGGCAGGAAAAGTTTTCACTTTTGATAAAAATAATAGATTATGCAACAGACGAGAAGATTTCTGTAGATGTGTTCGGCTATGGCGGAAAATTCAAAGAAGAATGGGACAGCCTTGGAACTATTACACTCAAAGGATTTTCTGAAGAAGCAAGAGTCGAGCGCATTGCAGGCAAGATGGACTATAACAGATACCGCTATTTTGCAATCAGGACAAAAAGCCCTTCCGGAATAAATCACAGCTTTACGGCTGATCAGAAAAACGGCAATTTGAATTTCTATATCTGGAATGATGACGCAGATCCTGCAAAAAATCCTATGCCGACACTTTCGGACCACAAAAATGCATACGTCTTTGATGCATACAAACTCGGCGAAAAGTACAGCGATGATATCTATGTAAAAAATAATTCAAAGACAGATCCTCTTGTCATGACTGTGTATCTTTATAATCAGCAGAAGCATCTGTGGCTTGTGTATGGCTCATCTGACGTGAAGGTTGGTAAGGAGAAAAAACTCAAGGCCGGCGGACGTTATCCTTTGCAGAATTACAGATATTTTGCAGTTGTTCCGGAAAATGCAGATAATCCTCTGGAATATCAGATTTTTGTGAAAAGCGGCAATATCAATATAGTAGCAGACTGAGCATAAAAAAATATCGCAGTAAAGCTGGCTCTGATTTTTTTTGAGACAGCTTTGAATATAGCAGAAACGCCCTGATGACAGTGTATGAACTTTGTAACAATGCTGTTTTCGGGGCGTTTTTTTTTCGAAAAATATTGTTTTTCATGCTATTATATTTATGGGAACTTCTAAAAATTGCAGTTTTTAGATAGCCTTTATGTTATTCTAAAATAAATTATTTTTAGATGTTTCATTGTTTTATGGAGGTTCAGATTATGAAAATGAAAAAAATCGTTTTTGCGCTGGTTGTTTTGCTTACTGCATGTGTCAGCTGTTTTGCTCAAACCGATGATCAGATTCGGGCTGCATTTCAGGAATTGATTGATGCACTGCCTTCAAATATCCAAAAGAAACAGATGGAACAGAACAGGGATATGGTTCTGAATGTTAAGGATCCAAAAGCCAGAAAGCAGATTCTTGATATGCTGAATGTATCTGTTGCTCAAACTGAAAAGGTGATTGAAGAACAAAAAAATCCTCCTCCAAAAAATCCTGGCACTGTAAAAACTGAACAGCTTAAAAATTACAAAATTGATGGAAATACTATTGCTCAATTGAGTGTAACTTACAGATTTAAAGGTCTTGGAACAAAAGAAAGTCCGTTTTTAATTTCTGAACCTATGGAATTGATTATTGCAGGTGTTATTTCAAATTCAATGGATGATCGTTTTATGGATATTTATGATGAAAACGGTAACAGCATCGGACCTGCAAACGCATGCTACAAACTTGTAAAAGATTTGGATTTTACTAAATGTCCATGGGACAAACCGATTGGAAATGTTGCATATAGAGATGAATATCCGTTTACCGGTGTTTTAGACGGAGACGGTCATACTATTACTAATTTAACAGGTTATGCTCCATTGATTGAATGTATAGCAGTTGATGGCGTTGTTAAGAATCTTATAATAGAAAATGCAAATATTAAACTGGATAAGAGATTTAGCAATGGAAGTCCATTCTGTGAAAGCAATAACGGTGCAATTGTTGCATGTTCTTTTGAAGGTTCTCTGGAAGGTGTGAATGGCGTTTATAATATTGCATCTTCTGAAACTAAAAACGGAATGGCGGTCTGCTGTTTTGCAAATAACAAAAAGGGTAATGCTGATGATTTTAAAGATGTTAAGACTTTTGGCTGTGATAAAAATCTTTCTGACAAGCAGTTGAATGATATCCTTTCTACATGGAACGCTCTTTATGCTTATAACGGAGATACTTGGCTAAATTCTCTTATGAGTGTTAAATCTGGAAAACTTGTTTATGGCAAGCCGAAGAAAAAAAATATTTCTGCTAAGGGTTCGCGCAATAAAAGCATGACATTTCATTACGCCTATAGTCTTGTTGTTTCAAGAAATTTATATCAGCTTGAAGATAAAGTTTATCTGGATAATTTGAAATTACCAATTGATGATTTATCTTTGTTTACAAGTGATTTTTATGTTGCGCTTGAGCCGAACGGTGGTTCTGTTGTAGTTGAAAATAAGAGACTTGATACATATCGTTTGACAATTAATTCAAAACAGGAAGATGGAACTTTTAAGACTACTGTTCTTGATGAAGGTAGGGCATACATTATGGAAATTTTTGATTGTAAGAACGTAAAAGTTCTTCATATCCAATATCATGCAGGAGGTGAAGATTTGTTCCTTTTGACTGAAGATGCCTATAAATGTCTTAAAGAAGGTGTTATCTTACCAAAAACAGAATATGGAATGGAGATGCCTGCTTCTGGTTTTTACAATGGACCGGGAAAGAATACAGTAAATAAATGTATAAAAGCCGGAAAATGGTGATTCTATGTTACGGCTTTATGATGAGGAGAAAATCCTTCAAATCATAAAGCCGGAGTAGTTTTTTTCAGTGTATGAAAACGTCCTGATGACAGTGTATGAACTTTGTAACAACTCTGTCGTTCAGGGCGGCGTTTTTTTATTTTCTGATGATTATCTTAGTCGTCTTCGTCCGGGTCTGAGAATGTGATAACCAAATCTTTATCAGTTGTGGAGTGTGTGAGACCTAAGCCTCCTGTTCCAAATGAAACGCTTGTTGAAAATTTTGGTAAACGTGTACTGAAATTCAGTGAAAACTTTCGACCTGTGTTGAGTTCTTTTACAGCAAAGTATCTGTAGTCTTTGAGGTTATATTTTCCCTTGATTTTCTTTACGTCGCCTTTACTGTCGAGCTGTGCAGAGCCACATTCTGTCCATGTAAACTTTTTCTGATTATATGCGTAGACAGTGACATAAAGCGGGAAATACTCTGAATTACATGCAACATAGAGATCATCTGAGTAATTTGTACATCCGCGACCGACTGCATCGTAAACGCGTACAGACGGATCTGCTATGTAGTATGGAAGAGGATCTTTCTTTGTGTTTGCATTCTCTTCCCATACATAGAAATCCAGGCATCGTTCTTTCTGGGCTGAAGTAAACTTATATTTTTTTACTTCTGGAGTCGGGTTTATAATTTTGATGGCAAAATATCTGTAATGGATATAGTCGATTTTTGCACCCTGTACAAAAGGAACCATCGGCTTGTCACCCCATCCGCGGAGATTGACTGTTCCGATTAAATCCCATTCTTCGTGGAATTTTCCACCATAGCCGTATACTTCTGCCGTGATAGTGCGGTTGATGGCATAGTCTACGACACGTACAGCGACATTGAATCTGTCTCCGCTTTTGACTTCACTGTCTACGACGAACGAATTCGGTTCATCAAATTTAGGCAGTTCCTGTGCTGAAAGCTGAGTGACAGAACTAAACATCAATAATGCAGATGTGACGAGGATACTAAAAATTTGTTTTTTTGTTTTCATGATAAATCCTGTTATTTGTTATTAAAATAATAACCTGTCCCGAAAAATCTGGACAGGTTGTTTTTTGAGTTAATATTGCAGACACAAAGGATAAGAATCTTTTCCTGGTGCCATAAATGTTAAAAACTACAGAAGTTTATGTACAGCTGCAAAACGTGCTGTTCGCTTACTGTCGTTAAAATCTTTGCCATATCCTGCAGTGCGTATATATCCCCGGGCATTGCTGATACGGTTTTTGGCACTTGGGTGAGTCTTTACCATACCTTCGGTTTGCTGTGGTTCTCTTTCTTTCAGAACTTCGAGGATTTCAGAAAGAGCTTTCGGGTTATAGCCTGCATCTGCCATAAGAGTTGTTGCTTTTTGATCAGCTTCGTATTCCTGTTTTTTGGAATAACCTGTGTGGCTGATTGTGTCAACAATCTCGTTTGCGCCTTCTTCAAGGTCATCTTTTTCTTTTGAAGATGTTCCTACGATGGCTACTGCTGCGTCTGCTGTTGCAGACAGAGCTTTGATAGTTCGTGTTGACTTGATGGCCTTGATGCTGTGTTTGAGCTGAATATGGGCTATTTCGTGTGCAATAACAGCTGCTACCTGATCTTCTGATGTGGCACATTCAAGAAGACCTCTTGTAATCAGAATGTGACCGCCAGGAGATGACATACCGTTGATTTCGTCTGTGTCCAGAATACCGACATGATAACCATTGTACAGCTCAGGTATGTCAGAAGCCTGAGTGATAGCTGTACAGATGTTATTAACATAAGTTGTGGCAGTTTTGTTGTTGTACAGTTTGTAGTTATCCAGAACTTTTGCAGCAACCATGCGTCCAATATAGTACTCCTGTTCTGGAGTAATAACTTCGTTTGCTTTTGCAATGGAAGCACGGGCATCGTCGATTACAACTCTGTTTGAATCTGATATTGCCTGACCTTTTGCTGTAATACGCTCGGAAACTCCTTCGAGCCTTTCTTTCATGCTCTTTTTAGGAGTTTCCTGTGTAGAATCAGTTTTTGAAGCATCAGCAGCACTTACATAGGTCAGTCGCGCAAAAGATGTAACCAGTGACAGAAGTAAAAAACAGCGGATAAACTTTTTCATTATTCAGCCGACTTTAGTCCGCCCTGCGAAACAAATGATTTGTTCTCTTTTTCTGAGATTTCATTTTTTTCGAGTGCTTCAACAGCAGAGTAGTTGCCGTTGCCTGATGATGTTGCAGAAATGCCGTCTCCAAAGCCTTTTCCTGCAAGTGCGATTTCTTTTGCATCAGTACTGACTTTTTTGTCTGATACAACGATTTTTCTCTTTGAAAGAGATGAAGAACTGATCCATCCTTCTGTTTTACCTATAGAAACGAGTGTCCAGTTTCCTTTGCTGTCATCAACGACAGTTACTGCATCGCCGTAAGCAACCTTTTTCAAAGACTTTGATGTTGCTGATGGTTTTGCCCTCAAGTCTGAACTTTTTACTGATACATAAAAAGTTTGTGAAAAAGCACAGACTCCAATCAAAAGAATTGTTGCTAAAGATACGAACTTTTTCATGTTTGTCCTCCATAAAAATAAAATGTTCTTCGGCAAAAAATGTAACATCACTGTGTAACTATTATCACAGCAATCCATAAAAGTGAAATGCCTGAGGCATCCGCTAAAAAAAATCCTTACGAAAAAAAGTAAGGTTTAAACTGCTTTTTTTGATATAGGTTTCAAAAGCTTAAGCTATTAAGCTTTACCATATCCTAGAAAATACTAACTCATTTATGATAAAGTGTCAAAGCTGATACTTTAATTGAAAGCAAAATGGCACTATATCTAGTGTCTTTTTATGTAAAAAAGAAGAAAAATTTAATTATTCTGTAAAAATCTGTTATTTTTCTTTGAAATTTGCTTTTTGATTCAAGTTTTGTTAAAATATTATCAGCCTGTAAAAAGTAATTCTCTAAGTGTTTGTGACCGGAAATGATGAAAATCATACAGAGATTTGTGAAATTATCTTCTATATTGTATATATTTTTTTTACCGGAAATAATATATTCTCTTCCGGTCTCGTCTTTGTCTGGAAATTGTGACAGGTTTGAAAGTTTACCGTCTCTGATTCCTTTTGAAAATTTGAGTCCATATTTTGAAAGTGCTGCCCGTTCAAAACAGACGGAAACTTATCAAATGTCTTCTGATGAAATGTTTGAGCTGGCTTTGATTTTATCAGGTGTAGATGCAGAATCCGATAAAGGTAAGGCCGTTTTATCATCTTTTGATATTTTGAAGTCTTTTGCACAAAGTCAGGATGTTCTTAGTCTTGAAGAAGAAAAGCGCGGCGAGAAAATACTTTCTATCCTGTATGATAATCTTTTGTCTCAATATGTAAAGACGCATTCAACTGTAGATATGGCGTTTGAGGACGGTTCTTATGACTGTGTTTCGTCGAGCATATTGTATGTATGTCTTGCAAAAGCAGCAGGGCTTTGTGTTGCGGCAAAAAATATTCCGGGACATACATATGTATGCATGCATTCTGGTACAAAGAAGATTGACATAGAGACGACAACGCCGAACGGATTTAATTCCAGAAAAGAAAAACTGACTGAGTATAACGGCGTGCATGAGATAAGTGATTGTTTTCTTCTCAGTCTTATATCAAAGAATTTAAATAGCTATTATATAGAAGAAAATGATTACATGAATGCAGTTTCTCAGGCGGTAATGAGACTTTATTTTCTGCAGGGATTTTGTTCTGGAATTGCAGGTTTGTCCGATGAGAGAAAATTTGTCGAAGATGCAAGATCAGATTTTGATACGACAGTTTCTAATTATGCAGAGATTCTCAAAAGAAATAATCTTGGAATACAGTCTCTGGACTGGCTTGACCGTGTAGCTTTACGCTGGGGAAAATCAGAGCATCTTTTGCGTACATATGATGACATTGCGTGCAATGCGGCTGTTTATTATTTAAATAAAAGAGATTTTGACAGTGCTGCCTATGTTCTGGAAAATTACGGCAACAGTATTCCTCTTGCGCAGGCAAAAACTATATTTACAAGTAAACTTGAATCTGATGTGAAAAAATCAGATTTTGAAAGAGCTTTGAAATGTATTGCTTTTGCCGAGCAGAATCCGCTTGCAGACAATTCCGATATAGCTGAGCAGATTTTGTCCATGAAAGAGTATTTGTGGAGTACGAAAATCGGCATGCTTACAGACAGCGGCCTGTATCTTGAGGCTGCACGTCTGGCTGACAAGGCTGTTGAAAGCGTATCTGGCAGCAGTGTGATAAAAAAATTATCTGATTCAAGCTGGCAGATTTATGATGCTGATGTTCATAATGAATATGTTCGGGTTTTGAACAGTGGCAGAAAAAAAGATGCACTTGAGATATTGCAAAATGGCCTCAAAAATCATCCGGACAGCAAGATACTGGCTGGAGATTTACAAAATATTACTGAACAGCTTTAAGAATTGCAATTTTTGAGATTTTTCGATAAATAATTTTCATAAATATTTTAAGAATTTATTTTTTTTCCTTTATGATACTCCATTGTATGATATAATATTGTATCATGGGAAAGCTATTTCTTGTATTCTGGCTGTTTATTTTTATCTCATTTTCTGCTTTTGCACAGAAAAAAGAAAATACTGTAGTCAGAGTTGGTTTTTATGAAGACAATGATAGTTTTCAGCAGGGTGGAACTGATGAAGCCAGAAAATCTGGCTATGCGTATGAGTATTATCAGAAAATTGCATATTATACAGGCTGGACTTACGAGTATAACTATGGTAATCGGGAAGAGCTTTATAGCAAACTTGTAAATGATGAAATAGATATAATGGCAGGAGTTCCAAAAACTTCTGAAACACAATCTCTGTTTTTGTATCCGGAATACTCAATGGAAACAGAGGATTATTATATTTTTGTTTCTGAAAAATACGACAAAATTACACGTGCTGATTATTATTCTTTGAACGGAAAATCAATAGGTGTTGTGCGTAATTCTTTTATGCAGGAAAAACTTGCTGATTTTATAAAGAAACATAAACTGAACACAAAAATTGTACTGATGCCGAACTTTACGGCCTGTACAATTGCGCTGTCCAAAGGTACTATAGACGGATATGTTACTTCTGATAATTTTTCAATGTCTGGAGTTAAGCCGGTAATCAAGATCGGTGATGCTGAAATTTATTTTGCAATAAGTAAAGAACGAAAAGATCTTTTGGAAGCTGTAAATGATGCACTGGATAAAATTTATGAAGTATCTCCGAGTTATAATCTGCTTTTGAAAGAAAAGTATTTTAGCAGAAGCATATCCCGTACTGTGCTGTCTGAGCAGGAAAGAGAATGGCTTTCTGAAAAAAAAGTTCTTAAAATCGGCTATATCAGAAATATAATGCCGTTTTCCGGACAGACGGAAGAAGGCGAAGTTACAGGTATTGTAAAAAATCTCATAAGCAATTTTGAGAAGTATCTCAATATAGAGATACAGACAATGGCATTTGATAATTCTGAACTTATGGAATTCGGTCTTCGTTATAAGCTTATAGATGCAGCTTTTCCGGTTTATTCAGATATATGGATAGCTGAGAAAAACGGCTTTGTTCAGACTGATTCGATAATTAAAGACCGTGTCATGCTTATATATAAAGGTGCGTATCGCGAAGATCTTATGGATTCCATAGCTATTGGACAGTATTCTATCGGCCAGAAGTATTACATACAGAGCTATTATCCTGATGCAAAACTTGTGTATTGCAAAGACGACCGTGATATTTACAGGGCAATTTCTGAGGGAGATGCAAATTGCGTTATCGGCTGCGAAAGTATACTTCAGCGGTTTCTTCATTTAAATCCTGAATATCAGAAGCTCAATGTAGCTTTTTTGACAAATACAGAAGATTTTGATATAGCAGTTCTAAAAGAACAGTTTATTCTGGCAGAAATTCTGAACAAGGCTATCCGTCAAATTTATGACGGAGAAATTCTCAATGCTATGATTGAGAATTCTTATGTGACTCAGAATATTTCTATGAAACTGATTGTTCAGAAATATAGTCTGTTTATTTTCATATTCTTTTTTATATTTTTCATAATACTTGTGTTTGTTTTTACAATGTATAAATATAATTCTACAAAAAATAGAATGGAACTGATAAAAGCAAAAGACGCGCTTGAGGTTGCCCTCAAATCAGCAAATACGTCTAATTCTGCAAAGTCTGCCTTTCTTGCAAACATGAGTCACGATATTCGTACGCCGATGAACGCAATTATCGGAATGACGACAATCGCAGCCTCTCATATTGACGACAAAGAACGTGTTTTGAATTGTCTTGAAAAGATTGCAGTCTCATCAAAGCATTTGCTTGGACTTATCAATGAAATTCTTGATATGAGTAAAATTGAAGCTGGTAAAGTTGATATGCATATCGAGCCGTTTAATCTGAGTGACTTAATTGATAATCTTTTTACAATTGCCCGGCCTCTTGTAGATTCTAAACATCATACGATGACTTTGAGTGTTCATGATATTGAGCATGAACTTGTAAGCGGCGACTGTCAGCGATTGCAGCAGATTTTTATGAACTTGCTGTCAAATGCTGTTAAATATACGCCTGACGGTGGAAAAATTGATATTTCTATATCCGAAAAACCTTCTGGCCGGGGAAGAATCGGCTGTTACGAGTTTGTTATTCAGGATAACGGAATTGGTATGACTGAGGAATTCCGCAGAAATCTTTTTCAGTCGTTCAGCCGTGCTACAGATGATACACGTGTTTCCAAAGTACAGGGAACAGGTCTTGGAATGGCTATAACAAAGAATCTTGTTCAGATGATGAACGGTTCTATTTCTGTAGAAAGTGAGTATAACAAAGGTTCTAAATTCACTGTTACAATTTATCTTGAGCTGCTTGAGGATGCAAAGAATATAGATATATCTGATTGTCGCGGACTTTCTGTACTTTTTGTCGGTGAGAATGAGTTTGACTGTGTTGCAAATTGTCAGATTCTGGAAGACATGGAAATACATACTGATTTCTGTCAGAACACAGATGATATTATTGAAGTTCTGAATGAAAAGAAGGAATCCGATGAGGAAGTTAGCGGTGGAGGTCTTGAAGATCTGGAAATTATGGACGGGGCCGATTTTGGTTCTACTGACAAACAGAAAAATGGATATTTTGCAGTCATTATAGAGTGGGTAAAAGAGTTTGATGTTTTATCATTTATATGGCGTATCAGAAAAGAATACGGAAATGACATCAAGATAATAGTTGCATCTTCTCTTGACTGGGGTGAAATAGAACTTCAGGCTCGGAATTCCGGAGCAAATGATTTTATTTCACTTCCGCTGTTTAAAACCAGAGTCGCACAGCTTTTCTCTCGTCTGAGCGGTAAGCAGACTGAGGATGCTCATATTCCTCCGGCACGTCTTGATGCTACATCTTTTATTGGCAAAAAGGCTCTGCTTGTAGAAGATAATGAAATTAATGCCGAAATTGCTACTGAGATACTAAAGAATACAGGACTTGAAATAGACAGAGTTGATAACGGTAAAGCTGCCGTTGACAAAATGGCTTCGGTAGCGGACGAATATTATGACATTATTTTCATGGATATACAGATGCCTATTATGAACGGCTATGAAGCAACAGTTGCTATACGTGCTATGGAAAGAGACTATACAAAAAGAATACCTATCATAGCCATGACGGCAAATGCTTTTGCAGAAGATGTAGAGGCTGCACGTAATGCAGGCATGAATGAGCATGTTGCAAAGCCGCTCGACTTAAAAAAGCTCAATCAGGTATTGATAAAATGGCTTGAAGTCTGAAATTGCATTTAGCTGCATGGAAAATTTCTTTTTAAATAAACACTCTGAATTTATCTTTTTACACAGTTTTTGAGAAAAAACATTTTGCCCTCAAAAACGTTGCTGCGTTCTTTTTCTGTGGGGAAAAATTCAAAACTAAGTTTTTAAATAGCAAAAAGGCAGACAAATTTCTTTTGAAAATGTCTGCCTTTATATTCGGGTTTTAAATATTGCAAGATTTTCTTACGAAAAATTCCTGCATTTTTTTGGTAACCGGTATAGTCTGTTTATATACCTGCAAAATATAAAGTTTTACAGGTATGAATAAACCGATTATCAGTTTTTATTAATACATTCCGTCCATGCCGGCGCCTGGATTTGCTGGCATTGGAGCTGGTGGCTCAGGAATGTCTGTGATAGCACATTCTGTTGTGAGGAGCATTCCTGCGACAGATGCTGCGTTCTGCAATGCTGAGCGAGTAACTTTTGCAGGGTCGATGATGCCTGCCTGCATCATGTCTACCCATTCACCCTTTGCAGCATTGTAGCCGACGCCAGGCTTTTCATTTTTTGCCTTGTCTGCAATAACAGCACCGTCAACACCGGCATTCTCAGAAATCTGGCGGATTGGCTCTTCAAGAGCGCGCTTTACAATCTTGAAGCCGATTTTCTCATCACCGACAAGGTCTGCCTTTGTCTCGTCCAAAGCACTGATTGCCTGAATAAGTGCGATACCGCCACCGCATACAATACCTTCTTCGAGAGCTGCACGAGTTGCTGCCAAAGTATCTTCTACACGGAATTTCTTTTCTTTCATTTCTGTTTCTGTGATAGCACCGATATTGATTACAGCAACGCCACCAGAGAGCTTTGCGAGGCGCTCCTGGAGCTTTTCCTTGTCGTAGTCAGATGTAGACTTGTTAATCTGGTTCTTGATTTCTGCAACGCGGTCTGCGATGGCTTTCTTGTCACCGTTTCCGTCAACGATAGTTGTGTTGTCTTTATCGATTTTAACAGACTTTGCGCGTCCGAGATCTGCGATATCTGCTGTTTCAAGCTTGAGGCCGAGGTCTTCTGTGATAACTTTACCACCTGTGAGGATAGCGATGTCCTGGAGCATCTCCTTGCGGCGGTCACCAAAGCCAGGAGCCTTGACTGCGCAGCACTTAAGTGTTCCGCGGATAGAGTTTACAACGAGAGTTGCAAGAGCTTCTCCGTCCATGTCTTCACAGATGATTACGAGAGGATGTCCTGTCTGAGCAACTTTCTCGAGCAAAGGAAGAATATCTTTCATTGTTGAGATTTTCTTGTCATAAATGAGGATGTATGCGTCTTGATAGTCACATTCCATTCTCTCTCTGTCTGTTACGAAGTAAGAAGAGATATATCCGCGGTCGAACTGCATACCTTCTACAGTTTTTACAGTTGTATCCATGTTTTTTGACTCTTCAACTGTGATAACACCGTCTTTACCGACCTTTTCGATTGCGTCAGCAAGAATTTTACCGATTTCAGGGTCATTGTTTGCAGAAATTGTTGCAACGTGTGTAATATCGTCATTGCCTTTAACAGAGCGGCTGTTTTTCTTGACTTCTGCAACTGCAAGAGCTGTTGCTTTATCGATTCCGCGTTTGATTTCAATAGGTGTCATACCTGCGCTGACAGCTTTGAGTCCTTCACGTACGATAGCGTAAGCAAGGACAGTTGCAGTTGTTGTACCGTCTCCGGCAACGTCATTTGTCTTTGAAGCAACTTCTTTTACAAGCTGAGCTCCCATGTTTTCATAAGGGTCTTTGAGCTCGATTTCCTTTGCAACAGAAACACCGTCTTTTGTGATTGTTGGTGCTCCGTATTTTTTATCAAGCATAACAAGGCGGCCGCAAGGTCCCAATGTTACTTTTACTGCTTTTGCAATCTGCTCAACACCAGAAAGCATCTTCTGTCTTGCTTCTTCACTGTAAACTAACTGTTTAGCCATAATTTTTTCTGACTCCTGCTACTATAAATATATATAGGCAACCTTTAAAACTATTGTTCGAAGATTGCTGACAAGTTTAAAACCGCTTTTACTGCTAGGTTATAAACGTCACTTTTCAAGACTGCTTCAAAAACTTAAGTTTTCAAAAGTTTCATATATTATATGTCCCGTTATCTGCATTAACTGCAACTATTTGATACGAGATTCTTATTACATAAGATACAAAAAATATTGATTTTAGGCAAATTTTTTTTGGAATTTATTGTGTTTTTTTTTGGCAGCAATGCAATTATCTTCTATTATATATGTATAGTTCTCCGCTGAAATTTTATTTTTTAGAAATATCTTGAATTTTCAATAAATTTTTCTTATTTATAAAAATTCGCAAGTACCGATTGTTTAAACTTTTGAATTTTGAACTATTGGAGATAAAAAATTGTTTTTTAAGAGGTTTGTGTATAACATTTGTAAAATCTGGTTGTTAAGCAATAAGAGAAGAGAGAAAAAGGGGATAGAAAAACTATGTTTTAGTTTTCCCCAGTTATGAGGCAATTTTTGAAAATTTGTGATGAATCACCTTTAATGAAATGAAGTGGGAAAAATACCGCAATTTAAATTTAACCGTCAAAAACTAATTTTTCAAAAGATGTCCGAATCATTTTTAATGCTTTTGTAGGAGAAAAGAAAAATGAAAAAAATGGCTACGATGTTCAGTGCTGCATGTGTATTTGTATTTGCAGCAGCGGCTCAGAATGCCAGAAGTAAGCCTCCGAAGATGCCTGATCCTGTTTCAATATCAGGAACTGTCAAAGATGCCGGATCCGGCTCTTCTGCTGCTGTTGTTCTGTCAGGTAATGATGGAAAAGAATACGAAATCATCGTTATGAAAGGTCCTCAGGGGCATGCCGGAAAAGATATGCCGCATGATGGCAAGAAACCTGTTACAGAAGATGAGATTAAAGCACTTGTCGGAAAAGATGTCAAAATGACAGGTTATTTTATGAAGCCTATGGTGGACAAGGCTCCAAAAGATATGCCGGAAAATGGTAAAAAACCAGAGAACATGCCGGACATCAAGGAAAACAGTTTTGCAGTTATGTTTTATGAAGTAAATTAAACTTTAAATCATGAGATAATCACTAAAAATTATGATTTTTAGTGATTGTTTCAAAAAATAATTTTAAAATAATTAAGTCCTGTGCCAGCTTGTTATGCATGACACAGGACTTTTTTTAATCCTTTGGTTTTACATAGTTAAAAAGCGTTCTGTTTGAAAAATCGTATCCGTTTGGATCATCCGGCAGAGAATCACTTGATATGATTAAGTAATCTTTTTTCTCTGCTTCGAAATTCAAGACAAACTCTTTGTCTGCGGAACGGCCGTTTTTCTTCTGTGCATGGAAAAGAATCTGTTTCTTTTCTGGAACGGTGTATGTTCCAGTCCACTCATTTTCTCCGAGTGTTGACTTTGTCTGTGTAATTTTTGCAGTACCGTCTTCTTCCAGTATAATCATTGTTGCGTATTTGCCGTTTGCAAAATACCACTCACCGATATATGCTGATGCAGTTGCAGAATGAACTTTTGCTTTTGCTGTGTCGGCTCCGTCTTGAACGGAACCTTTTAATCCTTGGAAAAATTCGCTGGCACCCTTTTTCATTTTTGAGCCGTTTGTCTGTTTTTCTTCGACTTCTTCAACAGCAGTTTCTTCGATGATTTCTTCTTCGATTTCTGCATCTTTTGCAAAAACAAAACCGGCCGGAATAAGTGCAATAAATGCTGCTGAAACAATAAATGCTGCAATGATTTTTTTCATTTCGTACCTCCAGAATAAGTCATCTGTTATAGATGGCTGACGAGTTTATAACCGCTGAAACAGCATGATTTTAAACATCGTATTTTTAATGTAAGAAAATAAGGCCAAGTATTCCTACTGGAATCAGATAACATGCAAACCATTCGAGTTTGCCCTTGCGTATGATTTTCATGAACAGTGCAAGAGATAAAAATCCACTTGCAAAAGCTGCGGCGCAGCCTGCAATAACAGGTACAGCTCCGATAGATGAACTTACCTCTTTCAAGTCTTTAACCTCAAGCAAAAAAGCTCCCAATATTGCAGGAATACTGACTATGAAAGAAAACTCTCCGGCAATGTCTCTGGTTACACCGCAAAGCAGTGCACCAGAAATTGTAGAGCCGCTTCGGGAAATTCCTGCGATGGTACCTATACCCTGTGCCACACCGATCAAAAGAGCCTGTATGTTTGACGGAGCAGTTTTCTGGTTGCAGTTTTCTGTATTCCTCAGCGTATTGCTGTGTTTTTCTATAAGCGAAGAAAAAATCAGAAGGAATGAAGTAAACAAAAATCCTGTGCAGACATACCAGAGTGGAAGATTATCAAGAAATTTTTCGACTATTATACCAAGCAGTCCAGTAACAAATGTTGCCAGGATAATAGCGATGATATATTGTCTGTCATTTGGATCAGTGTTTTTCTTTGTTATGACAGCACAGAATGTACACAGCAGACTCCAGATTTTTCTGCGGAAAAAAAGCACGACGGCACAAAGTGTCGCCAGGTGCAGAAATACGTCGAACAAAAGTGGAATGTCAGATAATCCAAAAAAATACTGTGCCAAAGCAAGATGGCCGGAAGAAGAAATAGGAAGAAACTCTGCAATGCCCTGCAGAATTCCAAGTAAAATTCCTTGTAAAATATTCATATCAACCTCGAACTGCAATTTTATTGCAATAAGAGTAAACCTTCAAGTCCGCAGGAAACAGAAGGAAATCTGTATTTTGGTTAATCAAATTTATTCCGATACAGATGATGTAGTTTTATTTATGGCAATGAAAATTCTTTATTTAGATGACCATTCAGGATTGAGAGAAAGTCTTTTGTTTATATTAAAAAAAGAGATGTCTGATTTTGAGTTTTTAGCGGCTGGAAATGGATGTGAAGCAAAGAAATTATTTTTGCAGAACACGGATTGCAGCACTATTATTTTGGATTTACAGGTAGGAGAAGAAAATGGACTGAAGATTTTAAGTGAGTTAAGGAAAATCAGGCCTCAAATAAGGACTTTGGTCTGTACTGCTTTTTATGAGCCTTTAAAAATTGAATCTGTGCTAAAAATGAATGTGCAGGGATTTATTACAAAGTCTTCGGAGCTGAAAGAAATCATTGCGGCTTTAAAAGCTGTTGCAGATGGAAAGGAATATTATTGTACTGAAGCATTATCTGTCATGAAGTCCAGTTTTAAGACAGACTCTTCTGATAAATTACAGGAGCTGTTTAAAAGCTACAAAATGCTTTCAAAAAAAGAAAAGGAGATTTTTGTTGAACTTGCAAGTGGTTTTGATGTTACACAGATTGCATTAAAACTTGGAAAAAGCGTTAAAACTGTTGAAAATCAAAGAACTGCGGTTTATGCGAAGATGAACATCCACAGCAGTCGGGAAATTATGAAAGCCGGAAAACTTCTGGGGATTATGACATAAAAAAAGACTGCCTGATTGTAAAAAGGCAGTCTGGAATCGTTATTTAATAAAAAGACATTGAA
This sequence comes from Treponema sp., assembly GCA_045629255.1. GTDB lineage: Bacteria > Spirochaetota > Spirochaetia > Treponematales > Treponemataceae > Treponema_D. The sequence continues at coordinate 21,607 of JAZQQW010000026.1, forward strand.
AAACTAAATGTTTTAGAGATGTCATTACTATTATATATATAAAGATAAAGAGTTAAAAAGTACCCTGAAGACAGAGACCAATACCTGATACTGCAAAAATAGCAGCAGCTATAATCCAAATTATTATATTCTTTTTTTTGGCTGCTGCCTTTGAGCTGTTCAAAGATTCTTTGAATTCATCAAACATTGGTTTCGCCTTTGTGTACAGATCAGGATTTGTAGCAGTAATAACATGGATTTCTTTTTCCATACGTGCCTGATAAGCCTTAGCTATTGAATTGTCTAGATCGTGTTCCTTCACAACATTCTTGTAGTCGTCTTCCATTCCAAGAAATTGCTTTGCGAATTCTGTATAATCTGATGAAAATACAAAAGCTTCGATTTCATTAATCTTTGCTTGTTCCTGTGCTTCTTTCCGTGCATCGCGTTCTCTGCCGGCTTGTAAGCTCTGTGCTGCCATGTTTCCAAGAGCATTTACAACTGCCGCTTTTCCTAAACCAATATCAACCTTTAGTTTGTTTCCCATTAATAAACACCTCCGTAATGTGTATTCGTGAATCTGAAATTATAACCGTGTGATATTATAATATATACTTTATTAAGCTGTCTTGAATTAAAAAAACTAAATCAACTGGGACTTTTTTAGGAATTCAACATGAGAGATTATGCAGGGATGATTGATATTACAGTAACTGCATCTGACCTGCAAGCCTGACGAATCATTTGACAAAGTTTTTTCTTGTATTATTAACTGTAGTGATGTTAATATCTTGTCCGGAAAACTTCTGGGGATTATGACATAAAAAAGACAACCTGCTTTTACGGGCAAGTTGTCGTTAAATTTTTTGACTCTTGAAAAAAAGTCCAGGTGCATTTTATATTCAGAGCATAAACAGTAGCTGTTAGCTGCAAGCAAGCAGTTCGCACTAATCTTTTTTATCGCAGCCTACTGAATTTACGGAATAAATTTCACATTCCCAACGACTCACAAACAGCGGCAGCAATACCTAATACTACAAAAACAGCAGCACCTATAATAATTATTCTCATCCTCTTTTTTTTGAGTTTTTCGTCTGTGCTTTCCAAAAATCCTTTGAATTCATCAAACATTGGTTTAGCCTTTGCGTAAATATCAGGATTTGTAGCAGTAATGACACTGATTTCTTTTTCCAAACGTGCACGATAAGCCGTGGCTATTGGGCTCTTTCCCATGGTTATTATATTGTTGTTTGCCTTCACAACGCTCTTGTAGTCTTCTTCCATTCCAAGAAATTGCTTTGCGAATTCTGTATAATCTGATGAAAATACAAAAGTTTCGATTTCCTCAATCTTTGCATGTTCCTGTGCTCTTCTTTGTGCTTGAAGTTCAGTGCCGCTTTTAATGCCCTGTGAAGCCATTCCTCCAAGAGCATTTATAGCTGCTGCTTTTCCTAAACCAATATCAATCTTTATTTTATCGCCCATGATAAACACCTCCGTAATGTGTATTCGTGAATCTGAAATTATAACCGGTTGATATTATAAATATGTTTTATTAAGCTGTCTTGAATTAAAAAACCTAAATCAACTGGGATTTTTTTTTGGAATGCAACTTGGGAGGGTATACTGTGTGGATATTTGTTTTTTTACTTTTCGAAAATAAACTTTTTACTGGATGCCAAACAGATGAAGGTATTTTTTTGCGCAGCTGACAGCATCGTATTCGCGGAGTAAAGTTTCTCGTATTTGATGTAAATGCTCTTTTGACGGATAGTTTTGCAGGACTTTTTGAATAAGATCCGAAAGTTCCTTTTCGTCATAAGGATTTTCAACATAATTGCACAGCCCTTTTGTTGCTTCAAAAAGTGATGTACATTTTGTTGATATAACAGGAACTTCGCATACGGCAGCTTCTACTGGAGTTCTGCCGAACCCCTCGAAGACTGATGGTGTTATGAAAAGTGATGCATTGTGCAGAAGCCAGTTGCGCTGTTCATCCGGAACACGGAATAGCACTTTAACTCTTGATGTAAGGTTGTTATGACTGATGAAGTTCTGTATTTTTTCAAAATAAGAATCTTCTTTATACCCCCCGCAGAGTATCAGATTGTGGGAAATAGTGTTTTTTGCCAGATTGAATGCTTTTAATAGGGTAAGAGCATTTTTTTTTGCATTATAAGCATTTATATCGAGTATGAAATCGCCTTCGATTTCGTCAGGTTTTTGCATTGCCTGTATGTCAAACTTGATTGAATTAGGGATAACGGGTATGTCTTTAGGGGCGCTTGTTCCCTGCATGTTTGAATTTGAACTGCTGCAGAACACAGTGTTCTGTATGTCCTGTTTTGTATAGTCAGAAACAGATATCAAATATATAGAAGGATTTTTCAGAAACTCTGTAAAAATCCTTGATTCTTTCGGCGTGCCGTTGTGTATGCGGTAAATGTCATGAACTGTTGCAAAGGTCTTGATTTTTGTATTAACGAACGTTTGGTTCATGGCATAAGGATACCAGATAGCATCAAAATTCTGGGATTGCACAATTCTTTTATAAACACCGAACTTTTTTATAAGTTTGTTAGCCGTCTTCTTTTTGCCGGTTAAATTGTAGAGCATTGTTACCGGCCACCAGTTGACAGAGCATAGTTTGTATTGGGGAAAACGCTCTGCAAAAAATTCTTTGTGGTTGTAGTAAACTAAAAGTGTGAACTTGTCGGCATGTCCTGACTGGGCAATTGCATCCAGTAAGTCTGCTGTAAAGATTGATGTAGAAAGAGAAAGCTTTTTGTTTTTTGCTTCTTCGTGCCCAAAGAATGTTGTATCTATTGCAATCATATTTTGTGTGTCTGCAAAAATCATGACATCATGCAGACCGTTTCGTCCATATTGAATCCCTGAAAACAAAAGTTTTTAGAGATGTCCTGAAAACTGTAAAAACTTTACTTACTATATATGAAATAAATTGCTTTAGCAATTGCTTTGAAAATCATCATATTCTTGTCTGTTTGAAAACGCACAGAATGGATTATTGAGCATGCATTTTTTATTGAGAAAAAAATTATAGGATAACCCTGTTCTGGTATATGAAAAAAAATCGGATTATCGCTGAAAAAAAAAGCAATGTTTTTTGAATCCTGATTTTAAAGAAAAAATTTTACATGCCTGTCAAACTGAATCTATGTTTATTTCATTTATATGTAAAAAGTGCATTTTTTGAAACAAGTTGCAATGCTGATATGAAATGCGAAATGCAGCCTGGAAAAAAAAGTAAGATTTTCTTTAATCCGATGATATTTCAGATAAATGATAAGTTTTGTCCTGTTATAGAAGTTTTGTGCCGGGGTTTGCTATTTAGAGAAAGATTTGTGCTTTTTTATGAGAAAAGCACTGGTTTATAAAAAAAATGCTTCTGTCAAAAAATGCAAAAAGCCTTTGAAAACTGTATTTCATGTGGAAGAAAGTAAAACAGACGGCTTTTTCCTGTATGTATTACAATTTTGAAATAAGAATTTATAAATACATTAATAGGTCATTATAATTATTTGGTAAAATCTGCCAGGAAACCGTAAAAAAGTGAAAGATTTGCAAAAATATTGATATTTCATTGGAAAAGCAACAGACACCTTGTAATCAAACCGCAAAGAAAAACAAAAAAAAACGTAAAAAAATTAATTTTTCAGTGTAACCTTCTGAATTCAAAAATGTTTTAGAAAAAAAATAAAATTTAATATTGACAATTGAGTGCCGATAAGTTAAAGTGTAAGCGTAAACAGTTAAAAACGTTTACAAAAGGAGTTTTATATGAAATTTAATGCAAAGTTCGCAGCACTTGCCGGTGCAGCAATTTTGATGGGCGCTGGTGCTTTTGCTCAGGCAACAGATGACTACAATCTCCCACAGGGATTTACATTCAACAACGAAATCGGATCTGATGTAGTTTATGGACTTGGTAACTGCCATACTTCAACAGGTAACAACTCAAACTTCAACTATGCTCAGGAATTCGCAGGAATCTACGACAAAGTAACAATCCAGTACAATTCTGAGAAGTTGTGGTTCGAATTGGCTCCAAAGTTTGGTTTCCGCGATCAGACAGCTAACTGGTTCCAGAGCTCTTACAATGATCAGCTCACAACAAGCACAACATTCGACACAGACCTTAACCGTGATGATACATCTATCGCATGGTGGGGACTTGACTGGGGCGTACGCTTCTCTCCATTTGATATCGTTGACTTCTACATGAACAACGACGTTTGGACACCAGGTTCATGGCTCCCAATCCGTGACGATCACATGTCTGGCGGTAACCTCGCTGGTAATGGTGTTGCAGTAGTTCTCAAGCCAATCGACGGTCTCCGCTTGGCAGCTGATCTCCCATTTGATTTGAATATGTGTTCTGCTGGTAACTTCTTCAATGCAGAGTACAGCGATGCAAATAGCGGTTCACAGACTACAAATGGTAGAACTAACAATTGTCTCAGAGCATCAGCTTCTGATGAGCCAGATTACAAGTTCCGCCTCGACATCGCAGCAGACTACACATTCCTCGATATGGTAACAGTTGGTGGATCTATCACTAACCTCATCAACCGCTGTGATCGCGGATACGGTCTCTATGGTAACGTAAACCTCGGTTCTTTGACAGCTAACCTCGGTTATACATACAACGGTGGTGCAACTGATGTATTCGATATGTTCGGTCTTGTAAAGGTCGGTGGCCGCCACAAGGCAAACGCATCTGCAATGTTCAAGGCTGGAGACTTCGAACTCGGAGCTGAAGCATTGTTCAACGTATTCAAGACACAGTCACTCTATGACTTGTATGCAGCTGTTCATGTAGCTTATGACCTCTTGCCAGGCAAGTTCAACATCTTCTTCAATGTTGGCGGTGCAATGGATATGGGTTCAAAGGGTATCCACTATGACGGTACAGCTAACGACGGTACAGGTAACGACTTCACTGTAGTTGGTACAGCTAAGTCTCTCACAGGTACAAACAACGGCGACCTCAACCAGTGGTCAATGTACTACTCAAAGAAGACACGTGCTAAGATGTCTGCTAAGGGTCAGAAGCTCGGTGACAGAGCAGCAGCTTGGGCAGTTAAGCTCCAGCCAGGATTCCGCTACAACACAGGTAAGAACGAGTTTGGTGCAAAGGCTAACTTGCTCTACTTCTTGAACGGTGATGGTTCATACGCAGTTAGCTTCCCAGTATACTGGAAGTGGACATTCTAATTTGACCCTTAGGGGAACAATTTAGATAGCGAGAGGCGGTCTGGTTAATTCCAGACCGCCTTTTTTTGTATATAATTAAAAAAGGTATTGCATAACAAAACATAGCTGAAACAAAATGTTTTTTTTGATATGCGTGAGATTTTGAAATGGAAGAAGAAAATTATATTATTGTATATACAGACGGCGGGTGTCATGGAAATCCCGGACCTGGCGGATGGGGCTCTGTTGTAATATATGGCGACGAAGTAAATGAGTATTCTGGCGGCGAAGAATATACTACGAATAACCGCATGGAGTTAACTGCTGCAATCTCTGCATTGCAGATGATAAATGATAATCCTCAGTGGAAAGGTAAAAAAATCCGGTTGTTTGCAGACAGTCAGTACGTTAAAAATGGTATTACAAGCTGGATTAAAGGCTGGAAGAAAAACGGCTGGAAGACATCAGCAAAAAAGCCTGTATTAAACAAGGAATTATGGGAGAGGCTCGATGGACTTGCTTCTATACTGGATATAGACTGGCAGTGGGTAAAAGGTCATGCCGGCGTCAAGTATAATGAAATTTGTGACAGTCTCTGTCAAAAAGAAATAGCAAAGTTCGAATAATGAAAAAATATCTGTTTCTGGTTTGTATATATATTGGACTGCTCTCTCATGGATTTATGAATCTATGTGCTGAAACATTGAATGTGCAGATATCTCAAAAAAACAGTCAGACACCACGGAAGTCTTTGAATCCAAAAGATTTACCGGAAAACATAACTTTCTGGTCAGATTATGATCCTGATACCCTTTCGAAAGCTATCACAGACAGAATGACCAATGAAGAGCTTCTTGCACAGATATTTATGTTTGGCTGGGCAGGTCAGACTCCGTCAACGCTTTTGGTGCGCTGGGTCAAAGAAAGAGGCCTTGGAAGCGTAAAAGTTTTTGGCTGGAACACAGATAATATTCAAAATGTTGCAGCTTCCATCAAGACTTTGCAGGAAGATGCTGCTCTTGGACGGTTTAAAATACCTCTTTTTGTTGCAACTGACCAGGAAGGTGGTTGGATACGTCATGTCAAAGGTGATACATCTCAGACTCCCGGCAATATGTCTATTGGAGCTTCGGGGTATCCAATAGATGCGTATTATTCAGGATATTATATCAATAGGGAAATAAAAGCTCTTGGAATTAACATAAATTTTGCTCCTGTCGTAGACTTGTACACGAATCTTGACTCTACAGTTATTGGTCCGCGATCTTTTGGTTCTGATCCTGTGAAAGTCGGAATTCTGGCAGATGCTTTTGCAAAAGGAAGTCTTGATGCGGGAGTTATACCGACAGCCAAACATTTTCCCGGACATGGAGATACAAGTCTCGATAGTCATGGAAAGCTTCCGTCGATTGATATAGACGAGAAAACATGGCAGACAAGAGAACTTGTACCGTTTAAATTTTTGATACAGAGTGAAATACCTGCTATTATGAGCGGACATCTGTCGTTTCCACAGATTGACACAGATGGACGTCCTGCATCCCTTTCTCATCATTTTTTAACAGATATACTCCGTGGACAGTTGGGATATAAGGGACTAATTATCACTGATGATATGATGATGAATGGTGCTACGACTTTTGCAGGATCACTTGGCAAGGCTTTTATTCAGGCAATTGAAGCGGGAAATGATATTGTTATTTCGTCGACAACTGCGGGGTTGCAGGAACCTCTTTGGATTCAGAGTCTTGCAAAAATGAATGCAGAGCCGGAATTTTATGAAAGAGTCAAGGATGCCGCTTATCGTGTCATTTTTGCAAAGCTTAACTATTTCAAGAGTGGAAATTCTGCACCTTTGTATCCTGACGAAACAAAAATAGCCGATTTAATTCCAGACAAAGAAGGCGAAGCTTTTTTCTTTGAGCAGGCATGCCGTTCTATAACAGTGTACAAAGCAGGTTCGGCTTTTCCTTTTAAGCCGGCACGCGGTGAGCGTGTCCTTGTTGCAGGTCCTTTTGTCTCTCTTTATTCAGAAGCCCGTAAACGTTATCCTGATATTGCAACATACCATTACAGTTATGAATTAAAAAATGACAACTCAAACTATGATGATTGGAATGCCGCTGATTTTGTAAAAGTAGCAGCAAATTTTGATACGATCATCGTTAATGTTTACGATTCCCATACTGCAAAAATTTGTAGCAGACTGAAAAATCTTGGAAAAAAAGTTATTATCCTTTCGATTTTATCTCCAGTTCATGTACTGAAAGGTTTTGATTGGGTAGACACGATTATCTGTGGTTACAGCTATAGCGATTATTCTTTTCAGGCTTTGTTTGCAGCACTTAATGGCGAAATTTCTCCAAAAGGACAGCTGCCTTTGGATTATTGATAAGAATGGCTCTGAAAATTGCATTTTTTAGAGCTGTTTTTTATGAATCAGAAATTAAAGTTTTTGCATTTCAATAGTTAAAAGCATTCGTTTTTCTATTTGTGAGACATTTGTGTAAAAAAGATGTGCTTTTCCGTCTTATAAATACACTCGTTGTAGAAATCGTTTTAATATTGTATTATATGGCATTATGAGACGATTTTGCCTGTGTATATTAATTTCTGCTGTTATGTTTTGTCTGACTTCTTGTTCAAAAATTATTGGATATAGTGTAGTCAGATGGACAGTGAGCGAATATAACCTTTCGGACGGAATAATAGTTCCTGTTTATATAAAATCCAACATCATGCATCAGTATGTTATAGAAGTTCCGGGAAGGGAACAGAAGGTTGAAGTGCCTTTCTGGATTTTGACGGAGCCGACGACTAAGAGTAAGGCAAAAGCTATTGCGGAAAAGTATACAGATTACGAACATCGCTATGCGAAGTGTACTCTTGATGGTCTTCCTATACGTGCTGAGCCGGAAAACGGTTCTAAACAAGTATATCGTCTGAGACAGGACGAAATTGTACGTACTTTGTATAAAGGTAACGGTGTTATTCCGACTAACGGAAAAGAAAATCTTACAGGAGAATGGCTTCGTGTTCTTGCAAAGGACGGTACGGAAGGATGGTGTTTTTCATTGAACCTCAAGCTTTTTACAATGAATTCGGACGGTTCGTATGGTGAAGGTGCTGTAGAGGCTGACGTTCAGGAAGCTGATGAGACTCTGGAAAAATTCCTTGCTGCTAAGTGGTATCCTGATTATTATTCGCAGATGATAAAAGACAGTGATATAGATGAAGCCTATTTTAAAGAAGAGTATGGTTTTGATACAGGAAGTACAACTGGTGAAGTTCATCTGAATGTGTTTAATCTCGATGTTACATATCCATATGCCGGCGTAAGCAAAGTTCGAGGTGGTGTTTACCGTTTCAACAATACTTCGCTTCAGGTTACTGTTAGAAATGATCATCTTCTTGTCGTACAGTATACAGACGAAACTGGTAAGCCGCATTCTTACAGTTTTGTTACAATGAGCGATGATTTTTCTGTAGAAGATGTGCTTACTAAAGAATCTGATAAGAGAAGCCGCGAAATTGCAGCAATTATGAAGCTTGGTCCAGATTTTGTCAGCTCAAATTATGGAACACTTATGTTTAAGCAGGGAGGAACTTTCACCTGGCAGAATTATAATCAGCTTGTTCCGAATGTCATTGCCCGTGGAAGTGGAACTGACGGTACTGTTTCTATAAAGTATTCTTTAGGTTCCTCCCTCAAATCAGACTGGGACGGTGTTTTGACATTGTGTTTTGATAAGAAAAATAGCGAAATGAATTTGTTGTACAAAAAGGCAAGCGGAGGTCTTCGTCTTTCTCTTGCAAGGGTCTCGGTAAAAGAGGATCCTTCTACTGGAAGAGAAATAACGAGCGTGTATCTGCCTGGTTCGTCTTTTGTTATGTTCTTCCAGAATGCACAGTCTTTGGCAGATTCGGAGCAGTAAATGGCGTTTGTTCAGTTCTCAAAAGTTTCGCTTGCATTTGGCGACAGAGATATTTTAAAAAATGTAAGTGTAAATTTGCAGGCGGGTACAAAGTCTGCACTGACAGGTGCTAATGGTGCCGGTAAGTCTACACTTATAAAAGTTATGGCAGGTCTTGTGCAGCCTGATGACGGTGAGCGTATTGCAGAAAAATCTGCCCGTATTGCATATCTTCCTCAGAGTGGACTTGTTCATCATGGATGTTCTCTCAAAGAAGAAGCAGACAAAGCATTTGACTACGGTTATGAGATGCAGAAAGAAATAGATTCTCTGGGCGAGCAAATGAAAACGGATACTGCAAATGCTGATAAGCTTGCATTGCGTCAGAGTGAACTTTTGGCAAAGTTGGATGAATCTGGATGGTACAGAAGAGAAGCTCTTGCAGAAAGTGTTTTGCTTGGACTTGGATTCAGCCGTGATGATTTTGCAAAGCAGACTGATGAGTTTTCTGGCGGATGGCAGATGAGAATTGCGCTTGCAAAATCTCTTATGTGCGAGCCGGATATTCTGCTTTTGGACGAGCCGACAAACTATCTTGATATTGAAGCTCGTGACTGGCTGGAAAAATTTCTTGCTGATTTTAAAGGCGGTTTTCTGCTTGTCAGTCATGACCGGTATTTTCTTGACCATACAATAAATGAAGTTTATGAACTGTTTGGCGGGGATCTCAAGCGCTATCCGGGAAATTTTACTCACTATGAGCAGGTTCGCAAAGTAGAACTTGAAACTTTGATTTCTCAATATGAGCAGCAGCAGCAGGAAATTCATCATCTTGAAGATTTTATAAACCGCTTCGGATACAAAGCAACAAAGGCAGCTCAGGCTCAGGAACGGCAGAAAATGCTGGACAAGCTTTTGGCAAATAAAATAGAAATACCTGAAAGCCTAAAAAAAGTTCATTTTACTTTTCCGGAAGCACCTCATTCAGGTCAGCTTGTGCTTACACTGGAAAAAATCTGCAAGAATTATGGTGGACCGAACGTCGTAGATAATCTGGATTTTGTTCTTGAAAAAGGAGAACGTCTTGTTGTAGCCGGACGAAATGGTGCTGGTAAATCTACTTTGCTTCGTGTGATTGCAGGCGTTGACAAAGATTTTACAGGAACTGTAAAACTTGGCAGTGGAGTTACAGTTGGCTACTTCTCTCAGGATAGCGCCGAAAAAATCTGTGGATCAGAGTCGATTCTTGACCGTCTGGAGCGGGAAGCGCCGCTTGAGCTTGTTCCGAAGATGCGAGATATGCTTGGTGCATTTCTGTTCCGCGGTGACGATGTCTTTAAGAGCGTTGATGTACTTTCTGGTGGAGAAAAGAGCCGCATTGCTCTTCTGGAGCTTCTTTTGCGGCCTGTAAATCTTTTAATTCTCGACGAACCGACGAACCATTTGGACATGCACTCGAAAGATGTTCTGTTGGATGCACTAAAGGACTTTGGCGGAACTGTCGTTTTTGTAAGCCATGACCGCGGCTTTATTGAAGATCTTGCAACACGTGTTCTGGAACTTCATCCTGGAAAATATAGAGTTTTCCCAGGTGATTATAAATATTATATGCAGCGCATGGAAGATGAGGCGAACGGTACTGTTGGAACTTCGTCTTTTGCAGTTTCGCCTGTTTCTTCTGGTAAAAAAGATACAAAGCCAAGTAATGTTTCTGATAATGTTCAAAATACAGCCAGCGCGACAAAACTTTCCTGGGAAGAAAATAAAAAAGCTCAGGCGGAAAAACGCAAGGCTGAAAGAGAAGTTGCAAACCTCGAAAATCAGATTGAACAGGCAGAAGCAAGAAAAACCGACTTGGAAAATCAGATGGCAAATCCGGATGTGTATTCTAATGGTGCAAAAGCAAAAGCTGTGCAAGATGAGATAGACAAAGTCACCAGAGAACTTGAGGATTTGAATACAGCTTGGGAAGCTGCTGCTGAAAAACTTATGTAATTTATAAAAAGCCACCTTTTGCGAAAATGCTTTAGGTGTTTTGCTGTTAACGTAATGTTTTGTAAGGAGAAATATATGAAAGTTTTGGTAATTGGCGGAGCCGGATATATCGGAAGTCATGTTGTAAAGGAACTTATGGCAAAAGGTCATAAAGTAACTGTTTTTGATAATCTTTCGAGTGGGCTTTTACAGAATCTTTTTGATGAAAACGATTTTATTGCAGGAAATATTCTGCATCCGGAAGATTTGGATGCAGCGTTTGCCCGTGGATTTGACGCTTTTATACATCTTGCAGCATTCAAGGCTGCTGGGGAATCCATGATTGTACCTGAAAAGTATTCAATTAATAATATAAACGGCACTTTGAATATCATGAATTCCGCTGTCGCACATGGCTGTAAACTTATGGTTTTTTCTTCAAGCGCTGCAGTTTTCGGAGAGCCACAGTATCAGCCTGTAGATGAAAATCATCCGAAGAATCCTGAAAACTATTACGGTTTTACAAAGCTTAAGATAGAAGAATTCATGCAGTGGTATGACAAGCTCAAAGATCTTAAGTTTGCAGCCCTCAGATATTTTAATGCAGCCGGCTATGATCCAGAAGGTGTTTTATACGGTCTTGAAAGAAATCCTGCAAATCTTCTTCCTGTTATTATGGAAGTTGCGTGCGGTAAGAGAGAAAAGATAAGCATCTTCGGAAATGATTATCCGACTCGTGACGGTACTTGTATACGTGATTATATTCATGTATCCGATTTGGCAACTGCACATGTTATGGCTTTGGAACATATCACAAAACAGAATGAAAGCCTGACATTGAATTTGGGTACAGGAAATGGAATTACTGTTACGGAAATGCTTGAAGCAACAAGAAAAATCACCGGCAAAGAAATCAAGGCTGAATATGTTGGTCGCAGAGCAGGAGATCCGGCATCTCTTACTGCAAGTTCTGCTCTTGCGCGCAAGGTTTTGGGCTGGGAACCAAAGTATTCTGATGTAGAGACTTTAATAGATTCTACATGGAATGCATACAAAAAGTATTTTGGTATCTGATACAGCATTTTACTGCCAAAAAATTATACAATATCTATTGGAAACAGAAGTTTTCAGAGTTTTCTATAGATATCTGATATCAGTCAAATAAAAAAAGCGGCACTTCAGAAATGAAGTATGCCGCTTTTTTGTTTAATATTGTTTTGTTTATAACGCTGCTATTTCCCGTCATCCATGATTATGACGTTTATAGCATTTTTGTTGATATTTATGTTATACGAATTGACTCGGAAATCATCAACAGGAATTCGTATAGCTTTTCGCATTTTTTGCCTGTCCATGTAATCTGCAAGTGTGACGGCTCCATAATAAACAAGAACTTTCTTTGTTGTGTTATAGACATATAGGTTGATAGGCAGATCCTTGAGTTTTTTATTACTGTCAAGGAAGATGTTGTTTTGCCCTTCGTCTGCAAGTTCCTGAGGGTCAATGACGTAAATCTTTGGAGCGACGTTAACAGTATTTCCTACCATGGAAGTAGTGGCAGTTGAGTTTGCACCTACATCCCAGATATAGAAGTTCAGGTTTTCGTTCTGCTGGTCGCTTACTATCTGATATTTTTTGTTTTTTGGCTTCAAAATTTTGATAGCAAAGTACTGATAGTGTGTGTAATCGTATTTTGCAATAGGATGAAACAGCTTTGGTGTGAGATTAAATCTGTCCATTGTTATCGGGTTAATCAGATGCCATTCGTCTTTGAATTTTCCACCGTAACCGTATACTTCTGCTTTGATGTTTTTGTCTGAAGAATAATTGAATACTTGAATTCCAATTGTAAATCTGCCAGGTGTGTAAATCAGCCCGCCGTCAACAACAAGACAAGGTGCATCACCTGCATCAAATGGAGGAAGATCTTTCTCTTTGACAGTGCCAGGCATAGCTTCTACGTAAACAGGCTTGAAATCACTTGCTGCTTCAGCATTGTCAGTACCTTCAATATTTTCCTGTCCTTTTACAGAAGCAAGAATGGCAGCTCCCTGAGAATTCTGTTTATTAGCTTCGTCTTCTGCATGTGCAAAAATTGTGACAGTACATATCAATATGTAAAATATAAATCGCTTTTTCATTATAAACAAAATTTCGGCGGATAAAAAAAAAAGTTTATATTCTGAAGTGCGAAAAATTCTTATTATTCAAAGAATTCCATGAATTTTACATAAATTTTATACTATTATTTTAAGAAATGGACGATAAGCATTTTCATAAAATAGCCCGTAAAAATTGCTTTAAACGGTCTGATTTTGGGTTATAGAAAATTGTTTCCGGAGTTCCCTGTTCGGCAATGTTACCTTTGTCCATAAAGAGAATTCTTGTGGCAACTTCACGTGCAAATCCCATTTCATGAGTAACGACAATCATAGTAATTCCCTTTGAGGCGAGTTTTTTCATCAAAGTCAAGACTTCACCAACCATTTCAGGATCCAGAGCGCTTGTTGGTTCATCAAAAAGGATAACATCTGGATTCATGGCAAAAGAACGTAATATGGCAATACGCTGTTTTTGACCGCCGGACAGACTGGAAGGATAGGAGTCGGCTTTATCTGTAAGATTAATTCTCTTCAGAAGTGCCATGGCCCACTTGTCTGCCTGTTCCTGTGTCAAAAGGTGCAGAGTGACAGGTGCTAGTGTAATGTTCTGCAAAACTGTCAGATGAGGAAAAAGGTTAAACTGCTGGAAAACCATGTTCATTTTCTGGCGGATTTTATTTATATTTACTTTTTTACTGTTAATATCCTGACCATTAAATAAAATTTTACCTTTTTGAGGTGTCTCAAGGTGATTCAGGCAGCGTAAAAAGGTACTTTTGCCGGCGCCTGAAGGTCCGATGATAACGACTTTTTCTCCGTCTCTAATAGTTTCATTTATATTTTTCAGGATGACTTTGCCACCTAGTTCTATGGAAAGATTTTTAATTTCTATCACTTATTGCCATCCTTTTTTCAAGAATAGAAAATATTTTTGTCAGTCCCATTGTAAGCAGAAGATAGATAACTGCACATGACAAAAGCGGAATCCATGCATTGTAAGTAGCATTTCTGATATTGTCACATGCTTTCTGCAAATCCATAACTGCGATAAAGCTTGCAACTGATGTCTCTTTGATAAGAGTTATGAATTCACTTGTAAACGTCGGGAGTATGATTCTGAATGCCTGTGGAATGACAATCTTGGACATTGTCTGTCCCCAGGAAAGTCCCAGTGAACGGCCTGCTTCCATCTGTCCCGGATCAACGCCCTGTATACCGGCTCTGAAAATCTCTGTACAGTAGGCACCTGAGTTTATGCCGAATGCGAGAATAGCAACGATAACCGGGTTTTGCATACCGAGCGGCGAAAAGATGACAAAATAGCATATCATCAGCTGTGTCGTCATTGGTATACCACGTATGATTGTTGTGTATAAGTTTGCAATAAATGTAAGAGGCTGTTTTTTTGAAATCTTAAAAAGCGCAAACAGACATCCGAGAACAGATCCGATGATAACTGCTCCGGCTGCAATTAAAAGTGTTGTGGCAAGTCCCTGGGGGATAAGTAACCAGCGGTTTTTTGCTATCATTGTATTGTAAAATTGCTCAGGAAACTGTTGCCACATATTCATACCATAATTTATACAGCCTCTAAAGATGTTAGTCTTTGGATGCTCCTGTACCTCAAAACAGTGTTTGTTTATAAAGGTTTTACTTGCTTCTGACTAAAATTACCTGATTTGTTATAAAATACGGATCAGAGAAGTCGACATTCTTTTTTCTTTCGTCTGTAGCAGTCATTCCTGCTGCAATAAAGTCAATTGAACCTGCCTGCAAAGCTGCAATAAGTCCGTCAAAAGCCATGTCTACAACCTGAAGCTTTTTGCCGTAGTTCAAGGCAATTATCTGACTCAGTGTGATATCAAAACCGACTGCAGAAGATCCTTCTGTATATTCAAAAGGAGGAAAAGCTACATTTGTACCCATTTTGATAATTTCGTTTCCTGGTGTTTCGATTTTCTGTGGAAGAATTATATTTCCGTCTGCCGGCATAAATGTTTTTGACAGAGTTTCGAAAGTACCGTCAGATTTCATTGCTTTGATTGTGCTGTTTATGGATTCAAGAAGCTCTGTATCACCTTTGCGGACGGCAATGGCGTATTCTTCCTTGCTGAACTCTAAATCCACGATTTTAAGGGTTGGGTTTGCCTTGACGATTTCCTTTGCCGGAATATCATCGAGAATAAGTGCATCAATAGCACCGTTTTTGAGGTCGATGGCAGCGTCGATTCCTGTTTTGAATGATTTTATTTTAACATCTTGAGTTTCTTCCTGAAGATAAAGTTCTCCTGTTGTACCTGCTTGACAGCCGATTGTTTTGCCTGTAAGGTCTTCAATGCTGTTTATTATTGCCAGTTCTTTTTTCCTGCATCCTGCCAGAAGTACCATTGCAAGTGTAATAACTGTCAAGAAAGTAAATTTCTTCATATAAAAGCCCTCAATAGATGTTGTTCACTAAAAATTATATTTTGATTTTCTCAATGTGTCAATTCAATATTAACAAGAGAATTTCTTTATGAAATCTTTAAAATAAAAATTCGTCAGGTCATATTGATGTACTGTTTTTTCTGCTGTCGAGAAAGCCTGGCAGAACTTCTGCAATCAGTATTGCACAGAAAATCAATGCGCAGCCAGCCCACATTTTTTTTGTTAGAAGATCTCCAAGGAAAATAACGCTGGACAAAACTCCGAACACAGATTCCAGTGACAGAAATAGAGATGCAAGGGGTGCAGGTACGTATTTAAGTCCGACATTTTGAAGTACAAATGATACCATGGAACTCAAAAGTCCCAGATACAGAATGCTTATGACCATGTGTGTACCTGCGAAAATGGAAAAATCAAGTTTTCCATCGATAAATGGTGCAAGTATGAATCCGAGAATGCCGCTTACCGCAAACTGAAGAACTGACAGGACAAGAGGATCTTCTTTTTGAGAAAAACGTGAATTGTCTATCATGTTCAGTGCGAAGAAAAGTCCGCAAAGAAGAGTGTAAAAGTCACCTTTGTTGACGCGGGCAAAACTTGATAGGCCTGCAGGAAGTGCAAGAAGTCCGATACCTGTTACTGACAGAAAAGCTGCGGCAAGGACGAACCATCGAGGCTTTTTTTTATACAAGGGCCATTCGATGAGAGGAATTAGAATAACGTAAATAGTAGTTAGAAAAGCATTTTTGCTTGCTGTTGTGTATTTACAGCCGATTGTCTGTGTTATGTAACCGAGTCCTAGTTCGATACCTAAGATGATACCATGTTTGAGATATGTGGAATTAAGCTTTTTCAGGCGTTTGCAAAAGATGATTGAGAGGCAGATTGCTGCCAGTGTAAATCGTATGGCAACCATCCAGACGGCCCCTATGTAATCCAGACTGTCTTTGACGACAACGAAAGCAAATCCCCAGATTGCTGCTGCAAGTATAAGTCCCAGACAGGAAAAAAATCTAGTTTTTCCTGAAATGCTTGTATTGTTCATGGGAAAAATATAGCGTAAATGAAAATAAAAGAAAACCACAGTTCAGGCAGAAAAGCCTTTGCTGTGGTTTTGTATTTACAGTTTTCGTTCGAAGTCAAAAAGCAGCCTCTGAGAATTTAAGTTTTCAGAGGTCTGCTGTCGTTACCGTATGCTGTTATTTTTTGATTTCGATTTTCTTGAGGTGCCAGATGTCCTTTACGTATTCTTCGATTGTACGGTCAGAAGAGAACTTGCCTGAATTAGCAATGTTCATCAAAGACTTCTTTGCCCAGCTCTTCTTGTCTGCGTAAAGCTGTGCAATCTTTTCCTGTGCCTGTACATAAGAATCAAAGTCAGCGAGAATAAAGTAAACATCAGGTCTCTGTCCTTCAACACCGTAGACAAGTGAGTCGTGCAGTTCTTTGAACAGAAGTCCTGTGCGGTCATAAGTTCCGTCAACAAGCTGATTGAGGACTTTCTGCAAATCTGGATTGCATTCGAGATACTTCTGTGGGTTGTAAGAATGTTCTTTGTTAATCTTGATGATTTCATCTGCAGTGAGACCGAAGATAACAGAGTTTTCTTTACCTGCTTCATTTACGATTTCGATATTTGCACCGTCCATTGTTCCCAATGTAAGGGCACCGTTAATCATGAACTTCATGTTTGAAGTACCTGAAGCTTCGTATCCAGCTGTAGAAATCTGTTCGGAAACATCTGTTGCCGGAATGATCTTTTCTGCGACAGAAACACGGTAGTTTTCGATAAATACGACGCGGAGTTTGCCTCTGACACGGCGGTCTGTGTTTACTCTGTCAGCAACTGTGTTGATGAGCTTGATGATAGACTTTGCGCGGCGGTAACCTGAAGCTGCTTTTGCACCGAAGATGAAAGTTCTTGCCGGAGGATTGAAACTCGGATCTTCCACGATTTTGTTGTAGAGGTACATAATATGGAAGATATTAAGAAGCTGTCTCTTGTATTCGTGCAGACGTTTAACCTGTGTATCAAAGATACTCATCGGATCAAGGAATTCGTTCTGTGTGTTTTTGAGGTACTCAGCAAGATAGTTCTTGTTGTGCATCTTGATGTCCATGAGTTCATTTAGAGTTGCATCATCGTCGACAAATTTTTCAAGCTCTTTAAGTTTTGTCAAATCTGTTTCCCAGCCATGACCGATTTTTTTTGTGATAAACTCTGAAAGATCCGGGTTTGAGCTCAAAAGCCAGCGACGCTGTGTAACACCGTTTGTCTTGTTGTTGAATTTATGCGGATAAATTGTATTCCAGTCTTTGAATTCCTGCTCTTTGAGAAGCTTTGTGTGGAGTTCTGCAACGCCGTTTACGCTGAAACAAGCGTGAATAGCAAGCCATCCCATGTAAATCTTTCCATCATGGATGATAGACATGTGATTCTGCTTTTCGTAGTCATTCGGGAACTTCTGTCTCAGCTCAATCATGAAGCGGCGGTTGATTTCTTCAACAATCTGGTAGATGCGAGGAAGAAGATGTGTGAAAGTATCAATCGGCCACTTTTCCAGAGCTTCTGCAAGAATAGTGTGGTTTGTGTAAGCGAATGTTTTGTTAACGATTGACCATGCTGTTTCCCAGCCGACATTGTATTCATCGATGAGAATGCGCATAAATTCTGGGATTGCAACTACAGGGTGTGTATCGTTGAGCTGGATAACATGATAGTCTGGGAATTTTGTGAAATCTGTGCCGACTTTCATGACGAATGCATGAATGAGGTCTTGCAAAGATGCTGATGTAAAGAAGTACTGCTGTCTCAGGCGGAGCTCTTTACCCATTGGTCCGTTGTCGTTTGGATACAAAACGCGGCTGATGTTTTCTGCGTTGTTCTGCTTTTCGACAGCTCTGTGGTACTGCATGTCATTGAAAAGCTGCAGGTCAAAGCCGTTTGCACTTGATGCAGACCAGAGACGCAGTGTATTTACTGTATTGTTGCCGAAACCGACAATCGGCATATCGTATGGTGTTGCGATGATTTCTTCGGCATTTTCAATGAAGAACCGATCCTGTCCGTCTGGAGTTTTGCCATATTTGATTTCTCCGCCGAATTTGACGGTAACAGCACAGTCACTTCTTTTTACTTCCCAAGGATCGCGGTGACGCAGCCAGTTATCCGGATATTCGACCTGTTCGCCGTTTTCGATATGCTGTTCAAACATACCGTATTCATAGCGGATTCCGTATCCGTTTCCAGGATATTGGAGTGTTGCAAGGCTGTCCAGGAAACATGCTGCAAGACGTCCGAGACCACCGTTTCCAAGACCTGCATCAGGCTCTTCATCTTCGACTACGTCAAAGTTAATGTTCATGCCTTTGAGGACTTCTTTTACCTGTTTCTCAATTTCTGCATTGATGAGGTTGTTGCTTAATGCTCTACCCATCAGGAATTCTGCACTAAGGTAGTAAAGCTGTTTTGTTGGTTTTGCATCATAAGTGCGGCGGGTTTCCATCCAGTTAGGCATAATGATTTCCAGTGCACTGGCACTGACTGCATCGAAAAGGTCGTGCTTTGTTGCCTGTGAAATGTCTTTACCGTACTGTCTGCGAAGACGCGCAGTAAGGTTTGCCTTGAATTGTTCTGCATCAAATATCATGATATCCTCCGTTTTTCATTTCGCTTTCAATAAAATCATTGAATTTGCAGGTATTACATAATGTTCCTGCTCTTGAAGCTGCTCTTCTTTTCCTTCTGGTGCAATCGCATTAGAACCTTCTATGTCTGTATCTGCTACCAAATACCATTTCTTGCCTTTCTGTACTGTCGGTATTGTAATCATAAGGTCGTGCGGGTCTGTATTTGCGGCTATGTAGAAATCGCAGTCGCTTTTGCCGTCCTCATTTTTGCAATACTGACCAAACAGTGTGTAGGCAACAAATCGGGAGAGCTTATTCCAGTCTGGAGAGCTTCCGTCTGAATTGTACCACTGAATATCAGGGACTGAACCGGCCTTTGCTCCGTCAAAGAATTTTTTGCGGTGGAAAACAGCATGGTTTTTGCGCAAGGCTACTGCACGCTTGACAAACTCCGTGAGTTCTGCGTTCTGCTCTGCGATTGTCCAGTCAAACCATGATGTTTCATTATCCTGGCAGTAGGCGTTATTGTTTCCGCCCTGTGTCCGCCTGAATTCATCACCGCCGAGGATCATCGGCGTTCCTTCTGAGATAAGAAGAGTCAGGATAAAGTTCCTGATTTTCTTTAATCTGTTTCTTTCTATGACAGGGTTTTTGGTTGGTCCTTCAAAACCGTGGTTGTAACTCCAGTTGCTGTCTGTTCCGTCTCTGTTTTCTTCTCCGTTTTCCTCGTTGTGCTTGTGGTTGTAGCTTACAAGGTCATTCAGGGTGAAGCCGTCATGGCATGTAATGAAATTTATGCTGTGTGCCGGACTTCTGCCGGAAATAGAGAACAGGTCACTTGAGCCGCTCATTCTTGTAGCAGCTGCTGTAGATGCGTATTCGTCGCCTCTCCAGAAAAGGCGTATATCGTCTCTGTATCTGTCATTCCATTCTGCCCATCTGCCGCCAGGAAATCCGCCCAGAAGGTATGCTCCGCCGGCATCCCAAGGTTCTGCAATTATTTTAGTACATGCAAGAACTGGATCTTCTGCGATTTCGTTTGTGAGGGCTGGGAACTGGATTATACCACCGCCGTCCTGATTTCGGCAGAGAATCGGTGCCAGGTCGAATCTGAAACCGTCTATATGGTACTGCAGTACCCAGTAGCGCAGACAGTCAAGTATAAACTCCCGGACTACAGGCTGGTTGCAGCGGAATGTATTGCCGCATCCAGAGAAGTTCATGTAGTATTCCTGATGCTGATCTACGAGATGATAGTAAATTGTATTGTCGATTCCCCTGAAGTTCAGGGAAATACCGTGTTCATTTCCTTCTGCAGTGTGATTAAAAACAACGTCAAGAATAACTTCAAGACCAGCTTCGTGCATTTTCTTTACAAGAGTTTTAAACTCTCTGACACATCCACCCGGAGTTTTATCCGAAGAAAAAGATGTTTTTGGTGCAAAAAAAGAAATTGTACTGTAGCCCCAGTAGTTGTTCAGTCTTTCGCCAGTGCGTGGATTGATATTTGTATTTTCGTATTCGTCAAAATCATAAATAGGTAGAAGCTCGACAGCTGTAATTCCAAGAGATTTTAGGTATGGAATTTTTTCTGTAAAACCGTCATAAGTTCCTGGATTTTTGACACCTGAGTTCTTTCCTGCAGTGAATCCTTTTGTATGAACTTCGTAGATTATGCTGTCTGCAAGCGGTCTGTTGATAGGTTTATCACCTTCCCAGTCAAACTCATTGTCATCGATAACAACACATTTCGGGAATTTCTCGAATTTGTTGCTTTCAAAATGATTCATGTCCAGTTTATCTATAGGAGTTCTATAGTTTGGAGGAAGGTTGTGAAAAATGGAAGTCTGAGTAACAGCTTTTGCCCTCGGATCGAGCAGAAACTGATGGAAGTTGTAGCGCTGTCCCAGAGTCGGTTCAAAAGGTCCGTCAAACTGATACAGATAAAGTGCGCCGGCTTTGAGTCCCTGCACAAAAATATGCCATATATCGCCTGTACGGTTCTTTTTCGGGTCAAGTTCTATGGATACAGAAGGATTCTTGTCCTCTTCTTTTTCAAAGAAATTTAAAACACATTTTGTAGCATGGCGGCTGAAAATGGCAAAATTAACTCCGCCATTACAAACATCAGCTCCAAGTGGGTAAGTCTTTCCCGGCAATGTTTTTTCCAATTTCATAGAAATTATTATAACAGATGATCTGCAATTTTGCCATAAAAAAAAATAAAAGAGAAAAATAAAACAAAATTCACGAGAATATTATTATTTTATGCTAAAATAAGTATTATTTTGGTAATAAAAGACCTAAATTTTAATTTAAAATATACGCAATATAATTTTGTAAGACCGAAACTTTCGTTTTCTGATGTTTGTTCATCTGCATTATCTTTTTACAGAAAGAAAAATATGGAAAAAAAGGCCGGCATTTTATATAATCAGAAGCATGAATTCAAATGAAAATCCAGAAATTGAAAACATTGCGTCCGGTACGGAGACAGATCAGCCTCCTATAGGACCAAAAACGGCTTTGGTTTCGATAATCGGCAGACCGTCTGCCGGCAAATCTACTTTTTTAAATACAGCCAGCGGTGAAATAATCAGTATCGTTTCTGCTGTCCCTCAGACAACCCGCAATGCTATCCGCGGAATTGTCAATACATCGTTCGGACAGCTTGTTTTTGTTGATACTCCGGGGCTTCATATGAGTGATAAAAAACTCAATCTAAAGCTTACAGAGATTGCTGTCGAGCAGATAAAAGACAGCGACAGTATTTTGTATATTATTGATGCAACAAGAGAATGCGGTGAAGAGGAAAAGATGATTGCTGACATGATTCTGCCGTACAAAGATAAAACTGTCATTGCGGTAAATAAAATTGAAGATCCGCTTGCCAGCATACGGAAAGTTCACAGTTTCATAGAATCTTCTATACCGGGCTTTGATAAAAAGCGTATCATCGAAATGAGTGCAAAAGAAGATAAAAATGTAAATGATGTTCTTTCTGCATTATACGAGCTTGCACCAGAGGCTCCTCATTTATACCCGGAAGAGTATTATACAGATCAAGAAGTTGATTTTCGCATTGCTGAGATTATTCGTGGTGAGGCCATGAATCTTTTTGATCAGGAAATTCCTCATGCAATATATGTAAAGATCGAGGATATGAACATGGTTCGTGACAATCTTCTGAAAGTACGTGCATCTTTGTGCGTAGAACGTGACAGTCAGAAGGGAATAGTCATAGGCAAAGGTGCCTGCATGATTAAACAGATACGTCTGGGGGCTATGAAAAAGTTCCGTCAGATTTTTCCTTATCGCGTTGATTTGGATTTGCAGGTAAAAGTTGACAAAAACTGGCGTCAGAAAGATTTTGTCTTAAATAATATACTTTGTTAGGGTATAAGTAAAGAATCTGATGAAGCTGTAAAAAAAAGCTCTGCTTATGCTGAAATATATTTCAGACAAACAGAGCTTTTTTTGCACATGGATAATATATGTTATTGTAAAAATAGTTAATATTTACAGCTCTTTTGCATTAGGATCAGTGTTACTGTCAACGCCGCTTCTGTTTCTGTTTGCTGTAAATAATGAACTGTTGTTTTCGTTCATTGATCTGACATTTTGTACATAAAAACTTCCGGGTATAATCTCGTCTGCTTTTGCAAGAATTTCTGAAGCCTGTTCTTTCTTGTTGTTTTCAAACAAAAACTGTGAATAGTAAATATATGCGTAATACTTTTCGCTGTCCGTGTCGGCTCCTTCAACTGCTGATTTGAACATTTCGCCGGCTTTTTTCTTGCTGCCGCCAAAAATTCCCGGTGCATAGAATAGCCACTGTCCCAGATCGATGTTTGCATTCCACTGACAAGGATTTGCTTTTACAGCCATTTCGTACAGGTTTTTGACACGCATGCCGTGTACCATTGTAGAGGCAATTGAAAATGTCATGTAACATGACGTTACATCTCCTGTCATTACATACATCCATGCGTTTGTACCATTTTTTTTGCCATACTGAGAAATCCAGTTTTCATTTTTTTTCATCATTTCTTTAAGCTTCAAACGTACGTCTTTGAGATTTGTATCTGGCTCGTTAAAGACATGAACAAATCTTTCCATCATGATATAACTTTCTAGGATAAGTTTTTCCTGTTCATAATCCAGAGCTTCTTTTTCTAGCTGGGCAAATGTCATGTCTTCAAAATCTTTCAGTTTGTCCATGACATCTTTAGCCTGTTTTTGTGATGAAAATTCTGCACGAAGTGCTGTAAAATCTCTAAGCCTCTGGAGGGTATACTCAGAAATTTTTTCCGAAGCAAATATCGGGTGTGCTGATAGAGAAATTAAACATGTAAATATAAGTGCATGAAGTATTCTTCTTTGTTTCATAGCCACCATTATTATAATTCTGTTTGACTTGTATTTTCGTCAACACCGCTTCTTTTTCTGTTTGCAGCAAAAAGAGATGTGTTGTTTTCGTTCAGTTTTTTTACTTTTGAAATAAAATCATCATTCGGGCTGATTTCTTCTGCTTTTTCAAGAAATACAGAAGCTGACTGTATATCCTTATTTTCAAAGCAGAATTGTGAATAGAAAATATAGGCAAAATATTTATCACTGTCTGTAGCTGCCCGTGATAATGCATCTCGGAAATTGTTTCCTGCTTTTGTTTTGCTTCCGCCGAACATTGACGGCGCATAGAAAAGCCACTGTCCTAAGTTTATGTTTGCAATTGTCAGATTCGGGTCTGCACCAAGTGCTTTTTCATAGAGTTTCTTTACCCTCATGCCGTATAAGAGTGTTGCAGCCATTGAGAAGGTCATGTAGCATGATGTTGTGTCTGCTGTGACAAGATACATAAATGCATTTGCTCCGTCCTGTCCGTTTTTTGAAAGCCAGTTTTCATCTTTTTTCATCAGTTCTTTGAGCATAAGTCTGGTTTGCTTGAGATCTCTGCCAGACGGAGAATAAAATGAAAGTGCGAATTGTTCAAGTTTGATGTAGTTTTCCAAAATGAGGCTTTCCTGCTCATAATCTATGGCGTTATGTTCCAGTTTTGAAAAAGTGTCAGTCTTGAAACTTTCGATTCTTTTCATGTTTTCGGGATTTGTCGGATGTGCATAGAACTCGACAATCATTGAATTGAAGTCTTTGATTTTCTGGTTTGTATATGTTGAAATCTGCTGATTTGCAGACAGTGGGGATGCTGCAAAAAGAAAAAAGCAGATAATTTTTAGCAGATTTGAAAATCTGTTTTTCGCAATCATTTTTTATTGTCTCCTGTATTTAACTGTATTTCTAAAAACTGTCAGCCTAATGCTGGCAAAATTCAAAATACTTAATAAAGATACCAAAAAAACACAATTTCTGGCATCTGTTTCAGACAGCACATTTTTAGACTCATTTATATAACATTTGTCATTTGCTTTTGCAACGGAAAATGGCAAAAAAACATCAGAAATTCATGATAATTTTCAATGTTTGTTATTTTATTAAAGATTATTTCCATAGGGGGTCGCGGATAAATGTTTTATTCTGCTTATAAACAGCAGAAATAATGCTTTCAGGTGTATGTGTAAAGCCTTCACAAAAAAAGGGCTTTTTTGTGAAAAGCCCTTTCAAAGTGTTGATAAAGAATATCGCTTAGAAACCTGATTATGCCTGTAATGATGTATTTCTTACGATAACATCATGAGCAGAACCTTCGCTGATTGTTGTCTGGCTGACAAGTGTAATCTTTGCTTTTTCCTGAAGTTCAGGAATTGAAAGAGCTCCGCAGTTACACATTGTATGGATAATCTTGCTTGTTGTAAGGCATACGCCGTCGTGCAGATGTCCTGCATATGGAACGTATGAATCTACACCCTCTTCGAATGCCATTGTTTTTTTGCCGCCGACATCATAGCGCTGCCAGTTGCGTGCGCGGTTAGAACCTTCGCCCCAGTATTCTTTTACGTATGTGCCGTTTATGTTAAGCTTTGCTGTTGGAGACTCGTCGAATCTTGCAAAATAACGGCCCTGCATAACAAAATCTGCACCCATTGCAAGAGCAAGTGTGATATGGTAGTCATGAACTACACCACCATCTGAACAGATCGGGATATAGATACCTGTCTTTTCATAGTACTCGTCACGGGCCTTTGCAACTTCGATAGTTGCTGTAGCCTGTCCGCGTCCGATGCCTTTTGTTTCTCGTGTGATACAGATTGACCCGCCGCCGATGCCAATTTTTACGAAGTCTGCGCCCTGTTCTGCAAGGTACATAAATCCTTCTCTGTCGACAACGTTACCAGCTCCGACTTTTACGTCCTTTCCGAATTTTTCATGGATGTCGTGCAGAGCTTTACCCTGCCAGCAGGAATAACCTTCTGATGAATCAAGACAAAGGACATCGACACCGGCTTTCAAAAGAGCTGGAACTCTATCCATGTAATCGCGTGTATTGATACCGGCACCGACAATGTATCTGTGCTGTGAATCGAGGTTTTCGTTCGGGTATGACTGGTGTGTATCAAAGTCCTTGCGGAATACCATGGAAACAAGGTTTCCGTTTTTGTCTATGACAGGAAGCTGATTAACTTTGTGTGTCCAGATAAGCTCGTTTGCTTCAGAAAGTGTGATACCGTCTTTGCCAGTAACAAGCTTTGAGAAAGGTGTCATGTATTCGCTTACTTTTGCATCCTGTGCAACATGATCAATTCTGTAATCACGTTCTGTTATGATACCTTCAAGTTTTCCGTGTGCAGAACCGTCGCTTGTAACTGCAATAGTACTGTGACCTGTTTTTTCAATAAGTTCTACAACTTCCCTGATTGTCTGATCTGGGCGGATATTTGAATCAGAAGTTACAAATCCGGCTTTATAGGCCTTTACTCTGGCAACCATTGCTGCCTGATTTTCAATGCTCTGAGAACCGAAGATAAAGCTGATGCCGCCTTCCTTTGCAAGTGCTATGGCAAGCTTATCATCTGAAACAGACTGCATAACTGCAGAAACCATAGGAATGTTCATTGTAAGAGCTGGCTTCTCTCCTGCTTTTTTGTTAAAGCGTACAACAGGTGTCTTGAGAGAAACGTTGTCAGGAATACAGTTTTCTGATGTATAACCCGGAATCAAAAGATACTCAGCAAAAGTGTGAGACGGCTCTTCGTAAAAATATGCCATAGTGCCCCTCTGGAAATTGAAAAATTTAATTAAACTATTATATAGAATTGCATTTTTAATTTCAATAAATAATAAGAAATTATATGGAAGAAATTTAGTATTTTATGCACAAATTTCTGTTTTGTTTTTGAACCTGCTTTTACGAGTAATAAATGGCAGAAAACAGCTTCGATTTTGATTTTGGAGATAGAAATAAAAGATTTTTTTGATATATTTTTTATAAAATCTATTGACAAATATATGTAACAAAGGGAAAGTATAAAATAGACAGATAACTGCCAAAGTTTGTTTTAAACATGTAGTGCAGTTATTAACATATATGACAGGGAGTTCGGTAGTGAACGGAAGTACAGTTTCTATTGAGCACGTGTCCAAGCGCTTTGATAATTTTGTTGCGCTTGATGACATCAACTTTACAATCAAGCCTGGAGAGTTTTTCTCTTTGCTTGGCCCTTCTGGATGCGGAAAGACAACACTTCTTCGCATAATTGCAGGCTTTGAGTTTCCGGACGAAGGAGCTGTTCTTTTTGATGATAAGAATGTTGTTCCGCTCCCTCCGAATAAAAGAACCAGCAATACTATTTTTCAGAATTACGCTTTATTTCCTCATCTTTCAGTTTATGAGAATGTTGCGTTTCCTCTTCGCCTGAAGAAAGTGGACAAAGCAACCATTGATGAAAAAGTAAAGCATTATCTGCATCTGGTTCAGCTGGATGAGCATATGTACAAGAAGCCGAATCAGCTTTCAGGAGGTCAGAGACAGCGTGTTTCTATTGCACGTGCTTTGATTAACGAACCAAAAGTTCTGCTTTTGGATGAGCCTCTTTCTGCTCTTGATGCAAAGCTCCGTTCGAGTCTTCTGCTTGATCTGGATGCTCTGCATGATAAAGTCGGCATTACGTTTATTTTCGTTACTCATGATCAGAGTGAAGCTCTTGCTGTCAGTGACAGAATTGCTGTCATGAACTCAGGTCATGTACTTCAGATCGGTACGCCGTTTGAGATTTACGAAAGTCCGGCAACTCAGTTTGTTGCACAGTTCATCGGAGATACAAACCTGTTTGAAAGTACTGTTGTCGAATGTATTCCTCATCAGGTTCCGGGAAAAGATTCGGATTACATGGTTACTCTCAATACACCGGCTCTCGGTATGCAGGCTCAGCTCAAGGGCGATACTCAGGCTACAAAAGAAGAAGACAAGAATATCCTCGTAACTGACTACGAGCATACAAATCCTGATCAGAAAGTATGTTTTACTATCCGTCCGGAAAAAATCCGCATTACTCTGGAAGAGCCTGATGTTCACGGCAGAAAGGATATTAATGTGTTCAAAGGCGTTGTTGAAGAACCTGTGTATACCGGTTTTCAGTCAAAATTTTATGTCAGACTTGAAAACGGCTCTATTATAAAGGTCT
This sequence comes from Treponema sp., assembly GCA_045629255.1. Taxonomy (GTDB): domain Bacteria; phylum Spirochaetota; class Spirochaetia; order Treponematales; family Treponemataceae; genus Treponema_D. The sequence continues at coordinate 49,429 of JAZQQW010000026.1, forward strand.
TCAAACAGCATACAAACTATCTTGATGATGGTCCGGAGATTCAGTGGAAAGATACTGTCTATGTCTCATGGTCTGCAGAAGATGGCTATATTGTAGAGGATATCAATAAATGACAAAGAAATCCGCACCGAAAAAACAGAATCCCGGTCCTTGCTATGGCTGGCCTATGGGAGCCTGGTTTACATTGTTTTTTGTCGCACCTCTTTTTATCATTGTGATTTATTCATTTTTGAAAAGAGATGTTTATGGTGGTGTAGTTGCAGAGTTCAGTCTCAAAGCATACAGGCAGATGTTTACTTCTGCTTATGGAATGATTTTTTTGAGGACTCTGTGGATTTCTGCTGTGTCAACTCTTGTAACGATTCTTGTGGCTATTCCCGGTGGATATGCTATGGCAAGAAGCCGTCACCAGACACTTCTTCTTATTCTGGTAATTGTTCCGTTTCTCACAAATTCGCTTATCCGTATTTTTGCATGGATGACAATTCTCGGAGACAACGGACTGCTTAATAGTTTGCTGGGGAATGTCCATCATTTTGTACACGGAGTGTTATTGCATGATGGCAAAATGTTTGTTCCCCATAAATTTATGTTTACTCAGAGTGCGGTTATATTGGTAAGTATATATATGTATCTCCCGTATGCCATACTTCCAATATTCACGGCGGTAGACCGTTTTGACTTTTCTCTTCTGGAAGCAGCTCGTGATCTGGGTGCTACAAAGATAGAGTCTATGTTCTATATTCTCATTCCTGGAATCAAAAGCGGAATAATAAGTGCCTTGATTTTTACATTTATTCCGATTTTTGGTTCTTACACAGTTCCTCAGCTTGTCGGCGGCAAAGACAGTTATATGCTTGGTACTCTGGTTGTTGATCAGGTACAGAAAGTCCGCAACTGGCCGCTTGCATCCGCATTCAGTGTGCTTATTACAATTTTGAGCATGCTTGCAATCATGTGGATGCTTGTTTCTAACAAAAAGGAAGCCGGTCTTAAAAAGATATCTACAAAAGAAGATACTACTACGGGGCTGAACTCACTGAATTCAAAAAATAACAGTGCAGGAGGAAATGAATGAGAATACTTTTCAAAAATCCGTTTATTCCGTTTCTTACAAAGAAAAGACATTCAGAGTCTTCTCGTCATGCAAAACGTGACTGGAAAAAGGCTGTAACAGCTTTGTCTTTTTCCAATATTGTTTTGTTTCTGACTCTGGTTTTCCTTTTTCTGCCGCTTTTAGTCATTGTTTTTTATTCGTTTAATGAATCTAAGATGACTAACTTCACAAAGTTTTCTTTTGTGTGGTATGAAAAGCTTTTCCTTGAGAGCGATGATTTATGGACTTCACTTATGAACAGTTTTATCATTGCATTGACTTCTGCTGTTGTCGCAACAATTCTTGGAACACTTGCGGCAATCGGAATTCATTGGTACAACTTTTTGGGACGGTCGTACATCCAGACAACAAGTTTTCTGCCTATGGTTCTACCGGAAGTTATTATGGGTGTTTCCATGCTCATTTTTTTCAGTGGAATACACCTTTCGCTTGGCCTTGTCACGATATTTATTGCACATACAACGTTCTGTCTGCCGTTTGTGTATCTGATGGTCAGTGCCCGTATTGACGAGTTTGACTACACTATCATTGAGGCAAGTCATGATCTTGGTGCAAATGAATGGCAGACACTTACTCGTGTCATTATTCCTGCAATAATGCCTGGTATTATCGCAGGCTTTATGATGAGTGTTACAATGTCACTTGAAGACTATGTCATTACGTCTCTGGTTTCAGGACCTGGAAGTACGACACTGCCTTTGTATGTATATTCGATGATCAGATTCGGCGTAAGTCCTGTTATTAATTCGCTTTCTTTCGTCATAATTATGGCAATTTGCGTAGTTACTTTTGTTTTGCGCAAAGGCTTGAAAGGATTTGCTGCATCTCATTAAGTGATAGGTTAAATGAGTTTGGAAAAACTTTTGGAAATTTGTCTTGTGAAAAAGCATGAGGCAAACTGAGGTTTTCATAGTTTGCTGGCTTAAAAATAATGAAAATTTTTAGGAACAGCTTTGCATGCACCTGGAAAAGTTTTCAGAGGTGTTCATTTATTTTTAGAGGTTATGTTAATGAAAAAGATTATTGCAGAGTTTGCATTTGCTGCAGCTTTGGCTGCAAGTTTTATTGGTCTTGTATCTTGCAGTAAAAACGGTGCCCCTGTTCAGAAAGATGACGGTATCCTTTATCTTTACAACTGGACATATTACACACCAGATGAAGTTCTTGCTGAGTTTGAGCAGAAATTCAACTGCACTGTAAAAGTTGATAATTATGCTTCTAACGAAGAGATGTATTCAAAGCTTCGTGCTGGTGCCAAAGGTTATGACATTGTTATTCCTTCTCAGGATTACTGTTCTATCATGATTAAACAGAAGATGTTCCGTGAACTTGATCAGAGCAAAATGACAAATAAGAAATATATCAATCCGCTTGTTCTGCAGAAGGCAACTTATGATCCAGAGGCAAAGTACTGTATGCCTTATTACTTCGGTGCAGCCGGCATTGCCGTTAACAAGACAAAAGTATCTGGCGGAGACTATGAGCGCACATGGAATATATTCTCAGACAGCAGATTCAAGGGACATGCAACTATGATGGACGATATGCGCGAAGTTGTAGGAGATGCTCTTGTAAACCTTGGATACGATGTAAACAGTCTGGATGAAAATCAGCTGCAGCAGGCAAAAGATCTCATTTTGCAGCAGTGGAAACCAAATCTTGTAAAGTTTGACGCAGAGGGATTCGGAAAGTCATTTGCATCAGGCGATTTCTGGCTTTGTCACGGATATGCAGAAGTTATTTACGGTGAAGTTCCTGAAGACAGATGGGATGATACAATTGATTTCTTTATTCCGGAGCAGGGCGGCGCATCTTATCTTGACAGTATGTGTATCCTGAAAGACTCAGCTCACTATGACCTGGCAAACGAGTTCATCAATTTTATTCATGAACCTGAAGTTTATGCAAAATTCCTGGATTCTTTCCGCTTCCCTTGCTTTGTAAATACAGAGGCCGCAAAATATATGCAGTCAAAGCCGATGTACGAAGCTGACCAGATGAAAAACTGTGTTCTCAAGGAGGACGTCGGTGAAGGTCTTGATAAGTTTAATGAAGTCTGGCAGGAAATCCGCTTCGGAGACTAAAATTCTTTCTTTTCGGAAATTGAATTTCTGTGAAGTGAAAAATACATAATCATTCAGCTGTCTTTATGGGATTAAACGTCCGGCTGAAAATATGATGAACCGCCCGGAACAAAAAAGATACTTTGTAAAACAATCTTAATATTGTTACGAAGCTGTCTGGTATTGTTTCGGGCGGTTTTTTTTCGTGACAAATGAAAAGTTGTGTTGTAAAATTGAAAAATACGGGGACTGTTCTTTTTTGAATTTTTTTTGGCAGTCCGGAGGAATGGTATGGTAGAGACAGCTGATTTTAAAAAAGTATTTGATTCAATGCAGCAGGCATTGGCACTTTGCATACCGTTATATAGCAGTGATGGTTCATTAGCTGATATACGCCTTGAATATTTCAATTCTTATTTTTCTAAATTTTTTGGTACAGTTCTTCATGAAGGCGATTTGATTACTGTCAAAGAAGAGATGCTTTTTTCTGAGATTGAATGGCTTAAACTGTTTGAAAAATGTATTGAAAATAACCAGACTGTAGAGAGATCTTTTTATTCATTTATAGCAAAGACTCATATACATATTGAATTTAATTGCATAGATAAAAATAGAATTCTCGTAACAGTTTCTGATGTCTCTCGTATTGTAGAAGCAGAACAGCAGCTTCGCCGTCAGAATGAGAGACTTGGAGCTTTGACGGAAGAGCTCTGTATCAGCAGGACTGACTTGCAGAAGAAGTTTTCCAATATGCAGGTTTTGAATGAGCAGCTTCAGTTTTCTGCATATTATGATTCTCTTACGACGCTTTTGAACAGGGCTTCTCTTACAAAATGTCTGCGAAGGACGATGGAAGAAGCAAAAGAAAAGAGCACAAAATTCGGGCTTCTTTTCTTTGATATAGATAATCTTAAAAATGTCAATGATTTTAACGGACATAAAGCAGGCGATGAAATCATCATAAAAATCAGCATGATTTTAAAAAGCATTGAGACAAATTCAATTACATGTTTTCGTTTTGCAAGTGATGAATTTTATGTTTTGATACGACATATAAGAACAGAAACACCTGTGATAAATCTGGGAAAAGAACTGATTCGAAAAGCAAACAATCTTGGTGTCGGTATCTCTGCCGGTATTGTTGTTTATCCTGATGATGCACAGACAGAAGATGAACTTTTACGTTATACAGATCTGACTCTTAGCAAGGCAAAGACTCAGGGAGGAAATCACATCTGTGTTTTTGAGCAGTCTATAAAAGAACAGTTTGTAAGCCGTGTTAAAATCGGTATGAAATTGACCAAGGCATTAAATGAAAAGCTTTTTCAGCTGTATTATCAGCCTCAGTTTGATGTTGAAACTGGTAAACTTCGTGGATTTGAAGCACTTTTGCGCTGGTATGATGATGATCTGGGATGGATTAGTCCTGGAAAATTTATTCCTCTTGCAGAGGAGACTCGTCTTGTAGTTCCAATCGGCGACTGGGTATTTGATACAGCTCTTGTAACGCTTGCTTATTGGGAGAGAAAAAGACTTTTTGACGGAATTCTTTCTATCAATGTGTCGCCTTTGCAGTTTAAGGAAGTAGATTTTGTAAAGAAACTTCAGGAGAAAATTCAACGTACGAAGATAAATCCAAATCATCTTGAACTGGAAATCTCTGAGAATATTATGGAAGATGATTTTGATATCGTTGTTTCCAAGTTTAATGAGATCCGTGAACTTGGTGTAAGCGTATCTCTGGATGATTTTGGAACAGGATATTCGTCGATCAGCTATCTCAAAAATCTTCCTGTATCTACGCTTAAAATAGGCAGGGCATTTATCAAAAATCTTTCAGATACAGATACTAAAGATGTTGAGATTGTAAAAAATATGATTTCGCTTGTTGAATATATCGGACTCGAAGCAATCGCTGAAGGAGTAGAAACTCAGAAACAGCTTGATGTTCTCAAGAGCTTTAAGTTCAAGAATATGAGGATGCAGGGATTTTTGAAAGGTAAACCGATGCCGAAGTATGCATGCGACAAATATCTCGGCGGAGATGAAAGTGCGATTCTGACAAATGTAAACGATAACTGAGAAAAAGATTTTATGGAGAGAAGTGTTGATTTGTATCTTAAAAATGCAGTAATCAATAAATAGATGATTTTTCTGGTTATGCTCAATTTTTTTAGCGTTTAGAAAATTATCGCTGAGGCAGGCGGTATTCAACATAATGAACTCTGCCGGCTTTGATTGCGTTTTTGATTTCTTTTTCCCTGTTAGACAGATGGCTGTCACCTGATTTTACTTCAATAAAAAGAACATCTGTTACGGTTTTGCCTTCTGCACTTCCAGGAAATGCTATAAAGTCTACGGGTTTTCCTATGAAACGTACATCACCAGGATTGCACGGAAATTTTGGCAAAAAAGGAGCAATTTGTTCACCGAACTGGCCTCCGAGGACTGCCCTGCTTTTTTTGACGGCGTCCTCTCTTTCTTTTTTTATGCGGGATGTATCTTTCAATCTTTGAATGACAGAACCGATAAGGATTCCAAGAAAAAGATAGATTACAAGAAAAATACAGACGCAAAGTAAAAGCAGCCTTGAATCTGAAAAAATCTTTGCTAACATAGTGTAATGATAAACTAATTGGTGTGTTTTATAAAGCAGTATGTAACGGGCACTTCTAAAAATTATTATTCAGGTGTCTTGATAACGAGGTGTGTTATGTTAAAAATGAAAATTCAGACATGTGCTATGCTTGTTTTTCTTGCAGGATTTGACTTGTGTGCAGGATTTTCGCAGACAGTGGCTGGACGTACAGATGATGCTGCGATGCTCCGCTCGTCTATAAGTAATGCCGGCGAATTTGATATGACAGGATCTGCTGTTAAGTTTGAATTCAAATATAAAGAAGGCGACAACAGCCGAATCCTTTCGCGCGTAAACGAAGACGTGTTTGTAAACAGACGTCTTGACCATCATGCAGAAATCTTAAACAGAATAGCAATGTCAGTAGATTCTGTAAATCCAGATGGTTCTGCTGTTCAGAGCGGAACTTTCATGACGTCTGAAAATTCTATTGGACGTGGAATGGGTGCAAGTTTTACTTGGGGTGAAGAATACAAAAGTGTCTTTACCCGCAGTAAGTCCGGTGTATATACAATCGGCGACGAATATTTCATGCCGACAGTACGTGATGTGCCGGTTTTTCCGGACAGAGAAGTCAAACCTGGCGAAAGCTGGACAGCACAGGGACACGAAGCTCATGATCTTCGCCGTCAGTTCGGTATAGCAAAGCCTTTTAAAGTTCCGTTTAATGCTTTTTATACATATCTTGGAACTGTTAAAAACACATCAAAAGCAGTAAATGACAATACTGTGGCAGATGAATTTAGTGTTATCAATGTTAAATATACGATGTACATGGAAACACCTATGCCATCTATGGGATTTGCATATACCGATTACCCTGTCCGCATGACAGGATACAGTGATGAACTCATTTACTGGGATTCTGTACGGGGTACAATCGATCATTATACAGAAAATTTCCGTATTGTCATGGAAACATCGTATGGCAATGTGTTTGAATTCCGCGGTACATCCAGTGCTGAAGTTACCGAATTTGAGCGCACTGCAACAGAAGAAAAAGTTGCTGAGATACAGGAAATAGTGAACGGTCTTGGCATTGACGATGTTACCGTCAAGAAAAGTGAAAAAGGTTTGACTCTTTCTATTGAAAACATTCAGTTCTTTGCTGAAAGTGCAGAACTTATGAATGTAGAAAAAAATAAACTGAATCAGATTGCAAAAATTCTTCAGTCTTATCCAGATCATGATATACTTGTTACAGGTCACACAGCTCATTTTCCTGGTGGACAGGATCCGCAGGTACTTTCTGAAGAAAGAGCAAAGTCTGTAGCAGATTATTTGATTCAGCTTGGAGTTCGTGATCAGTATCACATCTTTACGCAGGGAATGGGAGACAGGCAGCCGATAGACAGTAACAATACTCAGACCGGAAGAGCCAAAAACCGCCGTGTAGAGATAACAATTATGGATAACTAGAAATAATGGCATCTGAAAAAATACAGATTTGTGATGCCGCTGCTGATATTTTTTGATGGAGGAAAAAATGTCTGTTTCGATTGATTTAAAAGAAGTGTATACGAAGGTTAAGGCTCCCGTTCTTATTGCAACCAAAAATCCAAAGAACGGAGTATATGATATTACGCCATATGGATGGGTAACAGTTTATGATTATGATCCTGTTACAAAAATATTGTTTTCTTCAGATCCACAGCATCAGGCTGATGCCAATATCAGACAGACAAAAGAATTTGCGGTTCTTATACCGAAAAATCCGGATGGCAAGCTTGTAAACAATACAGGAAGTGTATCCGGTATTACAGTAAATAAATATGAGAAATTTGCGATAAAGTCACAGAAAGCGCATGCTGTTGATGTTCTTATCCCGATGGAAGACATTCAGACTGTAATAGAATGCAGGCTCACAAAGATTCAGGCAGAAGGAAGCGTTGATTTGATATTTGGAGAATCTGTAAATGCGTATGAATTATAGATTGCAGTTGATAAATGCGTAAAAACTTAAATTTTTGTGTTTTTAATGCAAAAAATAAGAGTTCTTGTAAAAATAACGATGTTTTTATTGACGAAATCAAAGAATAGGGATATACTATAGTTAGTTTATAAAAGCTGATAAACTCTCTCCGATTTGTCCGAAAGGGCAGTAGGGAGCCGGGACTTGCTTCCGGCTCCCTATTTTTTGTATTATGACAGTAAAAAGCCAGATACTTTAGAAAACCTCTCAAAAAATTCTGCTGGAAAAAAATATCATTTTTTGAGTCTCTTTATAGTAATCTCTGTTTCTACCTCTTTACGATAAGCATTTTTTTTCGTAAAATACAAACCTTATGGAATTCAATCAGGAACAAATTGACGCATTGCAAGTCAATGAAGTCGAAATTTTGAAAAAAATTGCTGAAGAGCTTAACATTCGTGTTGCTCAGGTAAGCGCTGTTATAAGTTTGGTTCAGGAAGGCTGTACCATTCCTTTTATTTCCCGTTATCGCAAAGAAAAGCATGGCTCTCTTGATGAAGTTCAGGTTCGTGAATGTGACCATCTTTTCACAACTTATAAGAATCTTGAAGAACGTCGTTTGGAAATTGTCCGTGGTATTTTTGGACAGAATAAACTTACAGAAAGCCTTTATAATGCTGTAATGGGTGCAAAGACTCTTACAGAGCTTGAGGACTTGTGGGCTCCATTCAAGAGAAAGAAGAAGACACGCGGAATGGTTGCACAGGAAAAAGGTCTTGAACCTCTGGCTGATGCAATGTCTGAACTTGATGACAAGGGTGTTGAAGCAAAAGCTGCTGAGTTTGTAAAGACAGATGCAGAACATCCTGAACTTGATGTAGCTTCTGTAGAAGATGCTATTCAAGGTGCAAAAGATATTATTGCTGAGCGAGTTTCTCAAGATACAAAGAACCGCGAGAGTATTCATGGTCTTTACATCGATACAGGTGCAATTATCACAAAGGGTATTGTAAAAGAAGGCGAGGACGCAGAAAAAGCAGAAAAAACTTCTACATACAAGATGTACTGGGACTATAGTGAGCCTCTCAGTCAGCTTAAGCCGCACCGTATTCTGGCAATCAACCGAGGTGAGAGAGAAGGTGCTCTTGATGTTACAATCGATGTAACTGTAGAAGAAGCCGTAAAAGATATACAGAAAAAATACAGCATCAAAAATAAGTACTTTGCTGATGCTGTAGAAGATGGTGTTATTCGTCTTTTGAGTCCTGCTGTTGTTCGTGAAATCCGCAGCGATGAAGCTGATGAAGCCGACGTACATGGCATTGGAGTTTTCAGCGAGAACCTCAAAAATCTTTTGATGACTCAGCCGATTAAAGGCAGCCGCGTTCTTGGTGTTGACCCTGGAATTCGTACAGGTACAAAATGTGCAGCACTTGATGAAACTGGTAAATATCTTGGATATTTCCTTATCAAACAGGTTACAGCTCCAGAAGAAGCATATAATCTCATCAAGGCAGCTATCAAGAAGTATGCAATACAGATTGTAGCAGTTGGAAACGGAACTGGAAGTCAGGAAGTTCAGGCTATCGTAGCAAAAGTTATCAGTGAAAACTATGCAGACAGTGTAAGCTATACAGTTGTTGATGAATCTGGTGCTTCTGTTTATTCAGCAAGTGATATTGCACGCGAAGAATTCCCTGAGCTTGATCTTACAATTCGTGGTGCTATCAGCATGGGCCGCCGTTTACAGGATCCTCTTGCCGAGCTCGTAAAAATTGATCCTAAGGCTATCGGCGTTGGTCTTTATCAGCACGATGTTAATCAGAAAAAGCTTTCTGATACATTGGATGAAGTTGTCGGCTCTGTAGTCAATCAGGTCGGTGTAAACCTCAATACAGCTTCTGCGAGCTTGCTTAAGTATGTTTCCGGTATCAACAGTTCACTTGCAAAGAAAATCGTTAAATATCGTGATGACAACGGCATGATAAAAAGTCGTGACGACCTCAAGAAAGTCTCCGGACTTGGACCAAAGGCATTCGAGCAGTGTGCCGGATTCCTTAAAATTCCAGAAAGTTCAAATCCCCTGGACAATACTTGGGTTCATCCGGAAAACTATGCTGTTGCCGGCGAGATTCTTCCGTTTGTGCAGAAAAAAGAAAAAATTTCTTCTGACCTCAAGAAGCAGCTCGAGGAAAAATACGGAATCGGAGAGACAACAATAAATGACATTGTTGAAGAACTTTCTAAGCCAAACCGTGATCCTCGTGACGGATATCCGGCACCAATCATGCAGAAAGGCGTTGTTAAGTTTGAAGATCTTACAGTCGGCATGAAAGTTACAGGTAAAATCAAGAATGTCGTTGATTTCGGTGCGTTTGTTGATATTGGTCTGCATGAGACTGGATTTGTTCATATCAGCGAATTGAGTGATAGCTTTGTAAGCGATCCGATGGATGTTATCAAAGTCGGCGATGTAAAAGAGTTTACAATTATTGGACTGGACGCAGATCGCCTTCGTATCAGTCTGTCGCTCAAGAGCGACGCAGCTAACCGCATTGAGCATGAGGGAATGGGAACTTCTTCCGGCAAAAAGCGTGTTGTTGTAGTAAAGAAAGGTGGAGCTGGCAAACCGGCAGCATCTTCAAAGCCTGGCGCAAAAAATGATAATCGCGCAGGTGGACAGCGCAGAGACAATCCGTTTGCAGGCTCTGACGATGGAATGTACTACAATCCGTTTGCAGCTTTGCTCAAAAAGTAAGCGATTAAATTTTTTGTAAATAAAAAGGCAGCTGCGGCATTTGATTTTTGTCGGACTGCCTTTTTTTGTATTTGAATTCTTTAAAAAAATTACAAAGTATCTGTCGGGTTCAAAAACGCCTTTTTGGTTCGTTTTTGAACGTCGTAATTTTTATTTGTTGATTATCGCATCCATTGATTTACAGACTTCTTCATTGAATGTACCGTTTTTGATGAACTGAGTTTTTGCTTTTGTAGCAGCATCACATGCTTTTGAATGCATTCCGAGCGTTTCCAAAGTTATAGCATAGTGATAGTACAAGTTCTCAAGAGCATGAGAATCTTTTTTGTAGTCTGCAATACAGCTGTCAAAGAAATCTGGCAGCCAGCTGTAAACATCGGCATTTTCAAAAGTCTTTATAATCGTCTGAGTAACAGCTTTATTTTTCGGAGCTGTGGCAAACAGTTCCTTTGCAGTTTTTACAGCTTCAGATTTGTCGTTTTGAGCTGCAGAAAGAGAAATGAGACTTGCTGTAATGCGATTGTCCTGCGGGAAAAATTTTTTGCATTCGGCAAGACTTGTTTTTGCATTTTTGTAATCTTTTTTTCCGATGTAACAGTTTGAAAGCATATAGTATACGTCAAACAAATATTCAGGATTGTCTTTGTATTCTGTTTCACTTTTTGTAAGGTATTCTATGGCAATATCATAATCACCTGAATAATAGCTGTTTACTCCGTAGTTGTATAAATCGTCTTTTGTAAACTGAATTTTCTGTTCTTTCTTGAATTTTAAAACTTTGTTGGAATTTTCAAATTGTCCAGCTTTACTATACAAAAATGAAAGTTCTGAAAGTGACTTATCTGTAAAAAACTTCTGATCTAAAGCTCTTTGAAGATATTTGATGGCGTTTTCTGCAACTTCTTTGTCGGATGAAAACCATACACCGGGATAGCGGTAAAGAATGTCATCGTAGTAAAGGCCAAGTGCCAGATTAAGAATAGGTTTTTCGCCGTTTTTGCCTGTATATGACTGGATGATTTCGACAGGATCGTACATGAACATTGTGAACTCCCCGCCGTTTTTCCTCAAATCCATTATTGTTTCGCCGTTTTCAAGATCTTTAAAAGCGAACATACGGTGACCAATACTTTGTACAAAATAGTTTATACAGATTTCTGTTTTTTTTGCTATTATGTATTCATTTTCTTTTGAATCCAGAGTTTTAAATGCAGAGTCATATTTTTCCTGAGCAATAAAATCATCTGCTTTCTGCAGAAGTTTTTTTGTCGATTTGTCGGCTCCGCTATATGGATCCGACTTTGCAGCAGGTTTTGCATACGCGCCAAAAATCACAGCAGACAGCACAACTGTGAAAACTAGTTTTTTGAATTTCATATCCTTCTCCAATGTTTTGTCTTAAACGCCTCTAAAAAAAATAATTTTCTGGAGGCGAAAATACCATGTTAAAAAAAACTGTTACCGTAAAACACGGCAGAAACAGAATCAGTCGTCTTCTTTGAATTTTAAATCGCTCAGTCTGTACCAGTCAATCTTTCTTGTCAAAATCATAAGGACACAGACAACGATAAATATACCGATACTTCCGATTAAAAGAGCATAATCTTCTGCCTGCAATGTTCCAAAAAGGAATATGTAGGAAACGAAGTTTACGAGTGCAAAGAAAATACCGTAAGTTAATTTTCGGAAAATTGATGAGCCGTAAAGGAACATCAGCAGAGAAACTGCAATGCTTGAAATCCAGTAAGTAAGATTGAACGAAATGTGTTCAGAAACTGAGATAAGAAGCAGATAGAAAACAACGTTGGCAAATCCTATCAGACAATACTGAATCGGATGAATGCGTACTTTAGAAAATACTTCAAAGATTAACAGTGCGATGAATGGTACCATCAGAAACAGCAGAGAATATTTTGCGCTTCTTGTTGATTTCTGATAGTTGTTTACAGGCTGATAAAAATTGACTTGAATGCGTTCTGCATAATTGGAGTCAATGTCGCGGTATTTTGGATAACTGAACCTGCATGTGTTTTCGTTTGATAATGTACTCCATCTTTTTGCAAATTGTGTAGAAAATCCCGGAATACTCCAGTTAGCTCTGAATCCTGTATCAGTTATGTTTCTCTCCTGTGGAAGCCATCCGCCTTCGAATCCCGGAGTTGACCATGATGATTCTATTGTAAACTGATTTGAAGTGGCAATCGGTGTGAAGCTGAGTGATCTGCCGCCTTGAATTTTTATCAGTATGTCAAAATTAAATCCAGTCTGTGCGATTTTGCCGAGGTCGTAATAAACTGAGTTTGTAAAAGGAGAACCGATTGAGTAATCAAAATATGACTGCTTGAGATTTTTTCCGGAAACTGAGATTTCTGGCACGCAGACAAGGTTTTTCTTGTTTGATATGCCGACAATCATCAAGGCTTTTTCCCAGTAAATGACGTCGTTGTCTGAATCATAATTATCGATAATAGATTCTGATTCGATACCGTCAAACGAACCTGTTGCTTTTACATCAGATGAGAAAACCGGCACATCAAATATGCCGCGCTGGAGAATTTCCGGCTGAACAGATGTCATTGCATTATAATTTTCTGGTGTAACAAACAGAGTGTGAGGAACCATTGTTTTTGTTATGACGCCTTTGTCATCTTTTGAAAAGACAGCCTCATCATACGGAACCGCAATAAGTATGCCTTCGATGTTTGGTTCTCCGCCTTTTGGAATAAGAATTGATTCTATAGCTGAATTGTGATAACTGTCTCTGTCCTCGATGAGCATTCGGATAAACTGCATCGGTATCTGAAAAATCAGTATCAGTATAAAAACGATAAGGCATTTAAAGCTGAAAGACGACGTAAAGTCTTTGCTGTTTTTTTTATTTGAAGCTGTCATAAGCTCCTGTATCATTTTATTATTTTCTTCCATAAAAAAGTAGTCTCCTGAAGGCACGATAAAATGGCCTGTATCTGTAAAAATATTTTTTGACATTGTCATTTTTTGATATGCGAAAAAAGAATGCTTTTGATACAGATAAACTGACCTGTTTGCCTATACTTTGTAAAACAGCGTTTTTTCGTAAGTAGTTACGCCAGAGCATGTTAAATGTATTTTTTTCATTATAAAGAAACTTCTTTTTAAAGAAAGCTTTAACTTTTTTCAAAAAACATCGTCTTCTGCAAATTTTGGAATCGAATAAATCTATGACATATAGTTTTTTCTTATAACTGAGTATAAAAAAACAGTATTATGCAAGAGTTGAGTTTTTTTTTAAGATGGACAGAAGAAAAAGCTTTTGGCCAAAGCACTCGGCAGTTTGTATGAAACTGTCATATTTTATTCATGTCGGTAAGTGTAATGTTGAAATCTGTTCACTTGTAAGGGGTGCGTTATGAAAAGTACAATAGTTGGATTTCCGAGAATCGGAAAAGACCGTGAATTGAAGTTTGCAATTGAAAAATACTGGAAAGGTGAACTGTCAGAAAAAGAACTTCTGGAAACTGCTTCCGGTTTAAGAAAAGAAAATGCCTTGATGCAGAAAAATGCCGGTTTGTCACTTGTTCCGGCTTCAGATTTTTCTTTCTATGATCTGATGCTTGATGCATCTTTCATGCTCGGTCTGATTCCAGCTGAATATAAAAAACTTGGACTTTCCTCTTTGGATACATATTTTGCAATGGCTCGTGGATATCAGGGAGAAAAAGGTGATGTCAAAGCTTACACTATGAAAAAGTGGTTTAATACAAACTATCATTACATGGTACCTCAGCTGACAGAGCCATTTGACATCAAATTTAATGCAGACTTTTTGTTTTCAAAGACTGACGAAACAGCTTCTGTGTTCGGTAAAGAAAACTGTGTCATATCAGTTCATGGACCGTTTTCGCTTCTCAAGCTTGCAAAAACTTCCGGTACTCAGAATAAAGCAGATTTCGTAAAGCCTCTGACAGATGCTTATATTCAGATACTTGAGCAGTGTGCAAAAAGAGGTTTTTCTCATGTTCAGATTGACGAGCCGTATCTCGTGTACGATCTGTCAAAAAATGATATTGAACTTTTTACTTCTATATATACAAAGATTCTGGCAGAAAAATCCGGCACAAAAGTTTTGCTTCAGACATATTTCGGAGATGTCCGCGATATCTATGAAAACCTTCTCAAGCTTGATTTTGATGCAATTGGTCTTGATTTTGTCGAAGGAAAAAAGACCCGCGCACTTATTGAAAAGTTCGGCTTTGATAAAAATAAGGTTCTTGTTGCAGGCGTTGTAAACGGCAAAAACATCTGGAAAGCGGATTATGCAAAAATTCTGGATAACATTGATTTTGCAAAAAAATATGCAGATAAAGTAATCGTTTCTACATCATGTTCTCTTCTGCATGTTCCGTACACATTGGAAAGCGAAACAGCACTTTCTGATGATGTCAGAAAGTATTTTTCTTTTGCAAAAGAAAAACTTGCAGAGATTGCCGAAGTATCACGCCTTTCTGAACTTGATGCAAAAGCTCGTGCCGATGACAAAATTTTTGCAGAACGCAAAGCTCTTCTGTCATCTGAGAGATCTGGTTCTGACAAAAGCGTACAGCAGAAAGTTGCAGCTCTTTCAAAAGATGACTTTGTCAGAAAAGGAGCATGCCGCATAGAGAGACAGAAAATTCAGCGTAAAGAGTTTAATCTGCCGCTTTATCCGACTACGACAATCGGATCATTCCCTCAGACAAAGGAAGTTAAGTCAAACAGGGCTTTGTTTAAAAAAGGTGAGATTTCAAAAGAACAGTACGATGAAAAAGTTCATGAGTTTATCAAGGAATGCATTAAATTTCAGGAAGACATCGGACTTGATATTCTGGTACACGGTGAGTATGAACGAAATGACATGGTTGAGTTTTTTGGAGAAAACCTCAACGGCTTTGTATTTACAAAGAAAGCCTGGGTTCAGTCATACGGAACCCGCTGTGTAAAACCTCCTGTAATTTTCGGCGATGTAAGCAGAAGTAAACCGATAACTGTTGACTATTCTGTATATTCTCAGAGTCTGACTCAGAAAAAAGTCAAAGGCATGCTTACAGGTCCTGTCACTATTTTGAACTGGTCTTTCCCGCGCGAAGACATATCTCTTGCAGAAAGCACATTCCAGATTGGTTTGGCAATCCGCGAAGAAGTTCTTGATCTGGAGAAAAACGGCATAAACATCATACAGATTGATGAAGCTGCTCTGCGTGAGAAACTCCCTCTGCGCCGTGAGGACTGGCAGAAAGATTATCTTAGCTGGGCAATCGATGCATTCCGTCTGTGTGCAGGCGGAGTAAAGGAAACAACACAGATTCACACACACATGTGTTACTCTGAGTTTGAAGATATCGTATCAGACATAGACAGAATGGATGCAGATGTTATCACATTCGAAGCAAGCCGTTCAAAGCTTTCTATCTTGGACTCTCTCAAGCAGATAAACTTTGAGACAGAATGTGGTCCTGGAGTCTATGATATACATTCTCCACGCGTTCCTTCTGTAGAAGAAATCGTTGACGTAGTTAAAAAGATTGCAGAAAAACTTCCGAAAGAAAAAATATGGATAAATCCTGACTGTGGTCTCAAGACTCGTGGTGTACCAGAAACAAAAGCAAGCCTCACGAATCTCGTTGAAGCTGCCAGAATCTGCAGAAAAACACTTGCATAGCAGAAACTGATTTTTTAATTTTTCTATAAAGAGGCTCTGAAAATTAATTTTTTTAGAGCCTCTTTGATTTTTCATCGGCAGAAGTTTTCAGGCATTCAAAGAATATTTATTTTGAAGTGCCTGATGTTTTTTTCCTCATTTTGCAGATTTTATTGTTATAGTTTTTTTCTATAGCAATATATAAAAAAATCGTATTATACAAGATTCTTTTTTTCCACGATGATAATACTTAGTTGCCTGTAAAAAACATAAGTTTTTACTGTATTGCATTGTAAAATTAAATACATAAAGGCAGGGGAGTACTAGATTTTTGGAAAGTCTTTTCATATAATACTTTTAAAAGATTCTGTAAGTCCTGACTGCATTCTTTATGCAGATTATATGGAGCTTTATAAATTATAATTTTAGAAGTTCCTGTTATTTTTTAGAGAGATATAAAATGAAAATCGAATCAATTTACGAAACAAAAAGAAAAACAAATTCACTTCCAGAATTTTCATTCGAGATTTTTCCGCCGAAATATGATGACAGTTTAAAAAGCATTGATGAGACGCTCGGAATCCTTGCTTCTCTCAATCCTGATTTTATTTCTGTTACATTTGGTGCCGGCGGAAGCGCAAACAATAACAAGACAATTGCGCTTGCAAAGAAAATCAAGACAGAGTACGGCATTGAACCGCTTGTTCATCTTACATGCCTGACATATACAAAATCAGAAATAGATTCTTTCCTTGTGGAGATGGAAAACGCCGGCATAGAAAATATTCTGGCACTGCGCGGCGATGAGCGTGAAGGCGTTGAAGCAAAAAACGACTTTCCTCATGCATCAGATCTTGCCAAGTACATAAAATCAAAGAATTCTGGATTCTGTCTGGGCGGCGCATGTTATCCTGAAAAACATCCGCAGAGTGCTGATCTTGTAGAAGATACAAAAGCTCTCAAAGCAAAGGCTGACAGCGGAGTTTCTTTCTTTGTGTCACAGCTTTTCTTTGACAATTCGAATTTCTTTAAATTCAAAGAAAGATGTGCTCTGGCAGATGTCAATCTTCCTGTCAGTGCAGGCATCATGCCGGCTATCAACAAGAAGCAGATTGAGCGTATGGTAAACATGTGCGGGGCAACATTGCCGGACATTGTATGCCGTTTTTTGAACAAATATGGCGACAACAAAGATGCTTTACTTGATGCAGGCCTTGCATATTCAATCAATCAGATTATCGATCTTGCAAGTGCAAATGTAGACGGCATACATTTGTACACAATGAATAATCCTGTCATTGCAAAGAGAATTGCAGATGGAATCAGAAATTTCATAAGATAATTGCCCGCTGTTCGGGTTGAAATCAATAAGTGATTGCTGTCGGATTTCATGTTTTATTATGACGCAAGTTGTAGCAGTGTGAAATCCTCCGCGCGAAAAAACGATGGAGATAAGAAATGGTTTTAAACGGAAAAGTTTTAGCAGAAAAGCTCAAGGACGAAATTAAAGACGCCGTAAGCAAAGAGAATTTGAATATTTCTCTTTGTGTTGTGACTGTCGGTGATGATCCTGCCAGCAAAGTGTATGTCAATCAGAAAAAGAAAGCATGCGAATACTGCGGCATGAAGTTTACAAATCTTGTTCTCCCTGAGAGTATTTCGAGCCTTGATTTTATTGATGAAATCAAAAAAGCTGTGAATTCAGATTATACGGGAATTATAGTTCAGCAGCCGACACCTCTTCCGTCAGATGTTATGCAGGAAGCATTTCACATCATTGGAAATAAAGATGTTGACGGTTTTAACGATTATAAAGATGCTTGTACTCCAAAAGGTATTGTCAAAATGCTTGAATATTATGACGTACCTCTTGCAGGCAAAAAAGTTGTTATCATCGGACGTTCTTATATTGTAGGAAAGCCACTTGCCATGCAGATGCTCGATAAAGATGCAACAGTTACTTTGTGTCACTCAAAGACAAAGCCTGCTGACCTTGAAAACTATATCCGCGGTGCAGATATTGTTGTTGCAGCTGTTGGTAAACCTAAGTTTCTCAAAGGTGAACTTTTGACAGAGCGTCAGGTTGTCGTTGATGTCGGCATCAACAGAGTAAAAGACGATAGCGAAAAAGGCTATCACATCGAAGGCGACTATGACGGTGTAAATAAGGACAAAATCTTCGGTTATACACCGGTTCCTAACGGAGTTGGTGCGATGACAGTTGTTTCACTTATCAGAAATTTGTACGATAAGGCAAGGCTGTAGTTTTTTATAGTTAGCCTGAAATTCGAGTTTTGAAATTATTTGTTCTGGCACTAATAAGGCCATGAAAACAATCTGTAATTCCGAATTTTATTTTTGGAATCACATTTTGCATGTACTTTATCAGCCGTCAGAAGATGTGTTTTCTGTACAGAAACTCTGCACTCAGATATTTACGGAAAGAAAAAAGCCTTTAAGAACTTTGCGTTTTTAAAGGCTTTTTGTTTCTAAGTTTGCTTCATGTAAAATAAAGGCTTTCAAAAACCGTGCTTTCGTAAGCCTTTATTGAATAACCGATATTTTTATTCAGTTTTGTAGCTGTCCACAAGTTTTTTGACTGAATCTGAAAGCCTCAAGTTTTCTTCGGACTGTGATTCTGATTCTCCTGCATAAGATTTCATCTGGTCAAGTTTGCCTGTTGCAGAACTTGAACTGTCCAAAATTTCAGAGGCTTTGCTCTGGAGAGCTGCAATGTTTTCTTCGAGGACGTCGTTTTTCTCACGGAGTCTTGATGAAGAGGCTGAGATAGATTTTGATGAATCTTCCAGAACTTCCATCATTCTGCGGATTTTTTCTGATTCCTCGTTCTGTTCTGACATCTTTGAGTTTACATTCTGCAGGGAGCTTTCCATTGTGCGTATGCTTTCTGCCAGTGTATCAAATGACGAAGATGACTTTGAAGAAGCTTCAACGATATCAAGAACAGCTTTTTCGACATTCTGTACAAGTTCACGGATAGATTTTGTCTGAACGGCAGAGTTTTCTGCGAGGTTTCTGATTTCTGTTGCAACAACGCTGAATCCCTGTCCGGCAGTTCCTGCATGTGCCGCTTCGATAGCTGCGTTCATGGCAAGAAGGTTTGTGCGGGATGATATTTCGGAGATAATCTTGTTTGCAGCAAAAAGCTTCTTTGCCAGGTCCTGAATGATTGCAATTTTCTCTGTGACTTCCTTTTGTTTTTGCTTTCCGTCCTGGGATTTGATGACAATGCTTTCGTATTCATCTGATATAGAATTAATCTGACGCGAAACATCTTCGATATTGCTTGAAATCTGAGAAACTGCATTACTTGAGTTTGCAATGGCTTCAATCTGTTTTCCTGCTTTTTCATCAAGGTGCAGAACAGATTCAATGAAATCATCGATTGTGCTGGTAGCTTCTCCTGTCATCTTTGTCTGGTCTTGTGCGCGCATAAAGATGTCACTTATGGAAGTTGTTGCTGTATCGATAAGCTGAGAGTTTTCTCTACTGTGTTCCAGAAGCTCTTCTGAGTTTTTGCTCAAACTGGCAACAGCGTGTTTCTGTTCCTGAATCATGTTCTGCAGTTTTTCAATGATATTATTGCAGGCCTTTGAAAGAAGCGAAATTTCAGAATCCTCTGTGACTTTAATACGGGCTGTCAAATCGCTGGCACCTGTTGCTATTTCATTCATGCGTATAGTTACTGTATTGAGTGATTTAAAGAATTTTGTGACATATAGAACAATCAGGAAAATACCAATAACAACGAAGAAAAGAGTAAGAGCGTAAATGATAAGTCTTTCTTTTTTCATCAGCCGCAGAATATTTCCTGCATCGAAGTCACATGCTATAAAACCGATGTACTCGTTTCCATTGGAAATCGGTGCATAAAGAGTAATGATTTTGCCCCATCTTTTTGTGGAGCGTATGTTTGAAAGGATAATGTCTTTTTCTTCTGCGACTTTGTGAGGATAAACTCCGTAGTCAGAAAGATCTTCGACAGTTCCTAGTGGAGAAAAGTTTTCTGTATCGAACTTACGGGCACTGCCGTCTACGATGTACATGAAGTTATTGCCGCCTTTTGGAACCATTGTATAAAGAAACTTACAGTTTGATTCTTGCTTGAGCGTATAAAGGTCTATGTGAAGTTCTGAATAGTAAGGATCGTCTTCATCAAGTGATGCTGCAAGCTTCTGGAATTGTTCAGGGTCAACTTTGAATTGTGCACGTTTTATTAGCTTGTAACCTTGAGAGTAAAAAACAGACATGGCAACTTCCTGCATGCCTGTAACTGATCTCCATGTGATTCCTGCTGATATGGCTACAACAATTGCAAAGAAAAAAACAATGAATTTAAACTTAAAAGAAGATGTTAAATTTAACTTTTGAAGTTTTACCTTCTTAGTACTCCGACGCATAGCTCTCTCCTGACTTTGAATAATAAAAAAAATGGTTTTTGGGATAAAATTATTATAATACAGTTAGATATATAGAGCAATTTGTTTTTACCGAAAAATAAACTTAAATTAACATGTTTTGTGATTTTTGAGAAAAATGAGACATGTATGACTGATTTTTGACAGTAATAGTTCATGGAAAGAACACTTTTATGAATATAAATTTAATTTTCTCAGAATACAATTTTGATATAAATGTTCGTCGTGTAAATCCTGAAAAAAAGTTTTACTGCATCTAATTATGATGTTTTCTATCATAATTAAATTTGTATTTTGCTTCTGCCAAGTATCTGATATGGATTGAACAACAGAATGTATTTCTATATTATGGAAGAACTATTTGAAGTAAGACATTTTATATTGGTTGTGTAAAGGGCTATAATAATGAACAAAATTCTCGAAATGAAACACCTTTCAGAGGCTGTTTACTACATGAAGTTTGAAGCTCCGGATATTGCAAAGAACCGCAAGGCCGGACAATTCCTTATCGTCATGGTTGATCAGGACAAAACTGAACGCATTCCGCTTACAATTGCAGATGCAAATGCTGAAGAAGGATGGGTTGCAATTGCTTTCCAGCCAATCGGTGCTTCTACTATGAAACTTGCTCAGCTCAAAGCTGGTGACTATCTTGGAGGAGTTCTAGGTCCTTTGGGAACTCCGTCTGTCATAGAAAAATATGACCGTCCTGTTGTCTGTGTCGGCGGCGGATTCGGTACAGCACCTCTTTATCCTATTGTTCAGGCTCTCAAAGCTGCCGGAAATAAGGTTATCCTTATTGAAGGAGCACGCACAAAAGACCTTTTGATTTTTGTTGATGAAATGAAAGCTGTCTGTGATGAAGTTATCATCTGTACAGACGATGGTTCAGAAGGTGAAAAATGTGTTACTACAGTTCCTCTCGAGCGTCTTTGTCAGAGCGATGTTCCTCCTGCAGAAGTTATCGCAATCGGACCGCCTATCATGATGAAGTTCTGTGCTGCAACAACAAAGAAGTACAATATCAAGACAACGGTTTCTCTTAATACAATCATGATTGACGGAACTGGTATGTGCGGCGGCTGTCGTGTTTCTGTCGGCGGCAAAACAAAGTTTGTCTGTGTTGACGGACCTGACTTTGATGCACACCAGGTTGACTGGGATAACATGATGATGCGCATGAAGAGCTTCAAGCCACAGGAAGAGGAAGCAAAGCACAAGTGCAATATTGGATTGCATTGAGCATTTTGTCGTGCTGAACATTAATCTGTTTGTGTGCTTGGCATGACGCTGGTGATTAATTGGAGAATCAAATGAGTGAACATAAATCAATAGAAGAATTAAGAAATATTGCTATTGAAGAGCAGAAGAAAATTGAAGGAAAGGAACTTAAGAATCCTGACCGCATGAAGATTCCTCAGATGGAAATGCCTTCCGGCGAACCTCTTGTAAGAGCTCGTCAGATGTCAGAAGTTGCCCTCGGATATACAAAAGAGCAGGCTGTTGTTGAAGCACAGAGATGTCTTCAGTGCAAAAACGCTCCATGTATTTCTGGATGTCCTGTAAACGTACAGATTCCAACATTTATTGCAGAAGTAGCAAAGGGAAACTTCAAGGGCGCTGTAGACATCATCAAGGGAACAAACCTTTTGCCTGCAATCTGTGGCCGCGTATGTCCACAGGAAAAGCAGTGCCAGGGTCAGTGTACAGTTGGTAAAGTTTACAAGAACGCAGAAAAGTCAGTTTCTATCGGACGCCTTGAGCGCTTTGTTGCTGACTATGAAAGAGAAAATAACCTTACAACGGCTCCGGCTGTTGCACCATCAACAGGCAAGAAAGTTGCCATCGTTGGTTCAGGTCCTGCAGGTCTTACTGTAGCAGCTGACTGCCGCCGTGCAGGTCATGACGTTACAGTATTTGAAGCTTTTCACAAAGCCGGTGGTGTCATGGTTTACGGTATTCCAGAATTCCGTCTTCCAAAGTCTATCGTTCAGAAGGAAGTTGAAAACCTCGAAAAGATGGGTGTTAAGTTTGAATACAACACACTCGTCGGACGTACAACATCAGTACAGCAGATTCTTACAGATAAGGGATTTGATGCAGCATTTGTCGGAACTGGTGCAGGTCTTCCAAAGTTCTTTGGTATTCCTGGCGAAAACTACATTGGTGTTTTCTCTGCAAACGAATATCTTACACGTGCAAACCTCATGAAAGCATATGATACAGAGCATGCTGATACCCCGTATTATCATGCAAAAACTGTCGTAGTCTGTGGTGGTGGTAACGTTGCTATGGATGCAGCACGTATGGCACTTCGTCTTGGAGCAGAAAAGGTATACGTAGTATATCGCCGTTCACGTGTTGAAATGCCTGCTCGTCGCGAAG
Source organism: Treponema sp. (assembly GCA_045629255.1). Lineage (GTDB taxonomy): Bacteria > Spirochaetota > Spirochaetia > Treponematales > Treponemataceae > Treponema_D. The sequence continues at coordinate 72,397 of JAZQQW010000026.1, forward strand.
AAGTTGATCACGCAGAGGAAGAGGGCGTTATATTCAAGTTCCTCGAAAATCCTGTAGAAATTCTGGCATACGATGATCCGAACGACAAAGATAACTTCGGCAAAGTTCGTGCTGTTACAGCTCTTTCTTACGAACTTGGTGAGCCGGATGAAAAAGGTCGTCGCCGTCCTGTTGAAATCAAGGGGTCAGAACACGAGATTCCTTGTGATGCTGTAATCGTTGCTCTCGGAAATAACTCTAACCCATTGATTCCTGCGACTACTCCAGAAATCAAGGTTGATGACCGCGGTCACATTACAGTTGATGAAAAGCAGGCTACAAGCATGACAAAAGTTTGGGCTGGTGGAGACATCGTTCTTGGTGCTGCAACAGTTATCCTTGCCATGGGTGAAGGAAGAAAAGCTGCTGCAAGTATCAATGAGTATTTGAGCAAGTAAAAATTCAGCGAGTATTGATGGTTTTACTGAAAGTAAAACAGGCGCGGACTGCGGCTGAATCAATACTCGGGTTTTGGTGCGATAGAGACAAATACACAATCCGTCTTGTTAACTCCAAGACGGATTTTTTTTGTATAAAGTCCAATTTTAATGTATAATTACAAAAAAATAACAAAATCATTTATATGTAGTATGTTTTGGGGATTATCAAAAATGAAGAAAAAAATCTGTGTTTTTATTTTATGCATTTTATCTGCCGGTATTTTTGCTCAGACAAAACAGGAACTGCTTGAAAAATTACGTAAAGCCGATTGTTTTGAGTATGAAACAATAGGAATATGTCCCATTGAATCTGAATTATATAAGAGTGCAGAAAAGTTTTTCAGTCTTTGTTCAGATAAAGAAAGCATTAAATTTTTAAATGATGAAAGTTCTGTTGTAAAATGTTATGCTGCTTATTTCCTTCAGAAAAAAAATATAAAAGCTGACTGGTATAAAATCTTAAGCAGCGAAATAAATGATTATACAAAAATTACTACATGGGCTTTGGATATCGGCGGTGGCTGGTATGTCGGAGATTTTTTATTTGACTGCTTTTTTAATAAACTGTCAGATGATGAAAAAGAAAAAATAGAAATACAATTGATTCAAAAAAAATCTGAATTATATTTTGCAGAAAAAATATTGCTCAGCGACAAAAAATCAGAAAAACTGTATTCAACAGAAAAATCATGGGCACTGGAAGGAAAAGATACTGCAATTTATTCACTTGCAAAATATCAGAAAGCAGATGATATTCAATTGATTGAAAAATTACAGGATTTAAATGTCCAGTTATTTTTTAAGGCCTGTAAATACAACATGTCAGATTCTTACAAGCCGTTTCTTAAAAATTATATGATTTCCATCATGCCGGAAGAACATTTTTCTAATGAGTGGAATGATTTCTATAAACTTATTTCAGATTACCATGATGATTTTTCCAGAGAGATTTTTGACATGGCATTTTCTGACAAAGTAAATAATAATATACAAAAATATCATCTGAGATTTATATTTAATGCAATTGAAAATTCAACAGACGGTTTTTATGATGAATATTTGAAAAAGCTCTGGCTTGAATCCGACTTGATACAAAAAAATACCATAGATTATTTTATAGAAAAGGATAAAACATTTGCAGTTGATGCAATGAAAAAATCTCTGGAAAATTCTGATGATTATTTCTCAAAGACAGAAGTACTTGAATACATCATACAGATTATGAACATAAATGAAATAGATTTAACTTCATATTTTTCAAATGCCATTCAAAACAACGGTGTAACTACTGTTGAAGTTTTTATGAATAACATTGATTGCGTTCAAAAAAACAGTGCAGCAATAATTGACGCTATGAAAAAAAGACTTGAAAATGAACTGAATCCTCATATATGTTTACCATTTTACAGATATTTAATCTCATTAAAAGATAAAAACATTGATGATTATTTAATCAGAATTTTCAACAAAAATAAAAGTAAATACATGAAATGGGCTATGCCAGAGTTTGAAAAATTAATTGATTCCATTAAATGATACCGGAACATGCAGCCAAAAATGAAACGTTTTGAAATAAGCATCAGTATTCAGATTTTTATTTTTCTTATAATTATTGCGTTTACGCCAGTTGCAATTATGATTTCGCTTAAAACTTATGAAAAACAGCAGCTTACAATGCTTGAAAATTCGAATGTTCAGCAGGGGCGTTTAATTGCATCTGCACTTGTGACAAATAATCCTTTTGAAATTGATGAAAAGTTTGCACTGGACATTTTGAATAACATGGAAAACCGTTTTGATTCGCGTATCCGCATTCTCGACAGCAAAGGTAAGCTGATTGTTGATTCCAGCAGTCTTGATAATCTTGTTGAAACTGAAAAAAAGGATACTGTTCATTCAAGAGCTTTATTGTCTGAAACAACTGAAAATACTGATACTTTTGTTTACAGGCTTTTTTCTTTTCCTGTAAGAATTTACAGAAAATATTTTAAACCACCTAGGTCTTCTTATGACAATGCAGATTTTTATACTGAAACAGATGTTTTTGACGGTCCGGAAGTTGCCGCAGCTTTAAATGGAAAATACGGCGCCATTACAAGATTTTCTACCGGTGGTCAGGTGAGCGTTACTTTGTATTCAGCAATTCCGATTCAAAAAAATGATAATATATTCGGTGTTGTGCTTGTAAGCCGTTCCACATACAGAATTTTGCAGAATCTTTATGAACTTAGAGTTGATCTTGGAAAAATCTTTTTGCGTTCTCTTCTGGTTGTTCTTTTGATTGCATTTTTCCTTGCTTTTAGAATTGTTCATCCGCTGAGAAAACTTTCTAGACAGACAGGTGAGTGTGCAGATAAAAAAGGTCAGATTATTTTTACAGAATTTACAGGTTCAAAAAGGCATGATGAAATTGGCCGTCTTTCAAGAGCGTTCTCAAATTTAATTGAACGTTTGAACCAGCGGATAAAATTCAGTCAGGCTTTTTCTTCTGATATTTCGCATGAGTTTAAAAATCCTTTGACTGCAATTCGTTCTTCTGCAGAACTTTTGGAAGATAAAACTTTAACCGAAGAAGAACGCCGGAATTTTACAGATGCAATTATAGATGAAGTAACTCATCTTCAGACACTGCTTACAGAAGTGCGCAATATTTCAAAAATTGATGCTGATATTGCAAAATGTCAGGAACTTCCTGTAAACACTTATGTTAAAAACATAATTTCAAGAATACAAAAAAATTATGCAGATACAGATGTTGAATTTTTATCAGCAGAAGATGAAATAAATATTGCAATTCCACCAGAGTATCTGGAAATTGTAGCTTCGAATTTAATTGATAATGCCTGCAGTTTTGCGCATAACATTCTTGTAAAAACTGAAATTTCGAAAAATAAAGAAAGTAAACAGTTTATTTTGTCTGTAGAAGATGACGGTCCCGGTCTTTGTGATGAACAGATTAAAAAAATATTTAACCGCTTTTATTCAGAGAGAAATGAAGAAAACAAAGCCAATCACACAGGACTTGGACTTTCTTTAGTAAAAGCTGTAGCAGATTCACTTGAAGGGCAGATAACAGTTTCAAAAAGCGAAAAAGGCGGTGCAAAATTCTGTTTTGCAATCAGCATAAAATAACACATTTTTGCCGCAATTTTGACATATTCTCTTTGTACGATTAATCCATAAAGAAAAATATTGGAGGAATAATCATGAAAAAAATATCATCAATAACTGTAAAATTAGTTTCGATCGGTATAATTATTGGAGGTCTGTGCATTGCAAATACTTTGATTGGCGGCAAAATGAACGAACGCGAAAAAACGTATCAAAATACTCAGAACGAAATTTCGCAAAGTGCAGGCGGAAACTTTGTCGTTAAAGGTACAGACATTGTCATTCCGTATGAAGAAAAATACGAATCATACGAAAATGATAAAATTGTGTTAAAAAAACGACAAGGTGTAAAAGTTATTGCTGCAGACAAAATTTTATATGATGCGGATTTAAAATCGGAGAATAGAAATCTTGGAATATATCATGCGCCTGTTTATACAGGTCAGTTAACGGTAAACTCAATATTTGATATTTCTAATTTACAGAATACTGAAAAATTGACTTATTTGTTTTCTGAAGCAATGATAATTATTCCAGTTCATTCTTCATCATTGATGGATAAACCTGTTTTCGAAATCAATAATCAGGTAAAAAATACTTTTTTCTATTCAAAGAACAGTGATTTTTATAATAATTCTAATGGAATTGCATGTTCGCTTGATTTATCGAAAGCAGAAAAAATTAACCTGACAACTGTTTTGTATATTCGCGGTGCATTAAAGTTTATGGTAATGACAGGTTCGTCTGAAACAAAATTGAATGTGGTTTCGGATTGGCCGTCTCCAGGTTTTACAAATTACGAGTATTTACCAGATACTCGCGAAATCACTGATTCGGGCTTTACAGCCAGCTGGAATATTCCTTTCGGTTCAAATAATGACAGTGAATCTATAGGTTTTAGTTTTGTAGAGCCGGCTAATCTTTATCAGAAGCTTCACCGTGCACAAAATTATGCTTTCTTGTTTATCATAGTTCCATTTATTGTGCTGTTCTTGTTTGAAATCTTTTTTGAATTGAATTTGCATCCGGTTAACTATCTTTTGAGCGGCGCTGCAAGTGTAATTTTCTTTTTGCTTTTGCTTTCTATGTCTGAACATATACAATTTGGACTTGCATATTTGCTCGGTGCAATTGCGTCTGGGCTGCTTGTAAGTTTTTACGTAATGTCGATTACAAAAAAAGTGAAACTTGGCGGAATAATGTGTGCAATGTTTGTGCTTTTATATTCATATTTGTTCTTCTGCTTACAGTCGGAAGATTATGCACTGCTTATGGGTTCTGTCTTTGCATTTGTTTTACTTGCAATAATTATGTTTATTACAAGAAAAGTAAACTGGGCAAACTTGAAAAAATCAAACAATACTGTTTTAATTGAAGAATGATTATTGCACTTGTAGATGATGAAAAAAATGTCCGTCTTGCAGTAAAAACTTTGCTTTTAAAAGAAAGTTTTGAAGTTTTAGAATATGCAAACGGACAGTTAGCCTGGGATGCTGTTTCGGCTGGCACAATTCCTGATATTTTTATACTCGATATTATGATGCCCGTTATGGATGGAATTGCTTTATTAAGAAAAATAAGGGAAAAGGGCTTGAAAACTCCCGTTATGTTTCTTACCAGCCGCGATGAAGAATTTGACAAAGTTTTAGGTCTTGAACTTGGTGCAGATGATTATCTGTGTAAACCTTTTTCTACAAAAGAATTAGTTGCACGCATTCATGTTTTGCAGAGAAGAATCGCTGATATTCCAAGTTCAAGTTCAAATGAGAAGACAATTTCTTATAAGAATATAAATTTAAATGCATCATCTTATACTGCAACTGTAAATAACGAGCCTTTGGTTTTAACTGTAACCGAATTCAGAATTCTTCAGGCGTTTATAGAACATACAGATTCTGTTCTTACACGTGAACAGTTAATAGAAATATCGTACCCGGATGATACATATTTAAACGACCGTGCTATAGACTGTCACATAAAGCGCCTCCGCAAAAAACTGCCTGAAGATTGCATCGAAACAGTTTACGGACTTGGGTACAAGCTTGTTTCATAGGAGATAAAATGAATTTTATCAAAAAAAATAAAAAAGAATTAATTAGTTTGTTAATCATTTCTCTAGTATGTTTTGCGGCTTACTACATGGAAGTTTTACTAAATGGATGGGATGGTTTAACATGGGTTGGAAATTTCTACTGGAGTCTGATTTTTACACCAGTATTGTTTTGCATCTGGTTAAAAATATTTTTAGCAAAATCACTTACCTTCAAAAAAATAGCCTTGTTTTTGCTGTCATATGCTGTGACTTTTATATTGATTTATACATTTCTCGTTTTTATTTATAATCTGAGGTTAACAGGTTATTTATTTTTTTTAATTCTTTACAATATTTGTGATTCAGAGTTATTTGATAAACTTATTTACGCTTCGATTTTTTTTAATTCTCTTTTGATTTTTGCAATATTGTTTTTTGAGAATCTAATCTTAAGCAAAATATTTAATTATACGATTATCAGAAAAGAAAAACTTATTATATTTTTTCAGCCTGCATATATTTTCATTATTGCAGAATTATCTTTAATTTTACTTTATTGCTGTAAGGTTTTTCCAAAAATGAATCCGGTTGATTTAAGTGATTCAATATTTATTTTTAAAACAGGCACAGTTATTTTGAGTGCAATTTTGTCAGAGGGAATCTTCTTAATCAAAAAGATAAACAGATGAAAACTTTTGAGTTTTTGCATTCATATCTGACAACTCAACTTTCATTTGATGATAATACTGCATGTGCGTGTGAATCATTGTTTTCCTTTGAAAAATATATCCCTGGTACGCAGATAATTTATATGGGAGATGTATCAGATTCAATGCATCTTGTATTAAAAGGTCTTGTACGTGCTTATTACATAGATGAAAACGGTTATGAAATTACAAAATGTTTTGCAAAAGAAAATGAATGGTGTGGATTTTACAGTTTTATTTCCGAAAAACCATCGCCGTTTTTTGTGGAAACGCTTGAAGAAACTTATACCGCAAAAATTAAAACGGAGAATATAAAAGTTCTGACTTCAAAATCTTCTGTCATCCAAGAAAAAGTTACAGAGCTTATAAATATTGCATTTCTGAGTGTTGATAAAAAATCTTATGATTTTGCAAGCAAAGAAGCAAAGGAACGTTATATTGAATTTACAAATGAAAACCCGGAAATTGTCCGCCGTGTAAAACAGGAATACATTGCTTCTTATTTAGGAATTACGCCAAGTTCCTTAAGCCGCATAAAACGTGAAATAAATAGTTAGGTCTACAAAATCTCATTTCTTGTCATATGACAATTACTGCCTGGAAAAAAACTGATAGACTTTATGCAGCTTTTTTATGGGAGTAATAAAAATGGCAGAAATTATTTTATCACAGGTTCTTGTTATCAAAAGTCCAGCGTTTACAGATGGCGGAAAACTACCAGTTCAGTTTACAGGATATGGAAAAGACATTTCTCCTGAACTTGTAATCGAAAATTTACCGGAAAATACAAAATATCTTGCAGTTGCATTTTGTGATGAAGACATGCCTGTTTCAAAAGAATACTGTCATTGGATATGCTGGAACATTCCTGCAGTAAATATTATTCCGCAAAAGATACCTTTCGGCGCAATTATTGAAGAACCTTTTTCGGCGGTCCAGGGAGTCGGTTACGGAAAGCACAGATACCGTGGACCAAAACCGCCGTTTCATGCAATGCACAATTATCATTTTACAGTTTACGCTTTAGATGAAAAACTTGATTTACAACCTTCTGCAAAATTTAAGGATGTAAAAAAAGCTATGGAAGGACACATTTTGCAGCAAGGACAAATCAGATGCTGGTATCAGAAAAATTGACTTTTGATTCCTTCAATGTCATGAAAATTTAAATAACAGTTTTATTTATAAAATGATTCTCAGCGTATAATTTATTAGAAAAAAAACATTGCAGTATTTTAGAGCCGGCTTTGAAAGTTCAAAAGCCAAATTGCAGAATTTCACGCAAAAGCTTTAAAAAGCGTATTAGGTTCCTAATATTAACCATATTAGGTTACTCATATTTATATTGTTTAATCTTCATAAAAGCTTCAAAGTGAGGGCAAGAGGTTTTTATGAAGAAATTTTTTGTTATCTTTTTACTTTCATTTTTTTCTTTTGGAGTTTTTGCAATTGACTGTACAAAAATTGATGATTATCTTACTTCGGTTGTAAAAGCAAATCACATTCCAGGAATGGCTT
>JAZQQW010000027.1:0-30443 GCA_045629255.1 Treponema sp.
AAGTACCTCCAGCCACAGAGCCAGCACTTGCTCGACCGTGTTGCAGAAATCGATGCAGGCAAATGTGAAGAAATGATCCAGAAGCTGATGCAGAAGCCATTGGCAGAAATCAAAGAACTTTACAACAATAGAGACATCGAAAAATAAGCACAGAACTGCCGTTTGACAGTTCTGTAAAAGTGACTGAAGACGTTCCGCAGAGACTCATGTTTAACATAGCTCTGATTATAAAAAACGTTCTTCTTGAATCCTAATATTTTAAGAGGTATATAAATGTACGGTAATTACCTTGACGATGCAGCAAAAATTGTTGCAGAAAAACGCGAAGCAAACCTCAAGTTCGAGCATGCCCGCCTGACTGCAGATGAGAAAGATCAGATTTTGAAGGAATACCATCCGGATCGCATTGCTGATCAGTTTGAAGAGCTCAAGATTGGTCCTAACAAGGGACAGAAAGCTCCACACGAACTGGCAGATATGCTTCAGGCAAAGCCACGCATTGAGCCTGATCACATTGATTTGACACACATTGACTATGAGTCAGACGTTCTCGTAATCGGTGGTGGTGGAGCAGGAACATCTGCTGCAATTATGGCATCAGAAGCAGGTGCAAAAGTTTTGCTCGTAACAAAACTCCGTGTAGGTGATGCAAACACAATGATGGCAGAAGGCGGCATTCAGGCAGCTGACAAACCTAACGACAGCCCGGCACAGCACTACCTTGACTGTTTTGGTGGCGGACACTTTGATGGAAAACCAGAACTTGTTTATACACTTGTAAACAAAGCTCCATCTGTAATCAAATGGCTCAATGACCTCGGTGTAGAGTTCGACAAAGATGCAGACGGAACAATGGTAACAACACATGGTGGCGGAACAAGCCGCAAGAGAATGCACGCATGTAAGGACTACTCTGGTGCTGAAATCATGCGTACACTCCGTGATGAAACATTTAACCGCGCAGACAGAATCACAGTTGTAGATTTTACATCTGCTATCGAAATCATCAAGAACGACAAAGGCGAAGCTTGTGGTGCAGTTTTGATGAACATGGAAACAAATGAAGTTCGCATTGCAAAGGCAAAAGTTGTAATCATTGCAACTGGTGGAGCTGGACGCATGCACTATCAGGGATTCCCAACATCTAACCACTATGGTGCAACAGCTGACGGTCTTGTCATGGCATACCGTGCAGGTGCAAAGCTTTTGTATCAGGATTCATTGCAGTATCACCCAACAGGAGCTGCATATCCAACACAGATTCTCGGAAAACTTGTTACAGAAAAGGTTCGCTCACTCGGAGCAAAGCTTATCAACAAGGACGGAGAAGTTTATATTCACCCACTCGAAACACGTGATGTTAACGCATCTGGTATCATCAAGGAAGTACGCAATGGCCGCGGTGTAAAGAACGACGTTCAGGACGCAGTATGGCTCGATACTCCAATGATTGAAAAGATTCATGGTGAAGGAACAATCCTCAAGTCAATTCCTGCTATGTACAATATGTTCATCAAGTACGGCATTGATATCCGCAAGGAGCCTATTCTTGTTTATCCTACACTCCACTATCAGAACGGCGGTGTTGAAATCGACAAGACATGTCACTCAGGTGTTGCAAACCTCCTCGTTGCAGGCGAAGCATCTGGTGGTGTACACGGAACAAACCGCCTGATGGGTAACTCATTGCTTGACGTTGTCGTATTCGGACGCGAAGCTGGAATCGAAGCTGGAAAGATGTTCAAGAATATTGCACTCTCAGACACATCAAAGATGAACCTTGATCACGTCAAGGCATTTGAGAAAGAGCGTGCAGCAGCAGGAATCTCAAAAGATCTCGTATCTCCAAAGCTCCTGCCATCTTATACACACGGAAACAAAGAGTTTGAAAAGACACCATTCCCAGGAGCATCTAAGTAATTTAGATAAGGGAAATTGTTTCTAAAACAAGCTTCTGATTTCGGAAGCTGATACAAACAGGCTGTAAAAAATAATTTTGCAGCCTGTTTTTTTATTCTGCATAATCAATATCATCATACAATAAGTCACTTTTTTTTCGACCAGAAACTTTTCTCACCAGGCCTGTCATAAAATGTATATTGCTCTAATTGTTTTTCGTCAGGCGGATTATAAAGGAAAAAATTGTTTTCATCATCAGCACACCTAAAATGAGAACCTATAACAGGAGCCTTTACACATCTTTCAGACACAGCAATCGGAGGCCATTTCATTATCTCACTTCGAAAAACATCACTGCTTGTAAAAATTCCTTTTGAAACATTTTCATATACTGTGGAAATGTACTCTGTAAAATATCTATTTATAGTATCTATAGACCATTTAGCAGAATAAAAAAGCGTATTTTCAAGAACTCTCATAGCAACAGACAATTTACCTTCGTAAGTATGCTCAATAACTATGTTATCCGCATTATCACGAATAAACTCATACCAAACATAAAAGAGATTGTTTTTATATAAATGTTCTCTTAACTTATTTATTGCAACTTTTACGAAAGTTTTTGTCGATGCAATGCCGGCAGTTTCAAAAATAAAGCTATAAAGAGAATAAACATTCGAAACCAGAAAAAACTGAGAATCTCCTATTGTGCAGATATCAACTGCCCATTCGCAGAATCTGTTTTCTGCCACAGTACATTTCGAAACAACATCAGAACATTTTACAAAATCAATTACACAATCTGTAAATCTGAAAAGCATACAGACATTATATACAAAATATTACAAAAAGAAACACTTTTTTTTCATCTTTCTTATATTTTTGTGTTATATTTATAAAGATGAAAAACAGAATAACAACTATAATTCCGACGCCGGCATTTTACAAACGACTCATATTGATTCTGGCAGCCTCAGTAATTTTTTCACTGAACATGAAATCCTTCGTAAATTTCGCAAGCCTTATCCCCGGAGGTTTTGCAGGAATCAGCCTCGTAATACAAAGATCAGCCGAAAAATTTTTCGGCATCAAAGTACCTTACACGCTGCTTTACTGGACACTGAACGCAGTGCCTGTCTACATCAGTTTCAAGTTCATCGGCAGAAAGTTCACACTTTTCTCGCTTCTGATGATTGTCATATCATCAGTGCTCACAGACTTGATTCCGCCAATCACAATCACAGAAGATTTACTTTTGTCCGCGGTATTCGGCGGCATCATCAACGGCATTGCAGTTACAATGTGCCTTTACGCAGACGCAACAAGCGGTGGAACAGATTTCATCGCAATTTACATTTCCGAAAAAAAAGGAGTTGACATGTGGAACTACATATTCGCCATGAATGTGTGTGTTCTTATACTCGCAGGAATTCTTTTCGGATTCGACAAATCACTTTACTCAATAATATTTCAGTTCAGCTCTACACAGGTCTTGAACTGGCTGTACAAACATTACCAGAAAGTAACACTTCTCATCATCACCGAAAAGCCGGATGAACTATACGAACTGATAAAAAGCATGACAAACCACGACGCCACAAAGTTCACCGGTGTCGGATGCTACAAAAACTCAACAAAAACGATGCTCTACGCAGTTGTTTCAACAGATGAACTTGGAAAACTTGTAAAAGCTCTCAAAATTTGCGACGAAAATGCATTTATCAATGTATTGAAAACAAAGGAACTGTACGGCAGATTCTTTACAAGAGTCAAAGATTAAAGTCATGCAAAAACAGTATTTTTCCAAAGCACCTTTTGTGGTAAAGTAAACATTATGGAAGAAAATAACGCAGAAAAAAAAAGACAATTCTGGGAAACCAAAGAATTGCAGGATATGACAGATGCCGAATGGGAATCTCTTTGTGACGGCTGTGGCCGCTGCTGCTTCCGTAAAATAGTTGACGGATATCTGTGGAACAAAAAAATTCTTTTCACAAAAATTGCATGCAATCTCCTGGACATAAATACATGCCGCTGCACACAATACGAAAACCGCTTTGAACTCCAGAAAGAATGCATAAAACTTGACCGCAAAAAAATCAAAGACTTTAAATGGCTTCCGAAAACATGTGCATACAGACTTATTTATGAACATAAACAGCTGTATCCATGGCATCCGCTTATATCTGGCACGCCGGACTCCGTAAAACAAGCCGGCATCTGCATAAAAGATGGCATACACGAAAGCGAAGTCTATGACTGGTATGATTATGTAATCCAGGACACCAAGTAAAAACATTGTTTGATTACAAAACACCGGAAAATTGCACTTTTGCAGAACTTCCCTGCCCTTTTTACAAAGTTTTTTTTCAGACATATAATTGTTTGAATAATCAAAATAATTGCAAACTTACACTATATATGCTATGCTCGGAAAACATAAACATCTTGAAAAAAACTATTTAACCAAATGCTTTTTTACAAGAACAGTTAAAATTCAATTTTTCCCATGTTACAAAACATGGCATATCCTTCAGAATCCCAGGAGATTAAATGTTATACTTTATAATACCTTACTTATTTCAGCTTGCATGTATTATTCATATCATAAAAAACCGCAAAAGCACATTATGGCTTTGGATTATCATAATGATTCCATACATCGGCGGAATTGCATACCTGATTATTGAACTGCTGCCAGAAATTTTCGCATCAAACGAACTGAGCAAAGCTAAAAATTCCATCGTAAACATCGTAAAACCAAACTTGAAATTTGAAATTCTTGAAGAGAAAGCAAAATCATCTTCGACATATACAAACATGGTCAATTATGCAGACGCCCTTATGGACAAAGGCAGAGTTGAGGAAGCACTGGAAATCTACAGAAACCAGAACAGAGGTTCTTTTTTGAATGATCCAGACCTACTGTACAGAATCGCAGGTGCACTTTATTCTCTCGAAAAATACGATGAAGCATTGGAAAACATAAACAGCATCTTTGACAAAGACGAAAGTTTAAACACACACAAAAAAGAGAATATTCTCTATCTTGCAATCATCGGAAAAATACGCGAACCAGATTTTGTCAAAAAAGAATACACAAAAATCCTTGACAAATCATACGACAACGAAATTCAACTGGCATATATCAGATATCTTATCGCTCAAAAAGATTCCGGCGAACTGAAAAACATATTTGAAAAACTGCATTCTGATGAAAAATCACTCAAATACAGTAACATTTGGTATGACAAAGCTTTCTATAGATCAGTCTACCGTCTGGAACGCGAACTGATATAAAAACAAGCAGACTTTTATATTGAGCTGTCACTGATACGATTTTTTAGGGAGACTGTATTCATGAAAAAAAATATTCTTTCAGTTTTATGTTTGTCGATGTGTTTTGTTTTTATGTGCGGCTGCAGTAAATCATCAGAGCGGCAACTGGATGCAAAATCAAATTCAGTTGAAGAAAAATCTGAAATCAGAAGTGAAAGCTCATCGGGAGAAAATAAAACAGAAGCTGAAAAAATTACAGCTGAAGAAGATGTCCTTCTCAATGTTTCTGAAATTGACTTTGATTCAAAAATTGTAAAGACTGAAAAATTTTTAATTTCTGGAACATCAGAAACTGCTGAATATGAAAACGGAAATTATTCAAGCCGTTATTCAAATTTTTATGTTCTGGGATTTTCCCGCGACGGAAAAATTCTTTTTTCTGAAAAACGTGCCGTTGAAGGAAGAGGCGGTTACGACATTTCTTTTACAGTCCAGGATCTTGTAACGGATGAAATTCTGTGGAACATCACAGACAAAAGCTTTGGAGAAGATTCTTCAGATTTTACAATGAAAGATGTTGTAAAAGTTCACTTGGAAGAACTTGCTTCGGCTGTAAAAAAATACAAAGTTCTTGATGCAGATTTTTCATTCAGTTTTCCGCCATATACAGACTACGGAAAAAATATTGACTTTAAGATGTCGGTAAAAAATACAGAGCAGAAAGAATTTGATTTTCTGGACATCATTGAATATAAACTTACTGCAAAATCCGGTGAAAAAGAAAAAATAATTTCATCAGAAAGAGTAACTGCATTTGATGCATACATTTGCGGCTATATAAAAAATCCGTATGAAGACAGAGTTGCCGTTATAATTGCAGAAACAAAATACACTTTTGAACAGAGCGAACCATTCTATAAAATCATCGGCTGCAGTCTAACGGACGGATTGTAATCTGCGGCAAATAAAGAATTTCAAAATGCAAAAAATTTACGAAATGGTTTTAGTTTTTCATAAAATGAATTGTTTTTGAAAAAAACAGTATTGGCTTAAATCATCTACCAGACTTTTTTATGCTAAATTAAAACACGACAGCTGTTTTCTGACAGATAAAATATACTTACTATACAGCTGCCCTTTAGTTTGAATGAGTATAAAAAATGTTGATATTCATGGATTAAAATGTATTTTACAGTTTTAGAAAAAAAATAAATTACACTTGAAGCTGACATATCTGCAAAGAAAATGACAGAAGCTATCAGTTCAAACATTGAAAACAATTTTTTTTGAATGAGACAGAAAAACCTTTCTCTGGTGACTTCAAAGACGGGAAATTTTCATTAGAATTGAATCTATTTGAAAAATATTCTCCGGTTAAAAAATTCTCATGCACAGTCTCTGGTGATGACAAAAAATGCAGCATCAAAGTCGTTTTCCACAATACTCTGTTCGAAATAAAAAGCATTCTCTTTTTTGTCTTAGTAAATATTGCCATAGGTGTTTTTCTAAAGCTTTGGATAATTGTTCCAATCAATTTAGGATTAAATATTATGCTTGGAACAATTTCTTTTAATGTCAAAATAAACAAATGCATGGAAGAAATTGAATATATAATGCACAAAACTGTTCTTGGAATTGATGAGTAAAACGGTAAACATGTATAAATACTCAAAGACATACTCTACCGTCCATGTTTTTCGGCATCGATTTTTTCTTTGATTTTGCGTAGACTTTCGTGAAGTGAAGCATGGTCTGTTCTGATACTGAGCCAGAAATAAACTTTCTGCCTGTGTTCTTCATTGAATTTTCTGGCTGCATGCTGAACTTTCTCAAGATGCAGAACCATGTCGTTTTCTTTTGCAAACGCTCTGATTTTGCTCATCACATTTAGGGAATGAAAAAGATCAATCACAAAAACGCCATAGAAAAATCCGACTACAAAGCTGAATCCAATATGATTTGTAAACCAATAAAGCCAATCCAGAATCTTCGGATGAACAAAGAAATAGTAAACTGCACTCAAGACATACCAGAATGCAGAATACTTAGGACAGACTATGCCCTGCAGATTTCCCCAGCAGTTCGAATAATCCCAGAGTTTTATCTTCATGCCTTTTATAAAAATAAGTCCGGCAACATATTCAAACAAAGTAATACAAAAAGACATCAAAACAAAGAGAACAGTTTTTTGAAGATACAAATTTTTAACAAACGATACATCAATATGTGCAAGCAAAAAAAGCAGAATCAGCGAAAAACCATACAGAGGCAGATACGGACCTGTCAAAAAGCCTGGATTTATCCACTTTCGTTCAGGATTATTTGAAGAAAAAAAACGTCTCCACAAAAGTTCAATGCCCCAGCCAATAAGACTTCCTGCAAAAAATAAAAATGTTAAAACAAGAAAATGGTTCATATAAAAAAAAATAATGTCAGATATGTAAAATGTCAAATTTTCAGTCCAATCAGAAACAGCATCAGATAAAGACAGGATAAAAGCTTCAGATTAAAATCAAAAGCTTTCATCAAGGTCCATCTCCAGTTCCAGACAATTCCATTCTTCTCCCAGAACTGCATATTTTTCTGTCTCCCCTGATTTGACAACTTTAAATCCGACTGCTTTATAACAATAACAGGCTGTCGGATTGTTCTCAAAAACTCCAAGTGTTACTTTTTTTGCACCATAAATGTCTTTTGCGTACTTTATGCCAAGCTGAAGCATTTTCTTTCCATAGCCTTTGCCACGTTTTTCAGAATCGACTATCACAAAGCCAAATCTCAGTTCATCCAACGATTCACCCGGATTTCTCATAGTAAAAAATCCCACTACTTCATTATCTTCTATGGCAGTAAAAGCCATCAGATTTTTTACAGCATTAAACTGACTTACAGTAACAGGATATTTTCCAAGCACTCTTGCCGTCCACTTATAAAATGCCGTTTCGTCATTGCACCATGAAAGAATCTTTTCAGCATCAGTTTCTTTATACGGTCGTAATCTAAGCATATCCCCCTTCTCCGTTTTACTGTCATGAAATTAAAATTCTATTGCCATAAAAAAAACTTACTTTACCAGCACTCCGCAAAAAAACTGTTCCTGAAAAGCAATTGATGCGTATATTTCATCATTGCACGGTATCCGGAAGCCTTTTTGCAGATTGCCTTTTTCGTCACACGGAATTACTATCCATTTTGTTTCGGCATCATCATAGCGATGATAAACTGCTATTACTTTTCCAATAAAATACTTTACGGGATAAGCCTCACACAGAAGATAAACATCCTGCTCAGAAAGATCTCCGCCTATCACACCTTCTGCATAACCATAATTTACAGGATAATATAAATCTTTAAAACGAGGATGATAACTTCCCAAAGGACGGTCTATCTTTCCTTTTACAACAAGACCTGTCACATCATGATATCTATTTTCGGGCAGAGGATTTGATTCAAAGCCAAAAACATCTTTCATATTCAGACAGCACTCACCGCGGTCATAAATGTCTTTGATTTCTGAAACTGTCATCCATTTTGTCTGCAAGACTTCAGCTGTAGTTGCTTTTTTCAAATCAGGTTCTTCAAGAGTTTCGAAGTAAAAAGAATCACGAATCCAGTTGTACCTGTGTCCATCAATAGTTCCTGCTATTTTTGTAGCAAGAATCTTTCCGTCTTCCGGATTTAACTTTATTCCAACTTCTTCAAAAACTTCACGAACGGCAGCTTCCCGACTGTTTTCTCCCGAAATGACATGACCTGCAACAGTTTCCCATTTCAAAGGATCCGTATCTTTGTCTGCAGCTCTCTGTGATACAAGATATTTTCCAGTCTTTGCATTTTTTATCCATATCATAACCCACATATGATATTCATTATCCAGAAGTTCAGACTGTTTACCGCGAAAGCATGTTTTTCCAGTCAGTTTTCTATCTTTTGTGTAAACATCCCATAACTCAGGCACTTACAGATTCTCCTTTTTTTTCAGTTCAAGCCATTCTTCTTTTGTTATGGAATATGCATAGGAAATCGTATTTTTCGGATCCGGATATTCTTTTACTTTTTTCATACCGTTTGCAATTGCGGTAGAATAAGAGGCAACATTCGTGTATTTCATATATGAATAGATTTCCTTATAATCCGTATTGCAGAAACCCCAGTCTCTTACAGCCCGTGCAGCTTCTTTTGCAAATCCATGACGCCAGTATTTTTTGTGGATATGGTATCCGATTTCAGGAAGCAGACTGCCATCGATATTCTGTATCGTAATTCCCGAGTCGCCGATAAATTCTCCGTTTTCTTTTAAGGTGACAGCCCAAAGCCCGAATCCGTATTTTTTATAATTTTCAAGATTCCATGTAATCCAGTTTCTTGTCTTTTCTTCATCAAAAGGAGCCGGATAATGCTGCATGGTTTCTGCATCAGACATAATTTCATACAGTGCATCAAAATCTTCAGGAACATATTCACGCAGAATAAGTCTTTCTGTTTCAAGCTTCATTTTCTAGCCTCTCTGTTTCCCTGCAAGTCCCCAGTTTTCATCAGAAGGTTCATTTATCACGATAAAAATATCTGTATTCACGATGCCGAGCCTTGTTCCAAGTTCATTCACAATTTCTTCAAAAATTTTTGCTTTCTGTTCTTTTGTTCTGCCCGGAAACATGGTTATTTCAATCATGGTAAAGTTATCTGTCTTGCTTTCACTCCTTTCAAAATCAGCAGCATCAAGTTCATACAGCCGCTGAAATCTATCCCATGATTCAATCTGAAGAGCTTTTTCAAGTGCAGCGTGAATTCCTTCCAGAAGCTGTTTCTTATAATCCGGAGTTTTTCCTTTTATAATTTCAATTTTTACCAGTGGCATAGCTTTTTACCTCTATACTATTAAAAAAATGTTCTCTGATACAGATTTTCAAAGCCTGTCCCTAATTCTCTGCATGGCTTCAATATGCATAATCCAGTGGCGGCTGAACGGCATTTTTATAAGACCTGAAATATTTTTTCTGCACCAGTAATCTATGAGCCAGACTGCATTTTCAGAATGATCTACACAACCTTCGTCCATAAGTTTTTTTCTGTCAGATTCGCCGAACGTGCGTTTCAGGTCAGCATACGAAATGTTCTGAAGGATTTTTTCCGTAGACAGTTTGACAGAAGCAGCATAATCATAAACTGAGCGAATATTCAGAATTCTTGAAAAATCTGCTATTTGATCTCCCTCGAGTTCATTTCCTGTAGTTATGATTCTGCTTCCGGTTTTCTCAAGCCAGTTTCCGGCAAAAAACACCTGCTCGTTACCAGCTATCATTGAGTGAGCAACAATATCTTCGATTCTGAAGATATGCCATATTGAATATGCAAGAGTTTTACTGTGATAGCCTTCTGCACCTTTAAAAGGCATCCGGGAGAAAGCTTCAGAAGGCAATGTGTCAACTATCTGAGTAATCTGCGAAAAAAGCGTGCTTCTAAGTTCAAACAAGCATTTCATTCCTTCTGCATAAGTCGTCTGCTTTCCGATAAGCTTCTGCATTTTCTTATTTCTGTCTGACCATTCACTGTTCATTTCATTCCTTAACAAGCAAATTTTCTGCCTGTCCCAAAAGCTCAGTATTCTATAAGTGCTTATCATTATACTGCCATTTTACAAAATTGCAATTTTCAGAAGATACAAACATTACCAATTTCTGTACAAGTTTTTACTTCGCAAAAGTAATGAAAGTCACTAAAAATTCACCAGGGTTCAAAAGATTCTGAAACAGTTACTGTCCTGTCTGACATTCCGATACAGGCTTTCGGAGAATGTGTCGTATTTTTCTAAAAAAAGTTTAATTATTTTCATCATTTTTAAAAACAAGTTATTGACACAAAAATATGTTTGTTATATAGTCTAATCATCAAGCAAGACACGGTGCCTGTAGTTCAGCGGTAGAATCCCAGATTGTGGATCTGGTTGTCGTGGGTTCGAAACCCACCAGGCACCCATAAAACTGATTACAGAATAAATCTGCATCAACCAGATGCGTTCGTAGCTCAACTGGATAGAGCAATGGACTTCGAATCCGGAGGTTGCAGGTTCAAATCCTGTCGGACGCATACAAAAATCAGGGCGATTAGCTCAGCTGGTAGAGCAACAGACTCTTAATCTGTGGGTCCGGGGTTCGAATCCCCGATCGCTCATTAAGGAATTTGAAACACACCAAGAGTGTAGGAATACACTCCGTGTCAAAGTCCGAGAATGCACCATTTTTAAGCGAGAGTGGTGAAATTGGCAGACACGCTAGACTTAGGATCTAGTGCCTTTGGCGTGAGGGTTCAAGTCCCTTCTCTCGCAAAAGCTTTTGGCTCGTGCGAAAACAAGACTTGCGGAAATGGCTCAATGGTAGAGCGCGACCTTGCCAAGGTCGATGTTGCGGGTTCGATTCCCGTTTTCCGCTCTAAACTATTAGCGATTTAGAGTCAATCTGAATCGCTTTTTTTTTAGTTATTTCAGTTTCAAGGGGATTCCAAGTGAAAGTTACCAAGGAAATCAAAAAGATTGAGAACTCAGCAGTAAAAGTAACTGCAACAATTTCAAAAGAAGATGTAGAAGCAGGTTATAAAGCATGCATGACTAAGTATGCAAAGAATATTCAGCTTCCTGGATTCAGAAAGGGACACGTACCTACATCTGTATTGGAAAGAAAATATGGCGAAAGTCTCAAAGCTGAAATAACAGGCGACTTGATTGATCAGGCTCTCAACGAAATCGTAAGCGCAGAGGATGCAAAGGATATCCGCCCTCTTCCATATTCACAGCCACGCCTCGATGGCGATAAATTCCCAGAGCTTGACACAGCTAAGGATTTCACATTCACAGTTATTTATGATATCTTCCCAACTGTTGAAGTAAAGAATTTCGACGGTATCAAGATTAAGGTTCCACAGGTAGAAGTTGTACAGGCTGATATCGACAAGGAACTTACTTCTATTCAGGAAAGAAATGCATCTGTCATTGACAGAAAAGACGACGATCCTGTAGAAAAAGACAACATCGTTACAATCGATTACAAGGAACTTGATGACAGCGGAAACACTGTAGCAGATTCAGAAAGAGAGGATTTCGTATTCACAGTAGGATCTGGTGAGAATATCTACAAGATCGACGACGAAATCATCGGTATGAAAAAGGGAGAGACAAAAGAAATCTCCAAGACATACTCAGCAGACGACAAGAATACTGACCTCGCTGGAAAGACAAAGAAAATCAGCGTAACAGTCAAGCAGGTAAAGATTCGCAATCTTCCAGCTCTCGATGATGATCTTGCACAGGATGTTAACGAGAAGTACAAGACACTTGACGATCTCAAGAAAGACATCGAACGTAATCTCAACCTGGCAAAAAACAGAAAGGTTGAAGAGCTCAAGAGCCAGAGCCTTCTCGAGCAGCTCGTAGAAAAGAATCCTATTGACCTTCCAAAGTCTATGGTTGAAGCAGAAAAAGCTGGCCGTTGGAACATGATTGCACAGCAGTTCAGAACAACTCCAGAGCAGCTTGACAAGATGGTTGCTTCAAGCGGTCAGTCAAAGGACGACATGCTCAAGCAGTGGGTTGGCGATACAGAAAAAGCACTCAAGAGCCGTCTTATCGTTGACGCTCTTTTGAAAGAGAAGAATATTTCTGTAACTCCAGAAGAGATTGAAGAAGAGTACAAGCACATCGCAGAAGAGAATTCTATTACTGTCGAAGAAGTAAAAGATCACTACAAAGACATGAAGGCAAAAGAATATCTTATCGATGAAGCAAAAGAAAAGAAACTTTACGAAGTTCTTTACAAAGAAGTTAAGGTAGAAAAGGGAGACAAGACTTCATTTGCTGACCTTTTCAAACCAGAAAACAAGTAATTAAACTTTCTGAGAATATCTTTCACGAACTTTAATTGAAAACGGAATGTCGCGAGTATTGCAACATTCCGTTTTTTTGTTTACATTATATAGAGACTCAAAAATTGCATTTTTTGGAGCCTGCTTTGAAAAAGCGTTTTTTTTTAACTCTTGTAATTTCAATGATTAAAAAAAATCCGCAGACACCTCCAGCAAGTAATTTTCAGAGCTACCTTATCTATTGGAGTAATCAATGAGAGAATATATGAACACACTGATTCCGCACGTTCTTGAGCGCAGCGGAAACTCTGAGGTTTCTTACGACCTGTACTCACGTCTTTTAAAAGACAGAATCATATTCGTTGACGGTGAAATTGCAGACGAAACCGCAGATCTTATTGTAGCGCAGATTCTGTATCTTGAAAGCGAGAATCCAGAAAAAGATATCAACATGTACATAAACAGCCCGGGAGGTTCTGTCACAGCAGGACTTGCAATTTATGACACAATGCAGTACGTCAAATGCGATATTCAGACAATCTGCATGGGACAGGCTGCAAGCATGGGTGCAATTCTTCTGGCAGGCGGAACAGTTGGCAAACGCTATGCACTACCTTCCAGCCGCGTTATGATTCACCAGCCATGGGGCGGCGCACAGGGACAGGAAAGCGACATCGTTATCCAGGCAAAAGAAATAAACAGACTCAAAAAGCTTTCTATTAAATATTTAGCTTCAAAGACAAAGAAAAGCGAAGAAGATATTGCAAAAGATATGGAACGCGATTTCTATATGTCTGCAGAAGACGCACTCGAATATGGTATTATAGACCATATTATGAACAGTGCAAAAGGAGATAAATAATGTTTGGAAGAAACGAACCTCAGATTTGTGCTTTCTGCGGACGCCCTGCTGATGGAAACAGACGTATCGTCAAAGCACCAAATTCCGACGTTTTTATCTGTGAGAACTGCGTTTCTGCTTGTCAAACACTTTTAAATGATGAGCGTCACTCACTCACACCAATCAGCATGGACGATGTCCCTACTCCAAAAGAATTCAAAGAGCACCTTGATCAGTATGTCATCGGACAGGATCAGGCAAAGAAAGTTCTGTCTGTCGGAGTATATAATCATTACAAACAGCTTTCTCTTTCCCGCGAAAAACAGATTTCATCTGATGTCAGAATAGAAAAATCAAACGTTCTGCTGCTTGGACCAACCGGAAGCGGAAAAACACTTCTTGCAAAAACACTTGCACAGAAACTCAAAGTTCCATTTGCTATCGCAGATGCAACAACACTCACAGAAGCTGGATACGTTGGTGAAGATGTAGAAAACGTCCTACTCAAGCTTATCAACGCAGCTGATGGTGACATCAGTGCAGCTGAGCGCGGTATCATATTTATCGATGAAATTGACAAGATCAGCCGCAAAAGCGAGAACACATCAATCACACGTGATGTTTCAGGAGAAGGCGTTCAGCAGGCTCTTCTCAAGATTCTTGAAGGCACACACGCTTCCGTTCCACCTCAGGGCGGAAGAAAGCATCCTAACCAGGAAATGATTGACATTGATACAACAAACATTCTTTTTATTTGTGGAGGAGCTTTTGTTGGCCTCGACAAAATCATCGAAGAACGTCTGTCTTCATCTTCAATCGGATTCGGCGCAACTGGAACACACCGCACAGAAGAAGACCGCATGGCATTACTCAATCAGGTAACATCTGACGACCTTGTAAAATTCGGAATCATCCCGGAACTTATCGGACGTCTGCCAATTACATGCGCTCTCAAAGAACTTACACGCGATGACCTGGTCCGCATCCTCACAGAGCCTAAGAACTCAATCACAAAGCAGTTTACAGCAAGTTTTGCCATCGACGATGTTGAACTTTCTTTTGATGAAGAAGCAATCAACGAAATTGCAGACATCGCCATCAAGAGTAAGACAGGAGCTCGTGGACTTCGTGCTATTGTAGAAAAAATTCTCCTTGACTTGATGTTCGAGATTCCAAGCATCAAAGGCAAAAAGAAGCTTGTAATCACAAAAGATATTGTTTTAAGCAAAAAGCTGCCGTCACCTGAGTCTCTTTTAGTAGACCAGAAAACAGCATAACATTCAGTATCAGAAACAAAAAAGCTGCCTGAAAGCATACTTCACAAAGAATTTAACTTTCAGACAGCTTTTTTTATTGTCCGAAGCCTTTGCAAACCGATGTTTACAAAGGCTTTTAATATCATGATTTACAGACAGACTGCAAGATACCGGCAATCTGTTTTGCACTGTTTTCCCATGAATACATTTTAGAGCGCTCAAGCCCCTTTGCTATAAAAGACTTTCTAAGATCACTGTCACACAAAATCTTTTCGAGAACTTCAGCCATCTGTCCAATATCAGAACTGTCAAAGTAATACGCTGCATCACCGGCAATCTCATTAAGAGCGCCGAGGCTAGAACACGCTACAGGCAGACCGCTTGCCATAGCTTCCATAACAGGCAATCCGGCACCTTCATTTATAGAAGGAACAATACATGCTTCTGCATTACGGTACAGCTCCGGAAAATTCTCATGCGGAAAATAACCCGTAAAAAATATATCACTTGCAGCAGACGATCTGTGTGCTACATCCCGGACTTCATCAGAATATGCGCCTTCGTTTCCGGCAATGACAAGTCTGTGAGGGAGCCCTGTTTTTTCCTTGAACACCGTAAAGGCTTGAATCAGCTCAATATGCTTCTTCAGCCTGTTATGCATACGGCTCGGATACATGATATACGGTCTCTTGATTGCAAAAGGTTTTATATCCACAACATCGCTTACAATTCCCTCGTGCGGATAAAACATGCTGTGATCAACGCCATTGTGAACAACTTCAATACGACTGCATTTTATACCGGAATCAAGCAGATCATTCCTGATGAAATCACTTGAAGCAATAATGCAGTCAGCCCTGGATAAAGCTCTCTTGATCACACGACTGTATTTCGAGCCAGGTTTGTCATCCAAAGATGATGACAAAATTTCATTTACCACGGCAACATTTTTCTTTTTGAATCTTAGAGGCAAAAGTTTTGTTGCTGCAGCAAAAAGCACGACATCGTAATCATTCTTTTTTGCAAGAGAATTTGAACAGCAGACATGCCACAGCCTTTCTATATTCAAACTATCAGGAACATTAACGCTTTTATAGGAAAAACCTCTGTCACCGCTATACGTATATCTGTCTACTTCAGGACCGAAAAGTTCATACTCAATATCCGGATCTTCGGGAAGATTGGGTACGAGTGACATTAGATAAGAGCCCAATCCAGAACGCCCGCCGTCACATCCAAAAGTATCAATTCCAACTTTCATAATTCAAAAGTATACCACAAAAATGCAAAAATATGCTATAGTATTCGAATGAGTACAAGTTTTTCAGATTTAGGAATAAATAAAGAATTATCAGCAAAACTTTCAGAGCTGAATATAATCGAGCCGACTGCAGTCCAACAGAAAATCATTCCGCTTGTTGCAGATGGCAAAAACATACTTTACCAGAGCGAAACAGGTACAGGCAAGACATTTGCATATCTCCTGCCGCTCATCCAAAAAATTCTCCTGCAGGAAGACTGTTCGCAGAACAAAAAAATCGAGATTCTCGTTGTTTCGCCGACACTAGAACTTGCTTCCCAGATCCGGGATCAGATAAAGCTTGTCTCGAACATAAAAACAGCACTGTTTATCGGCGGAAGCCCAATAAACCGTCAGATTGAAGCTCTCAAAGAAAAACCTGTCATCGTCATCGGAGGTCCGGCACGTCTTCTGGAACTGATTCACCTCAAAAAGCTCAAGGTAGACTCTCTCAAAGCCCTTATTCTGGACGAAGCAGACAGACTTCTTTCACCGGAACTCAGAGGCGACACAGAAGGTTTGATAAACAGACTTCCGAAGAATGTACAGCTTATAGGAAACTCAGCAACAGTCAGTACCTACACAAAAAAAACAATCACTGAAGCCAGAATCAAAGATGACATCGAGCTTGTCGAACTTCCTCCAGAAGACATTCTCCGAAAAAGAATCGAACACTGGGCACTATTTGCAGAAACCCGTGACAAAATTGATACACTTCGCTCATTCATACATGCAGTAAATCCCGAAAAACTCATTGTTTTTACAAGCCGTTTCGATCAGGTAGAAAACATCGTTCAAAAACTCAGGTGGAAACATATCGACTGCGAAGGTTTGAGCGCAAAGTCCGACAAAAAAGACCGCAAAGCCGCATTTGACAAGTTCAAGTCCGGCAAGGCAAAAATTCTGATTACAACAGACGTCTCTGCCCGCGGCATAGATATCCAGGACATCACTCACGTTGTACAGATGGACCTTCCGGAACAGAAAGACTTTTTTATCCACAGAGCCGGACGCACCGGACGTGCCGGCAAAAACGGCTGCAACTGCGTTATAGGTGACAGTTTTGAGCTGCAAAGATACGCTTCATTCGAAAAATCGCTTGGAATCACAGTCTATCCAAAAGCATTGTACAATGGCAAACTTGTTTCAAATACAATAGATACAGAAGCTGAAAGCGTCATTGCTGACAGAGAAGACGGCCATGAACTCAAAGAAAATTATAACCGCAGAACAAAGTTTGATTCTTCAAACAAAAAGCATTCTTCCGGCAGCAGGAAATCATACAACGGAGAAAGACGCAGAGAATACAGTTCGCACAAAAAACACAGCGGACACGGAGAATCTGACAGCTTCGAAGAACGCAAATCTTTCAAAGAAAAACGTAATACTGAAAAAAACTTCTCTGACAGATCAAGAGATAACAGAAAACAATCATTTCCAAAACGCAGAGAGAGAAATTCTTCATTTCGTCCAAAATACGGCAGCGATGAAATAAATTCCAAAGACAACAGTTTTGGCAATTCGTCTGAATATTAAACTCAGCATGCTGAAATTGCATTTTTTACAAATTTCATAACTCACATCAGAAAGAAGTTTCGCAGGAAACTTCTTTCTGACTTGTAATCACGTTTTTTTCTTGCTATAATATTTGGACTTTGTTCAACAAGAGGGGAAACTTGTGTTTTTAAAAAGTCTTGAAATCCACGGCTTTAAATCATTTGCAGATAAGACATGTATAAATTTTTCTGACGGCATCACTGCCCTGCTCGGACCGAACGGATGTGGCAAAAGTAACGTTGTCGACGCTATCAAATGGGTTCTTGCAGAAAACAAATCAAAAAATCTGCGTGCATCTTCCATGGAAGATGTTATTTTCAACGGAACGGACACCAGACCGGCACTTTCGATGGCAGAAGTTACCCTCACAATAATGAATGACAAGGGACTTCTGCCGCTCCCAGACAGCGAAATATCAATCAAACGCCGACTTTACCGTTCAGGCGAAAACGAATACTTTTTAAACGGTACTCAGGTCGGAGCAACAGCAGTCCGAACTCTTTTCCTTGATACAGGAATCGGAAAATCAGCATACTCTGTCATGGAACAGGGTAAAATCGACCAGATTCTTTCTTCCAAGCCGGAAGACCGCCGCTATCTTTTTGAAGAAGCCGCAGGAATCAGCCGCAGCAAAGCAGAAGTTGCTGATGCAGAACGAGAACTCGAAAAAACAAGGGCAAACCTTGCTCAGATAGATATTGGACTTGCCGAAACAAAGCGAAGTTACGAGACACTCAAAACGCAGGCCGACAAAACAAAGAAATATCGCACTCTCAATGAGGAAAAATTTGAGACGGAGCTTGACATTCAGCTTTTGCGCCTCAAAGACTTCACATTAAACAAGACTCGCAATGAAAAAGACTATCAGGAAGCAGAAGCAAACAGAAATGCTGCCGTCAAAGAAATTGACGAAATCTACAATACACTTAGTGAAAACACAGACAAAATCAAATCACTGCAGGAACAGGTAAATACAAAACAGCAGGAAGTTATTAGAATAAGTGCCGAGCAGACAGGAAAAAAAGCCGTCGCAAAGCAGCTTCAGGAACACCAGAGAGAAGTCAAAGAGAAAATTGCACAGATAGAGAATCGCATCAAAAACACACAGGAGCGCATTGATGAATACAACGAAGATGTTGACAGCCTGAACAGCGAGCTTTTTGATAAGAAAAAGAAACTTGAAGAACTCTCTGCCAACATCAATGGATTTGAAGAAAATATCCGGCAGGCATCACTGCATATCGAAGAAAACCAGAAAGAAATCGGCGAAAACGAAAAGAAAATCGAACAGCTTGACATCGAACGTTCACAGCTCCAGAAAC
The DNA here is from genome assembly GCA_045629255.1 of Treponema sp. Lineage (GTDB taxonomy): Bacteria > Spirochaetota > Spirochaetia > Treponematales > Treponemataceae > Treponema_D. The sequence continues at coordinate 19,309 of JAZQQW010000027.1, forward strand.
AGCTTCAGGCAATCACAGAAGACATCGTTACAGAACTCGATTCCAAGCTCAAAGATGCAGGCTACTCATCTGCTGCAAGTAAACGTGCAAAAGAAGAACTTGACATCGAGATTGAGAAAATCAAGATTTATACTTCCGGTAGAGCAAACATTTTCTCAGACTTTGCCGCATTGCCGTCTCATTCCGAAAAAGATGCAAGTCAGTTCAGCAATGATGCAGTCGCCGCATTTACAGAAATCGGCAACATGCTTTCAAATGTAACAAATGCAGTTGAAGCATATGCAAAAACGACACCTCAGTTTATCGATGATTTCCTTTCTCCAGAAGGTATTATCACAAAGAAGAGAACTATCGATTCTTCTATTGAACAGAATCTTTTCCAGATTGATACAATCAAAGAAAAAGACGGTGAACTCATAAAACAGAACACCGACCTCGGCAAAAAAATCAACGAGTACAAAGAAACTCTCAACAAGCTTCGTATAAATCAGGCTCAGATGAGCCAGCAGATTACTTCCACACAGCAGCAGATTTCGACTATCAAAAAATCGCTTGCATCCGAAGAAGCATCCCTGCGCGAACAGCAGGACGAGCTTTTTGAAGAAAACAAACGCGCCGAGGACATGGACGAGCAGATTGCCGACATTGATGAGCAGATAGCAGAGCTTGAAGAAGCAGGTCTTGCAATCACACGTGAACTTACAGAGCTTGACAAGCAGATTGCTGAATGCAATAAAAATGTCAGTGGCAAAAAGAGTGCACTCGACAAAAAGCAGGAAGAACGCAGAAAGTGGCAGGAGAAAATGGAAAAACTCAATGTCAGCGTTGCACAGAGTGAAACCGAAATCCGAAACCTTAAGCAGAACTTCCAGGACAATTATTCACGCGACCTCATGGAATTTGAGGAACGCATGTACAAGATAAACAGTTCTACGTCAGAACTTCGCGAAAAACTCACTGAAATCAGACAGAAAATCCAGGAACTCGGTCAGGTAAACCTCATGGCTGTCGAACAGTTTGCAGAAGAGAAAGAACGTTTTGAACGTCAGCAGGCAAGCTACGACGACACAAAAAAATCTCTGGAAAATCTCGTACGCGTCAGCGAAGAAATCCGTACAAAATCATCAGAAATATTCCTCGAAACATACAACAAAATACGCAAGAATTTCCACAATATGTTCCGCAGACTCTTTAACGGCGGCCGTGCAGAACTGCGCCTTGTTGACCCGGCAAACGTCCTGACAACAGGAATCGATATTCTTGCTCAGCCGCCAGGAAAGAAGCTTCAGAGCATTGCCCTGCTTTCCGGAGGCGAAAAAACAATGACAGCTGTCGCTCTCCTATTCGCTACATACCAGGTTCGTCCTAGTCCGTTCTGTCTTCTGGACGAGATTGATGCAGCTCTTGATGACAAAAACGTTGCAAGTTTCGCACAGGCACTTAGAGCATTTGCAAATGTCAGCCAGTACATTGTCATCACTCACAACAGAAAAACAGTTTTGAGCGCATCAAGTGCGCTTGGTGTTACGATGGAAGAAAGCGGTATAACAAAAGTTCTCCAGATTCGTTTTGACGAAGATACTGCGAACGGCAAAATCACATACACAGAAGACGAACCTTTTGAAGAAGAAGACGTTCCGCCGGAAGAAGGTATTGTCATACCTCCGCGCCCTCCACGCAGAGAGCATAACCCTGATGGAAGCCTCAAGACAGACTCTGATGAAAGTAAAAATTCAGCAAACTCAGACAGCAGTGAAGAATTAGGTGATAAGATTAATGAACAAACTGCCGAAAATGGTAAAGAGATGGTGAATACTGATGCAGGAAATTCTTGAAAATATAAAGGAAAACGTTAAAGACTTCGTAAAAGAAAACAGCAAACTCACAATTGCAATTATCAGTCTCTTTGTATTTCTCTGTATAAGTGCCGTTTTTGTACTTATTTTTCATGGAAAATCCAAAAACAGCAAAAAAATAGAACTTCCAAAAGAAACATTTACAAAACGAGAAGAGTTTATTCAACCATCACAGCCTTCACTTACAAATGATTATTATTTCTCACGCATCACAGAAGAAAGCTGGACTGACGAAGAAGCAGACAGATGGTTCTCTATACCAAATGAATCAAATATTGATGAACTCGGCAAAGCCAATGATATAATCATAAACAAAATTACAGAGGCAGCACCATGAAAAAAATCATTCTATGCAGTGTAATATTTTCATTATCTACATTGCTACTTTCAGCACAGAAAGTAGCAGTCGAAGAACTAAAAAAACTCCCAGAAACTCAGAAGCTTTCAGAGGTTCAAGAACATAATGAGATTCACAGCGAAACAGATTCTGTAGACTCCGATATAGAGCAGCAGGATCCAATTGTTCCATCCCGTACAGCAGAAGTAAAGAGAAACCAAACTCTTGAAGTCACATATCCAGGAAGCGGATGGATTTATCTTGGAGAAATGGAGGGTACTACACTTCTCAGATATTCCACAAGAAAAATCACAGACAAAGATACAACTTTCTCTCTTCAGGCAAAAAGCGAAGGTTCTGCTACCCTGCACTTTTACAAAACAGATGTACTCACAGGTAAATATATTGATGACTACCTGACTGTAAATATTTCCGGTTTAGGAAGAATCAGCGAACGCGTCACAGCTCCATCATACGCCGACATAGTTCCGCCAAGACCGTCATTCACACAATCTTCCGCTGTTACAAAAGCACTTCAGGAAAAAGAAACAGTGGCCGTTGTTGTAGCAGACAGCGAACCAAAAAGTTCTGTCCGCTATGAGCCAGACACAGACTTTTCAGAATCTGATAAACATGCATTTAATGACAAAGACAATACACTTACAGTAATTCAAAATGCAACACACGAAAACTCGGTTCTTGAGTCAAGCAAAAAAAATACAGCAAACTCAGAAAACAAACCGGATACATCAAATATGAGCGAAGAAGAAATTCTTGATGCAGCTCAGAAAGCTTACGACAGCGCAGATTATTCATCATGTCTTGCATATCTTGATGACTATCTGGACCGTTCTGTTGAAAATGCAGACTGTGGACTTTTCCTCCAGGCACAGGCTCTTGAAGCACCGTCTTCATCACGTGACATCAAAAAAGCATTGTCAATATACAAAACAATTATTAACGGATACCCGGAAAGTTCAAAGTGGGACATGGCAAACTCACGTATTACATATATTGAGCGCCTTTATTTCACAATCCGCTAGCATTTGTAATATCTTCCGAATTTGGAAGAACATATGCACAAAACACAAGCGCATCAAAACGATGCGCTTTTTTATTTCCAAAAGCATACACAGTATGCCAAATCAGATGTTCATCTTGATACAATACAGTTTTTTCTATATAATATCTGGCATTATATCAAGAGGACGAAAATGCTCGACTATAAATTTATCAAAGACAACCTTGATGCAGTCAAGGAAAATATCAAAAACAGAAATATGACAGCTGATGCTGATCTCGTTGTAAAGCTTTATGATGAAAGAACAGCACTTGTTACACAGCTGCAGGCACTCCAGCAGAAGCGCAATGAAAACGCTGCTGCAATGAAGCAGAAGCTCGATCCTGAAACAAGAAACAAGTACGTTGAGGAAGGAAAAAATCTCAAAACAGAAATTTCTGATGCAGAAGCAAAGCTCAACGAAGTTGAAGAAAAACTTGACGACGCAGCCCGTCAGATTCCAAATATGTGCCATCCAGATACACCAATCGGAAAACTCGACACAGAAAATCTCGAAGTAAAAAAAGTTGGCACACCGCGCAAATTTGAGTTCAAGCCAAAAAGTCATGTAGAACTCGGCGAATCTCTCGATTTGATTGACTTTGAGCGCGGAACAAAAGTTTCAGGTCCTAAGTTCTATTATCTCAAGAACGAAGCTGTTTTCCTTGAGCAGGCACTTATCATGTATGCCCTCAATACACTGAGAAAGCATGGTTTTACAACATTTATTACACCTGATGTCGCAAAAGAAGAGGTTTTGAAAGGCATTGGATTCAACCCACGCGGAAACGAGAGCAATGTTTATGCAATCGAAGAAGAAGGTACATGTCTGGTTGCTACAGCAGAAATCACACTTGGTGGCTTCCACTCAGGTGAAATTCTTGATAAATCAAAGCTTCCCCTTATGTACTGTGGTCTTTCACACTGTTTCCGCCGCGAAGCCGGAGCAGCAGGTCAGTTCTCAAAGGGACTTTACCGCGTTCATCAGTTCGACAAAGTCGAAATGTTTGTTTATGCACTTCCAGAGCAGAGCGATGCTCTCCATGAAAAACTCCGTCTCATTGAAGAAGAAATTTTCACAGGTCTCGGCATTCCATTCCATGTTGTTGATACATGTACAGGAGACCTCGGCGCTCCAGCTTACCGCAAATGGGATCTTGAAGCATGGATGCCAGGACGTGCTGATGAAAATCATCCGGAAGGAGATTACGGCGAAGTCACATCAACATCTAACTGTACAGACTATCAGGCTCGCCGCCTGAACGTCAAATATCATGATGACGATGGCAAAAACAAGTATGTTCACATGCTTAACGGAACAGCAATAGCTGTTGGACGTGCAATGCTTGCAATTCTGGAAAATTATCAGAACGCAGACGGATCTGTCACAATTCCTCCAGTTCTGGTTCCATACTGCGGATTTGACAAAATCGGTCCAAAAACAGATGTTTCTTCACCTGTTTATTCAGCAAAAAAAGCAAAGAAATAGAAAAGATTGCTGAAAACTGATTTTTCATCGGTTCGCATATCAGTTTGCCTCTAAAAATTACAATTTTTAGAGGCAACTTCAAAAATACAATAAGAATAAGGAAACTGCCATGGTAAAACGAACAAATTATGCAAGAGCTATCTTTATCCTGCTTGTAATTTTGAGTCTTCTGGCAGTTTCCGCAGTCGTCAAAATTACTGCATCTTTTTTTATTCCGCTCACAGTTGCAGTTCTTCTGTCATTCGTTTTCTACCCGTTATGTAAATTTTTAAAAAGAATCCACATTCCATGGGTACTCTCTATAGTAATTATTCTGGCAGTTTCATTCCTGTTTTTGTACTTCACAGGCACACTTCTTGTAGCATCACTGCAGACAATCCTCGACGCTTATCCGCGCTACGAAGCACGATTTACATCGATATACAAAACCATCGCCGCAACATTGAATCTGACATTTGATGAAGATGCTTCACTTATTACGAATATCCTGAACTCTCTGAATATGAAAAGTGCCATTCAGAAAATCGCAATAACAATAAGCAGTTCTGTTATGTCCTTTTCAAAAGTCATGATGATGATTACTCTTTTCATCGTATTTCTGCTTCTGGAATTCAATTCCATGAAAGAAAAAGTAAACTCAGCTTTCGCAGACGGTCATACAAACAAAAAGATTCTTTACATTACAAGAAATACAGTTTCTGAAGTAACACACTTCATCTCTATCAAGTTCATCATTTCACTTATGACAGGATTTCTTGTATGGCTGGGAACATTTCTGATACATATGGACTTTCCTATTATCTGGGGTTTCATCGCTTTCATACTGAACTTTATCCCTAACTTCGGTTCGACTGTAGCATGGCTCATAACAACGATGTTTGCAACTCTGCAGTTTTACCCGAATATCGGTTACATAATTTACGTTGGAATCATCATTCTGCTTATAAACATGGTACTTGGAAACTTCATCGAACCACGCTGGGAAGGTAATGACCTTGGGCTTTCTCCGTTTATCATTCTCGCAAGTCTTTCTTTCTGGGGATGGATGTGGGGCTTTGTCGGCATGATTATCTCCGTTCCGATTATGGTTATCATCAAAATCGTATGCGAAAACATTGACTTTTTGAAACCAATTGCCATACTCATCGGAAGTAACAAGAGTAACCGCAAAAGATACAAGACCTTCCAGGAAGAAGAGGAAGAAGAAGCTCTCAATGCAGAACTTCTTGCAATGCAGAAAGCAGAACAGGCAGCAGAAGCTGTTGAACAGGTACTCAATACACAGGAAAATCTGCAAAATACAGATGAAACACGGTCAGGCACGACAAATAACGAATAGCTATCTGAAAAGAAAACTATGACGGAAAATGCATTTCTTTTCAGATTAAATTTTATAGATAGAATAAATCTGCAATCAGTTTTTTAAATTGCAGGACTTTCTATCCAGCTTACTTTTTAAAAGCAAAAATGCCGCATATTTTATGAGGCAAATTTCTTTACTTCAAATTTTTCACAAATATAACGCATATCTTCCATCTTCATGTCGTCAAATTCACACACAAAGCATCTTCTGAAATCATCACCAGCAAGCACGCTGGAGGCTATAATCTTTGTTTTGACAGTGCGCTTAATCCACTCACTTGTAGAAATCGCAAATGAAATAGCGAAATTATACTTAGCATCAAGTTTTAATCCGGAAACTTTTTCGCTTTCGCAGCCAAGTATGATTTTCTTTGGATCCATGTAAAGTATATCAAACGGCTTTGCAGTTCCCTCGACCCTTTCCTTGTCTATTGGACGCGCAAGGTAACGGCATACAGGAATCAAATATGAAATATCTTCGCTGTCATCAGGATTAAGCTCATATACAAATCTTTCATAATGTTTCTGTATTGTAGACTGCAAAGACGGCTCTATTGTTCCCCACTCAGGTTTTGAAAAAATATTAAAATTCCTGTCCTGCCTGCAGTTTATCTCAACATCTTCTTTACCGGCACTCTTGTACGAAACTTTTGCACAGAAATCGCAGCTGGAAATCAGTTCTGGTTCTGGAATGCGCTTAACATCAGGCGGTACAACAACGGCATATCCCTGCGGAGTTTTTGTCAGATAACTGACAAAATACAATCCAAGATGATTATAATAGAACTGAACGCGAACTTTCTTGCCGACAAACTCTTCTATCGCCCGCATTCCATAATCAAATGTAAAGATTCCGTTTCCCCAGACCTGAAATCTGTCATCAGGAATGCCGACAGGAAAAACAGCTTTCTGGACACCTACGCTTGTATAATTTTTATTTTCAAGACCTACAGTCAGCTGTGCATCCTGCGATTTTACGTTCTGGAGTACAACACTTCGCTCCATTGCAGTGAGTTCATCATTAGCCGTCATAGTTTTCTTTTATTCCCCACTATTCTTAAAATCGATTTGATTTATTTTCCAGTCAGATGTAGATTTTACCAAAAAAATATACACATCACAAAAAGAATTATCTTTCATAAGAAGGCGCACCGGACACTGACACTGTTCATTCTGCATAAACGGTTTGCCTACGATATGACTTTTTATTTTTGCAATATCGCGGCCACTTTGTTTCATATTATACTTAAACAGAGCAAGCGTAAAAAGAAATCCTTTACTTATATAGCTATCGGCACTTTTTCCAGATTCCAAACATGAACAAAAATCATTTATGCATGCAAGCTGAGCCTGTGTATACGAAGAAATATCAAGGCTTCCAAAACCATCCAGATACGGATACGAAGTCTGTATCTCTGTCTGACTTGCAATAATGGCATATGGATTCTGACAAAGATTAATATTTATTGACGGATTTTTTTCACTCAGCTCGGCACTTTCCGGAGGCTCAGCCCATTCTACTCTGCTTGCATAAATCGTAGCGCTATCCTGAAGTGAACTTACATTTTCCATTGTGAATTCTTTTTTAGAGGAACAGGAACAGATAAAAAGCAGTAAAAATACTGATAATAAAAGCTTTCCTGTAAAAATCCGAAAAGACAACAAGTTTTCCATAACCTGTTTATAATATCATATCAAAACTCATGCAACAAGACTTTTACTCTGCAGACAATTAAGACATGCAGTCTGCTGCCCTATTTTTTTCCATTGGCAGCCTTCAATAAATGCAAACTCATTGTAATTTCAGGACTTTCATGCAAAACACAATGCCTCTGCTTTTTTTAGCATCAAAAAGCATGAAATACATAACAGGCTCATTCTGGACAAGATATTTCCATCATCATTTCTATTCCTTTGTGCAAAAGACGGCACACAGGAGTATCCGGCACTTTATAATAAACTTCTTTACCGTCCCGTCGGCTTGTTATCAAACCATTTGCCTTTAAAAGCTTGAGATGATGGCTGACCGCCGGACTTGACATACCGACAAGAACAGAAATATTTGTAACACACTCTTCGCAATGACACAAAACCCAGAAAACACGCAGTCGGCTGTAATCATCCAAAAGCTTGAACAAATCCGCAAGAGTTTCAAAATTCCTGCTTTTCGAAAGAACCTCTTTCAAATGAAGTTCAACATTTTCCTGTCCATGATTATGAGGCAATGCACCAGACGCCATCAGTCCCCTCCTTTATGTCTATCCTACAGCATAATCTGCATTTTGAAAACCAAACATTGACAGAATATAAAAGGTGTTGTATAGTTAGATTAACGATTAAACAGTTGTTTAATCGTTAATCTAACATAATCAGGAGCTTTTCCATGCAGAAAACATATAAAATCGAAATTGACTGCGCAAACTGTGCCAACAAAGTAGAAGACGCCGTCAAAAAAATACAAGGCATCAATTCTGTAAGTGTAAATTTCATGCTTTTAAAAATGACTGTCGACTTTGACGATGGAATTGACGAAAAAAAACTCATCAAGGAAATCAAAAAAACAGGCCAAAAAGTAGATGACGATTTTGAAATAGAATGCTAGATAAATTCTATTTACAGCCTGCTAAACTCTGTAAGCTTCAGTTTCCAGAGACATCTTCTTGAAATGCATCAAACAGCAAAATATCATACATAAGGAGAAAATCATGACGAAGAAACAAAAGAAAAACCTTTTCCGGATAATTCTTACAGTAGTTCTCCTGATTCTGACAAATTTAGTATCCAAAGCCGTTTGCGGAATGTACAGCGAATCTTTTCCTTATTCAAAGTATGCAGTTTTTTCACTGTACATGATTTCTTATTTCATCATAGGATACGATATCCTCAGAAAATCTGCCAAAGGCATATTAAAAGGACAGTTTCTGGACGAAAATTTTCTAATGGTAGTAGCAACTGCAGGAGCGATTGTTCTTGCAGTCTATGAAAAAAAATGCGATCTAAACGAAGCTGTTGCAGTTATGCTATTTTACCAGACTGGTGAACTTTTTGAAAACATCGCCGTCGGAAAAAGCCGCAAAAACATTGCCTCTCTCATGGATATCCGCCCTGACTACGCAAACATCGAAATAGACGGACAGCTTACACGAGTTAATCCTTCCGAAATTCAGCCAGGAAGCATCATCATAGTTCAGCCCGGCGAAAAAGTTCCGCTTGACGGCATAATCGAAGAAGGTTTTTCAACACTCAATACAAGTGCCATCACAGGAGAAAGCATTCCTGTTGAAGTAACTGCCGGTGACAGGATCGTCAGCGGAAGCATCTGCCTGACAAGCGTCCTCAAAATCCGCACGACAAAACTCTTTGAGCAGTCCACAGTTTCAAAAATCCTCAAACTTGTAGAAGAATCAAGTTCCCGGAAATCAAAATCAGAAAACTTTATTGCAAAATTTGCAAAAATTTACACGCCTTCTGTATGCGGCTCTGCTCTGGCACTTGCAGTTCTGCCGCCTGCGATAAGAATCATTGCAGGCTATGAACCTCTTTGGTCAGTCTGGATTTACAGAGCACTTACATTTCTTGTCATAAGCTGTCCTTGCGCTCTTGTCATAAGCATACCTCTGTCATTTTTTGCAGGACTCGGCAGAGCAAGTCATGAAGGAATCCTTATCAAAGGTTCAAATTATCTTGAAACTCTTTCAAAAATCAAAACAATCGTTTTTGATAAAACCGGTACACTTACAAAAGGTGTATTTGAAGTCTGTGCTGTTCATCACAACAAGATGGAAGAAGAAAAAATCATCGAATATGCAGCACTTGCAGAATGTGCCTCAAGTCATCCGATAAGTAAAAGCCTTCAAAATGCATATGGGAAATCCATAGACAGGAATCGCGTACAAAATATAGAAGAAACTGCAGGTTTAGGTGTAACAGCAGCAATCGATGGAGTTCAAGTAGCATGCGGAAACTCAAAACTCATGCAAAAACTTGGCATCACATACTCTGAATGTCATTGTACAGGCACAATCATCCACATTGCCATAAACGGAGAATACTCGGGGCACATCGTAATAAGCGACGTCATCAAGCTAAACAGTGCTTTTGCCATAGCCGAACTCAAAAAAGCAGGCATAAAGAAAACTGTCATGCTCACAGGAGACACAGAAAAAGTTGCAGCCGACACAGCCGCAAAACTCGGCATCGACAAAACTCACAGCGACCTTTTGCCGCATGAGAAAGTCAGCATAGTAGAAAAACTCATTGCAGAATGCGGCTCTCACGAAAAACTCGCATTCGTCGGAGACGGCATAAACGATGCACCTGTACTGAGCCGTGCAGACATCGGCATAAGTATGGGGGCTATGGGAAGTGACGCAGCTATAGAAGCGGCCGACATAGTCCTCATGGACGACGACCCGTACAAAATCGTCAGATCAATCAAAATAAGCAGAAAATGCATCGGAATCGTATATCAGAACATAATATTTGCATTTACAGTTAAATTCGCCTGTCTTTTACTAGGTGCATTCGGCATTGCAAATATGTGGCTGGCAATATTCGCTGATGTAGGCGTCATGATTATCGCCGTCCTGAATGCAATCAGATTATTAATCAAATCATCTGAAAAACAAAATTTATAGCAGAAACATGAAAACACAATGAAGGAACTTTCAGTACAGAAGTTCCATCATATCCATAAAATTCTTCAACGCTTTATTTCAAACAAATAACATTAACACCGCAAAAATCCAGAACCAATCATTCAATTGTTCCAAAATTAAGACTCTTGTCGGAAGATACTGCATTTTGACAAGTTAATAACTGTTTTTATCTGTATTTTTACACATTCTTTAATAATCAGATTCCAGAGTTAAAAAAATCAGTTCTCAAAAACTACATATTTTTGGATAACCATTTGGATCTTTATTTTAATAAAACAAACACTACTTTTTACAAGATATATTCAGACTCACAATAAAAATTTAGATTAAAAAATAAAATACAAGAAAAATTTTAAATAAAATAATAAAAATT
>JAZQQW010000028.1:0-3476 GCA_045629255.1 Treponema sp.
TACGGCTGCCCTTAAAGTTCATGATGTAGACAAAGCCTTAAAGATAATTCAGGCTTCCATTGCAGACCTTCCGACAGTCGTAAAAAAAGACATGTGCGAAAATTACTATGAAAGCATTACTCACATCATTTTCAGGTTGACCGGCTTCAATGTCATTTCAGAGTTACAAAGCATCAACGGAAGAAGTGACGTAATTTTAACCACCGATGACAGCGTTTACATATTTGAGCTCAAGATGGATAAAGGAAGAGAAACTGACAGCGTTTTGGAAGAAGCACTTTTCCAGATAGACGACAAAGGCTATGCAAACCGTTTTGCAGTAAGCGGAAAAACCATGATTAAAGTCGGCATTGCATTTTCAAGTGAAGGAAAAGGAATTACCGGCTGGAAAGTAAAATAAAGAAATCTGAATTTTGTGATAGAATCTGAGAAGTTTTGAGGAGAAATATGATAACTTAATCTTACAAACGCCAATGAAAACATTCGGCTTCAGCCGATGTTCTATCACTATGCCGGCAACAACCCGGTAAGGTATACGGACCCGGATGGAAGAGAAGATAATGATACGGTTTATACATGGTTATTTGAAGCATATCAATTTATAAAAGATAATGCTTCAGATGAATATGATTATCTTTTAGTAAATAAATTAACTGAAATGTTGAATTCTGGAAAAATTCAATTTGATGATACATCTAAACGACATGAGACTTTAGATATAGTTAATAGAGATACTGATCGATATAGTTTTTTTGATCCATATAGAAATACGAAAACTGGAGAAAGAAGAAATATAATTGTTATCGATCCAGATAGAATATGTGAAAATGGTGACTTCCCTCTATTAATTGAAGTTTTGGCACACGAAGGCTGGCATGCAGTTCAGTCAGAGTTCTGTATGATTAGTGTCGATAAAAATAATGATATACATCTTAATCCTGGAATAGTAAAAATTGAATTAGGTGCTTACAACATTGGCAGAAAATTTTATGACCTATATGCTGAGCAGAATAATCTTGAGTTAAAGTATGGTGTAACTGAAAATTGGATTCAAAAATATGTTGTTAAAGAGGAATAAAATGAAAAAATATATTTTTATTGCATTTTTATTGATAGTAGCTCACTTTTGTATTTTCCCATTAAAGGTGGAATCAGATTATGATTTGGAAAAAATTGCGGGCTTCTCATTGGAATACTATAAAGAACATGGATTTTTTGCAAGTAATGCTGAAAATCTCATAGAAAAAGTTCAACAGAAAATGGATCTTAATAGAATAAAAGTTCAAAAAAAATCAGACTCGAAAGTAATTATAAATGTTTATGAAAAAAAATGTTGGTATTTAATAACGCATGAAATAAAAATAGATGGTCAGGAGATATGCTTTTTTTTTAATGACAAATTAATTCTTGGCCGGAAATACGATTTGGAAGGAAAGTACTTATATATGTTTGATTCGGAAAGAATTTATCCCAAAGGTGAATACTCTGGAATAGACTTAATAAATGAGAATTTGTAGTCTTGAAAGTCCGCGTTGTAATGACTTTAAATTAGAGGATTCAAAAAAAGATATATAAAAGTTGCTTTCTTACCCCGACAAACTTCTGTTTACTCGGCCTAAGTAGCACATGTCTTAGTCCTACAAACAGCAGTTTGTGTAACTAGGTACTATTGTTATAAAGCTGGCTGTACAACTCTTATACAGCTAGCTGTACAACTCTTGTAAGGCTGGCTTTCGTCTTTCTGCCATAACAAAAGCTGTCCTATCGCAGACAAAGTTTTCAAGATACTGAAATAAATTCGGGATGACAGATTGTTTTCATGTCCTTATTTGTACAGGAATAAATATAAATTTTGAAACTCGAAACCGGGGCTATTTACTTTCAGAAATGCCTTTATATACAATGTCTGTACGACTTTCGATGACACCTTCCAGAGACTTAGACGCTATGATTTCGTATCCGCCGTCATGTCCGCCGGTGCTTTCTTCCTGTGCACCTTTATCCATAATAAAAATGCACTTTACATCCGGAAAAAGTTCGGCAAATTTGTCGTATCCCAAAACAAACGACACAGTGCTCATTACGTCGGCTTCCATCGAGCAGGACGAAATAATTGTCGAGCTGAGGCAGCCGTTCTGAGACGGACAGCCTGTCCGGGTATCCATGATATGATGATAGATTACACCGTTCTGTCTGAAAAACCTTTCGTAAATGCCGCTGGTCACAACAGAGCCGGGCTTTGACATAGACAGGACAACAATCGGATTATCAGCACCATTTGCACCTGCAAGACGTGCGACTGGATCTTTTACGCCGACTTTCCACGGGCTTTTGTCTTTCTTGCTTCCAAAAACAAATATATTTCCGCCAAAGTCTATTATTGCGCGTTTGACTTTGTGATTCTGCAGGATAAGGCAGACCTCATCAGTTGCAAAACCTTTGACGATTGCGCCGAGATTCAAAGCCATGCCTTCGTTCTGCAAAAAAACTGTTTTGACATCTTTATCAAGTAAAACTTTGCTCCAGTCCACAAATTCCATAGCCGCGCGGATTTCATCAGCAGACGGCACTTTTGCATGCTCTGTGTTTATGCCCCACAAATTCACCAGAGGCTGAACTGTCGGATCAAATGCTCCGTCTGTTTTTTGGGCGATAAAGACTGCATACTCCAGTACATAAAAAACATCGTCGTGAACTTTTACAGGATTTTTACCGGCGGCTGCGTTCACTATGCTGATATCCGAAGTTCCGGAATTTACATTGAAACGGCTTTCAATTTCCTTAAGCCGTGCAAAAATTTCGTCATACAGATTTTTTGTTCCATCTTCGTATGCATTCACTGCGCAAAGCGTATCAAAAATCATCTCTGCACGTGGATCTTCTGCTTTTTTCTGAGAACATGAAGAAAGCAAAAAAAGCGCACTTAAAGCAACACAAGCTGCCACTTTCGAAATAAAACTATTTTTATAATGCAAAATATTTTTCTGTTTCATAAAAAAGCTTCCTTAACGTAAAAGAAAATTATCGGGAAAACAAATTTTTTGCAGAATGCAGGAGCTTTCTTTCTGTCAGCAGAAAGGAAGCTTTTATTTTCATGAAGACATTCTATAAAACAAACACATCTTTAGACAAGATGATTTTTTTAAGATTTTCACTCTTCTGCATTCAATGTGAGTTTTTATATCGAAAGCCGGCAGATAAACGATAAAAAAAAGCAGCCTCCCGCAGGAAACTGCCTTTATATAAGAGGGGAAAGACTTCCCCTCGCTCGCACTGCGTTGCTCGCTACCCCTTCCAGCGGGGATACCCCGCAACGCCCTATTTTTATTCTTCACAATCGTAGCAATTAATGTGCAAATCCTTAAGCTGCTGCTCATGTGCATCGTGCTTCGCACGATACCTTCGAGTTTTCTTTCGAAAACTCGACTTGTTAAGCTTCTGGATCAGTTACTACAATGTGCAAATCCTTAAGCTGC
>JAZQQW010000029.1:0-45769 GCA_045629255.1 Treponema sp.
GACGGGAAAGTTTGGCACCTCGATGTCGGCTCATCGCATCCTGGGGCTGGAGCAGGTCCCAAGGGTTTGGCTGTTCGCCAATTAAAGCGGTACGTGAGCTGGGTTCAGAACGTCGCGAGACAGTTCGGTCCCTATCTGTTGCGGGCGCTGGAAGATTGAGTGGGTCTGCCTTTAGTACGAGAGGACCGAGGCGGACTGGCCTCTGGCGTATCTGTTGTCCTGCCAAGGGCAAGTGCAGAGTAGCTAAGCCGGGAAGGGATAACCGCTGAAAGCATCTAAGCGGGAAGCCCGCCACGAGATGAATCTTCCCAGGAGCACAGGCTCCAGTGAGGTCCCAGAAAGAACATCTGGTTGATAGGCAGCAGGTGCAGGCATGGTGACATGCACAGCCGAGCTGTACTAATAGACCGTCCGGCTTGGCCATATTGTTCTCTTGAAAAATGATCTGATATGCTTCCTTTTCGAAAGCTGCCGCAGGGACATGCCGGGGGAGACCCTTCCGATAGCGTGCACTGCGAAAGATATACGAGCATAATAATGCCGGTGGCCATGGCGAGGTGGCAATACCCGTTCCCATTCCGAACACGGAAGTCAAGCACCTCTGCGCCGATGATACTGCTAACGCGGGAAAGTAGGTGGCTGCCGGCTTTTTTTTTATTTAAATCTGAAAAACTTGTCAGAAATCAGGAATACAGCGGGAGCCCGCTCTTTGAAGCTTTAGGGAAAGCAGGCAGGTCCGTAGCAGGAGCGTGCGGATCTGGCCGGCTTTTTTTTATTTAAATCGAAAAAAACTTGGCTGAAATCCGGAAGTCGGCCCCCTGCTGTTTTTAATCTGTAATTTCTATAAGAAGTATTTTAATACAGTTTGTCTTTTTATAAGTTATCTGTATTGTAGATAATTGTGATACTTTTTATAATATTTTATTATTTCTTTTACCTTTCTTATTTTTTGTTGTTATATTTATATTATGAAACAAGAATTAGTTTTAAAACATGTTGCCAGAGATAATAAAAGTATACTCGGCACTCCGAATGATATTCTTCACACTGCAATGGAGTTTCAGCAGCTTTTGATGATGTATCAAAGCGGCATTAAGCAGATTACAACTAAGTTTGAGATTATAGAGGACGAATACGAGAGTACGCATGCCCGTAATCCTATCAGTACAATTACGAGCCGGATAAAAGATCCTATGAGTATTGCTGAAAAACTTCAGAGAAAAGGGTTACCTGTCACAATGGATAACATGGTAAACAAATTGTACGACATAGCAGGAATTCGCGTAACATGTCCGTTTATAAGTGATGCCTATCATGTAATGCAGATGCTTTTACAACAGGATGATATTGTTCTGATAGAAATGAAGGACTATATTAAAAAACCTAAGAAAAACGGTTACAGAAGTCTTCACGTCATTGTAAAAGTGACTGTTTATTTTAGTGACCAAAAGCGGGAAATTCCTGTAGAAATTCAGATTCGCACAATTGCAATGGATTTTTGGGCAAGTCTTGAGCATCAGCTTCACTACAAAAAGGATTATCAAATGCCATCATATATAGAAGCTGAACTGAAAGCGTGTGCGGAGGTTATTGCATCTACTGATGAAAGAATGCAGACTCTTGCCAAAAATATCCCAGGATTTGTGGATTATTCTAATAATGACACCCTTATGTGAAAGATAAGGGTATCTCTTGGCTGTTAATTTGACAATTCAGGAATAAAAAAAGCCGGAAGATTAAAACTTCATTTAATCTTGAAGTTCTTGTTCTTCCGGCTTTTTATTTTTTACAAGCTATCTTCTTTGTTCGAAGCTTTCTCTTGGCATAATCTTGATTTCTACACGGCGGTTAGCAGCTCTTCCTTCTGGGGTAGAGTTATCCTGAATAGGCTGAGTTCCACCATAGCCTTTGTATGTCATTATGCTCTTGCTAATGCCATTAGATTCAAGAGCATTAACAATTGCCTGTGCACGTTCAATACTCAAATTGAGCTGACCGTTTGGTTTGTTGACATCAGCAGTGTGTCCCTCTACAAGAATTGTAAAATCGCCGTTTGAAACTGCTTCTTTAATCTGCTGAGCGATAATTCCAATTCTGTTGACTTCATCAGGAAGAAGCTGTGCAGAGTCTGCCTTGAATAGCAAATCCTGAACTGTAATCTGAATCCAGCCTGTTCCTTCTTTTACTACAGTGTTTGGAACTACGTCATCAAATTCATATCTGAGACGCTGAAGCTCTGTGTAATATGTGACGTTCTTTTCTGGTGCACTGACACTGTGAGCAATCTGCTCTGAACCCAGCAAAATGACAACTTTTCCCTGTTCCAAAAGTTTGAGGTTCTCTGGGATTGTCGTGATTCTGAGGTAATCATCGTGAGAGATAACAGGATCACATCTGTAAACGCCGAAAACTTCCTGTGCTGTTATCCACAGAGGGTCGTCGCCAACTCTGTTTTTCAGAGATTTTTCGTTTTTGTCTGTTGTATAAGATATGATACCCTGCGTTTTTGCGATGCTTGGATCAACCATGTTGCGCTCGTAAACGAGAATCATGTTTTCATCCCAAATCTGCGGGAAAAGGCATGGCTGTACGGAGCTTTGAACGAAATCTCCGTGTACAGGAAGTATACCTCGTGCGTCAATGATGATACCTGAGTAAGCACGGCTTGATATTCTTTCGATAGGCTTCTGCTGTGTGTAAGGTTTTTTGTGTTTGACAAGCAGAGAACCGATTTCCTGAAGTTTGAGAGTATGCTGTGTCTGCAGTTCGTTTCCGCCGTTCTTGAAAGATGCCGGAGTCTGTTTTGAACTGTCGATGATTCTTGTCAGCTGATCAAGTGTAATTGTTCCATTCAGGACAAGGTCTCCGATTGTACGGGTGTCATCGATGTAAACGGAGAGAAGCGGGTCTTTGATAAGAAGCGGCAGTTCCATGGTGATGCGGTTTGCGGCTGAACTTTTGCCGCTTGGCATTGGTATGCCAGCTTTTACCAGATCAAGGGAAACTTGGGATACAAAAGTCTGTTTATTCCAGTCGATTTTACTGGAAGAAAAGAAACAAGCTTCTTCTTTGGAAACATCGGCACTCTGGCGTGCGTCTTCTTTTGCTTTTTCTATATCAGGCACAAATTTGCTTTCTGCAAAAGAAAGTACATGCAATGCCAAAGCTATGGCCATAGTTGAAATTAGCCGTCTTCTAATCATTTTATAGTCCCTCTTATGTGTATCTTCATAAAGAAAATAAACTTGTTTTTTTTGAAGATACCATTATATATTTATCGGTAAACAAACATAAAAGGTTGAACAGAGTGCTTTGGTTACGTATTTCAGTCAGCTTAATCCAAAACAGGAATGATAAGCTGCTGTTTGATGCGTAGAACTCCGTTTTCTTTGATATTGTTTGTATCGCAAAGGTCTTGTACAGAAAGTTTGTATTTTCTGCTCAGTCCCCACAATGTGTCACCTTCTTGTACTGTGTAAATGATTGCATCATCTGGAGTGCCAAGGTCTTTGAGACTTTTTGCAATGAATTCCGGAGTTCTTTCTTCTGTGATTGTGCCTGCCGGAAGTCTGAATGCATAAGTATATCTTGCAGGTGTACAGCTTCTAAGCAGTGCCGGATTGAGAGTTCTCAAAAGTGATGCATCAGTTTCTGTGATTTTTGCAATCTGTTCTATGCTGTACATATTGTTCGTAGTAAAGTAGTCGAAGTGATCGGCAGGCTCGTCTCCAATGAGAGCAGCTGCTTCTGCTATGTCTTCTGCTCCGTAGTATTCTGCGTTTTCAATAATGTCAGCTATAGCCAGAAGTTTTGGTACATATTGTGCAGTCTGCTGTTTTAGCTTGCCGTTTTCTGCGAGGTACCAGAAATCTTTGCCTTCGTTGCTTTTTATGACTTTATTCATGGCTCCTGTACCGCAGTTATAAGCTGCGATTCCTAAAGCCCAATCGCCGAAATGTTCGTAATTGTAAAAAAGTTTATCAAGAGCTGCGTCTGTACTTTTCCACGGGTCACGTCTTTCATCATACCATGTGTTCTTTGACAGCTTGGATCCCATTGAATTTGTCATAAACTGCCATATTCCAGTGGCTCCTGCGTAAGAGACTGCGTATACATTATAATAAGACTCAACGATAGGCAGATACTGAAGCAATAGAGGAAGACCTTTTTCCTGAAGCTGCTCGATGATGTACGGGCGGTACATAACAGAGCGTTCAAGAGCTTCGATAAGCCATTTTTTGTTCTGTCCTGTCAGGAATTTCTCTCTGTATTTTACAGCCATAGGGTGGTCAGCTCCCCAAATCTCAAGTTCTTTTCTGGGAACTGTAGGAAGTGCCGAGATTTCTTCTATCATGTCTTCAGAATTTTCCTGATCCCCTGATTTTATGAGCTGATCGAGGTCTGCATCTTTGTTGCTCAAATCATAACGGCTTTCGGCATATATTTCTGCTTCGGAAGCTTTCTTTTCTCTGCGGGAGATTTTTGTTTTTTTGCTTGATTTTGAACTGCTTTTTTTGTCGCCGGCAGAAGTTTCTTGAACTGTATCATTATCTTCTGATGCCACTTGCACAGTCTGCATTTCTGTGTTCTCTGAAAGAATTTCATTCTGTTCTGAAACGGGCTGCGTATTTGACTCTGCTATATTTAGCTGTTCTGCTTCCGGTGTGATTTCTTGTTCGGGCAGAGTATCCTGAACCTGTTCAATAACAATTTCTTCTTGAACAGGTTTATTTTTGCTGCGTTTTTTCTCTTTACAGAAAACTGTAGTAGGAAGAACGAAAATAACAGAAAATGCAACAACTTTTAATAATTTCATGTACAGTCCTTTATAAAAAGATACGTTTGTGTATGAATATTCCGGAAAACATTGAACATGGCACCTTTCAAAAGCAGTTTGTAAGGTGCTGTCCAGGTTCTGACCACTTTTTTTTGTGTGGCTTCGAATATCGTGTTTTTGGAAGTTCCTATAATGATAATTTCGGAAATTGAATATAGCAAATTTAGAGTTTTTCTCCGAAGTAAATGCCTGCCCATTCCCACTGACCATGAACAGTCATGTCTGACGGGAAGTTGACTTTGCGGAAGTAAAGATACCATACATTGACATGAGTTCTGTTCCAGCCCCATGTGCGCAGATATGCTTCTGTAGGTCCTGAACTGGAGTCAAGCTTGTCTTCGAAGTAAATGCGGTTTCCTCTCATGTAAGAGTGCATTGAGAATGAACTTTGAGAGTTTGCGTCTGTCTCTTCCTGTCGCCATGACATTGCAAAAAAGTTAACTTTGGATTTATATGAATCCAGAGCTTTGTAATCGTATCTGGTGATGGCTTGTTTGATAGCTGTTGTAAGCTCGTCAAGAGTTTTGAAAGTCCAGTCCTTGGAAGAGTTTGAGAAATCGATAAGCTGCCTTGCATTCAGGTAGGCATTTGGTTTTCCCTGAATCTGGATATTTGGTGCGTCGCTCCTGTTTAAAAAGAGATTGTATGTTTTGAGAGCCTGTTTCCATTCTCCCTGTTTTTCGTATTCTAGAGCCAGAAGATAATAAATCTCTGTTGTACTGACATCGTTAGGAAACTGTGTGATGAGCTGATTGAAATATGCGATTCTGTTTTCGCTTGAAGAACTTATTCTGATGAGGTTTTTCAGGCTCAGAAGATGTACTGACGTATTCTTGATCAGAAGATCCGGGTAATTTTTGATAATTCTTTCAAAATAATAACTTGCAACAGGTTCTGCATCATTTTCGAGGTAAGTCTGAGCTGTCATCAATAGCCAGTATGCATTGTACGGGTCTTCCGGATGATCTTCAACCCAGTCTGTCAGGAAAAGTGTCAGGGAATTGTATTCCTTTTTCTTGAGCATCATAGTTGCTGTCTGGTTGATTATTGCATATCGTGATTTATTGTCTAATTCCTTTGATTTAAGGAGAGCTTCAAGTTCTGTTCGTGTTGAAGTATAAGTGTCTGGATCTTTGTTTGCAGAGCAGGATGTTATGCTGAAAAAAATAAAAAACGCAGATAGAATAAAGGCTGTGACTGTAACCTTTGATGTAGTAACCATATTTATATTTTAACGATACAGGATTATATTGGCAATATCTGAAATAGGTATTATAATTATATGAAAACTTGAAATCTGAATGCAGGTTTTAAAATAAGACAAAGGTATTTTCTTTCTATGGAAGATAAAGAAGGTAAGAAAAAATATATAAGAAAATTTCCAAAAACGCATCTGAAAAAACAGGAAAATTTAGTACTTCTTGCAGGAATACTGTTTTTTATTGCTGGTATTTTTATACTCGTTGCAAATACTGAACGTGCTACCCGCATTTTTGCAGTGCGCCCTGTAGTTTGCCTTTTGATCGGTGCTATTGTTCTTTTTGTTTCTCTTTCTTTTACAGTAAAAGGGACCGGTGTATTTATCGGTTTGTTTCTCCTTCTGACAGGTATTGTATTTCTTTTGATTGATACTCATATAATTCCTTATGGTTTAGTAAAAATCTGGCCGACAATTATGATTAGCAGCGGGATTTCGCTTTTTCCTGCTGGTTTTTACAAATTAAAGCGCGTACGGACGGTTTATCTTTTCCCTGCAATCATGCTTGTTTTGCTCGGAATTGTATTTCTTTTGTTTTCGCTGCACGTGTTTCCAATGTCGTTCAGATGGTTTATCTCGCATTGGTGGCCGCTGCTTATAGTTATTGGCGGAGCTGTGCTTGTCGGCATATTTATTGTGCAGCAGGCAAATGCGGAAAATTTTCCATACATGGAAGATGACTCGCTTGTTGAAGTTGGAGACGATAAGCAATGACATGGATGTTTTGCAGATCGATAAAAAGACTTTTTGATCTGAACTTAAGAAAACAGTTAAAATCTTCTATTAAATACGTAATTTTTTTATTCGTATTTTTGTGCTCATTCAGCGGTGCTTTTTGTGCTGGTACGGCTATTCCTATTCCTGAAAAAGCAAAGCATCAGACACGTGCTTATTTTGATGGCATTTCGCCCCGTGTAATCAAACTTATAGAAGACGGTTCTCCTCGTTCCCTCAAAATAGCTGCATCTTTGCTGCATCGCTCTGTTGATGATAATTATACCGAGAAAGAAAGAACACTTCTTTTGATATGCCGCAGTATTGATGAGATATGCTGGCCGTCAGTTAAGCCGGACTGGAAAACTCCTGATGTTAATTTTTCAAACTATTATACAAATGTTTTGTTCAGTGTAAATTCCGGGATTTATGATTCGGCCATATGTTATGATGACTGTATATCTTATATTCTGCCATGTCTTGTTTTGTTTAAATCGTCATCTATTAAATCAAGTACACTTGCAAAAATGGAATCATCTCTTGCAAAAGCACTTGAACTTAGAGAAAACTCAACTCTTGCAAATTATCTGATGGGTGTATTGCTGTCAAAGAAGGGCAGGGACAGCGATGCTGTTGCTTACTTTGAGAAAGCCCTTTTGAGTGATGGTTCAAATAAAGAAATTCTTGGCGCAGACGTAAAAGCACTTTCTGCTGCCGGCAAATATGACAAAGCTCTGGAACTCAGCGAAAAGCTTCTGACTTTGGACTCTATGAATATAAATGCGCTTGAACTGCATTGTGATACATGTTATGAACAGGGTGACTGGGCTGCTGCCGGTGAATACGCTGCAAAGATTCTGATGCTGGACAGCACAAAAACAAAGTACGTTTTAATGCGTGCAGAGATTGCTCTGGAAAGCGGTGATTATGTAAAAGCAACGACTCTGCTCGATGCTTATTCCAGAAATGACAAGCTTTCAAAAAAATATTATCTGCTTCAGGCAAGAGTGCAGAGCGAATGGAACAAAAACAATGCGGTTGCAGCTGCAACTATCGGACAGGCTCTGCTTTTGTATCCTGATGATACAGAAGTACTGATGATGGCTTCGAAAATAGCCAGTGACGGCAACATGATTGTTGCAGGGATGTCTGCACAGAATTACGCACAGAAAGTACTTGATAAAGATCCTTTGAATATGTCAGCGCTGTCTGTAAGTATTGCAGAGCTTGCAAAAGCTGAGGAATACGAGAAGGCTTACAGCTTGAGCTGTACCGCTATTAAAAATAGTGACAGTGAGGAACTTGTTTATCAGCATATCGATATATGTCTTGCTTTGGGTAAGACAACTGAAGCTGGTAACCTTGCAAAGAAGCTTTACAGTAAAAATTCGTCAGACGCAGATGCTCAGAAATCATATCTGAAAGTGCTTGTAGCTTCCGGCCGCAAAGATGAGGCAGACAGTATGATTTCCACACTGCTTAAAACTGCTGATTCAGCAACAAAGAGTTTCCTGCTTTACGAAAGAAGTTTTTTGTACTCGGATGAGTCGAATATCATAGCAAGCCTGCGTTCAAGTCTTACGGCTAATCCCCGCAATACAGATTCTCTTTATCGTATGTATCAGGTTTATTACGGTAAAAGCGATTGGAAAAAAGCTCAGTATTACTTAAAGCAAGTTGTTGCGCTCAATCCGTCAAATACAAAAGCCCTTGCGATGAGCAAAAAACTTGATTCGCTTATAAAGGGTAATCTGTAATAGTTAAATCTGAGAACTTTTATAAAAATACTGTTTTTTTTGACGGCACGGGATTTATTTTGAACTTATCCGGCTTAAAAAGTTCTGACTTTATAATTTGCAAAAATATGCATTTTGTTGCAGGGTTTTACATATTTTACGAAATAATGTGTTTATTTTGCAAAAAAAATGTCTATGGTTTTGTATTTTCTCTTAAAAAAAGCACAAATATTACATAATATTTCAAAGACTTGTCATTCTGTTCAAATAATGTTATTCTTGCTTACTAATTTATATAAATTACAATAGCAAGAAGGAAATTTATGTCTTTTTTACCATTATTTTTGCAGGCAGCACCGACACCAGCAGCAGGAGCTGGAGCTGGCGGTAGCATGATGACTATGCTTTTACCTTTCGTTTTGATCATTGGAATTATGTATTTCCTGATGATTCGCCCACAGAACAAGAAGCAGAAAGAGCTTCAGAATATGCTTGATTCTCTCAAGAAGGGTGATAAGGTTATTACCATCGGTGGTATCCATGGTACTGTTTCAAACGTCAAAGACGATGTCGTTTCTATAAAAGTTGACGAAAACTGTAAGATTGATTTTAACCGCTCTGCTATTGCAACTGTTGTAAATCCAAAAGCAGCTGCAGAAAGTGCTGCAAAACCTGAGAAGAAGTCTCTTTTCGGAAAGAAAGAAGACAAAGCTGCTAAGGTTGAAAACACTTCTGACGATAAAAATAGCGATAAAATTTCAGAATAAAAAAGGAAAACAATATGAGTAAAAGAAGCCGTTTTATAATTATCATAGCGGTTCTGGCATTGTGTTTTTGGTTCCTTTGGCCTTCTCTCCAATGGTATACAAATACACCGAAGGATCAGCAGACATTGGCATTGAGCTCTTTGGAGAATATCAAAGACTATTCAAATCAGAAAGCTCTCACAGATGTTAAAGATTTGGCTGCTAAAGCAAAAGCAGATCAGAACGCTGTTTTGACTGGGGATTTGCAGTGGCTCGAGAAAGCTGCAAAGAAGAATTTCAAGGACAGTGAGAAGGCTGTTCCAAAGCCTCTTACTTTGTATGAAGCACTTAATTCATTTTCAAACAAGGATGAACTTGCTTCTTTGATTGAATCTCGTTACCGCAATCAGATTCTCAAGAATAAGAAGTACTACAAGAACTCTGTTAAGCTTGGTCTTGACTTGAGCGGTGGTATGAACGTTATCGTAAAAGCTGATCTTGATGCTGTTGTTGAGGCTCAGAAAGATACTGTCGCTGATATTGAGAGTCTCAGGAAAGCAGCTATGGAGCAGGCTGTTGAAACTTTGACAAGCCGCATTGACCGTTTCGGTCTTACTTCTCCGACAATCCGTCAGCAGGGTGAGGACAGAATCTACATCGAACTCCCAGGTAGTGCTGAAGCAGATCAGATTAACTCAATCATTCAGGGTCGCGGTATTTTGAATTTCCGCCTTGTTGACCGCGATGCAACTGAGGCTTTCAGAACATATTACATGCAGCATGCTGACAGTACTTTTGATTCTCAGGGACGCCTGATAGATCCTTCTATTATCCCATCTGATGATGAAGTATTCGGTCATTATATTACTGATGAATATGGTCTTGACCAGCGTATCGGTTACCTCGTCGTAAAGAAGGAAATCGTTCTTGATGGTAAGTATATTAAGAGAGCAACTGTCGGAACAGAAAGCCTTACAAACAAGCCTTCTGTAAACTTCGATCTCGATAGTGAAGGTGCAAAGATTTTTGGTGAGTTCACATCGGCAAACATCGGACAGAGTCTTGCTATTCTGAGCGATACAAGAATCAAGTCTAATGCAACAATCCAGACTGCTATCACAGGCGGTCAGGTTTCTATCACAGGTTTCGGTCTTGAAGAAGCACATAACCTGGAGAAAGTTTTGCAGACTGCATGGCTTGATGTTCCTCTCACTGTAGAGAGCCAGCAGGTTATCGGTGCATCTTTGGGAGATCAGGCAATCAGACAAGGTATTCTTGCCATTGCAGTCGGTCTTATCGCAATCATGATTTTCATGCTCATCTGGTACAAGGGAGCTGGTATCAATGCTTGTGTTGCCCAGATTCTTAACATGTATATCATGTTCAGTATTTTGAGCGCATTTAATCTTACAATTACACTTCCTACTATTGCAGGTATGATTCTTACAATTGGTATGGCAGTTGATGCTAACGTAATTATCTTTGAGCGTATTAAAGAAGAGCGCAGACTTGGAAAAGACCGTGCAGCATCTGTTGCTGTCGGTTTTGACAATGCATTCTGGGCAATCATGGACTCTAACATAACGACATTTATTGCAGCATTCTTCATGTCACAGCTTGGAACTGGTTCTATCCAGGGATTTGCTGTCAGCTTGGCAATTGGTGTTGTTTCTACAGTCTTTACAGCACTTGTTGTATCTCGCCTTATGTTTGACTTTGGTACACAGGTTGTAGGCAAAAAGAACATAAGCATCAGCTGGAGGTTGAAGTAATGAAAAAGAATATACAGTTCAGTAAAGCCTTTCTCGGCTGTGCTGTTTTCAGTGTAGTTCTTATTGCTGCAGGTATTGTAAACATCTGTATCCGCGGCATTAATCTGGGACTTGATTTTAAGCCAGGTCTTATTGAAGAGGTTCGCATTGCTGAACCTGCTGTATCTGTAACATATACTGGTGCTGCAACTGTTGCTATTGATGCATCTAACACAGGCATTGATGTTGTCATCAGCGGTATTGGTGCAGAGAACGAAACAAAGACATTTACATACGGACAGAATCCTACAGTAGAAAGTATGGTTGCTGCTCTCAATGGTGTTGATGGAATCTCAGCAAAGGTTTTGTCATCTGCCTCAGCAGATACATACTCAATCTTTACAAACAATGCCGTAACAGCACGTCTTTCATCTGATTCTTCTTTCTATCTTTATGTTTCTGATGGAGCAAAAGAAGTTTCTGTAGATGAGCTTCGTGATCTTCTTTCTCAGAATAATGTAAATATCAAGGAATTGGGAACTGAAACTTCAAGAAGCTATCAGATTCGTGCAAAAATTTCTGATGATTCTGCTTCAAACCAGAAGCTCCAGGACGGAATCCTTTCTGCTTTGCAGTCAAAGTTCGGCAAGAACAACGTTGTCATCGTAAAAACTGATTTCGTTGGTTCAAGCTTCTCAAGTTCTTTGGCTTACAAGTCAATTCTTTTGACAATTGTTACAATCTTCCTGATTTGGGGTTATGCAACAATCCGCTTCCACTGGGACTTTGCTCTCGGTTCTGTTGTTGCTCTTTTACATGACTGTCTTATCATGTTCGTCTTTATCAGTTTCCTGCAGATTGAGTTCTCAACAACAACTCTTGCAGCTATTCTGACAATTTTCGGTTATTCTATCAACGCAACTGTTGTTATCCTTGACCGTCTCCGTGAGAATATGAAGATTGTAAATACACACTCATTCAATGATATCATTGATAAGTCTTTGAACGATACTGTTTCACGTTCTATTCTTACAACTGTGACAACATTGTTTGCATCAATTTCACTGTTTATATTTACAACAGGAAGCATTCATGACTTTGCAGAAGCTTTGACTGTTGGTCTTATTTCTGGTTGTTATTCTTCTATGTTTATCGCAATGGGATTCATCTCATTCATGAGAAAACACTGGGAGCCAGGTGAGAATGCAAATCGCGTTCGCCCGAGAAAGAAGACAGCACACGCTGCAAACTAAATTTACAGTTAACCAAGGCAGTTAATAAGAAAATGTTTTTGTTTTTTTTAGAGGCTGCTTTGAAAAAGCGTGTTCTGATTTGCACATAATTTGTGTCATTTTGGATACGCAGGCACATGAGAAGCGATTTTTTCTGAAGTGTCTATAACTTGAACTTTTCGCAAGCTGTGCAGATAATAAAATCCATGGCCTTTTCTTTTATGGAAAATAAGGTCATGGATTTTTTTTGCAGGTGCCTTTAAAAACGTTTGTCTTTGAAGGCTGGACAAAAAAGCGATGTTTTATGCCGCTTGATTTCTGCGGTTGTTAAACTCGTCCGGCATTTCATTTTATGGTTTATGAAATTGCCTTTCTTAAAGACTTTTCTATTGTAATGAAAGTAATTCGTGCTGATGTTCTTGGGTTTTGTATGGGAGTCAAGCGTGCTGTAGATTTGGCTGATAAAACGCTGCTTGAAGCCGGAAGTAAGAAAGTTTATTCTCTGGGACCTCTTATACATAATCCGACTGTGCTTGCTGATTTTGAAAAACGTGGTCTGTCTGTTTTGTCGGATGACAAAATGTCTTGTGTACAGGAAAATTCCCTGGTTTTGATAAGAGCTCATGGTACAACCCCGGAAGTCATGGTTCAGCTTGAGAGCAGAAATTGCACTGTTGTCGATGCAACTTGTGCACGCGTGCATTTAAGTCAAAAGCGGGCAGAAGAATGGAGCGGCAAAGGATATCAGATAATTATTGCAGGTGATAGAAATCACGGCGAAGTTACAAGTATTGCAGGTTTTGCAACAAAGTGTGCAGGTTCATCTGTCGTGATTGTACAGAATGCAAAGGAAGCTCAGGAAATAAGCGTCGCAGAAAATAGTGTTCTGATAGCTCAGACAACATTCAGTCCTGTCGAGTTTGCCAGAATAAAAGAACTGCTTATGCAGAAAAATCCAGAGCTGGTTGTGTTTAATTCTATATGTTTTGCTACGATGGAACGTCAGAAAGCCCTTAAAAACCTTCAGGGTAGAGTTGAAGGAATCCTTGTTATCGGCGGTAAGACTTCTGCAAATACACGCCGTCTGTATGAAACTGCATGTTCTGTCTGCAGCAAAGCTGCTTTGATAGAGAATGTTTCTGAAATTCCAGATGAGTTTTTTTGTTTACAGAATGTCGGCATTACAGCAGGTGCAAGTACACCGGAAGCTGTCATTCAGTCTGTGGAAAAAGCTTTGCTTTTTTGAACATATAGGGCATCTCTAAAAATACCTTTCAGAGATGCCCGTCGAGTTTAAAGCCTTGAAATTGCAAGGCTTTAAAACGTCGCATTTTCAAAGTTGCCTCTAAAAATTGCAATTTTTAGAGACTCCATATATTATAGAAGAAAACTGCTTTTCGTAGCAGCCTGAATTTTGACTTTTTCTGACAAAATGCTGGCAATTTGTCAGCTGGTTTCCTTGCATTTTCACCAGAAGAGAGTTTATTTTTTTCAAAAATCATCAGTGTGTTTACCCCCCCCCCTTCAAAAAAGTTGCATGTATTTACATAATTTTTTTCAAAAATATAAAAAAGTATGTTATAATGTAAACTATAATCATTGTTTTTATGCTCGTTCAATGAAGAGGTTAATAAGTGATTTTAGCTGCAACATATGATAAAGATACCGGAGATGTTTTTCAGCATTTTGGCAGAACTCAGTTTTTTAAGCTGTATACAATTCAGGAAAATAAAATTACAGAATCAAAAATTATTGATAACGGCGGATTCGGTCATCATGATCTTGCAACTTATTTGAAATCTCTTGGAGTTGAGGCTCTGATACTCGGTAACAGGGGGCAGGGTGCTATAGATGCCTTGAATAATGCTGGTGTCAGACAGGTTCCGGGTGTGACCGGCAATGCTGACAATGCTGTTGAATCTCTTCTTAAAGGAACTCTCATAGCAAATCCGAACGCTGTCTGTGACCATCACGGTCATGAGCATGTTCATTGAGTTTTTGCAGAGAAATTCTGCTACCTGATCTGTTTGGGGCATATATTGCAGAGAAGTTTTTTTTGATGGCTTTCTTGAAAGATATAAATTGTTTGATATTGGGAGGAATTGATGTCAACATCTATTCGCCAAGTTATTTCTGTAGACAAAGATAAATGTGTAAGCTGTCACAGATGTATTGCAGTCTGTCCTGTTAAGCTGTGTAATGATGGTTCTGGTTCTGTTGTAACAATAAACACTGAGCTTTGTATCGGCTGCGGACATTGTATAAGTGCATGTCCTCATGATGCAAGAATCGGTATTGATGACTTTGATGCCTTTATGGAAGATATCAGGCAGGGAAAGAAGATTGTAGCTATTATTGCCCCGGCTGTTACAGTTACCTTCAGAAGGCAGGCACTTGAACTTAACGGATGGCTTAAATCTATAGGTGTCATTGCAAATTTTGATGTCAGTTTTGGTGCAGAACTTACAACCAAATCTTACGTTGAACATATCAAGAATGAAGAGCCGAAACTTGTCATTGCACAGCCATGTCCGGCTCTTGTAACTTACTGTGAAATTTATAAACCTTCGCTTCTCAAGTATCTGGCTCCGGCTGACAGTCCTATGGCTCACACGATGAAGATGATACGTGAGTTCTATCCACAGTATAAAGACTGTAAGATAGCAGTCATTTCTCCGTGTTATGCAAAGCGCCGCGAGTTTGATGAAATCGGTTTGGGTGATTACAATGTTACGATGAAGTCATTGTCCAATTATTTCAAGCAGCATAATATCAATCTGGGGCTTTACAAGAAGACTCCTTATGATAATCCTCCTGCAGAACGTGCTGTTTTGTATTCGACACCGGGCGGACTTATGAGAACTGCGGAACGTTTTGTACCTGGTATCAGTGAAAATATCCGCAAAATCGAAGGTCAGCCTACAATGGTTGAATACTTTGACGAGCTTGAGAAAGCTATGAATGCCGGTCAGAAACCTCTGCATCTTGTCATAGACTGTCTGAACTGCGAGCACGGCTGTAACGGAGGAGCCGGTACTGATACAAAAGGCATGTCACGGGATGAAATGGAAGGTTATGTCGAAGCCCGTAAAAATGACCGCAAGAAGAAGTGGGATACAGAAAAGAACAAAAAATCTGCACTCAAGAAACTGGACAAAGTCATCGATTCTTATTGGAAACCTGGACTGTATACAAGAACTTATGAAGATCACAGTGATTTGTATATCAGAAACTTTAATAGAGCTTCTGATGCTGATATTCAGGAAATCTTTACAGCGATGGGAAAGACTTCAAAATCTGATATTCTTGACTGCGGTGCCTGTGGATACAAGACTTGCCGTCAGATGGCAGAAGCTGTCTTTAACGGATATAATAGATTCGAAAACTGCCATCATTATCTGTCACATCAGTTTAAGATTGAAACAAAGAAAAAGATGGAAGAACTTCGCCGTGATATTGAAAGAAATAATGCTGTTTCAGAAGTTGGCATAGCTCTCACTAAAAATGTTCAGAAGCTGAATGAGATTTCTGTTGCAAACCATCAAACTATTGATGGCATCAAAAATTTGAGCAACGAAGTCGAAAACATCGGAAATATTGTTACTTTGATTACAGATATTGCAGATCAGGCAAAGATTATTGCATTCAATGCCGAGCTTGAAGCATCTTCTGCCGGTGAATCCGGTAAGAACTTTCACATTGTTGCAACAGAAGTCCGCCGTCTGACAGACGGTATTATTGACAGTACGAAGGAAATCAAGGAGCGTATTGCCGGTGTACAAAAATCAACAGATACTCTTATTATTGCAGGTGAAAGCAGTACTACGAAAGTTGATGAAGGATGCGAGACAGCAAAGAATCTTGAAGTCAGATTCGGAATTATCAAAGAATCTGCAAAGCATAAAGAAGAACAGGCAAAAAAGATTTTATAGCAGTCTGTTTTAAACTTTTGGACAATATCGGATTGAAATAAGAAACCCGGCAAGGAATCAAAAACTGATATCTTGCCGGGTTTCGTTTTTATGGCAATCAAAAAATGCCGGAGTTTTATCGACCTTTAGGATAAAAAATTCTAGAGGTTTGATAAAAAACAGAATTATGCATAAATCGGACGTACGTTGATAACACCGTCAGCCTTTGTAAGTTCATCGATAGTTGCCTGTTCGACTTTGCTGTCTACGTCAATCATACAGTATGCGATGTCTCCGCGGTTCTGGTCTACCATTCCGCCGATGTTGAGCTTTGCTCCGCCAAGAACTGATGTAAATTGAGCAATCATGTTTGGAATGTTCTTGTGTGATATGCAGAGTCTTGTGCCGCCTGCAGGAATCATAGTGTCCATCTTGCATTTTGGATAGTTTACGCTGTTTTTGATAGCTCCTGTTTCAAGGAAGTCGCGTAGTTCTTTAACAGCCATAATAGCACAGTTGTCTTCTGCTTCTGGAGTTGAAGCTCCGAGGTGTGGAAGACAGATAACTTTGCCGTTATTCAAAAGCTCTTCGGCTGCAAAGTCTGTGACCATGCAGGCTACTTTTCCTGAATTGAGGGCCTGGAGCAGATCTTCGTTGTTAACGAGACCTCCGCGTGCAATGTTGATGATGCGGACACCGTCTTTCATGTTCTTGATAGTTGAAGCACAGATGAGACCTTTTGTATCTGGTGTTTCTGGAACGTGGACTGTGATGTAGTCAGACTTTGCAAACAAAGTATCCAAAGTCTCTGCGTGCTTAACTTCTGACTTGAGACTCCATGCTGCATCGACTGAGAGGAATGGATCGTATCCGATAACATTCATACCAAGGCTGATAGCTGTATTTGCAACCATTGCACCGATAGCTCCGAGTCCGATAACTCCCAAAGTTTTGCCCTTAACTTCCTGACCGATATAGTTCTTTTTGCCTTTTTCTGCCAGTGTTGCAATTTCTGCACCCTTGCCGGCGAGTGTGTTAACCCACTGGTTAGCAGAAATAACAGGACGGCTTGCAATCAAAAGTCCGAGAATAACAAGCTCTTTTACTGCGTTTGCGTTTGCACCTGGTGTGTTGAATACAACAACGCCTTTCTGTGCAAGTTCTTTGACAGGAATGTTGTTTACACCGGCGCCTGCACGTGCAACAGCTTTAACTGTTGGCTCAAGCTCCATGCTGAGCATATCGTGTGAACGGACAAGAATTGCATCCGGTTTCATGATTTCTGAAGCAATTTCGTAATCATCGCGAGAAAAATTATCAAGTCCAACTGCTGAAATTCTATCAAGTGTCTGAATTTTATACATTTTAATTATCTCCGTGTAAAATCACTTAGTTGTTCTTTGCAAAGTCTTGCATAAACTTAACGAGAGCCTTAACTCCATCAAGTGTCATGGCATTATAGATTGATGCACGCATTCCACCGACAAGTCTGTGACCTTTGAGGTTTACGAGACCAGCTGCAGCTGCTTCCTTGACGAACTTTGCGTTGATTTCCTTTTCCTTTGCCTGTGCTTCTTCTGAACCGTCGTTCTTAGAATACTTTGTAAGAAATGGAACATTCATCAAAGAGCGGCTTCCTTTTTCTGCTGTTGCAAAGTAGAAGTCAGAGTTGTCAAGGTAGTTGTAAAGATAATCTGCCTTTTCAACGTTGAGCTTGTTGATTCCCTTTGCTCCGCCGTTCTTTTCAATCCAGTTCAAAACTTTGTCAAGAACATAGATTGTGTAGCAAGGTGGTGTGTTGTACATAGAACCGTTTTCTGAGTGTGTCTTGTAGCAGAGCATTGTTGGTGTTCCAGGAAGACACTTTTCTGGCTCTGGAATGAGGTCTTCGCGGATGATGACAAGTGTAACGCCTGCTGGTGCAAGGTTCTTTTGAGCACCGGCAAAAATCAAACCAAACTTAGAAACATCAATTTCTTCAGAAAGAATACATGAAGAAAGGTCTGCTACGAGAGGAATATCACCAGTATCCGGGATATACTCATAGTGTGTTCCCATGATTGTGTTGTTGAAACAGACATAGACATAATCATAGTCGCCTGTTACTTTCTCGACACGAGGGATATATGAGTAATTTTTATCTTTTGAAGAAGCAATGATGTCTACATCGACACCGAGGTGCTTAGCTTCGGCAGCAGCTTTCTTTGCCCAGACACCAGTCTCGATGTAAGCTGCCTTTTTCTTGTTGATTCCGAGGTTCTGTGCAACCATTGCAAACTGTGTGGAACCGCCACCCTGTACAAAAAGGATTTTATAGTTGGATGGAACATTCATAAGCTTTCTGATCTGAGCTTCTGCGTGTTCGATGATAGGTTCAAAATCTTTGGAACGATGGCTCATTTCCATTACAGACTGACCTGATCCATTGCAATCCATCATTTCTGCAGCGCATTCGTTCAACACTTCTTCTGGTAAGCAAGAAGGTCCGGCACTAAAATTGTAAACTCTAGCCATAGTTTTTCTCCTATAATAACTTCGCTTCTGTACTTTTCTCAAGAAAACGCACGTTGCAAAGTAAAATACATATTTCGAGTTTAGAGCATTAAATCACAAATTTCTAAACATCGTGTTTTTGTTGTTCTTCTAAAAAAAATTAGAAGTTTTTGTCATCAGCTGTCTTTATATCAAAATTAATCAGCAGCTGATTCTGGCAGAAAGTGTTTCGAGCGACATTAGAAGCGAAACATTTTCTACTTTTGTGGTCTCTGGAACAGAAATCATGCACGGCGCATAATTTACGATTCCTCGGATTCCGCATACTGCAAGTCTTGTTGCAATAGACTGGGCTTCAGAAACTTCAACAGTCATAAGCGCATACTGTATATGTTCTTCTTTTATCACTGACTCCAGCATTGTTGTCGGATGCAGCGGAAAAGCAGAATGCAGGACTTCTGTTCTGTTCACATTTGAATCGAAACCTGCTGCGATTTTGAACGGAGACGAGTCAAGCTCTATGTTGTCCAAAAGTGCCTGTCCCATTCGGCCAAGTCCGACTATACAGCATTTGTGCTGTACCTGTGAAAGATTTAGCAGCTCGTCAAGCGACTGTTCGAGATCTGCAACTTTGTAACCGTTACTTGCTCCGCATCGAATATCTATCTGTGAAATATCTCTTCTGACAACAGCCGCTGACCAGCCTGCAAGCTCTGCTATTTTCTGAGAGGTGATATTTTTTTCTGGATAAGCTGCCAGAAGATGCTTTAAAAGAACAAGTCTTCGTTTTGTCGGCTCTGTAATCTGTTTCATTTTTCTCTGTACAGGAAATCACCAAAAAAATACTTTTTCTTGAGACTGCCTATAGTATATTTGTGAAATAAATCACTGATATACTTTGTTTCTATGGTTAATTCTATAATCTATTTTGCTTTTGGTCAAAGCAAAACACAATTTATATTCTGTCAAAATATCGAATTTTATCCAAAAAGAAAGGAATTTATGTGAATTTTGTTTTTTCTGTGAAATAAATCACTGTTAACCTTTCTTTAGCAAGCGGCTTTTCTCAGCTTAAGCAGTTAAGAATAATTAGTTTTTCTTTGCGTACCTGAAAAACTGTAAATTCAAAATGGGTTGTTATTTATTATAGTAATCTTTTTAGTTTTTATTGTGAAATATATCACTGTGTATTAAAAATCTGGTCATTGTTGTATTATTTTGATTTTTTTTCATTAAATTGAACAAAATCAAACTTTCTGGGCTGATTATAATAGTGAGGGTAAACTTGTGAAAAATATGGCTATATACAACTTTGCTGTCATGTCAAAAAAACGGTTTATGCAAGATTTTATTTTGCTGTTTTCAATTTTTCTTTCGGTAAAAAGGTCTTTTTTGCGGACTGTGTCTTTTTGCGCAAGAAAGTATATTTGGATTTTCTCTGCAGCAGTTTTTTTGATTTTGGCCGGTTCATGCAGTTGTTTTCAAAGAGTAGAAAAACTTCGCATCGCAAACTGGAATGTTCAGACTTTTTTTGATGCAGCTGTAACAGGCAGTGAATACAGTGATTTTGTCAAATCCAAAAATTGGAACAGCGATGCTTACAGTGAGAGGCTTGACCGGCTTTGTTCTTCCATAATTGCACTTAATGCGGATGTGGTTGTCCTTGAAGAAATAGAAAACAGTACTGTAATAAGTGATATCTTTGATTTTATATCTGCAAAAAATCCCTTTGGAAAAAATTATGATTACGGTTGTTTCGCTTCTGTAAAAGACAGTTGCATAGGAATTGCAGTTTTGTCCCGATATCCTTTGGATTGTGCAAAAACT
The DNA here is from genome assembly GCA_045629255.1 of Treponema sp. Taxonomy (GTDB): domain Bacteria; phylum Spirochaetota; class Spirochaetia; order Treponematales; family Treponemataceae; genus Treponema_D. The sequence goes on from JAZQQW010000029.1 coordinate 20,506, forward strand.
CATGCGGTTGAAGTGCGCGGGCAAAGCGAAAAGCAGCCGTCAATGCGTCCGATACTCGAACTTACGGTATTGAAAAACGGCAAAAGGCTTCATATTTTTGCCAATCACTGGAAAAGCATGTCTGGCGGCAGGGAAAAAACTGAGGTCTGGAGGGATTTACAGGAGAAACTTTTAGCTGATGAAATTGTGCGTTCGTGTGATGTTTACCGGGATCCTTTCATTGTGTGCGGTGATTTCAATCGGGATGTATGTGATTTCTCTGAAGATGACGGATTTATCATTCTGCACGGGAACTGTTCTGATATAGAAGTGTCTTCGCCCTGGTACGAAGCCGACGGAACGGAACTGAATAATGGTAGTTACTATTACAATGGCAGCTGGTCAAAAATTGACAATTTTTTTGCGGGGCAGAATGTCTGCATAAAAGATTTTGCTGTGGAAAATAAAGGTGACTGGTGTGATAAAAATACAGGCATACCTTATAAGTATAAAATTTGGAATGGATTTGGGTATTCTGATCATTTACCGATAACGTGTACTGTTGAATTTTGAGCGGAATCTGTATAATTTGCCGGTAAAGTTTTTCTTTTTGTTTTTAGTTGATGAAACTTGCAAAACAGCATGGCATTCTGCCGGATACGATTTTGTATTCTGCATTTTTGATGCCAAAACTATCGAAAAATCTTTTGTAGCTTTCGAAGCTGAACTGCCGTTTGAAATCAATCCCTGTTTTGCCAAGAAGTTTTGCTGCAAGTATGGCATTCTTTTTCTCGTTGTTTATGTATGTGGGAATAATGATTTTGCCGTCTGTTTTGCATACACGTTTAAATTCGTTAAGTGCTTTTTCTGGTTCTGCAAGCAGATGTATTACATTTGCGGCAACTACTACGTCAAACGAATTGTCTGGATATGGCAGCTGCAGAATGCTTTGTTTTTCAATCGAAACATTTGTGAAATTTTTCAGTTTTTTTTCGCATTGTTTTAGCATACCGTTAGAAAAATCTGTTGCAACTAATTTCTGGCATTTGCATGCAATCGGGACTGTCAGAATACCGGTACCGCATGCACATTCCAGGACTGTGTCTGTGGAGTCTATGTAATTTACGATTTCCAAGGCAATGCCTCGAAAACATTTGCCGTTGTAAGTGTTTTCAATAAAATCATAAAAAGGCGAAAGTTTATCCCAGATCAATTTCTATTTTCTCCGTTTTTGTAATTCAGTATGCTTGTTTAATGCATGAAGGAGTCACTAAAAATCAGGTCTCTAGTGATTTTCTTAAAACATTACATCTAAAATCGAAGATGCTTTGAAAAAAAACATGCAGCAAAATGCTGTTTTACTGCATGAAAAAACTCGGCTTTTGATTTAATAGTTATAGATAGCAAATATTTCTGACATTTGAGAGCGTTTCATTGTTATCAGGGAAGCTATGATATTTTCATCTGATGACAGGTCGAGTGTCAGTCCGTCTCCGTTTTTATTCGTGTTAAACGAAAGCTTGCAGAGTCCTTTGCTTTCTTCTATGGAATTTTTTACAGTTTTACAGTTTTGTATGTATTTTTTTATTTCTGCAAGATCATCTTTTGTTGCATATCCCGTATAAGAAAACGAGGTTACACCTGTGTATTTTTTGTTAGATGACTTGAGGATAAGCCTTGCAATCTTTGCGCTGCTGTCTGTCGGGCAGTTATCGTAGAGGTAAACTACAGTTTCGCCGTCTCTTTGCTTGACGGCAGGAGCTGCAGTTTCGCTTTTTGGCGATGAAGAACAGCACAGAAATGCCGGTATGATGACAAGTAGAGATAGTGCGATAAAAATAAATGCTGATTTTCTCATATCATTATAAATTTCGGAAATTTATAAATAGGAGTCAAGGCAATACATATAAAAATTTGTTAGCAGGGGGGGAGAGTAGTTTTGCAGATATTGAGAAAAAAGCCCTTTACAAACAGTTTTGTCCGTAAAGGGCTTTTTATCTATACTGTCAAATTGTTAGTTTTTCTTCATGTTTGTGACTTTTTCAAGGCGAGCCAAAGCCTTTTTATCAGCTTCTTCTTTTGCCTTTCTGAGTTTTTCTGCTACAGTTTCCATATTGTTTACCATGTAAACAGGCTGGAGTGTTGCATCAAGACAGTCACGCCACAATGAGCTTTCTGGATCAACGACGTTTCTTGACAAAGTTGCCATTGAAATCGGGATATGAACGTACTTATCGTGAACAAGGCCGATAACAATCTTTGTCTTTCCTGCCATAGCTGCGTGAACAGCGTTGTTTCCGAGTCTTTCGCAGTAGAGGGAGTCACTTGCGTTTGTTACGGCTGCACGAACTTCGTAGCTAGGGTCGATGTATTTGAGGTTTATGTGAATTTTCTTCTGTGCAAAGTACTCTGTGATTTTGTCACGGAGGAAAACTCCGATATCAGCAAGCTTCTTGTTGCCTGATGCGTCTGTCTGGTTTGTAGAATCGAGGAGCTCCTGTCCGGCACCTTCTGCAACAACGATAACAGCATGATGACGCTCGTTAAGACGCTTTTCGATGTGTGTAAGAAGACCGTTTGGTCCGTCAAGTTCGAAAGGAACTTCTGGGATAAGGCAGAAGTTTGTTTCGTGGCTTGCAAGGGCTGTGTGTGCTGCAATAAAGCCAGATTCACGTCCCATGAGTTTTACGAGACCGATACCATTTATCTGTGAGTGTGCTTCCATGTGGACTGAGCTTACAGCAAGAGTAGCCTTTGATACAGCTGTTTCAAATCCGAATGAGCGGTCGATGAACTGGAGGTCGTTATCAACAGTTTTTGGAATACCTACAACTGCGATTTTGAGACCGCGGCGTTCGATTTCGTTTGCTATATCCAAAGAACCGCGCTGTGTACCGTCACCACCAATGATAAACATCATGTTGAGACCAAGACGCTCGATTGAGTCTACGATTTCTGTAACTCTGTCTCCGCCTCCACGTGATGTACCGAGGAATGTTCCTCCGATCTTGTGGATTGTATCTACGTTATCTGGGTTCAAATCTATTGTGTCGTATCCAGAGTCTGCAAAGAATCCTTTGTATCCGAACTGAATTCCTTTGATGCGGCGTACACCGTATCTGTTCCAAAGACAGCGGACGACAGCACGGATAACATCGTTGAGTCCCGGGCACAAACCACCGCATGTACAGATACCTGCTGTTACGTGTGCTGGATTAAAGTAAATAAACTCACGAGGTCCAGCTTTTTCCAAAAGATACTCACTTGGATTGTCCGGATCGACAGAATCTTTGTATACGCTTACATGATTGCGTACGTAACTGCCGGGAGTGACATAATTTGCACGGAAATCTCCGTGCTGGAGAGAAAGTTCAATAGGTGACTTTATCTTGCATTCTCCAAGATTATCAACTGAAAAATCATACTTAATATTTGTACTCATAGAAAACCTCTAAAAATTCATCTGACGGCAGCAAATTTCTGCAATGTATTGTCTTTCAGCATAACTCTAAATGTAAATTTATGCAATCTAGTAATAAAAAATTGTCACTTTTTTTATAATAATACTTGAGGAATTGTCAAATGGTGTGGATTAAAGATTGAAATGTTTTGTCCATAATAATTTCTTTCAATGAATCGCTTTCAAATTCCGGACATTTCCTGCAAGTATTTTGAAAGTTTGAATTTATTTATATAAACCAGGACCAAAGAATACATCATTAAAGAACGATTTAGTTTTTTCCGGTCCCATTACAGCTTTAAATACATCAGTAGAAACTCCGCCAGTATCAACAAGCTTGTCTGTATAATCCTGTGTAAGCTGCCATTTTTTCTTTTTATCTTCTGCAGAAAGAGGTTTGAGTTCTTTTTCCATCTGAATAAAAGTCAAAAGATTTTTTTCAAAAAGCTCAATTATACGGTCATCTGCATCAGGAGCTGTCGTTTTTGCCGTACAGACAGGACGGATTGGATCATACCAGCACGGCTGAACAGGCATGTCCGGTAAATCATCAAGGGTTGCCTTGTTTTTGCGGAATAAATCCATGTAGTGATTATATGTTTCATCTTCATGAGGAACAAGTGTATAAATCTCATTTAGGAACATTCTTTTTTCTTTCATGTACATATAATCTGTAGACATGAGAGGAAGATTTTTGAAAAAAGGAGTTATGACAAAACTGTCCATCTGCATGGCTTCAGACACAGGACAAGTCATGACAAGAAGATTTCCTACACCTTTTACATTGAACTGGCGGACTGTATAGTCCATTTTCTGAATGCTCAAGAATTTAAAATCTTTTGTATCAAGTTCTTCAAGTTCGTAATTATCGTTCATAATCTTCAATCCGAGTTTCATACGTTTTTCAATCGCATTTTTGTTTATATCAAAGATTGAATTATCTGTCACTTGAGGCCTCCATAATTATTTTCTAGGGATATCTTTATTTTATATGAAAAAAAATAACTTTCAAGTAGTTGTCTGAGTCAACTGTTTTTTTTATAATTCGACATTTATGCTAAATAAAAAAAAGCCTCCAGAAATTTAAGTTTCTGGAGGCTTTTCTGCAGTCTGTTACTCCCAGCCGAATGTTGCCGGCGGTTTGTTTGTCAGATCAAAGAAGATTGAGTCAACATAAGGCAGTTTTGCGATGTCTGCAACAATCTGTTTGAGCAGTTCCTGAGGAAGCTGTGCAAATCTTGCTGTCATGACGTCTTCTGAACAAAGAGGCCTCAGGACAAAAGAGCATCTTTTGCTGTTGGTTGCGTATGGCAGGTTGATTGTCAGATGCTGGAAAATCTTGTCGTACCAGCCGCTTTTGTGCAGGGCTGTCAGAACAATATCGTCTGCATCACGTGTCTGGTCGAGTCTCTGTTTGTCGCAGTAACCTTCCTGCAGTGCAAAATCTGCATCTTTTGCAGAAGGATTCTGCCAAAGCTTGATGATACATCTGTTTATTTTTGCACAGCCGTTTGTGACTGTAGAAGATGCGTTTTCGAGTTTCTCCCATTTCTCCGGCAAGTGCAGGAATCCATTGTCTTCGTCAGCAAATGAAAGTACTGCAGGGAATCTGTATGTACGGAAATCTCCCTGAACACCGACTGAGCGAACTGGAAGTACTTGCCTTTTTAGACCTGCTGCGCATTTTTCGCAGAACATGCCGAGTTTGATTTCCTGAATTTCTTTCTTTGCTGCTTCGAAATCTGCAACGTCATTGTCAGCCATTTTTCCGTCTGAGCAGAGTACGTTAATGCTCAGGCCTGGACCTGGGAACGGATGTCTCATGACAAGTTCATCGCTTAAGCCGATTGACTTACCGATTCTGCGGACTTCGTCTTTGTACAAATCTTTGAGCGGTTCAATGATAAGTCCCTGTTCGATAAGTTTCTGGATACCGTCAACTCTGTTGTGATGAGTTTTGATGACCTTTGAATTTTTTGTTCCGCCTGACTCAATGATATCTGGGTAAAGTGTTCCCTGTGCAAGCATCCATGCACCGTCTCCGTCTTCGTTCAAGTGCTGCTTTTCTACGACGGAATTTCTGACAGATATGAAGTTTTCGCCGACTGCCATTCTTTTTTTCTGCGGGTCAGTCAGGCCTTTAACTGCGTTCAAGAAGCTTTCGCTTGCATCTTCTGTGATAAAGTTTGTGAAGCCGTGCTTGTGATATGCATCACCGACTCTTGCGCTTTCGTTTTTGCGCATAAATCCGTTGTCGATATGAAGTCCCAGAACTCTGTCCTGGCCGAGGGCCTTATTGAGCAGGGCAAATGCAACAGTGGAATCTACGCCTCCACTGAGGAAAAGCAGGACTTTTTTGCCTTGTGCCTGAGTCTGTATGCTTTCCATGATATGATTGAGAACCTGATTTTCGTCCCAGTTTTTCTCCATGCCGCAGAATTCTGCAAAGTTTTCAAAAATTTTGTTTCCGCAAGGTGTGTCTTTTACTTCGCAGTGACACTGGAGTGAAAATCGTTTTTTTGCAAGGTTCTGTGTAGCTGCATATGGACAGTCTTTTGTAGAGCCGACAATTTCAAATCCTTCTCCAAGAGAAAGTACTCCATCCTGATGGCTCATCCATACCTGCTGACTTGGTTCGATGCCGTCGAACAGAGGAGACGAGACATTTTTGTTTAACTCAAGCTGAGCAAATCCGAATTCGCCGACTTCTGCTTTGCCGACTTTACCGCCGTAGCCCATCTGTACAATGTAATGTCCGTAGCACAGGCCGAGAATAGGAACATTCATATTCAAAATTTCATTATTGAATTCCGGCACATTTTCATCATATACAGATGATGGTCCGCCAGAAAAAACGATACCTTTGACATTTTTCAGCGAATCAATGCTGACAGAAGGAAGGGCTATTTCTGAATAGTAACCCATCATGCGAAAACGCTTGGCTATCAAGTGCGCATACTGGCTGCCAAAATCCAAAACGACAATTTTTGAACGTTCCATGCTTTCTCCTATAAATAAAATGCCAACGAGGAAACATCAGTTTTCGAGGCGATGTGTATGATTTTCCTGTAAAGTTTAGAGACATAATTAAAAGTACATCTCAAAAATAGATTTGAGGTGCCTCTGAATAAGATGGCTTATGTATTTAAACCGCAATGAAAATCAAGAAATGATAAGGAATTATAGTGAATAATCTTCGTTTCGTCCATAAAATTTGGAAAAGTATGCGCTTATTTGTGATAGTGATTTATGAGCGATTGAAGGATTTCTTTCAAGAAGCGAGAAAAAAATATTCTCCGGAATATGAACGATTTCAATGTCTGTATTTGCAATTGCATCTTCTGTTCTCATTCCATCGAGCATGGCAGCTTCTTCTCCAAAGAACATACCTTTGGTAAGGCATTCAAGGTTGTTTTTGTGTGCAATGAAAACTGTACCTTTTACAATGTAGAACGAATCAGTTCCCCATTCACCTTTTCTGTATATGTAGTCTCCTTTTTTTAGGCGCATGACATTTTTTTTGTCCAGCAGAAGCGAATCAGGCCGGATAAAAAGAAGCCGCCTGAGTGTGGATTTTGGTTTGGTGTCATTTCGGTTCGGTAAATCATAAAGTTCACTTAAAACAAGCGAGTCAAAAAACTGATTTACAAACAGAAACTGCGCAAAGAAAAGAAAAATCAAAAAGAAAAAGTAAACTTGCAGCAAAAGAACAACAGCGTTGCTCAAAACTCCATAAATTGTATTGTATCTGTTTATATTTATGAAAAGTCTCATGATTTTGCGGAAGCCCCACATGGAAAGGACAGCTCCAAGCGCTGAGATTATGCATAAAAGCAGGGTCGGTTTTGTCCGGCTTGCAAACATGTATACGATGACAGCACCGACAAACAGAAGTATAAAAGGCACTGTCGTAACCAGAAGATTTGAAAACGATGTCATAAGCTCAGGGTATCGTGTACTGAGCTTGCTTAAAATAGGGAGACGCACGATTGTACGGAATGATACGAGAATAAAAATCAAGGCAGACAGCAGGATTGTCAGAATGGCTTCGGCTGTAAACGTGAGCAGCTGAAGCATACCTTTCTGGACGCGGTATGTTTGCTTGAAAATTCTCCGCATGCTTCTCATAAGGGAATTGAAAAACTTGCGTGCAACCCAGATTGTAGCAACTGCGAGGATTATTTCAAAGTTTGTGATTCTTTTAATCTGCTGTATTGACGTTGCAAGGTTCTGTAAGTTTACAAAATCTGTGATAAGCGGGTTAAAACTCAGGGCTGAAATAACAAGCTCTGTATTTGCTCTCATAAATCTGATCAGAATGACGAGAATCATCATTACGATTGGAATGAATGACATCAGAAATCCAAAAGAGCATGATGCTGCGTATGAAACCAGGTCGTTGGAAGATGTAAACATGATAGACAGATAAACTGTCTGTAAAAGTGTAATTGGAGTAAGTTTTCTTGTCGACTGAGGTTTTTCTTTTTCCATCTATTTTTTTAGAGACTCTGATAATTTAAAACGCATAGAGCGGATGTTTCAACTTCGGCAGACTGAGTGCAGACTGTTTTTTTGATTATTCATTTCCTTCTTTTTTGTCCTGTTCGCCCTGTAAGTATGCTTCAGCAGCTTTTTTTGCTTCGTCTTCTTCCGAAGGTTCTGCATCAGATGGCTCTGATGTATTGTTTTTGTCCTGTTCGTCCTGTAAATATGCTTCAGCAGCTTTTTTTGCTTCGTCTTCTTCCGAAGGTTTTGCATCGGAGGAGTCTGCATTTACATCTTTATCTTTTGTACCGGATACTACTTTATCAGCTCTTTGGTTTTTGACTGTGTTGCTGAAATTTATAATATCAGGATCTACGTTACCGAGCATGTTGTAATCTTCTTTGTCTACGACGCAACCGTTTATGGAAGCTATCATCTTTTTTCTCAGCGTATCGAATACGAATTCTTTGATGATCAGCTTTTCCTGATCAGAAGTAAAGCCTTTATAAATCATGATGACGAGTTCGCTTTTTGGCGTGCTTCTGGTCGTCAGGATGCCGAGATCGGAAACAACCTGCCTTCCGTCCAGGACAAGTGTTGCCTGTCTTAAAAGATAGCCTTTCTTGAGTCTGCCTTTGAGTGTTTCCGGCATGACGACTGCAACGGATGCACTGCTTATGTCAACAATCTTCATCTGGTGCATGAGTGTTCCGCGCTGTTCATCGTTCGTTGTCAAAAAGACGCTTGCATTGCGTTCATTTATACAGGATGCTCTGACAAACTGTCTCTGTCCTTTTGCATTCACAGCTTCAAGGATGTGAGTAATCTGAGAGATTGTTTTCTGCACATCTGTCTCAATCAGTGTAATGCCAGCCTGGAGATTGATGACATCGAAAATTTCAGAGGCTTCATTCGGTTTGATTTTTGTAGAAATAAAACCGTACAGGCAGTCTTTAAGAACTTCGTGCTTGAGAAAGGTCTGGACAAGAGCCATCCAGCCGCAGAGAGTCATCTGATTGTCTACATTCAGAAAAACAATGGAATTTGGATTCAGTTTAAGAAGTGCACGAAGATTCTTGTAGTTTTCTACAGGATAAACTTCATAATTTGCATCTTGCAAAGCTGAGATGATTTTTGCTTTAATTGTGTAAGATGGGTTTACAAAAAATATTTTGCGTCCTGTTATTTCCGGGGCATTTGTTTCTGTCTCTGCCATGGTAGATGTCCTTTTCCTGAAATCAGGAATATAACTGCAAAGTCGACTTAAAAAATTAATTCCTTCAAAGCCGCTTATAAATATATTATATGCAATCTCTGAAAATTGCAATTTTTAAAGACTGCATACGATGGTATATACAGATGCGGTCGTAAGATATAAAAAAACGTGGAAAACGGATAACTTTGATTAAAAAATCAGCCGTTTTTTTTGAATTTCTGGACAGAAAAAAATATTTTCAGTGTTTTTACTGTCTGATGCAGTTTGTCATGATGTAAAGCATTTTTTTGACGCGGTGTAATGCGGCAATGCAAAAAAGTAGAGACTGATGCTGGCAGGCGGTTTTGTGATTTGCACTGACGGATTTCATACCTGAATGCAGGCGTTCTGCATTGCAGTAATAAGGTATGAAATCCATCGGTGCAATACCTGTGAAGAAAAGGTGATACCCCGAACGTTCTGCGTCGAGGTTCTTTTATTAAAAATCTGCCAGTTTTGGAGCTCTTGGATACGGGATAACATCTCTGATGTTTTCCATACCTGTGACATAACGGATAAGACGCTCAAATCCCATTCCGAATCCAGAGTGCGGAACAGAACCGAACTTACGCAGATCAAGATACCACTGATAGTTTGTCATATCCATGTTACGGTCTTTGCAGGCAGCCATGAGCTTGTCGTAATCTTCTTCACGCTCTGAACCGCCGTTCAATTCGCCGATTCCTGGAACGAGAACATCGACAGCCTTTACTGTTTTTCCGTCTTCATTCAGTTTCATGTAGAAAGACTTGATTTCCTTTGGATAGTTGTAAACCATAACTGGACACTTGAAAATCTGTTCTGTGAGGTAGCGCTCGTGCTCAGTTGCAATATCACATCCCCAGTAAGGCTTGAATTCAAACTTATCTGCATGCTTCTCAAGTTCTGCAATTGCGTCTGTGTATGAAATGCGTACGAACTTAGAGTTTACTACAGCTTCGAGCTGAGCAATAAGTCCAGGCTGAATTCTCTTGTCGAAGAACTCCAGGTCTGCACGGCACTTTGTCAAAGCCCAGTTCAAAAGGTATTTGACAAACTCTTCCTGAAGATCCATGTCATCTTCAAGTGTAAAGAATGCCATTTCCGGCTCAATCATCCAGAACTCGCTCAAATGGCGCGGTGTATTTGAGTTTTCTGCGCGGAATGTCGGTCCGAATGTGTATACGCGGCTCAGACATGTTGCCAGAGTCTCTGCTTCAAGCTGTCCTGAAACAGTCAATGATGCTTTTTTGCCGAAGAAATCTTTTGTGTAGTCGATGATTTTGTGGGCATCTTCGACTTTCATGCCGCCCTGTCCGGCTTTGACAGCGAGCTCTGCGATTTTTTCCATGCTCAATGTCGTGACCTGGAACATTTCTCCTGCACCTTCACAGTCAGAACATGTGATTTCCGGGGCATTGATGTACTGGAAACCACGTTCCTGGAAGAATGAGTGTACTGCAAAAGCCATCTGGTTTCTGACGCGGTAAACGGCACCGAATGTATTTGTACGTCCTCGAAGGTGTGCATGTTCGCGAAGATATTCCATAGACATGTTTTTCTTCTGGAGAGGATAACTGTCTGTCGGACACTTGCCGAGAACTGTGAGATTCTGGAGAGTGACTTCTACAGCCTGACCGCTGGCAGGAGACTGAATGAGAATACCTTCTGCTCTTACAGATGCACCGGTTGTAACATCTTTTAAAGATTCTTCTATATTATTAGCATTGGCTCCCTGTGCAGGGCTGTTTCTGTCAAATGTCAGCTGAATGGAAGCAAAACAGCTTCCGTCATTTACCTGAATAAAAACGAGGTTTTTTGAATCGCGTTTGGTTCTAACCCAACCGCAAACTGTAACATTGCGTCCGTCAGGGGCGGATGTGAGTAAATCTTTAATAAGAGTTGGTTTCATAATTTGTATATTGTAATGTTTTGCATATCAGCCGTCAATTAAGAGCCATATAAAATATGTGATTTAGAATAAAAAACACAGGACAGCCGTTAAGTTTGCTGAAAAATATTTTAATTTAGTTTGAAAAATACTGTTTTGCGAAAAATCAGCCCCAGTCTTCGTCATTTAGGGTCTTGTGGGTGTAGTGCAGGTGTTGGGCAATGCTTTGTGCGATGGCAAATGCAAGTGTTATTTCGTCGCTCTGCCATATTCTGTCCATAGAAGACATTTCCATGCGGATTGCACCGTAGTATTCTTCGTCATACATGATATTAACTGCAAGCTGTGATGAAATTTTCTGATCAGTATCAGTTTTGTAAAGATCTTCATCTTCGTTTTTCAGTTTGTCGACGGAAGTGATAGACAGAATTCCTCCGTTGTTCATATATTTTGTAAGTAGTTTTTTGTCTATGTAAAGAATTTTATCAGTTGCAGAATATTTGCTTTTTTTCTCCATGATAATCTGGGTGTCTGACTGTATGCATATATTGTCAAACATAAACTGCTTCGTCAGATATTCCATGACTTCCGTGACATTTCTTTTGTAGTCTGTACCACGGTTCAGCAGGATGAAACTCTGCGAAAAAAGATTCTGGAGACTTGTTTTGAGCTCTTTGCTGCTTTTTAAATTCATGTGCTTGTGTTTTTCTTCCAGATAAATTATGAAGCAGTCTCTTCCTTTTGTTTTGCCTCTGAACAAAGCCTTGTCAGCTGTTTCAAAAAGGTCTTCCTTGTTTGAAGCATCATTTGGAAACCGCGAAATTCCCATCGTTACAGAAAGCGGGACATTTTGCATAGGGCTTGTAAAGCAGTGGTTTATCTGAAATGACAAATCCCAGAGTTTTTCATATTCTACACAGTCTTCAAAAAGCATCAGAAATTCATCTGCACAGAATCTGCCTATGACAATTGGTGTCTGGAACTGGCGTAAAATCTGTTCAATTACGGAGATTATAATTGTATCTGCGGCAACATGTCCGACAGATTCATTTATGCTTTTGAAATGGTCGATGTCGATTATGCACAGTGCAAATGGAGAGTCTTCGTCGATAAGTTTCTGTGTATAATCAAAAAAAGAATCTTTCTGTAGGACGCCGGTGTATTTATCATATTCCGGTGTTATGTAATTCAAGATTTTGGGATGATTCTCAAGTGCTTTCTCATAGTCTAAGTCTAGAGCTTTTGCATAATTCATACATTTATGATATTCCTCGATTTTTGAACTGTCAATCTTTTTTTGCTGCCATGTAATGCAGTCTTTGACCCGAAAGCTGCAGTTGCTTGAGCAGAATGTCATCTGGGATACGATATTCTGAGCTGAATGTTATGTATGTTTTTCATAAAAACAGATGGTATTTTAAGTTATCTTCAAAAATAATTTTAAAAGTTTACACACTAAAGACTTTTTTTTAATTATATTATATAATACAGAACACTTTTGTTTGAGGTAATATGAGCAATAAAGACGACAACAACAAAAAAAATAATAAAAATGATAAAGACGAGTTTGATCCGTACAGTTTTTTCAAATTAAGTGTAGATGATGATGATAAAGGCGGTGGAAATAAAGGAGGCAAACCTCCTCGAAAGTTCCCTGTTTGGGGATTGTTCGCCGTTGTCCTGGGAATCGTTTTGATTTTTAATCTGCTTACACCTTCTAAATCTGAGGAGCAGATTGATTTCTCTGAATTCAAGAAACTTATTGAAAACGGCAATATTGTCCGTGTAGAAATGGAAGATTCTTATTTCACCGGATATGGACCTGGTGCTGTAACTGCGTTTTCTTCAAATAATTCCGTCGATAAGTATTTCCGCATCTTGAGCTCAGGTTCAAAAGATACTCCGAGAGATATTTATCATACAATAGGAAAGCCAGACCAGACATTCATTTCTTTGATGGATGCAAAAGGCGTTGAGTACAAATTTATTGTAAGACAGAACGGATACATTTTGAACCTTCTGTTCAGCTTTATTATTCCTCTGTTATGTATATTTGCTTTCTCATGGCTGATTTTCCGCAAGATGGGCGGCGGCATGAGCGGTTCGATTTTTGGAGCTGGCGGCGGCAAGGCAAAAGCTGTTGATGAGGGCAAAGTAAAGACACGCTTCTCTGATGTTGCCGGCGTTGATGAAGCAAAAGAAGAACTTGTTGAAGTTGTTGACTTTTTGAAGTCACCAAAAAAATACACAGATATCGGTGGAAAAATTCCGAAAGGTGTTCTTCTTGTCGGACCTCCTGGAACTGGTAAAACATTGCTTGCCCGTGCAGTTGCCGGTGAAGCAGGTGTTCCATTTTTCAGTATTTCCGGTTCTGACTTTGTAGAAATGTTCGTCGGAGTCGGTGCAAGCCGTGTTCGTGATTTGTTTAAGCAGGCTCGTGAAAAAGCTCCATGTATTGTATTTATTGATGAAATCGATGCTCTTGGAAAAAGCCGTGTAAATGGTTTTGGTGGTGGTAACGATGAACGTGAGCAGACTCTGAACCAGCTTCTTGTAGAGATGGACGGCTTTGAAAACGAAAAAGGTCTCATTATTCTTGCAGCAACAAACCGTGCAGATATTCTTGATCCTGCTTTGCTCCGTCCGGGCCGCTTTGACCGTCAGGTTCCGGTTGAAAAGCCTGATGTTAAAGGCCGCGAAGAAATTCTGCGCATTCATGCAAAGAACGTTAAACTTGATGACGATGTTAATTTTGAATCTGTTGCTCATGGAACTGTCGGTTTTGCGGGTGCAGACCTTGCAAACGTTGTAAACGAAGCAGCCCTTCTTGCTGTCCGCAATGGCCGAAAGAAAGTAACAATGGAAGATTTCAATGAGGCAATTGATAAAGTAAGCATTGGTCTCAAAAAGAAATCCCGCAAGGACAATAAAAAAGAAATGCGTCTGTGTTCTGTTCATGAAACGGGACATGCACTTGTTGCAGCATTTACTCCGGATCATGAACCTGTAAATAAAATTACAGTTGTTCCTCGCAGCCATGGAGTAGGCGGATTTACTCAGTATCGTGAACAGGAAGAAAAGAATTTCTGGACACAGAAAGATATGATTAACGAAATAGACTCTTCATTGGGTGGCCGTGCGGCAGAGGAAATTATCCTCGGTGATATTTCTACGGGTGCTTCAAATGATATTGCCCGTGCAACAGATATCGTAAAACAGATGATTACTGTTTATGGAATGTCTGACAGATTTAAGAACATGACTTTGGGTCGCGGCGTTCTTGGAAATCGTGGCGGAGAGCCGACTCTTGTCCGTGAATTCTCTGAGGAAACTCAGGATTACGTTGATAAAGAAATTGCCCGCATAATGAACGAGCGCTATGAGCATGTTCTGAAACTTCTTTCTGATCACAAAGAGCTTCTTGAATATATCTCCAATCGCCTCGAAGAAATAGAAACGATGGACGGCAAGGAATTTGCTGAAATTGTAAAGGCAGAAAGCCATTGTGCTGAGCTTGCAGCAGCTTCTGATAAGTCAAAAGAAGAAAAGCCGGAAGAAAACACAGTTTCGGAAACAAAGGCGGCTGCAGAAGATACAGAAGTAAAGAGTGAGATAAAAAAGCGCGGCAGAAAGCCAAAGGCTGAAAAAGCTGAGGCTTCTGCAAAATCTAAATCTTCTGAAAAAGAAGAAAAACCGAAGAGAAAACCGCGTACTCCAAAGGAAAGTAAATAACTTTTCTAAGTTGCAGATGTACCGCATTGCATTGTGACAAAAACTCCTGCCTGTTGAAGTTGAATTTGAAGGCAGGAGTTTTTTTGTGTTTATTCTGGAAAAGCAATACACTGAGATTTTCTCCTATTGAAAACTTCACCTTTTTAACTTATATTAAAATTAAGTGCACTTCAAAAAAACTGAATGGAGATTTTTATGGCAGCAGGTAAAAAGAACAGTTCTCTCAGGATTATTCGTGCTGTAAGCGCTTTCTCCGAAAAACTTTCCAGATTTTCAAATGCATCTCCGAACGGCAGACCGAACACGCCGATAAGGGACGATGAAATGCGCCAGAAGAAAGTTGATTATCACGAAGAAGAATATAAACTTGCTGTAGTAGGCAAATACAAAAACTATAATTTTCCTTATAAATCGCTTGGTTCAAACTCAAATGCAGCAGACGAACTTGTCAAAGATGAAGAGCGCATGTATTCTGCGTACAATTTGTTCAAGGCTGTTTATGAAGCAAACAAAGAATTCGGTAAATACGAAACCCGCATCATGGATAATGTCATAAAGACACCTCTTACAGAAAAAGAACAGTACACGACAGGTGATGAATTTCCTTATCTGCAGTGCTGGCTTTATTTTGAAAAAAAGGCCCGTGACTTTATTCCGTATATGAGTGTCGGGTTAGACGGTTCGACATACACACTCAAGTTTATGAACGCTAGAGACTACCGCTGGGATTACAAGACAAAAGAACTTTTTGCAGTAGTTCACAGAAACTTTTATCCGAACGAAAAAACACCTTTCTGTTGATTCGACCGGCAGATTTTAACCATATGAACAGCATTTCGATTTGAAGTGCTGTTTTTTCTCAGAAATTTACTCTTATATCGTAGTGCTTTGCGTCGTGTTCGATTGCTCATAATCAGCGTTTTCGCTATAATTCCCGTTAATTATGTCTTTTTATGATTCATTTGATGTTGCTGTAGTTGGTGGTGGGCACGCAGGAATAGAAGCTGCACTGGCTTCTGCCCGAATGGGATTAAAAACAGTTTTGATTACACAGACAATTGACTCTATCGGCCGTTTGAGCTGCAATCCTTCTATCGGAGGAATTGCAAAGGGTAACATTGTCCGCGAAATAGATGCTCTTGGCGGTGAAATGGGAAAAATCATTGACCGCACAATGATTCAGTTTCGTCTGCTCAACAAGAGCCGAGGTCCTGCCGTTCAGGCCCCGCGAAGTCAGGCAGACAAAATCGAATACTCAAAACTTGCCCGTCACATTCTGGAAACCACACCAAATTTGAGCACGCTTATGGATACAGCTGTCGACATTCTCACTGTTGCAAGTTCTTCTCCGCTTCCTGAGCTGACTGACTGTGCGGCGGAATACGGAAGCATTCCCGGTGAGAAGCGTGGTTCTCCTGATTATGAATACGCTACAGAGGCTGCAAAAAGCGGCATGAGACAGAAAGTTATCGGCGTTGTAACAGAGCGCGGCAGAGTGATACCTGTACGTTCTGTTGTACTGACGACGGGAACATTTCTAGGCGGAAGAATTTTTATCGGAGAATATGATGCACCTTGCGGACGTATCGGCGAAAGCGGTGCGTTCGGACTTACAGAGAGACTGAACTGTCTGGGATTTACAACAGGCAGACTGAAGACAGGAACTCCTCCTCGCATTCTGCGTCACACTGTTGATTTTTCAAAATTTGACGTACAGGGTGGAGATGAAGAAGTCATACCGTTCAGCTTTGATGATGAAAAAGTTGAGCGTCCGATGGTGCCATGCTATCTTGTTTACACAAATGAAGAGACTCACAAAATAATCCGCGCAAACATAGGACGCTCTCCTTTGTATTCCGGCAAAATCAGCGGAGTCGGTCCACGTTACTGTCCGTCCATCGAAGACAAAGTAATGCGTTTTGCAGAACGCGACAGACATCAGCTTTTCGTCGAACCGGAAGGAATCGACACAGACGAAATTTATCTGAACGGGTTGTCATCATCTTTGCCGGAAGAAGTTCAGGATGCTTTTTTGCGTACTATGCCGGGCTTTGAAAACTGTACGGTAAGCCGTCCGGGATACGCTGTAGAATATGATTACGTTGAACCGACTCAGCTTTTCCCGACTCTTGAAACAAAAAGAGTTGCAGGACTTTTTGATGCTGGTCAGATAAACGGCACTTCCGGTTATGAAGAAGCTGCCGGACAGGGACTTGTTGCCGGCATAAACGCAGGACTTTATGCACGTGAACACAGGAAAATGTGCGGACCTTTGTGCGTACCTGACAGCACATTCGGACAGAGTCCGTCCAGTGCGGAACCTGGTAGATTTATGCCTAAACCTGTTTTCAATGCAGACGAACTTAGAAACTTTGCAGAAATTTCTGCAAAAGAAACCCGCGCGCTCGAGGCTAAACTCAAGAAGGTACAGTCTGATGCGGGATTTGATAAATTCTATGATATACCGCCATACGAGCCTCTAGTACTCGGTAGAGATGAGGCTTATATCGGAGTTCTGATAGATGACCTTGTAACACTTGGAACAAAAGAGCCGTACCGTATGTTTACGGCACGTGCAGAATATCGTCTCAAGCTTCGTCATGATACGGCTGACCGTCGTCTGAGAGAGAAAGGCTATCGTGTCGGTCTTATCAGTAAAGAGCAGATGGACAGAATGCAGCTTAAGTATGATCATGTAGACGAAGCTTTGCTTTATCTGGAAAAGCATCCGAACGCCGAAAATCCGGGAAACTTCACGGCAGTTGAATGGGCAGAAGCACAGGAAGATTTCAAGTATCGCTATTACATCGAAAAGCAGGATGCCCGTGTTGCAAAACTTCATCGCATGGAAGATGCGCGGATACCGCCGAACTTTGATTACGGCAAGATCGTTGCACTCAGTTCAGAGTCTCGGGGCAAACTTGAGAAGATTCGTCCGCTTACACTCGGACAGGCAAGCCGTATCAGTGGCATCCGGAACAGTGATATCATGCTCTTGATGGTCTACCTGAAAAAATGACACTTTTTAAGCCGCTGAAAAATTCTTTTTTTTGCGGCTTTTTTTTAGCAATAAAATTTTCTGCACTTGTAATATATAATCAATATCGGGAACGTAAACTTTTAAATACTTGGTCACAGCCCATGTTTTGAATTAATATAAAATGAGAATGCATATTAAAATTTTTTACGGAAATTTTTTCACCGGAAGTATTGTATGTGCTGTATTACGTTTATGCGGATGCCGGTATAAATGCACTTGTGTTCCGGGCTTCAGATGTACTTTCTGAAGGTCACGGTATATGTTTTGCAAAATCTCATCTTCTGGCAGCTTTGATTCGCTATGCAAAAATTCCGTGCGGCTTTTGCTATCAGAAACTTGCTGCGTCAGATGAAAATCCTGATTTCCTTGTATATCATGGACTTAACGGCGTGTATATTCCTGAATCCGGCAGATGGATTCGGCTTGATGCTCGGGGCAATAGGAAACCAGGACTTTCGGATCCTGGTATAAATGCACAGTTTTCAGTCGATAAAGAACAGCTTTGCTTTCGGATAAATCAGGAAATCGGCGAAAAAGACGGTTATACAGTATTTCCATCTCCGGATTCAAAAGTTCTGGAAAAACTGAAAAAGTACAGGACGAGAGAAGATCTGTGGAAAGATTTGCCTGTGGAACTTGCTCATTGAGAGATTTTGCTGGTTTTCAAAAATATTCTGATAGTATAATGAGATACTAAAAGTTGCAATTTTTTAAAGCTGCCCCCATACTTTACTCTTCTGGAAATTCAGAAATATTGATTCTGGTTGAAAAAGCATATTGAATTTGGGGCAAATTGTTGTCTGCCTGTATTTTTTTTGTTCTGAAATGCACAAAAAAAAGTATGCAAAAATGTACGAATTTTGAAAAAACTACCCATTCGGGTAGTGGCTTTCCATAAAATCACTGCTTATACTTATAATCAACAGGAGAAAAAATGTTTTTTTCGGAAAATGTTTTCTCTTCTGGCATAAATAAAGTTTTGAAAAGGGGATATTTATGGAAAAGTACAAATTGACATTCTATTGGGCAGGTCTTTTTGTTGCTGCAGTAATGGCATTCTGCATAGTTATCTTTGCAGGCTGTCTGTAATACAGAAAACGGGGCATCTGGCTCAGAAATCAAAAAAAACAGTTAATTTTTGAGGAATTTCTGAGCCGGACAGGCTTTTTTCCCGACTTATTCCTATAAGTTTGCAGAGGATTTCTTTACAAGTGAAAATGTCATGTCTTCAGAAAATGTGAATGTAATTCCTGTATTTGATATCATGCCGTCTGCAAATGCTTTGATAAACTTCCAGTACGATAAATCGCAATCTGATTTTTTCCATTCGATAAGATTTTCAGATTGTGCAGTGATTGTGTTCTGGACTTTGCTTTTTTCGAGTACGCACTCGTTTATCAAGTTAAAGGCTGTCTGAACGTTCTGGGGTTTTTCTATCGGCATCAGTGTTCCTTGATTGAAAAAATAGTCGTTTAGAACTTTCTGATATCCGTCTCCCAGTTCCAGTATTTTTTTGTACGCAAGAACATATCTGTTCAGTGCGATATTCGTGTACAAATCCAGAAACTGCTTTGGAGCTGTCATGTCTATGACTTTTTCGTATTCGCCGTCGGGGACAGCTCCGCAAGTCATGTCCATGTAATCAAAAAATTCTGCACCGTACTTTTGTGCGGCAAAAGAAACTATGTCGTCTGTCATAAAGCATAAAATTCTGATACGGCTGAATGATTTGAAATTATTTATATCGTCTGTTTTGTTCTGCTGAATATTGTTCATGATGACAGTATAAACGTTTTTGGATAAAAGAAAAATGGTTGCTGAAGGCTTTCTGTTATTAGTGAGGTCAGTGAAACTGTTTATGTAGAATCGTATAGTCTGATAAATGCATTTGGACAGTTTGAGTTTATATCGGCAGTCACTTTTTTATAATGTAATATATCCTCCATTACTAACTGAGACAGGTATTGCTGAACAGCCACGATGGTACAGATTGTGAAAGGCGTAACATTGTTTCGACGGAATGCAATTAAATCAAACTCTTTTGGTTCATAAAAACATCTTTTGCGGGTATGGCATTTCCCGTAAAATGCGATTCCTATAATTTAATACCGAAATATGTTTATAACAAGTTTTTCTTTGACATCCTGAATATTTACGTTGACAAGTGTTATTTTAATGCTATCATTTTATTTATAGTGTGTAACTGCCTGCAATTTTAACGGTTTATAGTTTATGATAACGCTAAAGGAGGTGTCTATGAAAACTCTGCACAAAAACACAGTAAAAAATGAGGGCTGGTATAAAAAAGTCCTTCTAACTGCCTTTCTTTTATTTATTGCTTCTGTATTTGCATTTGCAGCAGATAAGTCTCTGGGAGTTACAAGTTCTGATGTAGATAACTGCATCAAGAACTATTCTTCCATTAACAAAGAAATCGATGCTATGGACTATAACGAGAAAGGAAATGCAAGAGAACCTACAAAAGAAGAAGTGCAGCAAAGAGATGAAATTCTTAAGAAGTACGGAATTTCAGGTCCGAACAGATTTGAAAAGATGGAACGGATTAAGATGTACAGCATGCAGCTTAACTACATTAATGATCCAAAAACAAAAAACAAAAAAGATGAGATTGATATCTTAAGAAACAATATGAACGCAAATGACCTTAAAGTTATTGAGCCTAAGTATAAAGAAGTTATGTCTGCATATGATAAATATATTAATATCGACAGCTCATTTAACTTGGACATCAAGAATAAACTGAACTTGCCTTCAATAAAAAAGAAAAATAAGAAATAAAAGACTTTTCAACTGTAAAAGCCTGACATTCTAGCGAAGTCGAGAAATCTATAATGAATTTTACTTAAAGTTCTATAAATTGTAGATTTCTCCATTCGCTTCGATCGGTAGAAATAACACATTTATTGTTTTTTTTGTAAGGGCTTATTTTTAGTTTTGTATTTCGTGGGAAGTCGGTCTTAATCTGAAAAAAACGGTGCGCAATATGTCAATTATTTGATTTCTGCGAGTTTTTTAACCATTTAAGTGGTGACATGCCGTATATGGATTTGAATGCCCGGCTAAAATGAAACTGACTTTCGTAGCCGACTTCTTTTCCGATTTCTTCAATGCTTTTAGTTGTAAGCATTAACATTGTACATGCTTTTTCCATTCTGTAGCTGATAAGGAATTCCTGAGGCGTTTTGCCCATGCGTTCTCTGAAGATTCTTCCAAAATAATTTCTATTGATGCCGCATACTTCTGCAATATCTTCTATGGAAATATTTTTATTGTAATTCTGTTCAATGAATGAAATTGATTCTTTGATGTAATAATCCTGTAATGTGTTTTTTTTCGCACTGAGTGTTGCGGCTGAAGCTTTAGTCAAGTAATCAAGAAACAGGTATAAATGTCCAATCATGTTAAATGAAGTTTCTTTATTGTTGTCGATGAGATATTTCATTTCGTGGAACATTTTAAGACAAAACTCTTCATTCTTTGAGTTGAAGATAGGTTCGTCTTTTGAAAAACCTGCCAGAGTAAGGCTTTCTTTTGCTATAAGACCGTCAAACTCAACCCATATATATGACCATGGATTTTTTTCATCTGCAACATAAGTTGTAATCTGGTCTGGATAGATTAAAAATCCCTGTCCGCCATGAAGTTCATATACATCATCATCTTTGAATTTGTTATTGGAATAAAAAGTTCCTCTGCCGGATATAATATAATGAAAAAGAAAATGATTTCGCGTTGCAGGTCCAAAAGAATGTCCTGGATTGCATTCTTCACTTCCAAACTGATAGAGTCCCAGATCAATAAATCGTTCGTTTTGAAATATTGTAAAAGAGTCTTTCTTCATAGGATATTTGCCATTATAAATCATAATATACCAGAATGCGACAATTTTATGCAAAAATAGGTAAAAAAACATAAAAATGGCATAGAATTATTTGTATCCTGATATGTTGCAGCTAGATAGACCATGTTACACTTTTACACATGAAGGTGGGGCTCTGAAAGCGCAGTTTTTGAATATCAGGTCAAATGACAGGTTATAAAATAAAACTCATAGAAAAGACGTAATTTTTTAGAATTTGACAGACATAGAGATACCAAAGAAAAACATCAGGACGATTTGCCTGAAACATCAGGACGATTTGTCCGAAACATCAAGTAGTTTTGAGTGAAACTACAAGTGGTTCTGAAAACTATAAAAAAGGCGTGATTTTCCAGCAAACTGAAATTTAAAAAGATTACACTTTTTTCTGTAAAATCTGTAACTAAAGCCGAAATTCAGACTTGCACAGCAAAAAAACGATTTGTCATCAACAGTCATCAATAAAAATCTGTCAATCTGCCGGAAACCCTGTAAGTTCTTGCATCAAAAGTGTTTTTTTTGATATCATGTCGAAATCTGTGCCCCCCCCCGGCATTCGACCTGATAGACCTTGAAAAGGTGTTTTGCAGAAAGGACATTTTTTTTGTTCTTTTATTTATTTTGCCGGTGACAGATGCTATATAATCTTCTGTGTAATTCGTAATGCCTTTTTGCTTTGGAAAGTACTTGCGTAGTAAACCGCTTGTATTTTCATTTGTGCCTCTCTGCCGCAGATGATGTAGAAGGGGAAAATAAAACTGCTTTCTGCTGTTTTGTTTTGGGACATGTTTTGTGTTAATGTGAATGTATATATTTTTTGAGGAAAACCTTGCAGAAAATTAAGCTGTAATGTAATTTGAATTTTTTATGGAGAAAAGACAGCATCATGCAGAATTTCAGCATTAGAAAAATCAGTCCGTCAGAAATAGAACAGGCCCTTTCTTTGTGTCTTGATGTATTTATGGAATTCGAAGCACCTGATTACACAGAAGAAGGCGTGGAATCTTTTAAAAGCACAGGCATACAGAATAAGGCGTACCTCGCACAGCTTACAGTCTATGCCGCTTTTGACGGAGAAAGAATGTCCGGCGTTATCGCAACAAGAAGCTTCGGTTCTCATATTGCACTGTTTTTTGTACGTGCAGAATATCAGAAACAGGGCATTGGAAAAGCTCTTTTTGAATATGCAATGCAACGTTGTACTACAGATACAATGACAGTTAATTCATCTCCTTATGCAAAGGAGATTTATCATCATCTGGGATTTGTTGACACTGGTACAGAACAGCAGGTGTCGGGCATCAGATATACACCTATGGTTTGCAGAAATAGTGGAGTCTGGCTGTGGTCAAAGAATCTTTCTGACTATCTTGTCTGCGATGATGTCGTTGACTATGACAGCAAAAATATCAGAGCTTTGTCCCAGAAGTTTTTTGACCTGTCTGCAAATACATTGGACTACATCAAAATGTGTTATGAATTTGTCAGAGACAACATTGCACACTCTGCTGACATCGGCAAAAAAGCACTGGTGTACAGGGCATCTGATGTCCTTGAAGAAGGACACGGCATCTGCTTTTCAAAATCGCATCTTCTTGCAGCACTTCTTCGTTGTGAAAAAATACCGTGTGGCTTTTGCTATCAGAAACTTGCTGTGCAGAAAGACGGAGCTCATCTGCTTGTCTATCATGGACTTAACGGAGTGTATATATCCGAGACAGACAGATGGATTCGTCTGGATGCGCGAGGCAGAAGTGACACAGACAGTGCTGAATCCGGCATAAAATCGCATTTTGCATTTGATAAAGATCATATGTGTTTTTCTGTAAATCTTAAGCATGGCGAAAAAGACGGATTTATCGTTTTTCCATCTCCAGATGAAAAAGTCATGGAGAAGCTTTGTAAATACAGGACAAGAGATGCTCTGTGGAACGACCTCCCGACTGAACTTTCTCATTGAAAAGAAAAATTGCTTTACATCCCTTCGAATTGAGTTAGTACAACTTTGTAGACATAAAAATTATTAAATAATATTATGTATAGAAAGAATGTAGTATAAATACAAATCGAAATAATTACACAAAAAGTTAATAAAAACAGATATCTGAACTTAAAAAGGAATTTTAAAGTCTATGTTTTGTAGAAAGTGTGGTCAGGAATTAGTTGAAAATGCATTGAGCTGTCCAAAATGTGGAGAAAAAGTATTACAACCCGGTACTGCTATTGTCAATAAAAAAGAAAAAATCAGTAATGAAGCAAAAATTATTATCAGTATAATTTGCGTATTTATATTATTGATTTTAATGATTGGATTTTTGCCAGACTCCAAGTTTCGTGTGGTAAATGACGAAAACTCAAATGTACAAGATATTCAGGCATTCAATGATGAATTTTATAATAAGATTAATGAATACCTTGAGTCTACATCAATACCTATGATAACAGTTGAAGGTGGAAATTTAGTTATGGGAAACGGTTTCCATAGTGATATTCCTCAAAAAAGCATAGAAATTAAACCTTTCGAAATTTGTGTTACAGAAATAACACAGGATCAATGGCAGATGATAGCAGGTGATGATAATCCATCTGTTTTTATTGGTGAAAATAATCCTGTCGAAAACATTTCCTGGTATCAGGCAATTATATATTGTAATTTATTGAGCGAATATTTCGGAAGAACAGCCTGCTACTCCGTAAATGGTACAACAGATACTAATGCATGGATCGATAATGATTATTCTTTAGATAATGTTATCTGCGATTTCAATTGTGATGGTTACCGTTTGCCGACTGAGGCTGAATGGGAATATGCTGCAAGAGGCGGAAATAGTAATCTTTATAATAAATATTGCGGTAATGATGACAATATAAATGAAGCTGGCTGGTATTTTGACAATAGCAATGCACAAACTCATCCGGTAGCTCAAAAGCAGCCAAATAATCTGGGCTTATATGATATGTGTGGAAATGTCTCTGAATGGGTATGGGATTCTAATGGTGATCTCAAAAGAGATCGTGGCGGAAGTTTTTCATCTTGCCTAAATTGGTTTTCTGGATTGTATGTTGATTGCAGAGAAGGAGAAGGAGTTGCTCCTGAGTTTACTTATAAAAGTAGAGGCTTCAGATTAGTGAGATCAAGATAGAAGTGTATTTGAAAAATGGAGTAGCATGACTTTGTGTACAAAAACTTGATATGGATAGAAAATAAAAACAGCTCATTATGTTTTTTCGAATATCAGATGAATTATTTCTATTTGATTTAACAGAATCCATATTTTAAATTATCTTATAAAAAAGACAACATATTCTTTGAATTTTCCTATGTAGCAATAAAAAACGATGATATAATAGGTCAAATTTCGAGTTATAAATAGAATTTACAAAAAAGGCGTAATTCTTTAGAATTTAGTTACCACACAAAAAACAAAGGAGTTACGCCATGACCGAAAACGATCTTATAGAATTATACTGCATTGTTGATGATTTTTACCAGCGGTGTTAACAAAACTTCTTCAGGAAAAAAAAATCTGAATATGTATTACGGAAAAAGAGGTCCGTGAAAT
>JAZQQW010000030.1:0-20058 GCA_045629255.1 Treponema sp.
CACCAGACAGGAGCTGCAACTGCAATTACATCAGCCTGCTGTATTTTTTTACCTACTTCCGTTGCATCATCTGTAAAAACGCATTTATTAGATGAACGGCATTTCATACAGGCAATGCAATCGTGAAACTGCAGGGAACATACATCTATTGTTTCAACTTCAAAACCTTTCGATTTATATTTTTGCGATAATTCATCTGCCATCTGGTAAAGATTTCCATTTTTTCGTGGACTTGATTGTAAAATCAGTAATTTTTTCATTTTATATAATCCTTCGTATTAAAATACAACGAAAATATTTTTGATTATTTCTTTTGCAGTTGTTAATTCTTCAAGGTTGTCATCATATATTTTTCCGCTTTTTCCAGTAACAGAACCTGTCCCAAAGATTTCAAGTTCAATTTCCTGTTTTTCTTCCCCGGGAACAATTTTTCCCAAATAAATAACAGAAGGCTGACCATTTACGCCGGAATTCTTTTTCGTAAAATAATCGTTGTAATCAAAACTCTGGTTTACTTCAACTTTGATAAAATAAGTTTTTCCTTTTTCAAGATTTAATTCTTTGCTGACAGTTACGCTTTGTTTAGGAGTTGCACTTGTAACGGCATCTAAAGTTTTGTCATCTAATTTTGTTTTTTCTTTTGAACTTTTTGTAACAGAAAGCCAGACTGGAAGTGAATCAGGACGACCTTCTTTTGGTGCAAAACTGAACTTATTTTTTGCAACACTTTTGGTAACATAAAGTGTTGTTATATATTCATTGTTTTCATTTTCAATCCAAACTGCACACTGCGGACTTCTTTTTTTCCAATATTCTCCAGGTACAATATTAACTTTTATTTCTGCTGCGTTTACAAAAGAAAATAACGTAAATAATAAAATAATTAAAACCGTATTCTTTTTCATAAAAACCTCCGTTTCTTATAATTACTCTTCAATTCCTTTGAGTGCTATATCTATGAACTGATCTGTGTATTCAATTCCCTTATTCCACAATTCAATATCTGAACGCTGTCTGAGTACAGATTCTATACAGCCCCAAAGACCAAAAATCAAAATGTTTGTATTAATAAGAAATTGTTTTGATTTGAACGTACCTTCACTATCACATTTTCGTAAAAGACTTTCTCCAAGCCGATTGCATATATAATAAGGTGAAAGTTCTGATAAATCGGCATCAGGATCAACATCGATTTTGTCCATGAAAATAAGTGCCGTTTTGGGATTTTCAAAACACCAGTCGCGGAAAGTTTTTAGTGCAAGAATAATTGTCTGCTTTGTCGGCTTTTCATCTGTAAATTTTTCCTGCATTTTCTGTTCAAGAAGCTTAATCTGCTGGATTGAAATGTGTCTGAATAAATCATTTTTGTCTTTGAAGTAAAGATATATTGAGGTTGCTGTGACATTGCAGCTTTTCGCAATATCGCGCATTCCAATTTCATAAGGCTCTTTCGTCTGAAGAAGTTCCAGCGTTTTTTCTAAAATTAAATTTTCTAAATCTTTATTTGTGTTTCTCATTTCAAATAACCTTTCTTTGTTTATACTTAACAGTGTTAAGTTAACACTGTTAAGTATATTTTGTCAAGTATACTTTTCTGATAGTTTTTTCATTCACATAAAAAAACTTACAAGTGAAAAATGCGAAGCATGTTTCGATTATAAATCAGCACAAAGCAGGCATAAACTTTGCAAAAAGATAAAGACCTTCTTCAAAAGCATTTACTTCATGTGGAATTGCAGCAGGAGAAATTTGATGAACTTGAGGCAATATTTCAGAAGAAGGATGAAATCATTTCTGAAACAGCGGAAGAAAACTTAATGCTAAAAAAATTGGGTGCCGGATCTTGGTAAAGAAAAAATGACATAATGAATAGATTGCTGCAACAACGAATGTCTTTACGGCTCCCTTATTTATCTGGATCCAGAAGATTATTTTGCAGAAAGAAAAAGAAGATTTACTGAAAGAAGAAAAAAAACTTCATATTGCCAATATAAAAATAAAAGTTTATTGGTCTGCTCAACAAGCTTAGACGATTTTATTAGCTTTTACAAAAAAAGTCTAAGTTCACTTTGGGCAGAACCTTATAAATACTTTCAAGCTGCACATCGTGCATAAACAAAGATAATCATTTAGACTTCTTTCACTTATTTGAAATTATTTTGTCAAACTGTTTAATTACAGTTTCTGCATTAAACTTTTTACTGAAGCAATCCCAGTTCTTTTTATTCTTAATTTTGGGTATTTTATTAAATTGCTTAAATAACTGCTTTTTATTTTTATAGCATAAAGCTTTATTGCCTAAATTCATTAAATGCGCAGCTTCATAAATAGGAGTTCTCTTTAACAACCATCTTGCAATTTCATGCATAAAAATATTTATAGGAAGCTTGTATGTAATTACTGGTTTGTTCTTGATTGAAAATTCTCCAACAGCAAGACCGAAAGTTTCTCCACCTATGCGAGCATGTATCATGGCATCACATGTGTTAATGAATTTTTCTTTATATTCTAAATCACTATTTCCAGGCAAAAAAATGATATTTTGTATTTCTTCTTTCGCAAAACTATTGAAATTCATGAAGATAAAATAAAAGTTTTTATTTTGGGATGCATATTCAACAATACTGTCTTGAACAAAGTTGATACTAAAACTTGTCGCACCTCCATAGGAGCCTATAACAGTAGAATTTTGAGGAATATTCAGCTCTTTTCTTAAATCGCATTCTGTTTTATTAAAAGGCTTTACAATATGGGGGAGAACGGGAAATCTCTTATGATAATAAATATTTAAAAAATCATGTATAACGGTATAATAAGTTCCATGTGGTCTAGTAGGTCTAAAAATCACATGAACAAAAGTTGGAGTATTTTTTATATAGTCTGTAATATCTGGTTTCTCTCCATGAACAAGTGCATAAAATAAATCTATTTGTGATTTTTTTAATAACTCATCTATATTTTCATCTCGTTTAATTAAAATAATATCTAATATACTGGATATATATTTAAGACGTTCTGGGGTTGTAATTCTATCTTCATAAAACATTATAACAGATTCATTTTTTAAAATATTTTTATTTGCTAAGGCATAATCAATTTGAGCAGTAGTTGTACCACGTTCACAGCAAAAATCTGAGTAAAATGCTATTTTCATATTTTGATAATAGTATTTTTTATATGAATCGTCTACACTATGTTAACTCAAGTTTGTTCATTCGATACGTCCGTTTGGCTGTCTATATTTATTAGAGAACAAAATGTGAGAATAAAAAAAATGTTATGTATATAGAAACGATACTGTTGCATTAATAAGATAAATTTGTCATTATAGGCAGATAAGAGTTTATTTTTTGGAGTTAAAATGAAAAGAAAATTAGCAGTTATGTTTTTATTTCTGGCTTTTACAACAGTAAATGTATTCTGCGAAGGTGTAATGAAAGTTATTGTCGACAATTTTGAAATCACTGTTCCGGGGGGCTGGCTTGCACAAAGAACTGATTCACCTACTGTATTCATGTTGTATTCTCCTATTGAAGAATACGACACTTTTCAGGAAAACGGAAATCTGGTAGTCGAAAAACTGCCGGCAAAATATTCTGTAAAAGGATATTTAGAAGCTGGAAGAGAATCTTTGAAAAAGTTTTACGGCGATTTTAAGTTAATCGAAGAAGGTAAAAATTATCAAATCATTTCAGGAAATTTGAACGGAAATTATGTTCAGCAGATTATGTTTGCTGAGATGAATGGATTAGATGCATATGTTTTAACATTCTCTTCTAATCCTGAGAATTTTGATCGCTATCTGGAAACTTTTAAAACTATATATAAGAGTTTTAAGTATTAAAAACTGTATACTGTCAGTTTTATGCAGTTTTTACCCCGCGTGATTTACAGCTGAATCCGCGGGTTTTTCTTTGTCTGTGTTTTTTTTGTAAAGTTTTTGTTCAAAAATAAGCAATCTTTTGTAATATGCTATAGATTTTTTTCGTAAAATAAAAAATCAGTCCAGCCTGTGTTTTCTGCATAGAAAATATGTTTTCCTTTTAATGCGAATCCTTTGTGCTCATACATTTTTTGTGCCGGTGTATTTGATTCAAGTGCATCGAGACGCAGTGATTTTTTGTTCAGCATGCGGGCAGTCTGCTCACATGCGTAAAGCATTTTGCCTGCAAAGCCCTGTCCTGCAAAATCTGGATTTACAGCAAGTAAATGCATGACGCAGACTTCATCGTTTTTCAGATCCAAAGACCACGGAATTTCATGATAATCGTCTTTTTGATATGGAGTAAGTGCGACACAGCCTTTGATTGTTCCGTTTTCTTCTATAACATGTAGTACATTTTCGCGGATAAAATTTTCTATCATCTTGTCATGCGGATGCTGTCCGTAGATCCAACGGCAGTATTGTGCCATTTTCGGCGTGCGTAAGCAGACATCTTTGTAAAAAGTCGTGATTTTTTCAAAATCTTTCATACTTGCAGTTTTCATATTTTTCTCCAATGTTTTTTTGATTTTACAAAAAGAAATAAAAGTCCATGTCAGAAAACCAAAAATGTCACTTTAACAAAGAATGACTTTATCAGAAAATTGACAATTATGCGAGATGAAGTATCATTTCAAAAAAACTGATTATTTTTGAAATATATTTTTATATTCAAATAAATGGAGTTTCACATCAAATATGCTGTTTTAGGCAATAGATTCAAGTCTTTGACAAAAAATGCATAAAATTTCAAAAAATACAGAATTTGTTATTGACAAAATATAACATATTTTATACTATGTATTCACATAAACGATACGGGCTATTAGCCCAGGTGGTAGAGCACCGCCCTTTTAAGGCGGCTGTCTGCAGTTCGAGTCTGCAATAGCTCAAAGTTTTGACGCTTATCATTTGATAAGCGTTTTTTTTTTTCGCTTAAAAAAATATGCAGTCTGCCATGTTTTTTTTACTTTTTTCATAGTGTTTTTTTTAATCTTCAGTTTTCAGCCTTTTCAAATTTTGAATTCCTTCCGAATTTGTATTCTGTGGAAAAATAATTTTGTCAGATGATTTTGGCAAAGTTATACTGAATATTCTTATGAGCGTAGATTTACAATTAACAGTCAAGCAGCTTATAGCTGAGCATGTCCAGCATTATCCGTGTAATAAATGCAAGTCAAAACCTCAGAATCTTAAATCATCCTGTGTCATTTCTCAGAATAGCAAACCATGCTGTAAGTACATAAACTGGAGCAATCTGAATGACCATCTTTATGATTTTCTATATCGGGCTGAGTCTGACAGAAGCGATCCCGGGCTTTCGGATCTGATTGCAGAATATAAAAAATATATCTGATTCACTTGATTCTGGAATTTTTCATTTTTTGCTAAGAGAAAAATAAGAAAGTTCTTATTTTTCTCTTATTGTTTTTTCATGAAATATGTTTATCTGTAGCTGATAATATTTATCATCAAAGCTTTTTTCATGATACCGAAAAAGACCACCGATAAGGAGTTTTCTTCTGGCTGCAAGCTGTGCCTGCTTGCAGCCAGTTTTTTTTTACAAATTTATAAAAAAAATTAAGCCACATGAGTTATTTTTGAATTTGTAGGCAGATAGGTAAGTTTTTTAGATAATAAGTTCTATTTTTTTGACTTCGTTTTTCCCAAAATTCTAAAAAAACATGTTATAATTAGAATTATTTTTTATGGTGAGGTTTTAGAGTGGAGTTTATCAAAACTGTTATTTCTGTCTGTTCTGATATTTTGTACAGACCTTATGTTGTACCGCTTCTTTTGCTGGCTGCTGGTATTTATTTTACAGTCCGCACAAAGTTTATGCAGTTCAGGCTTTTTTCCGATGCATGCAAAATGATTATGGACAAGCCGAAGAATGAAAAAAATATTTCGTCTTTCGGTGCTCTCATGGTTTCTACCGCATCTCGTGTCGGAACAGGAAACATTATCGGTGTTTCTACAGCAATTTGTCTCGGTGGTCCCGGTGCAATTTTCTGGATGTGGATTACAGCTCTTTTTGGCGGTGTGACAGGATTTATTGAGTCTACGCTCGCCCAGATTTACAAAAAGCGCAACACTGACGGTTCCAGCCGGGGTGGTCCTGCATTCTATATGGAGCAGGCTCTTGGCCAGCGGTGGCTCGGTGTTCTTTTTGCAGGTATCATCATTTTGATTTATGCTGTTGGATATAATCTGCTTGCAGCTTACAATCTCCAGTCAACATTTTCTGTATTCAGTTTCTATAATAGTAAAACACCTGTTGTTATTGGTATCGTTCTGATGGTATTGTTCGGCATAATCGTAATCGGCGGCGCAAGACGCCTGATAAAAGTAACCGAATATCTTGTACCTATTATGGGTATCATTTATGTTGCTGTATCTCTGATTGTTCTTGTGATGAATATCACAAAAGTACCGTCAATGTTTGCAAAAATTTTTGCCGGTGCATTTGATTTTAAGTCGATATTCGGCGGTTTTTCTGGTTCATGTCTTATGTGGGGAATCAAGCGCGGATTATATTCGAACGAAGCTGGTATGGGGTCCGCTCCGAATGCTGCTGCAAAAGCTGATATTTCACATCCTGTAAAACAGGGACTTGTTCAGATGCTTTCTGTTTTCATTGATACACTGTTGATTTGTACAGCAAGTGCATTTATGTTCCTGTGTTCTGGAGTTACTCCAAGTGCAGAAATCTCTGGTGCTGTTTATGTTCAGCAGTCTATGAGTGCTGTTCTCGGTTCTTTTGGTCCGATTTTCCTTTCGTTTGCGATGTCACTTTTTGCATTTACCACACTGATTGGAAACTATTCTTACTGTGAAGGTTGTCTTGAGTTTATACTTAAGCGCAGCGCAAAAAAAGGTGAAGTTATTGCAATGCGTATTTTTGCAACAATAATCATTTTTGTGGGTGCGATTTCAAGTGCATCGCTTTTGTGGGATTTCTCTGATATGCTGCAAGGTATAGCAGTCATCGCAAATATTCCGACAATTTTCATACTTGGCGGAACTGCAATTAAGTGCCTGAATGATTACATTGCACAGAAGAAACAGGGAAAAGATCCTGTATTCAAGGCAAAAGACATTGGCATTACGGCTGAACTTGATTACTGGAATTAAGGTTTTCTGAATCTGTTTTTAATCCTTTCTGCAGATGAGTTTTTTTACTTTTTGCAGAAGGGATTTTTTTATGCAGATAAAATTCTATGAAAAAAAATTGGTTTCCGGAAAAAATGATTTTAAATAAAACAGAATTTTAAATTATGCTGGACTTGTCTATTTGAATTTTTTTTTATAGAATATATATATTCTTGGAACATTTGTTGTTGAGAATCTTTTGAGAATGTGATGTAAAGAAGTGCTGTTACGGCAATTCTGAAGTTCATCGATTTTCTCATTGAAAATTTTTTTAATGTCATTATCGGGAATTGTTTAGAAACTTCTGTTTTTAGATGTGCCCGTTAGTAGTTTAGAGAAGTTTTGTATTTGCAAGTTGTAAATCATCTTCAAAAAACATGACCGCCAAAAAAAGGTAAAGAAAACTTCTGAAAACTTTGTTTTCCGAATATGTTTCGAATTTATGAACTGGCTGTGAAGTGGGGACTCGCAGCCAGTTTTTTTATATGTGTAGTTTTTTATGCATCTGTTTTTTTTGAATCAGATGTCGGTTTTATTGAATTTGCCCAGAACTTTGTCCATAAAAGAACTCAGTGTTCTGGAATCTTCCCATGTGTGTGACAGACATTCACTTTCGCCGTTTAAAATACACTGTGATGCAGAACGAAGTTCGTATTCGTATCCGTTTGCATCAAATGGAAGTGACAATTCTTCGATTACTTTGCCGTGTATGTCGCACAGTTTGACTTTCTGTGCATACCAGAATTCATCCAGAATAACAGAACCTTTTGTTCCAATGTATTTTGCCTGTCGCGTAAAGTTTCCGCATCCTGAATCGATGCCGGCAGATAGAGTTGCAATTATGTCATTATATTTGAAAATTATACTTTCGTATGCATCTACACCAGTCTCTGCTTTTCTGAAAACTGCACTGAAGTCATCTGGTTTTACCTGACTGAAGTTTATGTTTTCTCCGGCACTGATTGCACTGAACGCGCTCGTAATCATGTATATACCTAAGTCTAGTATTGCACCACCGCCGAGTTCTTTCTCATATAATCGAGAACCGTTTTTGTATTCGTTGTTTGTGCAGATGTCTGAGTAAATGTTCTGGAGTCTGCCTATTCTGCCGTCTGAAATATATTTCATTGCCTGTAGAAAAGCCGGCTGAAAACGTGTCCACATGGCTTCCATAAAGAATTTTTTGCTTGAACGTGCTGATTTCAGAATTTCATCAAGCTCTGTTATGTTCATTGCGCATGGTTTCTCGCAAAGAACAGCTTTGCCAGCCTGAAGAGCCTGGATAGCAATGTCTTTGTGTGCCGGGTGTGGCGTTGCTATGTATACAGCGTCAACATTGGGGTCTGAAAGTGCTTTCTGATATGTGTCAAAAAAATGAGGTATGTTGTATTCTGAAGCAAAACTATGAGCTTTTTGTGATGAACGCGAAGCACATGCATAGAGGTTTGCGTTGTCTGTTTCTGCAAAAGCTTTTGCCATTTTGCCTGCAATGTGTCCACAGCCGATGATAGCCCAGGTTACTTTGTCTTTTTCTTCCATAAAATGCATTCTCCTTTTTTATATAGACGACTCTGAAAGTTTTTATTTACATTTCTAAAATTATTTTTAGAAGATGCTCATAAACAGTTTATCATTGAAATGTGCGTTTTGCCACAAAGTTTTTTTCTCCGGCTTTTAAAATTGTGTGGTATAATGACATTTATCTCATCGTCTTTCTGAAACTGTGTTTTAGATAAGATGTCTTATTTATGAGATAAGGATTTGAAGTATTATGATTAGGATAGCAAAAACAGAAAATGGACTTGTTGAAGGAATTCCGGGAACAGACCCGCGCATTACAGCATTTAAGGGAATACCATTTGCAGCGCCGCCTGTCGGAAAAAACAGATGGCGTGCACCGCAGCCTGCTGATAACTGGGAAGGCGTTCGTCAGTGCTATAAGTTTGCGCCGATTTCCATGCAGAATACACCTGGTCTGGGTACTGATATTTACTGCAAAGAATGGCATGTTGATCCGGAAATTCCGATGGGAGAGGATTGTCTTTATCTGAATGTGTGGACAAATGCAAGAACTGGCAACGAAAAAATGCCAGTTTATGTATGGTTTTTTGGCGGAGCATTTCAGTGGGGATATCCTGCAGAGATGGAATTCGACGGAGAACAGATTGCCCGCCGCAATGTTGTCATAGTTACTGTAAACTATAGAATTAATGTGTTTGGTTTTATGGCACATCCTCAGCTTACAAAAGAGCAGGGGGATGCACCTTCAAATTTCGGTATGCTTGATCAGCTTGCCGGACTTAAATGGGTAGAGCGCAATATTGCTGCATTTGGAGGCAATCCTGAACAGATAACGATTGGAGGACAGTCTGCCGGCGGCGGAAGTGTTTTGAATCACCTTGCATCTCCGGAAAGCCGCGGACATTTTAAGCGTGCCATTATCGAAAGTGGTATCATCAGATTTCCGTCAAAAGACAAAGGAATTTTCTGTCCGCGTAATTTAGAAGAAGCTGAGAAAATGGGCAAAAACTTTTTTGATGTCCTTGGTGTATCAAATCTCGAAGAAGCCCGCCATATTGATGCAAAAACAATTCTTGCAAAATACGATGAGTATCATGGCGGAGATATGTCAAAGCGTTTTTATCCGATTGTAGATGGCATATTCAGTGTGGATGATCCACTTTCTGTGCTTAAGAAAAATCAGTTTGCAGATGTGCCGGTCTTGTCAGGAAGCACGACAAATGAGTTCCTCATGCCGTCTCCTGATGATGGTTCCTCTGATGGCGGTAAGAATTTTTCTCCTGTTGACTGTGCAACTAAAGCTACATTTTTGCAGAGAGAAGAAAATGGCTTTACACAGAATTTCTATTACTCATTTGATGCTGATATTCCAGGTCCTGATAATCCTGGGTGTTTTCACTCCGTAGATTTGTGGTTTTTCTTTGAGACTCTGGCAAAATGCTGGAGACCATTTCAGGGACGTCATTACGATTTGGCGCGCAAGATGTGCAATTATTACACGAATTTCATCAAGTGCGGAAATCCCAATGGAAGTGATAATGACGGTACTGAGCTTCCTGAATGGCAGCCGTACACAAAGAACAATAAGTTCACTATGGTGTTCACTTCTGAAGGTCCGAAAGGCATTGTTAGAGAAGAAAGCAGTTTGAATGAAAAGATGATAAAACTTCTCAAAGACAGTTTCTGATATGTAATTTTTTGAAAAAAAACGGCACAAAACCGTGAAAATCCGCGTTTTTGTGCCGTTCTAGTTTAATACCACTCCCGCCGGAATCAAATACCACTCCCGCCGGAATCAAATACCATTCCCGCCGGAATCAGAACTTTTCAGCTTTGCTTTTTATGTCAAAAGTACAAAAACTTTAATTTATCGGGATTTTTTTCAATTTTTGTCCAGTTGCGGATTTGAAATTTCACTGTAGAATTTTTATAGAGTTCTGCTGACTTTATTACTGAAAAAAAACATTTTTGGAAAAACTGAACATGTGATTTTTGAAGAAAGCCTTGAAAATATGATATTTTATGTTTTGCAATTTCAAAATTAAAATTCGCTTTACATTTTTTATGAAAAAAAAGAAACAGGAATGGAAAAATTCTTAAAAATATGAAGTTTCAACAGACTTTTTTGTTTTTTGAAGTTTTCCTGATTTTTATATTTTAGAGGAGAAATATGAAGAGAAATTATCAAAAACTTTTTGCAGTTGCAGTTTGCTGTACGATTTGTGTTTGTGCAGTCAACAATGTTTTTGCAAAGCCAAAACCAAAAAGTTCATCTGACAAGAAAACTGCGGTACAGAAAGATCAGTCTGCCGGTATCGTAGAAAAAAGCTATGACATGGCAAGCCTTTCAATTGCAGCTACAGGTGGTGCAGAAGCTTCTGCTGACGGCAAATCTGTAAATGTCACTTTTGAAAGACAGTGGGGGCAGCTTGCTTTTGCTGTTCCTGCCGGTATTGATATGCAGCAGGTTACGAATGTAACTGTCAAAACTGCACCAGGTGCAGACAACTCAAATCTTTGTATCAAAGTTTTGAAAGAAGACGGACTTCCAAATTTCGTTGAGTCACTTGTAAACTATTCTGGACTGAGTATACAGATAACAAATCCTGTCGGTTTGAAATACATCGGTCTGATGAACATGATTGAAGCTAAACGCAGTGTTGCTTTTGAAAGCATAACATTTACTGTGGATTTATCCAGAAAACCTGTTACATCCATTGAACAGAATATCAAGCCATGGAAAAGTGTCATCACAAAGGCTTTCGGCAGCAATACTATAGCAGGCGCATCAATTATGTATAACGAACTGAATGATAAGTTCCTCATGGATCTTGTTCATAAACACTTTAATGCAGTGACTTTCGGTAACGAACTAAAGCCGGACGCAATGCTTGGAGGAGATGCACCTGGTGCAAATGTTGTGACTGCTACGATTGATGGCAAAAATGTTATTGTTCCTGCAAAGCTCAACATGGCAGGAAGCAATGCAGAGAAACTTCTCAAAGTAATCAAGTCATGGAACGACAAGAATCCAAAGGACAAAATCAGAGTCCGCGGACATGTTCTTGTATGGCATTCGCAGACGCCTGAGTGGTTTTTCCACGAAGATTACAATATCAAAAAGCCTTATGCAGATCCGGCAACAATGACATTGCGTCAGGAATGGTACATCAAAAACGTTTTGGAATACTTTGCAGGTTCAGACAGTGAGTTCAAGGATTTGTTTTACGGCTGGGATGTTGTAAACGAGGCTGTAAGCGACAGTTCTGGTTCGTACCGCACTGACAAAGAAAGTTCAAGCTGGTGGGCTGTTTACAAGAGTAATGAGTTTATTGTAAATGCATTCAGATTTGCAAACAAATACGCTCCGAAAAGCATAGATCTTTATTATAATGATTACAACGAAACATCTTTGCAGAAGACAAATGGTATTGTTCAGCTTTTGAAAGATGTCAAATCATGTCCTGATGCTCGTATCGATGGATTTGGTATGCAGGGACATTACAAGACGGATTCTTTCAACGCTGTTCAGTTTGAGGAATCTGCCCGCGCATACGCTGCTGTAGTAGGCAAGATTATGCTTACTGAGCTTGACTTTCAGTCAAGTACAGGTTTTTCTGGATTGCCTGCTGACAGGGAAATCGAGATTACAAAGATGGCATACTGTCATAAAGAAATCTTTGATGTCTATAAAAAACTTAGTGCAGAAAAAAATATCAATGTTGGCGGCATTACATTCTGGGGTGTCATTGAACCAAACTCATGGCTTCATGCATTTGCAAATGTCGGAGGCGGTGCTGACGGCAAGACAAAGCAGTGCCCGCTTATGTTTGATGCAAGCTACAAAGCAAAGCCGGCTTACTGGGCTTATGTTGATTCTTCAAAGCTCGAACCAAATATACAGAACATTGTCATAGAAAAGGCCGATGATGTTTCGATAAGCAGTGCAAAATCTTTCTATGAGATAAACGGAGCTGGGGTAAAGGTAAAGTTTATTCCGTTCTGGAACGAAGACGGAGTATCTGTTGTTTACGAAGTTGAAGATAAAGCTTCTGATGCAAAAGATGGTGTGACAGTTTTTGTTGACGCTGCCGGAAGTTTCAAGGATAAATCGAAAGTTCAGACAGCAGCGCAGAAACGCAGTGATGCCTCAAAAACGACTGGCGGATATAAAGGCAGAATTTTTGTTCCTGCAAAAAATCTTTCAGTAAGTTCTGTAATTGCAATTGATGTTCGTGTTTCAAACGGTTCAAAACTTGCGAGCTTCAACAATGCTTCAAATACTCAGGAGCAGGGAAGCAAATATTTTGCAAAAGCTTTGCTCAAGCCTTCAACTTTTAGTATAAACAAAGGCAGTGTAAAGATTGACGGCGAGATAGACAGTGCCTGGCAGAATGTGCCTGAAATTCAGCTTGGTATAAATTTGGGAGCTGATGCAAGTGCCTATGCAAAGACGATGTACGACAAAGACTATCTGTATGCTCTTGTTGTTGTAAGTGATTCTTCTCTTGATGACACAAACGCAAACGCATGGGAGCAGGACTCTGTTGAAATTTTTATTGATGAAAATAATCATAAAAGTTCTGCTTATGAAGCTGATGACAAGCAGTACCGTATCAATTACAAAAATGTGCAGTCTTTTAACGGCAGTAAGTGCAATGCCGGAAATGTAATTTCTTGTGCGAAAGTGTCGGGCAAAGGATATGTTATTGAAGCTGCCTTTAAGTGGACTGATATCAAGCCGGTTTCTGGTACTCAGATCGGCATTGAGTTCCAGATAAATGACAGCAAAAACGGAGCTCGTCTTGGAACTCTCAGCTGGTTTGATCATACAGGTCAAGGCTATGCAAGTCCTGCAGTTTTCGGTACGGCCGAACTGAAGTAAAGCTCCGGAAAGCACGCTGATTAAAATATCAGTTTTGAGCAGCTTGTATAAATATCTGGAGACATAACACAGCGTGCATGTAATTGATTCACTGTGTTTTGTGTCAGTTTATAAACAAAAAGCCCGTCAGCTCGTGATGATAAAAGTTTACTTCGCAGTCACAGAAATCTGACGGGCTTTTTTGATAGACGAAATTATCTGCATCAGATTGTAATGCAGATGCATTTTCTACAGGTTGTCTTTTTCGATATCCTTGAAGTACTTGTATGTTGCAACTCGAAGTTCGTCTGTAGCGTCTTCATCACAGATGATGATTGCGTGCTGATGCATCTGAAGTGCGCTGATTGTCCACATCTGGCTGATGCCTTCTTCTATGCCGTGCTTTACGGCAAGAGCCTTTTTGCGGCCTGTTGCAAGAATCAGAACTTCTTTTGCAGAACATACGGTGCCAACGCCAACAGTGAGTGCTGTTGTCGGTACTTTGCTCATGTCGTTGTCAAAGAAGCGGGAATTTACCTGAATTGTATCCTGTGTAAGAGTTTTTACTCTTGTGCGGCTTACAAGACTTGAACCTGGCTCGTTAAATGCGATGTGACCGTCTTCTCCAATGCCGCCGAGAAAAAGGTCAATTCCACCTGCTTTTTCGATAGCTTTTTCGTAATCATCACATTCTTTTTTGAGATCTTCTGCCATGCCGTTCAGAATATGAACGTTCTTTGGATTGATATCGATGTGATTGAAAAAATTACTCCACATAAAGTAGTGATAGCTCTGTTCGTGATTTTCGTCCAGACCGACATATTCATCCATGTTGAAAGTAACAACGTTCTTGAAGGAGACTTTTCCGGCTTTGTTCAAATTGATGAGTTCTTTGTAAGTTCCGAGTGGTGATGATCCTGTTGGAAGACCTAGAACAAATGGCTTTTTCTTTGTTGGGGAAGCCTCGTTAATTCTGGCAGCGATGTAATTTGCTGTCCATTTTGCACAGCAATCGTAATCTTTTTCAATAATAACACGCATATTCTTATTCTCCTGCAAAAAAAAATATATCACATTTTTTTTTGCGTAGGCAATAAAAAACTATTAGTAAAAGTGATTTTTTCATTTTTTTTGAAGAAAAAAATTGTATTTTTGTTACGTAAGTCTTTTGTAAAGCAAATCTGCTTTTTGAGACATGTACATATATGTGATGTATTGAAACCGTATGTCTGCATGATTATAATCAAGGAAAGGCAAATCGTTGAAGTTTTTGGGAGATTTGTTATGAAAAGCTCAAAATTAGCAA
The DNA here is from genome assembly GCA_045629255.1 of Treponema sp. Taxonomy (GTDB): domain Bacteria; phylum Spirochaetota; class Spirochaetia; order Treponematales; family Treponemataceae; genus Treponema_D. The sequence continues at coordinate 14,827 of JAZQQW010000030.1, forward strand.
AAAAAATAATCACAGTATCTTCAGTAGTCTTTGTTCTTTTTTTTGCAGTTGTCATTGCGTTAAGTTGTATTGTTGATTTCAGTATAAAAAGAGGTGCCGAAGCCGGTGGAAAAATTTCCGGTTCGCTGAGTACGACAGAAGATCCGGAAAAACAGAATCTTGAAAAGATGGCCGTTGAAATGAGAGATTTTATGAATGATCTGTCTCTTGTATGGGCTGACAAAACAGGATACGAGACGTGGGGCATTCAGACTTTTTACAAGCCGGAAAAAGGCATTACTTTGAGAGGTTATGCTTTTATCCAACCTGCAGAGCGGGCAACAGGTGATTGGGCTGTTGTTATTCACGGGTATCACGGAAAAGCTCAGTCTTTCTGGCAGTTTGCACAGTATTATTACGAAAAAGGTTTTAATGTTTTTACCCCGGATTTGCGTGCAGCAGGCATAAGTGAAGGTAAATATATAGGTATGGGCTGGCTTGACAGAAGGGATCTTATCTTGTGGCTTGATGAGCTTGTAAATGCAAAAGGTGCACAGAGAATACTGCTTCATGGATTTTCTATGGGTGCTGCTACAATTATGATGGCAAGCGGAGAATCTGATTTTCCTGCGGAAGTAAAGGTCTGCATTGAAGATTCTGGTTATTCTTCTGATTGGGATGAGATGGCAGACAAGCTCAGACAGATTTACAGGCTGCCGAAATTCCCTGTTCTGCATGCGGCAAGTATTATGACAAAAATTAAAGCCGGCTACAGCATGAAAGAGGCTGACTGTGTGAAATCTCTCAAAAGGAATAAGACACCGATGTTTTTTGTACACGGAGATGCAGACGATTACAATCCTTTCTGGATGCTAGATGTCGTGTACGAGGCTGATGCATGTCCCGAAAAATATAAGCTTGTCATACCAGGTGCAAGACACGTTATGTCAGCTTATGTTCAGTCGGATGTTTACTGGAATACTATCTGGGACTTTGTTGAAAAATACTGGAACTGAAAGAATCTTGTGCTTATGAATTTTTTCATTTGGGCGTTTCTGAGTCCATGTTCGTCTGTTTTTCTTTTGTTCTTGTTTTTTGAGTAATTATACGGTCATTTTGCTTTTTTACTGGTTGTTTTTAAATTTGCAATTTTTAGAAGTTGCGTAATATATCCAGAATGCGATGCTTGTTGTAATCCATGTTATCGGATAGCTTGCCAAAATCATTTTCATGGTGTTGCATGCCGGCACAGCTGTAAAAAGCCACACGATGCGCAGAAGACATACTCCGAAAATCGTAATTACTGTTGGTGCAACGCTTATGCCTGCTCCTCTTATTGTTCCGCTTACAACTTCTATGGAAATATAAGTCAGCCAGAAAGGCATGAGAAAGTAAAGTATTTTTAAACCTTCCGCAATTACCTGGCTGTCATCAGTAAACAGCAGGAAAAGATATCTGCCTGATATTCTGAAAGCTGCGATAAAAAGCAGCGTTATTGCAATTGCCAGAAACAGGCTTTCCCAGTGAGCTTTCTTGATTCTGCTGTATTTTTTTGCGCCGAAATTCTGTCCCGAAAAAGTTGTCAGTGCGATACCGAGTGAGCTTATCATCATCCAGAATACAGAATCGATTTTGCCGTATGCAGCCCATGCGGCGACACTGTTTGTGCCGAATCCGTTTATAAATGTCTGGATAATGAGATTGCTGAATGTGTAGAGACATGATTGGATACCTGCTGGACAACCGAATTTGAGGATTTTTGATAATATGTGCGGTGTAAATGCAATCTTTGTCAGTTCCAGTCTGTATGTGTCTTTTGTGCGCATGAGGACGGCTGTTGTTATTACCGCGCATTCTATTTGACACAAAACAGTTGCAACAGCAACGCCTGAAACACCCATGTGAAAGACTAATACAAAAAGCAGGTCAAGTATGATATTTGTCAGACATCCTACAATCAGAATGCGAAGCGGAGTCCTGGAATTTCCTATAGCACGCAGGGTACTTGATCCCATGTTGTATATAAACATTGGGGTAAGACCTATAAAATAAATGCGAAGATAAATATTTGAAAGTTCAAACGTATCAGGAGGTGTTTTTGTTATTTTGAGAATTGCAGAACTTGACATGATTCCGAAAGCTGTCATGATAATGCCGCCTGCGATGCTTAAAGCGTATGCTGTGTGAACAGCCAGGTGCAGTGACTTTTTGCGTCCGGCACCGTAGAACTGAGAGATGAGAACTCCTGCACCGCTTGTGAGACCTACAAAAAATCCCAGAATCAGATGAACAAATACGGCCGATCCTCCGCCGACAGCGGCAAGAGCTGTCTTGCCTACATACCGGCCGACGACGACAGTATCGATTGTGTTGTACAACTGCTGAAAAAATGTGCCGAGCAGAATCGGAAAGAAAAAGTAAAGCAGAGCTTTCCAGATTGTTCCTTCGGTGATTGAGTTTTTATTGTATTCTGATGCACTGTCTGTGTGCTTTAAAATTTTAGTATTCACTAAAAGAATGTACCATTTTCTCACAAAATATGGAATGTTTTTTGGTTAAATGCTGACAATGAACAAAATGTTTGCGGCAGATTTTGTACTGTTCTGCTGTTTGTGAACATGCAGAACATCGCATTGTCAGTTTTTCGAGGTATCATCTATGAAAAACTCTGCAATCAATGATTTTTTTTGCAAATTCTAGTAATTTTATGCATTGAGAGTAAGTTCTTTCATTGACTAAATCCATATTTTACAATACTATAATTGCTCATGCTGTATCTGAATATATAGTGGGCTGTAATGCCGGTGTAAACTGGAAAACAGAACATTATGTTCATATAACAAATATCCTTGATGGAGGAAAATCATGGTTAAAATCAGACTTAAGAAGTTTGGTACAAAGGCTCGCCCTGAATATCGTATCGTTGTTCAGGATTCACACAAGCCGCGTGACGGTGTAACAATCGAAGAGATTGGTCAGTATCACCCAATTTCAAACGGTGAGCAGGTTCTTTTTAATGAGGATCGTGCAAAGTACTGGCTCAGTGTTGGTGCACAGCCTACTGATATTGTAAAGAAACTTTTTAACATCAAAGGTTTGTCAGTAACTGGAAAGACTATCGCCAAATAAGTTATAGGGGAGCAAGAGGGAATGGAAAAAGACCTGATTGAATTTATCGCAAAATCATTGGTCGATGATCCCAATGCAGTCTCTGTAACGGAAACCGAAGGTGAGCGTGGACCTGTTCTACAGTTAAGCGTTGCCCAGGGTGATATTGGTAAAGTTATCGGCAAGTACGGTCGTATTGCAAAGGCTCTGCGTACTGTGTTGAGTGCATATTCCAACAAAGATGGAAAGCACTGTAGCCTTGAAATTCTGGACTAATGACAGAGCAGTTTGTAGTGGGTATCATCCGTGGAACTCATGGTATAACGGGTGAAGTAAAAGTTGAAAGTACTTCTGGAGTATATGAGCATTTTGCTGATATGGAAGAAGTTACTTTAACAGACGGAAAGGAAACAAAGCAGTTTTCTATAGAAAATATTGCTGAGGGAACTGGAACTCTGTACATTAAGTTTGCTGGAATAGATACACCTGAAGAAGCTGCAAAGTACAACAGGTGGCAGATAGTTGTTCCACGCAAATATGCTCATCAGTTGCAGAAGGGTGAGTGGTACATAGAAGATCTGAAAGGATGTTCTATCTGGTACAAAGACGAAACGGCGTTGAAAAACGCACCGGCAGTGTCAGAATCTGATATTGTTGGTACTGTCACAGACGTAACGGAAGGCGGATCAGGATATCTCGTTGAGATACTGCTGTCCGAGAGCTGTAACTTTTTGACAGATGACATCAAATTCACAAAGAAAGGAAAAATACGTTCTGTGTATGTTCCCTTCAAAAATGAGTTTATTGGTACAGTTGATGTCGAAAACAAACTGATGCAGCTGATGCACCTCTGGATTCTGGAGTAATTCCTGTGAAATTTACTGTGCTGACCTTATTTCCTGAAATTCCGCGCGCTTTCTTTGAAAGTTCGATCATGGCGAAAGCGGTTGAACGGGAAATTATTGCCTACGATTTAGTGAATATCAGGGACTTTGCCTTCGATAAACACAAAACATGTGACGACGCTCCGTATGGCGGAGGAGCCGGACAGCTTTTGTTGCCGGAACCTTTAGGACGCGCTTTGGACAGTGTAGAGGCCTACAAAAAGAGTAAACACGTAATTTACGTGACTCCAAGCGGAAAGCCTTTTACGCAGAAAAAAGCTCGTGAGTTAAGTCAGAAAGAAGAACTTGTCTTGGTTTGCGGAAGATATGAAGGTATCGACCAAAGAATCATAGATTACTACGTGGACGAAGAAATCTCTATTGGAGATTATGTTATGTCCAGCGGTGAAGTGGCAGCGACTGTTATAATCGATGCAGTGTATCGGTTGGTAGAAGGTGTCATTACACAAGAGTCTTTGGATGAGGAATCATTTTCTGACGGGCTTTTGGAATATCCCCAGTATACAAGGCCAAATGTATACAAGGGCATGGAAGTTCCTGCTGTTTTATCCAGCGGCAACCACGAAGAAATCCGAAAGTGGCGGCTTCGCAAGAGCCTGCAGAGAACGCTCAGAAACAGACCAGATCTGATTCAGACAGGGCGTATGACAGGTACTCTTTCTGCTGAAGCAGAAAAAATGATCGACGAACTTGCTGATTTTGTCAGTTATAAAAACAACAGCAAGCAGGGCCGGATGTTGAGGTCTGTACAGGAAAAGCTTAAAAGAAAAGCTTTGAAAACTGAAAAGACTGATACTGAAAGCGATGAACAGGAGAAATAAAATGGACGTAATTCAGACCATTGAAGAAAGACAGAAGAAAGAAGCTGCAGAGAACTTCAAAGTTGGTGATACAGTAAAAGTTCACTTCGAAATCATTGAAGGTAAAACAAAACGTATTCAGATTTATGAAGGAATCGTTCTTTGTATCAAAAATGAAGGTATCCGCAAGACTTTCATTGCAAAGGATATCCCTGTTGTAATCGGTGAATTCGGTACTTCAAACTTCAACAATACAGAGGCTCGTGTAAAATGGGCTGAACAGTATATGACTGAAACCAAGCAGATGGGCATTCCGTGTGTACTCTGGGACAATAACGTTTACAGCAGTCCTACATCACCGGGTGAATGTCACGGTTACTTCAACAGAAGCAGCCTCACGTGGTATGAGGAGTCTGAAAAGGTAGTTGACAAGATGATGT
>JAZQQW010000031.1:0-4956 GCA_045629255.1 Treponema sp.
AGAAGGTTCTGTTTCTGTTATTGGAGCTGTTTCGCCTCCTGGTGGAGACTTTTCAGAACCTGTTACTCAGCATACGAAGCGTTTTATACGCTGTTTCTGGGCTCTAAACAGAGAACTTGCAAATGCACGTCATTATCCTGCAATCGGATGGATTGATTCTTATTCTGAGTACGCTGACGAAGTAAAAGAGTGGTGGGATAAATTTGATCCTCGCTGGGCAAAAATTCGCATGGATGCTCTGAATCTTCTCAAAAGGGAAGAACGGCTTGAACAGATTGTCAGACTTATTGGTGCAGATGCATTGCCTGATACAGACAGACTGATACTTACCGTCTGTGAAATGATAAAGAACGGCTTTTTGCAGCAGAATGCATTTGATGATGTAGACAGATATTCTGTACCGGAAAAAGAAGTTGAGCTTTTGCTTTTGATTATGACTTTCTATGATAAAGCTCTTGAAATAATTCACAAAGGAGTTCCTTTGCTGAAAATAAACGAGCTTGCTGTAAAGGGTGAAATAGTGCGGGCTAAGTCCGTTGTTGCAAATGATAAACTTAATGATCTCAAGACAATAGAAAATCATCTTGAGGATCAGATGAGCGAACTTGAGCGGATGTACCGCAAGGATTCTGTCATATGAAAGGAATAGAATATACTGGATTGAGCCAGGTTGATGGCCCTATTATCGTTGCTAAACGTACTCCCAATTCATTTTATGATGAAGTTGTCTATGTACGTGACAAGAACGGAGAAAAAAAGACAGGCCGTATAATTGATATAAACGAAGAAACTGCTGTTGTTCAGGTTTTTGGTAGTACATCTGGTCTTGATTTGGAAAATACTACTGTTGAGTTTCTGGAAAGACCTATGGAACTTCGTGTCGGAAGAGGTCTTCTCGGACGCATTTTCAATGGACTTGGCAAGCCAATCGACGGTTATCCGGATATTGTTTCAAGTAAGAAAATAAACGTCAATGGTATGCCGATAAATCCTTATGCCCGTGTATACCCTCGAGATTTTATTCAGACAGGTGTTTCTACTATTGATGGAATGAACACACTTATTCGTGGTCAGAAACTTCCTATTTTTTCTGGAAATGGTCTCCCGCATAATAAACTTGCAGCTCAGATTATACGCCAGGCAAAAATTTTGAATTCTGATGAGGAATTTGTAATGGTTTTTGCCGGCATGGGTATCAAGTATGACGTTGCCCAGTTCTTTAAGAACACATTTGAGGAAAGTGGTGTTCTTTCACGTGTTGTTATGTTTGAGAGCCTTGCTGATGCACCATCAATTGAGCGTATCATCACTCCTCGCTGTGCACTGACAGCTGCTGAATATCTTGCATTTGAGTGCAATATGCATGTTCTTGTCGTTATGACAGATATGACTAACTATTGTGAAGCATTGCGCGAAATCAGTACAACTCGTGGAGAAGTTCCTGGAAGAAAGGGATATCCTGGATATCTGTATTCAAACCTTGCTGAGCTTTATGAAAGAGCCGGTAAAATAGAAGGAAGTACAGGTTCTATTACACAGATACCGATTTTAACAATGCCGAACGATGATATCAGTCATCCTATTCCAGATTTGACAGGATATATTACAGAAGGTCAGATTGTTTTGGACAGAGAGATGAGTCAGAAAGGTTTCTATCCTCCTGTCGCAGGATTGCCGAGCTTAAGCCGTCTTATGAAGGACGGTATTGGAAAAGGCATGACTCGCGAAGATCATGCAGCTGTTTCAAGCCAGCTGTTTGCTTCTTACAGCAAAGTAAAGTCTATTCGAAACCTTGCTGCTATTATCGGAGAAGAAGAACTTTCTGATTTGGATAAACAGTATTTGAAGTTTGGAAACGAACTTGAAGCAAAATTCTTCAGTCAGGGCGAATATGAGAACCGTTCTATTGATGAAACTCTTGATATAGGATGGAAAATTTTGAGTATTCTGCCTCGCGATGAACTGTACAGAATTAAAGATGAGTTCATAGAAAAATACCTTCCGAAACAAGACGGTAAAGAGGAATAATGGCCAAACTTAATGTTGCTCCAACAAAATCAAATCTTCTCTCTATAAAAGATCAGCTTACAGTCAGCACCCAGGGATATGATCTGCTTGAGCAGAAACGAGAAATTCTTGTTATGGAACTCATGCGTTTGGTTGAGCAGGTTAAGTTGCTGGAAAAATCTGTCGATACGTGTATAGAAAAGGCTTATCCGGCATTAAAGCGTATGCTTATGACTGTAGGCGGCGACCGAGTTGAGCGAATTGCAAAGTCAGTTAATTATGATTTTGAAATAACACGAAAACCTACAGTTATCGGTGGTATGACTTTTACAACTATCGATGTAAAATTACCAGACAGAGAATTGTTCTCATCTTTCATGGGTACATTTCCTGATAGTGATGAAGTTATGGTTGATTTTTTTGAACTGCTGACTTTGTTGACTAAACTTGCGAGTATCAGAACTATTGTCTGGCGATTGGCTATGGAAGTAAAAAAGACGCAGCGTCGTGTAAATGCCTTGGATAAGATGGTTATTCCTCAAGCAAAGGAAACTGTTAAATACATTGAAGAAGTTCTCGAAGAGCGTGAACGTGAAAATGTATTTGTTCTAAAATCTTTAAAAGGCAGGCAGTCAAAAAAATGATTAAGCCATTATTCCAAAAGCTTGTTGTTGCATATAATGGTTCCCGGTCATCTCTTCATGCTCTCATGTATGCAATTCTTATGGCGAAATGCTATAAGTGCAATGTAAAAGTTGTATACGTTGTGGATGTTGCTACAATCCGTCAGCTTATGCTTACTAAGTTTGTGGCAAAAGAAGAAGGCGATTTATTTGCAGATAATCTTGAGTCAGATGGAAAAAGAAATCTTGATTTTGCTATAGGACTTGCAAAATCAAAAGGAATCAAAATAGAGACAGAAATGCGCAAGGGCGCAATCTGGTCTGAAGTGATTACTGCTGCTGACGAATTTAAGGCGGATTTAATTTTACTTGGGGGTACAGGTAACTCAAATCAAGTTTCTACTATTCAGCATGATGTCGTAGGTGTTCAGGACGGTGAAATAATCGGCAGCTCACATTGCTCTGTTATGGTTGTAAGGCAGCCTTACATAGAGCAGTTATTTAAAATCGGATGATTCTCTTTTCTTAAAGTTATTATAAAATTATCGCTTTTCTGTATTTTAATCTTTTTTAGATATAATTTTCATTTTGTTTTTATAATATTTTGTAATATTTAGCAAATTCTTAAAAAAAATGCTAATTTTTTTAAGACAAGAGAAAATAAATGCTTTATATTTAAAGTATGAGATTATTACTTGTAGAAGATGATGTACGCCTTTCACAGGCCTTAGTTGAAATTTTTCAGAGAGATCGCTTTGGAGTTGATGCCGTCTATACAGGTGCAGATGGTTTAAAATACTCTCAAAGTGATATTTATGATGCCATTGTTCTGGATTTCAATATTTCCGGGATTGACGTTTTGTCTATGCTCAAGCAAATTCGTGAACAAAAGATTCAGACACCTGTTCTGGTATTGTCATCAAACACTGATGTTCATAGTATTGTCTCATGCCTTGATAGTGGCGCAGATGATTATGTTGTAAAACCGTACAATCAGGAGGAATTACTGGCTCGTGTACGTGCCCTTACACGTAGAAAAGGTGTAATAAAGGAAAACACAATAACCTTTGGTGATCTCGTTCTTGATAAGAACAGCTGTGAGCTGCAGAAGGTTGGTGGTGGAAGTGTTAAACTTGCACTCAAGGAACTTCAGATTATTGAGCTGCTTTTTGATAGTCCGCATCAGGTAATCAAAAAGGAAAGCATTATAGAGAAAATCTGGGGCGGCGACAGTGATGCAGAATACAACAATGTAGAAGTTTACATTTCGTTTATACGTAAAAAGATGGACGATTTGAAAGTAAAAACTAGAATTCGTACTTCCCGAGGTATTGGTTATTCTTTGGAAGATACACTTTAATTTTTTTGAGCCACTTGCACAAGATGTAAGTGGCCTTTTTTATTCATTTCTGCTACGAGAATAATTGACAATACTTCAAATAGAATGTATTTTGAAGGGAAAATATGAGAGTTTTTGTTGTTTATGCACATCCAAGTTCAGATAGTTTTACATATATGGCAAAGGAAAGTTTTATCCGTGGATTAAAGGATGCCGGTCATGAAGTTGAGATAAGCGATTTGTATGCAATGAAATTTAATCCTGTCATGTCAGAATCTGAATACCGTAGAGAAGCTTTTTATCGTACTGATATTTCACTTCCAAGCGATGTCATCAGCGAACAGAAAAAAATAGACAGGGCAGATGCGATAGCTTTTATTTTCCCGGATTTCTGGACTGCAGCTCCTGCAATGCTTGACGGATGGTTTCAGAGGGTCTGGACATACGGATATGCGTATGGGCCTGAGCGAAAGATGGCGACTTTGCGGAAAGCTGTTTTTTTGATGACGATGGGTGGCTCTCTTGCTGATTCTATTCGTCGTGAACAGATTGAAGCGATCAAAACTGTCATGATTGGTGACAGAATTCGTGACAGGGCTGAGAAATGCGAGTTTTTCGTGTTTGACCAGATGACCCGTGGTTATGGAAATGATGACAGGCGTGAAAAATTATGTAAGATTTTCTGTGACAAAGCTTATCAGCTTGGCCTTAACTTTGCAGTTTGAGATATTTATTGAACGGACTTACTTATGAAAATATCGTAGATTTCTTAACTTTGCCTCCGGCTGCACTTGAAAAGATATAGAAATCGGAAACTCGGCATTCGAAGTAATTAGGCTTAATTAGAAGGTTGAAAGTCGAGTTTTAAGATTCATAGTCATTCTTGTTCGGATAAAGCTATAAAAACAATCTGGCATCCCGAATTTAGTTCGGAATCTATTAATATGAGAGATGCTAAAACTAAATTCAATTTGCTGTCTTCTGTTG
>JAZQQW010000032.1:0-4930 GCA_045629255.1 Treponema sp.
GGTGGTGCTTCTGCTTATGGTGGAACAGGAACTGTTGGTGGAGCTGTTGTTGGTGCTATTTTCATGGGTATCTTGAACAATGGTATGTCAATCCTTGGTGTTGACTCTAACTGGCAGCGTGCTGTTAAGGGATTGGTTCTTTTGCTTGCAGTTATCTTCGATGTAGTTTCAAAGAAGAGAAAGAGCGCAAAGTAAAGACTTTTCTGGTAATTGACGGGTTTAGAGAAATGAAATTACAAATCGCTAGACCCGCAGTTTCAAATATATTTCTGAAGGCGGAAGTTTTTGGAAATTGTAAAAAAAAGCTGGTTTGTTCTTGCAGAATAAATCAGATGCAGCTTCTGAACTGGTTCTAGTCCGAGTTCAGTGAGCACAAAAATACAAGAAGTCGTATTTTGTATAAATGCGGCTTCCGTAGTTCCTCTTTTATCCTCCTATAAATTTTCCGGCTGTATAAAAGCAGCCGGTTTTTTATTTTTCTGAGTTATCCTTTATATTTTTGCTTGCAGTATTCATACTTGTCTGAATGTGATAAAATGAAATCTCGAAATACGATGCTTATAATATAGAACATAAACACCGGCTGAATACAGGTTAAATTTCGGATTTATTATTGAATATTGGGAGAATTTATGTCACAGGAATTTGAAGTACTTAAATCATATATAGAATCACATACAAAAGAAATGGTCGAACTTGAAACATTGCTCACAAGTATACCTGCTCTTGCTCCGGAAAATGGAGGCGACGGTGAAAGTGAAAAATGTGCAGCACTGGAAAAATGGCTTATTGCTCACGGAATAAAAAATATTGAACATTTTGATGCACCGGACAGTCGTGTTTCAAGTGGTGTGCGTCCGAATATGGTAGCTACTATTCCTGGTAATAAAGATGATTATGCTATTTGGGTATGTGCTCATCTTGATGTCGTTCCGACTGGAGAAATTTCTTTATGGAGTACTGACCCTTGGACAGTCGTGGAAAAAGACGGCAAAATATATGGCCGCGGTGTAGAGGATAACCAGCAGGGACTTGTAAGTGGTGTTTTTGCGGCTCTGGCTTATGCAGGACAGCATATACTTCCAGAACATGCTATAAAGCTGCTTTTTATGGCTGATGAAGAATATGGTTCTGTTTATGGTATGCAGTATCTTGTTGAACATCATCTGGATATGTTTGGCAGAAATGACCGTATTCTCATTCCTGATGGCGGTGATTCAAAAGGTGAGTGTATTGAAATTGCTGAGAAAAATATTTTCTGGCTGAAGTTTCATACAGTTGGAAAGCAGTCTCATGGTTCACGCCCTGATTTGGGACGGAATGCAATGCTGGCTTCTTGTGATCTTGCTTTGCGTATAAATGATTTAGAGAACTTTTTCAACAAGAAAGATGATTTGTTTGATCCGCCATACTCAACTTTCCAGCCGACCATGCAGTCTGCAAATGTTACTACTGTAAATATAATTCCTGGTGATGATGTGTTTTATGCTGACTGCCGCATAAATCCATGCTATACATTGGATGAAGTTCGATCCGAAATCAAAAAACGCATGCATTCTGTCGAAGAAAAATACGGAGTTCAGATAGAGATGTCTGAGGTACAGTCGGGATGTTCTCTACCAACTTCTCAAGACGCACCTGTTGTAAAAGATTTGATGAGTGCAATCAAAAACGTTCATGGAATCTCAGCTCATTGTATCGGTGTTGGTGGTGGAACTGTCGGCGCATATCTTCGCAATAATGGACTTGCTTGTGTCGTATGGTCAACTATGGACGAGCTTGCACATCAGCCGAATGAGTATGCTGTTATTGAAAATATAGTTATTGATGCTAAAACTATTGCTTATATGGCATCTGAAATCTAAGTAATTTTTATACACAGTCTGCAAAATCTGATTTCTTTTGCAGGCTGTAGTATGATTTCAAAGACTGTAATTATTTTTAGAAGTTCCAGAAATCTATATTTTGCAGAGCTTTATTCTGTGTATTTTTTTATTATTATACAGCTGTTATGGCCTCCGAATCCGAGAGAAGCAGAAGCTGCTGCCAGAATATTGCATTTGATGCCATTGTTTGGAGTATAATCTAAATCGCAGCCATGCTCGACATCTGGATTCTGCAGATTTATTGTCGGCGGTACAAAGCTGTCGTTGATTGCCTTTACACAAAAAATAGCTTCTATTGCACCTGCAGCTCCGACCATATGACCTGTTACACTTTTTGTTGAAGAAATATGCAGTTTATAGGCGTGATTTTTGAATACAGTTTTGAGCATGCACGATTCTGCAATGTCGTTTGTCATTGTTGACGTGCCGTGCGCATTGTAGTACAAAATATCTTCCGGCTTGAGACCTGCATCCTCAAGAGCTGAACGAACCGCGATAGCAGCTCCGCTTCCGTCTTTTGAAGGAGAAACGATGTTGAACGCATCGCATGACGAGCCGTAACCTGCAATTTCTGCATAGATATGAGCGCCTCGCTTTTTTGCATGTTCAAGTTCTTCCAGAATCAGAACAGCAGAGCCTTCTCCTAAGACAAAACCGTCTCTGTCTCTGTCGAAAGGGCGGCTTGCAATTTCCGGATTGTCATTATAATGATAAGACAGTGCGGACAGTGCATTATAACTTGCCACGTTGAAACCATTTATAGAAGCTTCTGTTCCGCCAGAAATGCATACATCTGCTCTTCCGCTTTTTATCATATCTGCCGCACATCCAATAGCATCAGTTCCAGAAGCACATGCCGTTCCTATCGTCAGACATGGTCCCTGCAGACCAAAAAAAATACTTAAATTTGCTGCGGCTTCGTTAGTGATTGACATAGGCGTTGTGAGCGGTGGCATTCTGTGTGGGCCAAATTTGGGGTCCGTGAATTTGTCGTAACCGTCCTGTACGGCATCTTGTCCGCCAAGACAGTTGCCTATAACGATGGCTGATTTTTCTTTTTGAAGTGAATCTTTACTGTAGTTCGAATCAGCAATTGCCTGAACAGCAGCACTCAGCAAGAACTGAGTGAAACGAGCCATTTTTCTGACAGCTCTGTGTTCTATGCCATATTTTGTAATATCAAAGTTTTTTACTTCGGCTGCAATTTTGACAGGGTAATTGGACGCATCAAAAAGTGTGATGCGGGCAACACCTGACCAGCCGTTTTTTACAGCGTCCCAGGATTCCTTTACGGAACTTCCGACAGGCGTAACAGCCCCAAGGCCTGTAATTGCTACACGTCTGGACATTTTATCTTACCTTGAAGAACAGACCGACTAAAGCCATTGTTATCAAAAGCTGCAGAATGATGAATTTAATCAGAACCTGTGTTGGTGACCAGCCGTGATTTTTGCGGAAATGGTCATGCAGAGGAAATCTGATATTTTCAAAAATTTTGATATGGAAAAATCTCAAAAGTGCAACCTTTAAAAGTCCCATGCCGCCATTGATAAAAATGATAAGTGATGTTGCAAGGTACATAAAAGGATTTCCGCTTATAAGTACGCTTATTCCTATGAAAAATCCCAAAGCTCTAGAACCGGCATCGCCCATCAGGACAGAACTAGGAAAAGCGTTGTGCCACAGATAGCCCATTAAAACTCCGGCCAGGCAGAATGTTATGATACCCCAGCTTGCTCCGTCATTTACGTGAGGAACAAGAAGATATTCTGCTGTATTTATATGACCGAGGATAACATAGAAAACAATGCCCATTGTAAACAAAGCAATCAGAACAAGTGAAGAACTCAGTCCGTCAACGCCGTCCGTACAGTTTGTTGTATTTACGGAAGTCCAGAGAAGCACTGTTGAGATGCAGATGTAAAGCCATCCTGGAATATGCAGTGTGTATGAAGTGAACGGCAGCCAGAAAATAATGCCGTCAGAACCGGTGTGCTTTGGCAGGTAGTACAAAAGCAGTACAGTTGCTGCAAGAGAAATTACAAGGTCGAGAAGACCTTTTATAAGTTCACCCCAGCCTTTCTGGCTTCTGTCATCAAGAAAACCAGTAAGCATCATGAGCCATGTCAGAACAAGGATGCCAGCCTGCAGTATATCAAGAGGTGCAAACAGAATGCTGAGCAGTACGAAAATCGTGATAAAAACGACACCTGCGCCAGTTGGCTTGCCTTTTGAAACTTCCTTTGAAAGTGTAAAGTCTCTTCCTCTGTCAGAAGGCAGATGTTTGTAAAACTTTGGAAGCAGTTTTTCTGTAACAAGAGCACCTGTATAAAGTGAAAGAATAATCAAAATGGCATTTGACTGCAAAAGTCTTGCCGGGCCAAAAATGTTTTTTAGCAATCCACCAAGATAAAAAAGCATCAGAGCATCCCCTACAAATTTTTCTTGCTAAATAATAGCAGAAAATTCAGTGATATTCAATGGTTGTATAAAAATACGCTGTTTTTGCATAAATTTGATTATTCGGGAAACTTTGAGAGTGTTTGCAATAAAAATGCAGAAACTTTATCTTTGAGAATAAAGATTGTTTTTGTCAAAGGTAGATTATTTTTTTTCATGCGGATAAACTTCTGATTTGAAAAAGCAAATTAAAAACTCCGGCATACATACAATAGACGTCATTATTTTTTTCACACTTGAATTGTCAAATCAATTGCAACATTTTTGAATAATAGACCTCATAAGGTGTTTTGTAGCCAAGACATTTTCTTGGTCTTTTATTTATTTTATCAGTAATGAATGCTATATATTCATCACTGTAAAATCAACTTGCCAGCAAAATAAAATCAACTTGCCAGCAAAATATAATCAACTTGCCAGCAAAATATAATCAACTTGCCAGTAAAATAAAATTGTTTTCCGCCAAGTTTTTCAGTGACTGCTTTATGTTCTGCAAATTCTTTTCCTCTGTCAGGAGTTATTGTTTCGACAGGTTCATTTTTTAGTGCATCAATCATAACATCTCTTACAGCAGCTGATTTTTT
>JAZQQW010000033.1:0-10174 GCA_045629255.1 Treponema sp.
TAAAGCTATAAAAACAATCTGACATCCCGAATTTAGTTCGGAATCTATTAATATGAGAGATGCTAAAACTAAATTCAATTTGCTGTCTTCTGTTGTTAACGAATTTTTACATCTATTTTATTAAACTCGACATTCAGCCTAGTAATATATATACACGTACCTAAGTTTATTAGGTACCATATCACATAATAAATCAACACTTTTTAACAAATATTTGAATATATTTAGAGGAGAGTTTTCAGGTGCACTTCTTGTTAAGAAATAATTTTACATCCGTATAATATAATTTTCTGATACGATATGTTCCAGAAATAACATAAAATAAGGGCCTACTTGGAATTTAGCCCGGATGATGCGCGACAAAAAAAAGGATTACAATTCAAGTTCTTTTTAAATTAGAATATTTTTTTTTGCGAAGTTTAACAAAAAAGTACCTCAAAAAGTTGTAAATAATGAAGTGTTCTTCACAACCTATTGAGGTACTTTTATACTTTTAAATCTGAAAATCTTTTATATTTTGTTAAGGGCGACTGCCTTCAATATTATACATATTTTCCTACATTTCACTAGTATTATCAGAAATAAAGGCCATGATTTCTGTCATCTCCGCATTAACATATCCAATACTGCTTAAAAAGTTACAGTCCTCGAGGATAAGTTCATAATTAGATTTGTCCAGCCTGTTACTGAGAAAAAGAGACTGCATTCTTTTAAAACGTATATCGGCATCGTAAGGTTTCAATCCTAGAATCTGGGTATACAGCTCATAAGCCTTTTTATATTTCAAATCCATGTACAATGTATCAGCTTCCAATGTTTTCTTCTGGATAAAAGCTTTGAGTTCTTCAGCGGTATCAAGAGAAATAAGACCCGCTACATCAGCCGTTTCTTTTTGAGATTTTTCTCTTAAAAGAGCATCCATATTTTCTTTCATGAATTCTTCGACACAATCCCGGTTTATAGAATTTAATGTAATTCCTCCCAGAATCCCAAGAGCCTCACCGTAACGTCCCAGTCTATAAAGAGCGACAGCTTTAAGGAACATAGAATCACTCCATGAAGCATCAAGAGAAAGGGATTTATCTATGTATTCCAATGCAGATTCATAATCTTCATTGTCAATTAAACTTTTTCCGATAGCCAGATACTGTTCTGCATTACCTATTTTAATATAAAGAGCTTGAACAGGATCAAAAGCTACAGACTGATTGATTTCCTCGTATCCTTCTTTTTTAAAGGAAATATCAAATCCAGACTTATAGGATTTCTTGTATGGAAGCATGAATCGTCCCTGCAAATTAGTAGAACCTTCATAATTTCCATTAACAAAAACCTTAACATCGCGGACACCATTATTATCGTAATCGTAAATCATAATATACATGAAATCATCTTTTTTAAATTTCTGCTGACTTGCAGAAGATTGTCCTTCTACAAAATAAGGCATCATGATACAGCAGCAGATTAATATAAGCAGTTTTCTCATTTTTTAACCTCGTATACATAACCATCTAAATGAACTTCATAAGCACTAATTCCTTTTTCTTCACACCAGTCAGAAAGACCTGAAGAACTTTTCCCCATAGGAATGGAATACATGACATCATTTTTTACATCCTTAAAGAATATATGACTTCCTTTTGCAGTTGTATTTCCTTCACCAACATAGATTAAATTTAGAGGATTTGCCTTGGCAGAAGATGTTGATGCAGGCTGCTTTGCCTCCTGCTTTTTTAACTTTGCAGAAGATGAAGAAACCTGTTTAGATTTTTTTTCAGTTCCCGAACCAAAAACCTTTCCTATTTGAACAGGTGTAACGGAAAGCTTTTCCAGATCTTTATCAGTATAGGAAAATTCATCCCTTAAAGCATCCATTTTTATACCAGTGTTCATGTTCAGTACAGATGTCACTGTATTATCTTTATCAGAATTTTTTATTCTGACAGAAAGAAAATCTATTGGTGGAATATTTTTTTCAGCTTTCATCAGAAAATCAAAAATATTGCTTCCGCCACTTTTTAAAAAACATTCCAATTCTACATTTTCTCCGTTCGGTTTAATCTGTATGTAGTCTTCCTGACACTTTGTTTCTGAAAAAAGACTACGGATTCCAGCTGCATACTCTGATACAGACATTGCAGACCTCATTTCATCCTCTTCTGCCCTCGTATCCAGAGCCTGACGGTAATATAGAAGCTTTTCTTCATCAGGAAGATCATCATCTGGAAAGGGAATGTAGCGGCATACAGAACCAGAAAAAGACGCATATTCGCGGTTGCCGTCTTTAACAGAACGGTTAAGTTTAATATTTTCGATAAAACGGCTACCTTCAAACTTCGATAAAAGTTTTACGCTGTCAGGAGTATATACATCCAGTTCAAATTTCTTTCCAGACATACTCAAATTTGAAACTTTTACATCCTTTCCAAGACAGTCATATATTACAGAAGACATAAGAAATATGTCACCATGACGTTCTGATTCCATTTTTACATAAGCGCTTCTAGCTTCCTCAACCTGCTTTTTTAAAAGTGCCGCAGCTTCGATTTTTTTTCTCTGTTCTTCTTCAAACAGCTTCTGCTGTTCAGCTTCGATTTTCATATGTTCTCTATAAGAAGAGAAAAATTTAAAAAATAATATAGAAAAAATAAAGGACATAATTAATAGAAGAAATATAAGTCTCTTTTTTTCTTTTTTATTGTCAGATTTAAAAACAGCACGGGCATTCACTTTGCTGTCACGAGGTAATGTCAAAACTTTGAACTCTTTTTCTTCTCCATAAAAATTATGGATTTGAGAATCAATATCTTCATCAGTCTTTCTTCGTTCTGCAAAAGAAGAGACAAGCGTACCATTTTTCAGTGATATGTATTCAATGAAATCAGAACCTGCGAAACAAACATTGCCGGAGTAAGCAGGGAATTTTTCCATAGCATACAGAGTCGGCACTATGTAATTCTTCTGCATATTTCTGGATAACCATACAAAACAAATCCAAAAATCCTTCTTTCTGCCGTTTTTTACGAAAAACATAGACTTTTCATCTGGTTCAAATGGATATTTCTTTGAAAGCTCTATCTTGGCACGGGAAAGACGTTCTTTCCTGTTTTTAGTAGGTGCTGAAAGAGAAAATACAGAATATTCAAGCCTAGGTGCGATATCAATTTTTTTCATAACAGACTCCCATTTCTCAAAAGTTCAATTCTTTTTCTATCAAAACATAACGTTCCACAGTTCGTGCATTTTCATCATTTGGTATTGCTGCATATATGGCTGTTACAGAACAGTCACCTGCATGAAATTTTGCCCTCCAGAAAGAAGTTTTAACACCAAACAAATCAAGTTCCTTACTTGATTCCTTAACGCCAAGTATCCGGGATATTTCAGAATCTGACAGACTTCCTGACTGCACTCTTGAATTAAGCAGAACAGATTTGTCTGCAGCATCTTTAATCTTTACAGCTTTAAGTAAAGCTGTAAGTAAATCAGGATCCGTATAAAAGAGATTAAATATAGGAAATCTGTTTATAAGCGGAAAAAGAGAGTCAGAACTAAAAGAAGAATGAACAGCATCTAATATTTTCTGACTGGAAAAGTACATGGAAACCCAGCCGTAATCTGTCTCTATTTCATCTCCTTTAAGTGATATAAGTCCGGCAATATCCTGATTTTCAGCTATAGATTCATGAAGAAATCTGATATTTATTCTGCTTGATATATCATCAAGCGCAAGGTCATAGTCTGAATAAAGATCAATAACATTACATCTGTTGCTGGAATAATCATTGTCACATTCATCATTAACAAGAAGCTGCATTGACTCTGTAAGACGATCCAATACAGACAGTGCAATTTCCTGTTTATCATAATGGCGTCTGTAAGCATCTGAATATTTGATCAATGCACTTGCAAAAAAAGCAAGCATTAATGTTCCAAAAGACAGAATAAACACAACGACAAGTGCACCGACGGAAGAATATCCGTGCTGAGCCATCAACGTCCCCTTAAAACGGGAATAGATGAAAAAAGCTCTTCTGTAACATGACGAATTCCATTTATTTCCCATTCAACTTTTAATCCCCGTAAAAAACCGTCTTTATCATATAATTTCAGAACTGCACATATAAGAACAGATTTATCCAAGCCTTCCATATTCTGTATGCTGTCTCTGACAGACTCAGAATAATCTTCTGCATTTTCCCAATAAGGTATGCATATGCCGGAAATATAATTTCGTAACTTTGTGTCTGTTTTTAACATAAGTACAGTATTGCGTCCTGATGTAAATGCATTGCAGCTGTTTTTCATAAAAGAAGAATAAACCGTAGCAATGCCGGTACACACAACAAGGAAAATAGCAGCCGCGGCCATCAGTTCAGTTAAGTGCATTATTAACCCTCTTATTCTGTCTGCTGATAAGTTCGGCGGCCGTCTCCTGCTGAATTGCAACTCGCTTTATCAAAAAAGACACAGATGACATTATGCTGCAGCATATAAGAAGCATAACAGCTGTAAAGATTAAAGTTCTTAATAGAACAAAACCTTCCTGTCTGTTAGTTATTCCATGACGTAATGTCAGCATCTTTTCCTTCTCCACCATCCTTTCCATCTGCTCCGAAAGAACGGATTCCGTAAGGATTCCCATCAGCACCAGGAACTGTATATTCATATTCATGTCCCCAAGGATCTTTAGGTGCATCTTTATAGACATAAGGTCCGTTCCATCCGTCACTTACAGGTTCTACTTCCGGTTTCTTTCTTAATGCTGAAAGTCCTTGTTCTGATGTAGGATAATTTCCGCAGTCAATATAATATGACTCAAGTGCAACACAAAATGAGTCTATCTGTGCACGGGCACCTGCAACACGGGCTTTCTCAAGACTTCCGACAGCCATAAATCCAACTGTGGCAGTCAAAACCATGACAATGGCAATAACGATTAAAGTCTCAATAAGAGTCCAGCCGGCTTGAGAATCATTTCTTTTAATTTTTTTATTCATCATAATCCACCCAATAAAGAGAAAACAGGAAGAACAAACTGTCCTACCATACAAAATATAATTATGCCTGTAATAATGGTGCATACAGGCTCTGCACTTACTATCATATTTCCAATTATCCTTGCGGACTGCTTGTTATAATAATCATGTACCTGAGAAAATACCCCCTCTACCGATCCTGTAGTTTCTCCGATTCCAATCCATGTGACCAGATACTCAGGAAAAAGTCCCTGTTTTCCAAAGGAATAAGACAGTTTCTCTCCTTCTGCAATATCTTTCATTACAATGCTGATTCCCTCTCTGTAAGCTCGGTTTCCTGTTACATCTTTTGACTGCTCAAGAGCCTGAACGACAGGTATTCCTGAAGAACACAAAAGCTCCATAGCAAATGAAAACTTGCTTGTACAGGAAATCTTTATATACTGTCCAACGAAAGGAACTTTCAGCAAAAGCCTGTCTATTTTAAGAGCTGACTGAGGCGAATGACGGTGCAGAAGCAAAAGAAATACAAAACTGAAAATCAGAAAGAAAAAAATACCTGTACTTACTGTCATAGAACGATAAACACGGGTCATACCCGCAGCTACTTCACTGCTGCTTTCTGTAAATACTTCAAACAGATCTTTCAGTTTAGGAAAAACAAAGAAAATAATGCATGCAACAACACAGACGGCCGTAACCAAAACAGCTGCAGGATAAATAAAAGCCTGAAAAACTTTCTGCTCAGTTTCTTTTTTTGTACGTAAATATTTTGCAAGACGGGCAAAAACTTCATTTATTGAGCCGGATGTTTCTCCTATACGTACAAGGGATATATACAATGGTGAAAAAGACGGAGCATAAAGAGACAGCGCGCTGTTTAATTGCTCTCCTTTCATCAATACAGACAGAAGTTCACTGCATAACTGCCTGTGCTTAATCTGTCCGTTTATCTGAGATCCGACTTTCAGTGCCTCTTGAACAGTAAGCCCGGACTGCATCAGAGCTGCCATATTTTCTGTAAATTCAATAACAGTCTTTATGCGAAGCCGTGACTTTGATCTTTCAACACTTCTTTTTCCCAAAACTTCGTCATACGATATAAGCATTGTTTCAGATTCTTCAAAGCGCCGAAAAAGAGCTTCTGTACTAGGAGCGTCTACAATGACAGAACTTCTGTTCCTGCCGTCTTTGCTACAGACAACGCATCGGAATGTCATGCCAGAGCCTCCCTGTGAATTTCTGAATAAGTAGTTTCACCGGAAAGAACCTTCTGAACTGCATCATAGGAAAGTAGTTTCATATCATTCTTTTCAGCAAAATCATACAGTTTTGTAACTGGATGTTCTGCATCTATGCTTGAGGCACATTCATCCGTAAGCTCAAAAATTTCTGATACAACAGTGCGTCCTTTGTATCCGGTAAACCCACATTGTTCACATCCTTTTGAAACTTTCATAGCATCTCCGGAAAGTTTATACTTATCCTTCAGTTTTTTCATTTCAGAATTTAACGGAACTGACATTGAACAATGCGGACAGACTTTTCTGACAAGTCTCTGTGCTATTGAATATTTCAGGACAGATGATACAAGATATGGTTCCACACCCATATTTCTCAGTCTGGTTACAGCAGAGATACTGTCATTTGTATGAAGTGTTGAAAGAATGACATGGCCGGTAAGAGCTGCCCTTATGGCAAGTTCAGCAGTAGCACTGTCACGGATTTCTCCAACCATTATAACATCAGGATCCTGTCTTAGAATTCTTCTCAGAATGGAATCAAATGTCAGTCCGATACTGTCATTTACCTGTATCTGATCAACACCTGGAATAATACGTTCAACAGGGTCTTCTATCGTAATTATCTTCAGAGCTTCACTATCCATTCCACTCAGCAGAGCATGAAGCGTAGTAGTTTTTCCAGAACCAGTCGGACCTGTTGCAAGTATAAGTCCATTTGGAATGCAGAGAGCTTTCTGAAGCGTATCATACGAAGCCTGAGAAAAACCAAGTTCAGAAAGTTTCTGTATTTCTTTTTTCGTATTAAAGATTCTCAATACAATCGATTCACCATGAGCTACAGGAATGAATGAGACTCTGAAATCAAGTGCCCTGTTACCAAGCGTAACCCTCATACGTCCGTCTTGAGGAAGACGCTGTTCCAGAATATTGAGATTTGACATTACTTTTATACGGCTTGCAATTGATTCGGCAAGACCTGCATCCATAACTTTTACAACTTTTAGCACTCCGTCAATTCTAAAGCGGACACGAAGTGCATCTTTTTCCGGCTGAATATGAATATCAGAAGCATTGCGTCGTATAGCAGCAAGACATATTGCATTTATAATGTTTATGACTGGTGCAGAATCTGATACATCTTCCAGTCCAAACTGTTCCTCATCATCAGATGAAGAAGCTGGAACTGGTTCTGCAGAAGATGAATCTACTACACTTCCTATGAATCCCGCAAAATCACTGTCTTCTACTACGATAAAACGGACTTCTTTCGGTGCATGAAATTCAGAAAGAAAAGATTTCACTTCCCGACATCTTCCGAAAGAGACTGCGACTACCACTTCATTTTCTGATTCGGATATTTTTACAGCACCAGAATTACGTATATATGAATCCCTGTACTGACCTGAACAAGAACGGTAATCCTTATAGTCGCATATATTAAACTCGACGTCAGCCATATTACTTTTCCTTTGTTACATATTCTTCGTAATACTGACGAAGTCTTTTATCGTGATTAACCTTGCCATTGTCTGGTTTTTCAACAAACGGAACAAGATATATGGCAAATTCTGTTTCAGAATCTGACTCGACTTCTTTTCTAAACAGATGCCCCAGCAGGGGTATAGAACCCAGCAGAGGAACTTTCTTGACGGTAACTTCCTTGTCGGACTGCAGAAGTCCGCTTATTACAATAGGAGTTCCACTCTCAGTCCGTACATTTGTGGAAACTTTCTTTTCTGTTGTTCCCGGTGGATTTGTTGTATCAGAAGTGGAACCGTTTACAGTTCCCTGATTGGAAACCTGTGCATTTACATCGACTGTAATCATATCATCGCCTGAAACCCAGCCATTTATGGAAAGCACAAGACCGCTTGATATTTCTCTGGTGGTGCTGGAATAGACACCTCTGTTTGTATCAGGAACAATATCACGATAACGGAAAGTACTTGTATTTGAAAAGTTTATTGTCTGCCCAGATATTCCATTCAATCTGGTATCGGCAAGAACGTGAGAACGACCTTCTCCAAGTTCTGCATTAAACAGTGCCGCAAATTGAATTCCAAGGAATGAAACGATATCAAAGTTTATGCTGAAAAGATTACCAAGAGTTGCCATCCAGTTCATTGTATCAAGACCTTTCTTGTCATTTTCACTTCCGGCAAGTTTTGACATGGTTATCTGTGAATTGCTGTTAAGCCCGTGTGAACGCTGCCTCTGTATTACCAGAACCTGATAACATACCTGCTGTTTTGGTTTATCCATAAGAGCAAGCTCTTTCATAAAAGTCTGATAAACATCTTCCGGACCTGTAAAGAAAACCAATGTTGAATCATCAGTTACAGTAAGGTTTTCTTTATGCACAGAAGGAGGAAGAAATTTCATCAGTTCTTCACTTTTTATATATCGTAAACGGACAGGATAAGCTTCCTTCTTTTTATCAATAAGAGCAAGATATTCCAGAAGCATCTGTTCTCTTTCTTTTGTTACAAGTGTTACGAAAGACATTGAATCCGGTATTACAGTTATATCTCCATAAAGCATTGATTTTGGTATAAGCGGAACCGCATTTGCAACAGTGATGTTTTTAAGCGTAAAACACTGATAATATCTGTCTTCTGCAGGTATATCGACAGATTCTATGAAAGAAAGGATAGGAGCCGTTTCTTCTGTACTTCCCGTTACATAAAGCGTATTCGTAGACTTATCTGCTTTTACGAATGCACCTGCATTCAAGTCCGACGGAAACAAAGCCATTACAGCATCTGCATTTATATTCACAAGTCTGACAGATGTTGTTTCTTTCAGTTTTTTAAGGATATCCTTTTTCTGAACTTCAAAAAGATAGTAAATTTCACCGGCTACAGCATAATCACATGCACTCTGTTCCAGTATAAGACGGAGCAGTGTATCAAAGTCTTTACCTGAATAATACAGATTTTCCAGCATTATGGAATTCTTCAGAAGCAAAGAATATTCCATTCCGGCTTTCTTAAACAGCGTGTCTATAACAGCTGTCAGAGAGCCCTTCCTCAATGTGAGCGAATAAAGGGAATCTTTTAACTCTATGCGGAAATCCTCACCTCTGCCTGAACCACCTTTGGAAGAATTTTTGCCTATGAAAAAACCTTCACCTTCCATATCAAGAGAATATCCGCCCAGACGCAGCATAACAAGACGAAGGACATCTTCTACACTTGCATTTTCTTCACGCACCGTTACCATGACATTCGGCAGTGAATCACACATTATCGTAGTATGCGTAAATCTGGATAATTCCCGCAGAAAAGATTCTACAGGAACATTTTCACAGTCAACATAATACCCTTCACCGTTCTGCTTAATGTGAACTTTTGTAAAATAATAAATGTCGTCTATTACATCTATGAAAATATGATTTGATTCACAAAAGCGGCGTATTGCAACATCAAAACTTTTGTCTTCAAAGTGAAAGCTTGCAATTCCGGCTACAGTATCATCCAGGCTGACAGACTTTCCGCACATTTTTGCAACGGATAAAACTATATCTGACACCTTCTGATTTCGAAAATCAATATCTATTTTTTCTTCAACTTTTTCCTGTGCAAATACGATACTAGATGATAAGCACAGCAGTAATGCAATAAAACAGATTTTCCTCATAATGACCAATTCTCAATCCTGTATAATAGATTTACAGAATCTGATAATAGAGACATAGGGGTAGACCGTATATAAATCATTTTTTTTAATTCCTCTGGAATTGATATTATTCGTAATAATAGAAATACAGACATGAAGTGTCAATAACTAAAAACTATTTTTTAAATAAAAAAAATCACTAGTGTCCAAGATAAAATAGGAACTTTTTAAAGTCTGTAATTCGTGATAATATTAAGTAAACACACAAAACATTATCAAAAAAGGAATTACAGACATGAACAAGTATAACACATTATTGGGACAATTACTATC
>JAZQQW010000034.1:0-92876 GCA_045629255.1 Treponema sp.
GCTTCGTATGCTGAGTAACAGGTTCTGAAAAGTCTCCACCAGGAGGCGAAACAGCCGCAATAACAGAAACAGACACTACATCGCCACTCAGACTGTATACACGTCCGGCTCTTTCGTAAAATTCTGCAAGTCTCGTAGGAAGATATGCAGGAAATCCTTCTTCAGCAGGCATTTCTTCCATACGTCCAGAAAGTTCACGCAAAGCTTCTGCCCAACGGCTTGTTGAATCTGCCATAATTGCAACGTGCATTCCCATATCGCGGTAATACTCTGCAAGAGTCATACCTGCATACAAAGAAACCTCACGTGCCGCAACCGGCATATTTGAAGTATTCGCAATTAAAATTGTTCTTTCCATAAGAGAACGCCCATTGCGAGGATCTATCAGTTTCGGAAATTCAGTAAGAACGTCTGTCATCTCGTTACCGCGTTCACCACATCCGATATATACAATCAAATCTGCATCACACCACTCTGCGACAGCGTGTTGTGTCATTGTTTTTCCTGTACCGAAGCCTCCAGGAATAGCAGCTGTACCACCTTTACTCAAAGGAAAAAACACATCTATAACGCGCTGACCTGTAACAAGAGGCTGTGAAACTTCAAGCTTCTGTGAAAAAGGACGCGGCTTTCTGAGCGGCCAATACTGAGAAAGGCAAATCTTTTCGCCGATTTCAGTTTCACCAATTACGTCATCTACAGTATAAGTTCCACTTCCTTTAAATGATTTGAGAGTTTTTCCTTTTATTGCTGGAGAAACCATTATTTTATGCAATATAGAACCAGTTTCCTTTACAGTTCCAAGAACCATTCCAGTTTTAATTTCACATCCTGACTCTACGACAGCGTCAAAGTTCCATTTTTTCTCATTGTCAATAGGCTCGGTTCTCTGGCCAGGAGCAAGAAAAGCGCCGCCATTTTCAAACATTGCCTTCAAAGGTCTCTGAATACCATCATAAATTGTACCAACAAGACCAGGACCAAGTTTCAGAGAAAGAGGACGGCCAGAACTGACAACTTTCTCGCCAATCTGCATTCCACTGTCATCTTCATAAACTTCTATTGTTGATTTGCCCTTTTCCTGTCTTATAATCTCGCCAATAAGTTTTTTGTTTCCAACATCAACAACATCATAAAGACCGCAACCTTCCAAGCCCTCTGCGTACACAATAGGACCAGAAATACGAGTAATTCTTCCTTCTGTCATTCTGGAAGCCTCCCTTTAAAAAGTGTTGATGAAATTTCATAATTATTGTCATCCAATATCTCTTTGACTTTCTCGTCAAGAGTCAGACGACATGAGACAGAACCATCTTCCGTCTTAACTAGAATACCTTCACGATAATTAAAGCCCCTGACAGCCTCATCTTCCAGTAAATAAGTTTCTCCTTTTTCACATGACAAAAGAGATTTGCCGAACACACCGTTCAACATCTTCTTTACTTTAGAAAGATCAAGTCCTATAACAGTTGCTTTGATATTTTTACCATCAAGAATAGATTTAGAACGTTCAACAAGCTTTTTTATAATTTCCAGACGCTTGTCCTCACCAATAGAGTCAAAATACTCATTCATGGCATTTACTACAGAGTCATAGATAAATGAAACCAGATAGCGTTCCTTTTCCAGAGGAAGAGATGCTTCATTATTCATTCTGCACAAACGAATCTTCTCATCGCTGGCTTTCTGAACTTCTGCCAAAGCATCTGAAACTTTTTTCTCTACACCATCAAGAAGCGCTTTTGCACTTTCCTCAGCTTTGGAAACAATATTAGCAGCCCTTTGCCGAGCATCATTTCTAATTTCATTACTTAAAGCTTCTATTGAACGCAATTCTTCCATATTGTTAAACTTCCATTACACTTGAATTCCGACAGCTTCACGTATAGCAGCTGAGAGAGTTTTTCTACCTTCGATATGTCCCTTTAATCCAGGAATTTCGACAATAAGAGGAGCTTTTCCTTTCATTTGCCAGTCTTCAACTTCCCGTTTAAGCATATCAGACACATCCTCCGTCAAAATGAGAATTTTCGGACGATTGCCGTCTGTCAGAAGTGACATTTTCTTTGACTGACCTGTTACTTCCAGGAAGGCTTCGAGCGCTTCATCTCTATTTGAAGCTGCCTTACCCTTCACGCCAGACAGCATGAAGCCAAGAACAAGCTCGCGCTCACCAATGACAAAATACTCCATCAGTACCTTACATCAAAATGATAAAGAGGGCTACAAGGAATCCCCAAAGACAAATACCTTCAGCAAGACCTACGAATGGCAAAGCCTTACCAGAAAGTTCTGCGTTTTCGCTCATTGCACCCATTGCAGCAGCACCAATCTTACCGACTGCCATACCACCACCAATACAGGCAATACCTACAGCAAGAGCAGCCGCAATATATTTAATTGCAGAAGCATTACCAGCAGCAGCTCCAGTTGCAGACTGAGCAAACAAAGCTGTCACTGACATACAGAGAACAACAACAAATGCAATTTTTGATTTCTTATTCATACAAAAAACTCCTTTATACACTATTTTAAGTCACCCCGCGAAGCAAAGCAACATAATTCAAATTTAAATCAACTCAGTTTGCCTCTAAAATATTTACAATCCAGCGGCAAACCTAACACCGTAATATTTTTACAAATAAAACAAAAACTTTCCTTAATTATGATTATGAAAAGTTCCGTTTTACATAGCAGCGCAAAAAAAATTATTTTACATTCAACCCTGTATACTTGATTACAAACGGCTTGAATTCCCTTCCAGTTTCACTGAAGAACTTACTGAAAAACTCATAGTACTGCAATCTGACAACCTGAATTGAAACAATCATACCTTCAAGCACAATGACAATCGCATTACCAAGAATACTTACAAGTATTCCAAACGGGAACGGTGTTACGCCAACCAGCATTGAAATAATAAAACCAAGAACAGCATGTGCAAGAGCGAATGCACCTACACGAAGGAAACTGACTGAATTTGAAAGATAAGAAGAAAGAACTTCGATTATTTCAACGACAGCACCAATTATTGCAGCAAATACTCCGTTCTCCAGAATAGGCCTCTCACCGTCTACCAATCTTGCAAGAGGTTCACTAAATGCAGAAAGACCAAGAGTAATACCGATAATCAACCAGTCATAAAGTACAGGTTTATGACCGCCGAATGCTATGCGAAGTGCAAATGCTACTACATACCAGAAGAACAATGCACCGGAAAGACCTATTTTACCAAACAAGGCATTACCGATTCTCCTGAGCGAAAACTGATTGATTATATTTATGACAAGACCAACTGTATTTATTATAAATCCAACACCGACAGTAAATCCAAAGAACATAAACATTCTCTTTATTGACTGAGGATCACTTGTCGGCATCATCGGCAGAATCTGATTTCTCGGTTCTCCGAATAAACCTGTCACAAAGCGTTCAAAAGGCTCAAGAATTGTTTCGCTTGCAAAGAACTCACCTGTTAAAAGTCCCATTATCGTACTGCTTATACCAATAGCAATAAAAATCAGATTAAACTTTTCCCATCCGCCAAGTTTGAAAACTTTCATCGTCATCAGAATACCGACCAAAAGGAATACAAGTCCCTGACCTGCATCACCGAACATTATACCGAACAAAAGCGTAAAGAAAACAGCAACAAAAGGCGTAGGATCAATCGTTCCATAGAGAGGTGAACCATAACTGAAAATCATGCGCTTGAAGTTCGAAATGAGCTTTCCGTGCTTGAGCTCAGTAGGAACTTTTTCTTGACCTGAAATAACAGAAGCAACTTCTTCAGGAAGAAAATTCCGGATACCAGAACGTTTTTCTGTAAGTTCGTCAATTTTACTGGTAAATTCATCCGTGCGTGTTGCAGGAATCCATCCAGTCAAACGGAATACAAGCTGTGTTGACTCCAGACTGTTTTCTACAGCACAAATCTGGCTTGAAACAGAAAAAACCTGCAAAAGATGATACAAAGAATCTTTATGTACTGCAGCAAAGTTAATCCTTTCTTCCTGAATATCTTTCAGGAGTTTTTCCTTCTCAACCTTATCTTCTTTAAGCTTTGCAATAGCATTTTCAGGAACTCCGTTAAAATCCTTAGGAACTTCAACCTTTACAAATCCATATTTTTCAAGTTCATTGTCGACAAAAAGACGGGCATCTTTTGAACATGCAACAAGAATACGGGTTCCATCATCTCCAAGCTTTGAAAGGATAGCTCTGTCGCCAAGAGAAAATTTCAAAAGATCGTATTGAGACGAATCAAGTTCACCAATCCTAAGAGTCAGGAACGAAAGTGACTCCATCTGAGAATAAGGAACTTTCAGATTGGAAAAAGCTTTTACTTCATTATATGCTTCATTGACATGATTAAGTTCATCAATTGCCTTAAGTTCCCTATTATGCAATTCTTCTACAACTGCAACAAGTTTTTTGACGGCAGAACGCTCTTCTTCTGTAGGAAGCGATACAGACTCTGTGTATTCTGTCAAGTCTGCAATATCCAGAGAAGATCTGACTTTTTCAAGCTGATTAAAAACAGCCAGATCAGGATTTTCTTTTAAATTTGCACTCTTGTCATCTACAGAAAGATTTTTAAGATTATCCTGGAACTGAAACTCACCAAACTCGCTCAAATACTTCAGGACAGTTTTAATATCCTCTTTATGAATCATGAGTTCAATCAGTCTCATTGCAGCAGCTCTAATCATTGTCCACCTCCAAAACACCAGCATCACTCATTGCTTGAGAAGCCGGAATACTTAACCGTAAACTCTCTGATGCAGTGCGAATATTATCTAGCTCATTTTGTTTCAATATATACCAGCAAAGCAAAGGACATTCCGTAAACGGATACTGGTGAAAAAGCCTTTTTGCCTTGTAGACGTACACTTTCTTATATGAATTATACACCCATCTAGGGTCAACATTCCACACAATTCCTTCGGTATGTGGATTTAATAAAGATGCGTGCTTCCAATTCTTCCAGACATTCCAGTCATCAAGTTCCCAGTCAATGATTTTCATTGCCGGACTAACCAGAATATCAGTCTTATCTTTTTTTTCACTATCACTGTATGCAAGATTTTCAACAATCAGATCTGCAGGCATGTTGTAATATTTCTTTAATCTCAAAACCCACAGAATATTGTCCATTTGAATTTTTTCACGTATAAGTGAAACTAAATCAGACCGGCAAGATGATTTGACCTTTTTGCATGCCTTCCAGACTTCAGTGACATACTGACAGTCCAGACGATAGTCATTATACTGCTGTTCAAAAACCTGAGGTACTCTATTATACCATGAAAAAGGCTTTGATGCAGTCATTGCAGCAATATCAGGCCATTTATTATAATTTATTAAATTATATGGAGATATATCCAAAATATCAGGTCTATCTTTTTCTTTATAACAGAGGGCAGCTCCGATATTTTTTATATTGTCGTAATCAAAATAGTGTAGAAATGCAACAAGTATGTCAGACGGATGCGGATAATAAGAAAGAAGTTCTTTATATTCGGAAATAAACCTGTTTGCAGCTTCGATTTCAAGCTGCTTGGCAAGAAGCATTTCTGGAACAACAGGAACTGGAGAAGTAAACAGAAGACTCCATAGTTCCGACAACGAATGCACATCAAAAAGATTTACCGCACGGGAACCAATGTAGGACTTCGCCAGCATTCCACTCATTTTTGCGTATACATAAGCATCTGCAGCTGATTTATCCATTACCATGAAACAGACCTCACGCGTACAGAAGTTTATCTAACAAAGAATTAAAAGATTTTTTATCTAATTCACTTTTAAGTAAATTTTGTTTGTAATCATCAAACTGCTTATTATGACTTTCTGTAATACTGTTAAGTTCAGAAGATTCTTTTGTTTCAATAACTTTAACGCTGCCAGAATATCGATTCTTAAATATAGTCTCAGCCTCAGCCTTGGCAGCTGCTATTTTTTCATCACTAATCTTCTGAGCCTCGGTCACCATTACAGATGCCTCTGACTCGACCTCAAGGAGATGCTTGATCATATCAAAATCTTCCATAAGTATTGCTTACTCCTTATAAATCAGCCATCAAAATAAGTTTCACAATTACCTATCAGTTCATACAGCTCATTAGCAGACTTTATGGATTTTAATCCATTAACAAAACCTTGATTTTTTAATAAAACCGCTATTCCCTTCAGAACATCCAGATATTGCGCAACTTCTCCTGTGTTGCAAATTATCATAAAAACATAATGCACAGGTGCTTTATCAAGGGAATCATAGTCGATTCCATCTTTGCTGATACCGATGACACCGACAACACCTGTTGCAGTATCTACACCACAATGCGGGACAGCAATATCATGCAAAACACCTGTAGACATCAGCTTTTCTCTTTTCCAAAGGGCTGACGCAGCTTCTTCACGATTAATATCAGGAAAACGTGTAATAACATTTTTGAGCATTTCGTCAAAAAGGTCTTTTTTGGTCTTACTCTCGAGATTAATTATTATGCTTTCCTGAGAAAAAACCGTTTGAAGCTTCATTATATTACTCTACATTATCAAGCCAAGAGCCAGAAGTACCGCTCTCAGAATTAGCTTCTGATGCCTGAACTTCGGCTGCTGTTTTACTCAAATCATCTCCCTTCTCTGAGCCTCTTGAAACAAGAGCAAAA
Organism: Treponema sp.; assembly: GCA_045629255.1. Lineage (GTDB taxonomy): Bacteria > Spirochaetota > Spirochaetia > Treponematales > Treponemataceae > Treponema_D. Next base: position 6,675 of record JAZQQW010000034.1, read on the forward strand.
GAAAGTGAGAAAACGAAAAACAAAACTGCCAAAACACCAGTTGTTTTGGTAAGAACACTTGCAGAATGTGAACCAAATGCTGTTGACTGGCCTCCAAAAACGCCACCCATACCGTTATTATCCTCGTTCTGAACAAGTACCAGAAGAATCAAAAGAACACACATAATAACAAAAGCTACCAGCAAAATTGCTTTTACAATACCCATCTTATACTCCAAAATGACCAGTCACAAAATAACTGATTTTCTTAATATTAGTTTGCTCTATCTTAACGCAGACCATATGTTTAGTCAATCTAACTTTAGAGCATAAAATGACCATTCCTTGTATTTTACATGCATTCTTCACGAATAAAGGTCATTCTCAAACCCAAATTTATCTGCTTTCCTGTTTTCTCCTCTCAATTAATAGTTTTGCAAGAGCTTTGCTAACTTTTGCAGGGTCTATCGGCTTAGAAATATGACAGTTCATTCCGCTTGCAAGACTTTCCTTTATATCTTCTGCAAAAGCATTTGCTGTCATAGCTATAATAGGAACAGTTTTTGAATCAGGTCTGTCCATATTTCTAATAACAGTAGTAGCTTCATAACCGTTCATACCCGGCATCATTATATCCATCAAAATCCAGTCAAACTCATTTATCTGAGACAACCTGAATTTATCAACAGCATCAATACCGTCCACAGCTTCTACAATCTCTATGCCCATATTCTGCAGCAAAAGGGAAGCTATTTCTCTGTTAAGTTCATTATCTTCAACAAGCAGAACTTTTGTTTCATCAAAGTCAAATTTATCATTGTCCAGATTCTTCGAATCTACAGAATCAGTTTCAATTACAGGCGGATTTTTGTCTATATCGAAAGAAAGTTCGATAATTATCTCAGTTCCTTCTCCCAGAATACTTTTCAAATAGATGTGACCGCCCATCATTTCGACAAATTCTTTTACGATGGACATGCCAAGTCCTGTACTCTTATATTTAAAACTTGCACTTTGATTTTCTTCACGGGAAAACGGTTCAAAAATATGCTTCTGAAACTCCTCACTCATTCCAATTCCGGTATCTCTGATTCCAAAATGAATAAATGTAACAGTTTCGTCGTCATTGCAGCCTTCATCTGCAAAAATCTCGATAACTCCGCCATCAGGAGTATACTTAACTGCATTGCTCATGATATTGAGAAGTACCTGTCGCAGATGAAGTTCATCACCGAATACAAAAGGATGATCAAAACCGCCTTCAGGTAATACAAGTTCAAGTTTTCGATCGGCAATATAACCTCTCATAACCCCAATACAGTCTTCCAAAAGATTTTCAAGATTCATCGGCTCGTGAGCGATGACTGTTTTTCCACTCTCAATGCGTGACAATTCCAGAACATCATTTATCAGTGTAAGCAGAACGTTCGCACTCACATCTATTTTATTGAGAGCGTCACTCAGCTTTTCCCTACAATCCATGTTGTCCTTTGCAATTCTTAGCATGCCCATTATACCATTAAGAGGCGTACGTATATCATGGGACATTCTGTTAAGAAACGAAGTTTTTGCCTTATTTGCAGAATCTGAACTTTCTTTTGCAGCAATAAGCTGCTGCCGCAAAAATTCATCTTCCGTACAGTCTTTCAAAACAAGAATAAACTCGCCGTCACCGTCAACATTTATCTTTACAATTGTTTCTTCATACCAGTGAAGTTTCTTTGTTTTTAGATTTGTACAAGACAGCTTGACAGTACGCTGCTCTCCGATTTTCAGATTCTTGATTTCCTCAAACTGTTCAGGATTTCCAACAGAACTAAGCAGTCTGTAATTTCCCCACGTACCTTTTTTCAATTCTTCGTCAGAGATTCCAAGCATTCTTTCTGAATTCTGACTGACATACCTGTATTTGAAATTATCTGCAGAGAACATTGCAAACATTTCATTTGACTGCCCCGCAATTACAGAGAAAAGCTCTTCTCTGTATCTGAGTTCTGAATTTTTGCGGAGAACAATACGCCTGTTTTTGATAACAATCAAAATTATCATAGACACAGCAAGTATCAGAATCATTGCACTTACGATAAGAATTGTCATGAAGCGAACTTCAAACATTGCTCCGTCAACATTTCTCTGCGGAACAGCGGCAAGCAGAACCCAGTCCTGATAATTCAATCTGGAGCAAACAATATACTTTTTCACTCCGGCAATTCTTGACATCCCAAAAAAGTTATTACAGAACTTGACATCCTCTCTGAACTCTTCCATGGAAGGTTTGAGAATCTCAACTTTATTTGAAATTATTCCAAAAATATTAGTATCACTTTTGTCCAGTCTAGTATTTGTCAGGAGAATAGTTCCCTTGGAATTTACTTCGCAAAAATCAACTTCTCCAGAATACAGCGAAGTTTTCAGGATATTCTGTGCTTCTTCAGAACTGATACCAATTGCAAGTGCCTTATATGGAAAACCTTCATACACACCATTGTTTACCGGCATAATATAGAGTGTTTCGCTGTAATTTCCAAAAACGACACTGTTAATCATGTAATTCTGATTATTCTTGATTGCGTTGATATAATCGACACCAAGATTAAACGCACCTTTTTTACCGTCAGCACTTATATATTGGCCAATTCCATTCAAAAAATAAAAATTTGAAAAACCATATCTGGACTTTTCATCTTCAATGAAAGTTTTACGTTCTTCCGGTGAAGAAACTGAATTAAAATATGAATTTATTGTATATATATGATTAAACTGATTATTTGCAGACTCAACAATTTTAGAACCGAAATTATTTACAATTTCCTGAAGCTGTTTACCATTTGCAGTATATATTTTATTCGATACAATATTTGAGTATACAAAAATTATAAAAATAACAAATACTATAAAAAGAGTTTCGATAACAAGAGGGCTAAAAATCTTTTTTATTTTATCTTTTGTAATCATCCTTGAAAACCCTATACTGCTCAGCCCCACCTAACATATCCTTAAATAAGTGTAAAGCACATTTTAGGATTTAGCAAGGAGAATATGAAAATTCACTATAGCGAAAATAGAGTTTTTCTTTTATTACTATAAACTATATAAGAAATGCAATATTACAGCGTTTTTAACTAATAAGAAGCATTATTTTTTATGCAGATTCTAGCTGCGTTCGATTTAGACAAGAAACTTATACAAAAACTGGTAAGCGGCTCTGCATCATTTTTTTGCATCCGCCATTTCAGACAAATCAACAACAGAATTTCCATATACCATTTTGCAAGGTATCCACATTTTCATTTCATCAGGTTTCCAATCAGGGTTATCAATGATTTTTATCATCATTTCTGCTGCTTTGTGACCGATTTCAGAAAGAGGCAATGCATTTGTCGTAATACGCGGATACATGTAAGCAGAATGTTCCATATTATCAAATCCTATAACAGATATATCTTTTCCAACATGGATATCATGCTCATACAAATAATCATAAACGCCTGCCGCCATCTGATCATTCATGCACCATATGCACTTCACACCTGTTTCAAGAATACTTTCTGCCTTATCATATCCAGATTCGCGTGTCCAGCTGCCGTTTATTACAAGATTCGGATTATATGAAATACCAGCTTCTGCAAGAGCCTTTTTAAAACCGATAAGGCGTTCTTCTGTATGCATGTTATCTTCCATACCGGCAATCACACCTATTTCCGTATGCCCCATTTTCAAAATATATTTACCGATATCATAACCGCCTTTTCTGTCATCAATCAAAATAGACGGATAACGGTCATCTTTGTTTGTTGCGTACGCCATAACTATCGGGATTTTGTATTCTTCCGGAAGACAGCTTATTACTCTTCCATGTCCGGCAATATATATCACGCCGTCAACTTTAATTGCAGAAGACTCATCAAGAGCAGGATATAAAAAACGGATAAGCATGTCTTCATGCTTAAACCACGCGTTTTTCCATCTGTCATACATACGGAGGTTAAACAAAACTGTACGATAGCCTTTCTCCTCGCAATAAGCCATTATAGCAACAACAATTGCAGGTGTTGTAAACTGGTGCAAATCTTCTACAATAATACTGATGCATTTCGAATTCTGCCTTCGCATGCTCGAAGCAAAGTAATTCGGTTTGTAGTGATTTTGCTCCACAACAGCCATTACACGCTTTTTAGTTTCTTCACTGACTTTATTATTTTTGCCGTTCAGAATATTAGAAACTGTACTCGGAGAAACACCGCACATTTTTGCAATATCTTTGACCGTTATCATATACCATCCGCAAAAAAGAGCGCCGTGCAAATTGCACTGCGCCCTTTCAGTTTTCTACGATAAACTTTATCAGCAACTGCTATTTTCTAGCAGCCTTCTTTGCTTCAAGTTCAACTGTATAAACTTTTTTATCCCATGCCATCAAGTCCTGGAATCCAAGTCCGTCAAGAGTCTGAGACATTGCAGCCCACTGCTTGTCGAAGTCAGAATCATTCTTTGCATAAATCATTTTCCAAGATGCATCGCACACACATTCATTACACTGATTGCGGATAACCTGAATATCCGGTGTATCAGAATCAAGAGGTACAGAGATATTTGGAGAAATAACAAGCTTGTTGTTCTTCTTGAAATACTCAACAGGATTGTCAGCATTAAACATCTTTCTCCAGTCTTTAACCATCTGTGTGTCATTTATTTCCTTATAGCTTGACCAGAGCTGTCTTGCATAAGGTTCGCCTGTGAGAGGGTTTGTGTTGTAAGATGCAACAATCCACTGGTTAATGCCGTTGTTTCCGTCATTATATCCAGCTCCACCCCATTCAGCAGGAACAGGTGTGTTCTTTGCAAGGGCATCTTCATTCATTGAATAAAGTCTGCCGTCTTCGCGCTTCTCATAGTTGAAGCCTTCGATACCACAGTGCTGGAACATACATCCTTCAGGAGAAGCATACCATTCAAGGAATTCCATAATCTTCTTATACTTGGCTTCATCAACACCAGAACCGATTGCAAATACACGGCCAGAACCATAATAAGTATCTGCATCAGCATAATAAATCTGGTCTTGAATCGGGATAACACGGTGTGCACGGCCATCCTGCATATGTCCGACATCCCAGAATCCAAGCTGCCATGAATACCATTCAAGATAAACCTGACCTGCACCCATCTTTGCACAAGCTGAATTCCAGTCCTGTGTTGCAGAATCAGGATCAACAATACCTGCGTTCTGAGCATGATTCAAGAATTTAAGAATCTTATAATAAGCACCAGACTTGTCTGTAAGAGGGATAAATGTATCATCCGGCTTGAGTATAAGAGACTGCTTGATTTTTTCGCCGTACCATGTTGTAAGCTGAACAACATTAGCAATACCAAGCATGTTATCTCCACCGTCCCAGTCCTTCCACAAAGTAAGACCGTAGCAAGGATCACCGCTGTCATTTACAGGAGCTGCATCCTGCATCTTCTTGAGAGTAGTAATCAGACCGTCAAGATTTTTGATTTCCGGAGCACCAATCTTTGTATAAACATCCCAGCGCAGACGAGGAGATGAATAAATATCTTCTGCTGTAATGGAAGTTGGAGATGTTGCCATCATTTCTGTAGGAATACCATAAATCTTTCCGCCGTATTCATTGTTCAAATTGTCGATGGCAAGTTTGAACTGTGCAATGTTTTCACCAGAATAAACAGTATCAGAAATATCTTTTATAAGACCTGCATCTATACAATCCTGCCACTGACTCTTTTCCAAAAGAAGAAGATCGCCCAAGTTACCTGTTGCTGAACGTGTCTGATACAGTGCATCACCGCCAACCTGAGGAGCAATAATATTAAGTTCAATATTGAATTTGTCCTTAAGTATTTTTCCAAACCATCCAGACTGTTTACCCTGATAGTTTGCAGCAACGTTAAAGTTTTCAATTACCATAGTATCAGAACTACCGGCTGCAGACTTTTTGCCTGTCTGTGCTTTATCTTTACTACAACCTGCAAAAAGAGACAAAACAATTGCAGATGCAAAAAGCACAGGAACGTTTTTGTTAATTCTCATAACACCTCACTTGATACGTCAAAGACGCGATTATTGGACTAAAGAAACTGAAAACAGCATTCAGTTTCCTAATATCTGATTCCAGCAAAAAAACTGCCGGAGCTCGGATTACAATGAAATCACCCGAAAAATATGGTGACATGCAGGCAAAAAAAGCCTGCATTACACTTGCAAAATTTTCATACCGCGCAAAACCTGCGGTTCAAAAACAGCAGACACATCATCAGAAAACTGTACGAAGTGCACTGCAGACAATAAATCAGCCTTTTACAGCGCCGATCATGATACCCTTCGTAAAGCTTCTCTGGAAGAATGGATACACAACGAGAATCGGAGTAACAACAACCATCGTGACAGTCATACGGACAGAAGTAGCATTCTGCGTTGTAGCAAGTGTCGTTGCAAGGGATGCTGCGTTGCCAGTACTGCTTATAAGAGATTTCAGCGAACTTGCTGACTGTATATAGCGATAAAGAGTAAACTGCAAAGTATAGAGCTTCTCATCTGTAACAAGCAGAAGCGTATCCTGGAAACTGTTCCACTGCGCAACAGCAGCAAAAATTGCAATCGTCGCAAGAATCGGTTTGATAACAGGAAGTATAACCTTGAAGAAAATCAAAAGCGTTCCAGCTCCGTCAATCTCAGCTGCTTCCTGCAGTGACGACGGTACAGACTCAACGTATGTTTTGCACAGAATAATATAAAACGGCTGTACTGCAAGCGGCAGAATATAAGACCAGAAATTATTTCTAAGTCCAAGATTTACCATTGTGATATACCATGGAATAATACCTGCATTGAAATACATAGTTGCCATGACAATTCTAAACCACAGCTTTCTGCGCCATACAGTATTACGTGTAAACATATATCCAAGGAAAGCCGCAATAATAACAGTAACTGCAGTTCCAATCACAGTTCTTCCAACTGAAACAAAAAGTGCATCCAGCAGGCCTCTAATTTTGAAAACCTGGACATAATTCGTAAAATGTACTTCCAAAGGCATGAAAATAACTTTACCACGCTGACTCAAATCATTATTGCTGATAGAGTTAATCGCAATATAGTAAAATGGATAAATACACACAAATGCAAAACATGCATACACAAAATAAATAGCAGCATTTATAATGCGGTCACCAGTCGAAAGTTTGATTGATGAACTTCTTTCTCTATTCTTATTATCTGACATCTGTATATCCTCCGGATCAAATAAAGCCTTCGCCTCTGACAAGTTTTGAGAACTTGTTAGTCAGAAACAGCAGGATAACACTGACAATACTCTTCAGCATACTGATAGCGACAGAAAGCGGATAACCGCCGCTGCCCATTGCCAGTCTGTAAACATAAAGGTCAAGAACCTGGATATAGTCCTTGTTGAATGCATTTTCGAATACAAAATACTGTTCCATTCCGTTATTCAAAAAGCTTGCAAGATTAAGCATAACAAGAACAAAATATGTCGGTAGAAGACTCGGAATCGTTATGTGCCAGATAATTTTCATTCTGGAAGCACCATCAATTTTTGCAGCCTCAATCATATCTTCATCAATGCCGCTTATTGCAGCAATATACATAATTGCAGCCCAGCCAGCATTTTTCCATGTAAGCCACAGCCACATCTTAAACCAGATATGTTCACCAGACTGAAGGAAATTAACAGGTGCATCAATAAAATCAAGTCCCTGAGCAATTACATTGACAGGACCTGTAGTACTGAATACACAATATGCAATTGCATATACCAGAATCCAGCTGATAAAGTTTGGAAGAGTTGTAACAATCTGTACAAATTTTCTAAAAGGACGGTTTCGGATTTCGTTCAAGAAAATAGCAAATATCATTGGAAACCATGAGAAGAACAAACTGATTCCGCTCATTGCAAAAGTATTGCGAAGAACAGAAAGAAGCTTTTTTATCTTGACCTCATTTTCCACCATTGAGCGGAACCACTTCAGTCCGACAAACGGAGACTCTGAAAGAGGAAACGGCGGTTTATAATCAAAAAAAGCATAAATCCATCCATAAAGCGGATAGTAAGAAAATACAAGAACAAGCAGGATAAACGGCAGAATCAGCAGAAATTCCTGGTATCCCCTTATCTTCTTATTTGATAACTTTGTCTTCCTTTGTACTAACGGTTTTACATTATCCACAAAAAAACTCCTAGTTTATAGTCAGCAGTAAACCGTATGAAAACTAACATATTAAATCGGTAAAACGATTTACCACTTATTATATCGTATATCAGTTTTTTCAATCCGTCAAACATTTTTATGAATTTTCTCAAATAAAATGACAGTATAATAATAAAAACATGAATAAAAACACACTTTAAGAATATAAAAAGTTTAAAACAAAAAATCCCGGAAACTGATTAACAATTTCCGGGATTTTTGCATATGCAAATTAAATGACACTTCAAAAAAATATCATCTGATACTTCTTAAAGTCATTTCTGATTACGATTAAAGAGCACAGATTGGCTCAAATGTTTCAGCCTTAAGAGAAGCACCGCCAATAAGTCCACCGTCAATATCAGGCTGAGCAAGAAGTTCCTTTGCATTAGAAGCCTTCATTGATCCGCCGTACTGTATGATTACTTCGTCAGCTACAGCCTGGCTGTAGAGCTTTGCAATGTATGAGCGGATAAACTTGTGGATAGCCTGAGCATCTTCTGGAGTTGCAGTTTTTCCAGTTCCGATAGCCCAAACTGGTTCGTATGCGATTGTTACATTCTTCATCTGCTCTGCTGTTACGCCAGCAAGACCTGCAGACAACTGGAATGCACATACCTGCTCAGCTTCACCAGCCTCGCGCTCCGAAAGGAGCTCACCGATACAAAGATCTACTTCGAGTCCTGAAGAAAGAGCCTTGCGAACCTTCTTGTTGATGAGTTCGTCTGATTCACCGATTTCGTGACGGCGCTCTGAGTGACCGAGAATTACGCACTGACATCCGATATCCTTGAGCATTGCGCAAGAAACTTCACCTGTGTGAGCACCATTATCTGTTGCAGCACAATCCTGAGCTGCAAGGATGATATTTGAGCCCTTTACAACCTGAGCAACAGCATCAAGGTATACGAAAGGAACACCAATCATGTATTTATTTGTTTTGCCCTTGAGAGCAGCAACCAAGTCCTGGGCAAGCTTAACAGCCTCAGCCTTGTTTGTGTTCATCTTCCAGTTTCCGGCGATATAATGTGTACGTGCCATAAATACGACCTCTATATAAAATCTTTTTTTTTGCTGCAAAAGTAAGATTTCCCCTACTCTTGCACTGCGGGTTCCAAAGTTATGAAAACCCGCATATTTTCTCAGTTATTCAAAAATTACTTTGTTGCCAAAATTGCAATACCTGGCAATGTCTTTCCTTCGAGGAACTCGAGGGAAGCACCACCACCAGTTGAAACGTGGCTCATCTTGTCTGCGAGATTGAACTTGTTAACAGCAGCAACAGAGTCACCACCACCGACAACAGTCATTGCACCACGGCCTGTAGCATCTGCAACGAGCTGAGCTACAGTAGCTGTTCCCTTAGCAAATGCTTCGAATTCAAATACTCCAACAGGACCATTCCATACGATAGACTTTGCTGTAGAAAGAACTTCTTTGTAGAGTTCGATTGTCTTTGGACCAACATCCATAGCCATGAGATTATCAGGAATATCTGTTCCATCAACTGCAACAGGAGCAGCATCTGCAGAGAACTCTGCAGCACCCACGTGGTCAACTGGGAGAACGATTTTTACGTTCTTTGCAGCTGCGTCAGCGAGGAGCTTCTTTGCTGTATCGATGAAATCATCTTCAACAAGTGACTTTCCAACCTTGAACCCCTGTGCCTTGAGGAATGTATATGCCATACCACCGCCGATAACAAGGGCAGATGCATTGCGGAGAAGGCTCTCAAGAACTGCAATCTTTGAAGAAACCTTTGCACCACCGATGATAGCTACCTGTGGTTTTGGTGGATTTTCTACCATTGGCTGAATGTACTTAACTTCTTTTTCCATGAGGAATCCGCCGACTGGCTCGCTCTTCATGAACTTTGCGATAGAAGCTGTTGAAGCCTGATCGCGATGTGCAGTACCGAAAGCATCGTTTACGAAGATGTCTCCGTATGTAGCAAGCTCTTTTGCCATTGGCTCACGCTCTTCAGGAGTCTTTGCTGTCTCTTCCTTGTGGAAACGTACGTTCTCGAGCATTGCAACAGCTCCTTCTGGGAGAGCGTCGATAGCAGACTTCTGACCAAGTGCATCTGGAAGGAATGTAACATTCTGTCCGAGCTTACCTGCAAAATACTCAACGACAGGCTTCATGCGGTTCTTACCGTTGATGAACTTTTCTGCATCAGCATCAGTCCATGTCTTTCCTGCCTTTTCAGCCTTTTCCTGTGCCTTCTTTACATCCTTTTTTGGATCTCCGAGGTGGCTCATCAAAACGAGGCTTCTTGGCTTCTGCTCAAGAATATATTTAATAGTAGGAAGTGCTGCCATAATGCGAGTGTCATCCTGAACAACACCGTCTTTCATTGGAACATTAAAATCAACGCGCATAATGATGCGCTTGCCTTTCAAATCAACGTCTTTTACTGTTTTAATCATAAAAAATATTCCTCCGTGGAATTGATTTACATTATAGAAATTACTCTTCCAAAAAGCACACACTGTCATACTTTAGAAAAGCTATGAAACCATGCACTCTATAATAAAGATTTTCAATATTAAAATCAACCAAGAAATACACAAAGAACCACAGAAGACTCCAAAAAACTTCAGTTTTTTTGACATTATCCAAAACAATACCGCTTTATAGCTCAACGGAACTTCACAGCATACAGCACCGCGTTTCAAATGTTCTTCCGAACATTCCCTGTTTACAGTTTTTAACCTGGTTCAGTAACAAAAATCAAAAAACTTTGTTTTGTTGTCAATGAAAAAGCTTTCTATCCTGTTCCGCATCAAACAATACATGCATTCTCCGTTTCACAAAGCTGCACAAATGATAATCAGAATATCTTTATTCAGTTTCCTCATATTCTGCATGGCATCTGATATTTTTCTGTGCATCAAACTATTTGCAAGAACATTCCCGACACTTGGAATCATCATCTCGTCAATAACATGTTTCTGCCTCGGCATACCTGTCACACTTTTAGGAGCACCTGTAATCAGGCGTCTTGCAAAGCTTGACGAAGCCGACGCAAACATGCAGTTACAGGCTCAGATAGAGGAAATTTCAAGACTCAAGAAGGCAAACTCAGCTCTCGAAGAAAAAGAAATTGATTACGAGAGAAGACTCAAACTCCTGGAAAACATCACATCAAATATAGAAACATACCAGGACGTTTTCAAAATCTGCTTCAGAAACTATCATCTGAGAAAAACCATCAAAATGAGGGAAACATATAATCAGCAGGATTATTCAAATGCATTAAAAAAATTCCTTGGACGTGAAAACAAAAGTTTTGATGAAATACTGTCAGTCATGGACTGCATAATCACATACCAGAGAGGTGTCGACCTTCAGAATATATGCATATCAAAGATAAACCAGGATACAGTTGTAGTTTCTGGAATTTCACCGGAATACACTGCCCCGCCCCGCTTTGAATACAAAGACTTTCTGAATGAAATACGACACGTCAAACAAGACAAAGACGGCGAGATAAAGTCCATCTCCATCGAAAATAACAGAAAAACTCAGGCACTGCTCTTTCAGAAACAGAACGAATACAAAGCCATGTTTGAAGACAGCTTTCAAGACGGACAGACAAACGCAGAAGATACAGAAGAAATTACAAAAAGAGCTCAGGATTTCATCAAAATCATCCTGCAGCCAGTCTTTACACATGTAGAATTTGACAACACAGCATCAGCATCAGATCCTGTTCCGCTCCTGAAATTTCTGCACACCGAAACAGCTTTATGCAGAAAACTGTCAGAACGCAAAAACATACAGAAAACCGTCAATCCTGAAGATTTAAAAGAACACAGCATGCAAAAGACTTCAAAGAAAAAAGCCAAACGAAACATACCTGATTCAAACTAAAAATCATTTTTCGAAAAAGGTCCTGCATGTTTTGCGCCTTGTAAACTCAAGACGCAAAACATTACAGATTCAAATATCAAAAGATTATGGAATCTATAGCCTTCAGTTCTTCATCACAAAATTCAAGGTTTTCAACGCATTTTATATTATCCAGAATCTGACTTACCCTGGAAGCGCCGACAACAACGCTTGTAATGCACTTTTTCTGCAGAATCCATGCAAGTGCCATCTCAGCAAGTGACTGTCCGCGCTTTTTTGCAATCTCATTCAAGGCCTTTATCTGAGAAAGAGTTTTCTCAGTAAGAGCATCTTCCTGCAGAAAACGTCCGTCTGTGCGGATTCTGCTGTCAGCAGGTATGCCATTGATATATCTGTTTGTCAAAAGTCCCTGAGCAAGCGGACTGAAAACAATAATTCCCTTGCAAAGCTTTTCTGACATTTCCATAAGACCGTTTTTCTCAATCGTGCGGTCAAAGATTGAATACTTATTCTGATTGATAATGAAAGGACATTTAAGCTCTGTCAGTATTGCCGAAGCCTTTTCAAGAGTCGGGCCGTCATAGTTTGAAAGTCCGGCATACAGAGCCTTTCCGCTTTTGACAATCTGATCTAGAGCCCCCATAGTTTCCTCAAGAGGTGTCTGAGGATCCATTCTGTGATGATAGAAAATATCGACATATTCAAGACCAAGACGTTTCAGGCTTTGATTCAAGCTGGAGATAAGATACTTGCGGCTGCCCCAGTCGCCATAAGGACCGTCCCACATATCATAGCCGGCCTTTGTGCTGATTACAAGCTCATCCCTGTATGAAGAAAGCTCTTCTTTCAGAATGCGTCCGAAATTTTTCTCAGCACTGCCCGGTTCAGGACCATAATTATTTGCTATATCGAAATGAGTAATACCATTGTCGAAGGCCGTAAGACATATCTCCTTCATGTTGGAGTATACGCCTGTATCACCAAAGTTATGCCACAGGCCAAGTGAAACAGCCGGAAGCAAAAGTCCGCTTTTTCCACATCGTCTGTACGGCATATTTGAATATCTGTTTTGTGAAGCTGTATACATATTACTGCCATACTACACAATTTCACATACAGAGACAACAGTATTTTTATAAGAGTCGTTAAAAATGAAGTTTAAGCACACCTCTAAAAGCAAGAGTCCGTTAGAGGTGCGTAAATTACTTTGTAAGAAGTTTGTATGCTTCCTGCTGAGAAGTAACATTCAAAAGTGCATCTGCAAGCTCAGAACTTCTGATTTTTGAACTGAAGTATGACAGAGTCTGCAAATAATAACTGTGCTGATTATAAGCTGCAGCAATCATAAACAGAAGTCTGACAGGGACTTCGTCAATCGGCTCAAAATCGATAATGTCAACTTTTGAAATACCGACAGACATTACAAGATCTGTAACAGAAGCAAGGCGGACATGAGGGATAGCAATTCCACGGCCGATAGCTGTAGACATCAATTCCTCACGCTTAAGGATTTCCCCCTGCAGCTCACGTGCATCTTTTACCTGCGGTGCACTTGCCAGATTCTCTGAAAGCTCAACCAAAGCATCATGTTTTGTTGAATGATTCAGGAAAACAATGCGATCTGGAGACAATATATTCTTAAGCTGGACAGAAACATCAATTGAATCTGCCTTCTGAGAAGAAAGTCTGTCATTGACCCATTTCTCTATCTCTGCTTTTTTAAAACGCCAGACGGTGCCGATTTTTCCACTGGGAATCTCACCTTTCTGAGCCCATTCATAAACTGTACGCTCACTAACACGAAGATACTTTGCAACTTCATCTATTGTTAATATGTCTTCTTCCACGATAATTCCTCAGCTTTTTCTCTAGAAAATGCTTGCACTATTTTGCAATGGCAACGTTTTTTTGTCAAGTATCGCAATATCAATATTACAAAATCTTCTGAAAGTTTAGTTTTTAGAGATAAAAAAATGCAACTTCACAGAGAAATTTCAGAAGCTCGACAAAGAAATCCCGATTATTGTTGCAAAAAAATCACAGTTTCTATAATATGGTAGATTATGAAAAAGAAAAGAAACTATAAACTTGTCATCATAACTGCTGTTTTTTGCTTTATATATATACAGTTTGCATTCAAACCACTCGGCTCAGAATTGCATTTGACACCCGACTGGACATTTTCCATCACGCGCCCTGCGCAGGAAATTGACGAAACAGACAAACTCATTCCGTTCAAGCTCGGACAGACAATCGGCTACTTTACAGAAAACGGAAAACTTGCCTCAAGCATAACATACAACTTCAATGCAGCCATTTCGTCAGATTTCTATGCAACATACAATGCAGACAATACTGTCACAAAAGTTTTGACACCTTCCGGCGAAGAAAAAACATCCATAAAGGCTGCCGGTTTTCCATACTTTTCGGAAGACAGACTTTTCGTTTTCCTGCCCGGCGGAACATCTGTTGCACATTTTTCTGACTCAGGCGAAAAACTCTGGCAATACGAAAGCTATGCTCCGATAACAGCTTTTTCATCAACAAAAGGCGGCAGTGTAATAGGTTTTGCAGACGGAAACATCGTCTCCCTCGACAGCAATGGCACTGTAAACCAGCAGTTTTATCCGGGCGGAAGTGACATTCCTGTCATTTCCGGAGCAGACATCAGCGAAGACGGACATCTCATAGCTTGTGTGTGCGGACAGAAAAAACAGCGTTTTGTTGTCTCAGAGAAAAACGGCGAACACAGCAAGATTATTTTCCATGAATATCTTGACGAAGAAACAAACAGCCAGGTGTTAGTTAAGTTCAACAAAAAAGCAGACACAATCTACTACAACCACAAAAACGGCATCGGCGTTGTAAATCTGCAGGAGTCAAAAAGTTCACACATTCCTCTCAAAGGAATTATCACGCAGATAGAAGAATCAGAGGAAAACAATCTGATATTTATCCTGAGCAAAAACAATGATACTTACACGCTCAGTATACTTGAACCGTTTGACCAGATTTTGTCACAGACATCATTCAAAGCTAAAAGTTCCTTTATACAGATAAGGGGCGATTACGTCTTTATGGGAAGAGATGACACAATCTCCAGAATGACTATTTCTAAACAGTAATTTATGGAATTTCAAGGGAACGATAGAGGAAAAGCTATGAACTGCACAAAAAGATTTATTTCAGTTTCAATTCTGTCTCTTTTCAGTCTTCTCGCAGTTTCTGCGTATGACTGGCCACAGGAAGAAGTCACCAAAGACTCTTTTGCATCATATTTCGGACAGTATCGCGGAGGATGCATTTCTTCGTCTATTGTTTTTAGCGAAACAGCCTCAATTACAGCGGCAGAACCAGGAGACGTAGCAATAATCATCATGGAACACAATGACGACTTCGGCTGGTTTGATTCTACGCTCGGCAATTCTGTCATCATCGCACAGAGCAATAACATCTCTACAGTTTATGCAAATTTAGACAGCGAAAAGCTCATCAGCTACTCAAAGCAAAAAGTTGCAGCCCGTGATTTTATCGGTGAAAGCGGCAACTCCGGCTGGGGCAGCAATGAAACAGGACTTGAGCTCCAGATAATTGACACAAAAAATAAAAACGCAATCAATCCAAGAATCATGATGCCCCGCCTGAACGAAGAGATTGACCTGAGGATCGGCGAAATTACACTAGACGACAGCAAAGGAATAACACACTCACTTCTGAAAGAAAAGAATCTTCCTGCAGGAACATACATGATTTTCCATGAACGTCAGTCTCCTGCAGTGCCGTACAAAACAAATACAGGTATCAACGGTTTAACTGTAGAAACTCTCTCTTATGATGTTTTGATTGAATACAATGGAAAACTCTGCGTTGCAGGAAATGCAAAATACTCTGTAAAAGACATGTATCCGGACGAAAAAAGACAACTTCTTGCCATTACGCACCTTGCAAAAGGTCACTCAACTATCAGCATAAACATAAGCGATATACTCGGCAAAGCACACCAGATACGCTACAACATCGACCTTAACTAAAAGGCACCTCTAAAAAATACAGATTTCTGGAAGCAGGCATTAAAAATCACAGAAAACTTTACAAGATAAAAAACTCCGGCGCTTTTTGCCGGAGCTTTTTTTTTTTATCTCAGCATCACTTTATCGCACTAAGAATTGTTCCACCACCACAGATAACGCCGTCTCTGTACATGACTACAGACTGTCCCGGAGCAACAGCCCTCTGTTTTTCTGCAAAAACAACACGGCAGAGCCATTTTCCGCATGCATCATCATAGTACGGTTCCACTCTGGCATTTACAGGACGAGTTGCAAGCCTGATTTTTACCATTGCTTCAAAGGCACACTTCGGATTATATTCACCCGGCCACACCATATCTTCTGCAATCAGACCAGAACAGAATAAATCACTGTCTTTTCCCAGAACTACAAGATTTCGATCTTTATCGATAGCCGCCACATACAAAGGTTCCGGGGCACTCACTCCAAGACCGCGTCTCTGTCCTATTGTGTAATGCTCGATTCCTTTGTGCTTACCAAGCACCTTGCCGTCAAAATCAATGAAATCCCCCTGTTCAGAAGGTTTATCAGCAAACAGATATCCGAGATACTCAGACGGAATAAAATCCTGACTTTCACTTTTCTGAGCTGCCAGAAGATTACGATCCCTTGCCATCTGCATAATATCTTTTTTCTGGCATCCGGCAAGTGGAAACCTCACCTTTTCAAGCATGTCAGACGGTATGCCGTACAGAAAATACGCCTGATCTTTTGTGGCATCCATAGCACAGGCAATCTGTGCAGGCTGTCTCTGTCCAGAAGCATCATCACTTGCTCCAGATCCGAAACTTTCTGCAAGGCTAAGTTTGCCTCTGACCATGCGGGCATAGTGACCAGTACAAAAATAATCATACTCTATGCCGAGCTTTTTGATACCGGCAAGAAGTGCTCCGAATTTTACAAATCTATTGCAGCGGATACACGGATTTGGTGTCCGTCCCGAACGGTATTCACTTTTGAAGTATTCAAGAACGTTGTCTTTGTATTCCTGTTTTACATCGATTACGTAATAAGGAATGCCCTGCTCTTTGCAGAAAACACGGCATTCTGCTATGTTTTTTATCTCATTAGGACTGTAACAGCTGTTGTTCAGATGTGCAGCATCTTTAAGTTCCGGCAGAGCACCATCAGTCCACAAAGACATCGTTGCACAAACAACATCACAGCCCTTCTCTTTGAGCATGACAGCTGCCATAGTTGAATCAACACCGCCAGAAAGCCCGACAACAACTCTGTCACCGGCTTTCGGCATATCCAAATCTGTATATTCCATAAAAACAAAATATAGTGAAAAAAAACATTTTTTACAATCTGAAAAAAAAGCCTTTCAAAGGCAGACAATTCAGACTACATTAAACGATTTCACAGGAAAACTTTTTTTTAACCTGAACACCTCATCAAAAGGCCAAAATATCAGATAAATCATGCATTTTTGAGCATGATTTGCAGTAACAAATAATAAGAAGAAATGTTTTCTTGATTATGGACAGATTATGTAATACAATATTCTACATGAATATAAAAATGAAAAATATACTGACACATCTCAAAAATACTTACTGGAAGTGCCTGGACTCTTTTACTTTTAAAGGCACAAAGCTCAAAGCATCACTTTTCCAGAAACTGCACTCTGGAAAACCTCTGATATACAAAGCGCTGCTCACGTCTGCCCTGACAGCATGTACAATAATGCCTGTGACAGCAGCAAACACAAGGACTTCGTCAAACATCGCAAGCGTAACAGCAAATTCCGAAGATTTCTTCCTCGAAAAGCAGAAACACGACGGAGCCCTTGCTTCATGCATTGATTTTTATCCTATGGATGCCTGGTACTTCTTCAATTTGATGAGAAGCAACAAAGACCTCCTCCTTATGAATACATACGATACAAGCACAAGAGAACTGTACGGCATGCCGGAAAGTTCATTCATGTGGTATCAGGACATTGCAGACGGAAACTATCCTGAATACAGGCAGTTTGCGCCTTACGCACAGTACGTTGTTGCAAAATGTCTGAGGGAACAGTGCGGAACAGTCAAAAATTATCAGCTTTCCCGCGAATACGCAGAAAAATCATTCAATTCCGGTTTTGCAGGTGCATATCTTTTGATAGCCGAAGAAATCGAACAGGGATGGGCAAGCAAAACTACAGCAAGATACAGGACAACAGAACTGTACCAGAAAGCACAGGCTCAGGACTTCCCGGAAAGCTATATCAAGCTTGCCGAGCTTGCATCAGGCGATGAGCGCCGTACGCTTCTCAACAAGGCAATGGAATTTAATTACTCAAAAGCTTATTTTCTAGCCGCCCTTGATGTGCTTAATTCAAATACAATTCTGAACGAAGAACTGATTGTTGAAAAACTGGAAACAGCTTCTGTCCTCCTCGAGGAAGCAGAAAAACTCTATCACGCACAGAGTGCAATGCTTCTCGGAGATTTATACGCCCGCAGAATCTGTGCAAAGACAGATTATTCATCAAAGATGTGTGAACTTGAAGCAAATCCGTTCAACAATAAAGACAAAGCTCTGGAATACTACACAAATGCCGCAATGTACGGAGAAAAAAACGGTTTTGCAGCACTTGCAGCAATTTACAGAGAAGGTTTCTTTGGTGAAACAGACAGAAACATGGCATCTTTCTACTATAACAAATACAGGGATGCCCAGTACGACGAACAGGAAGACAAAATCTACAAGATGGAATACATGAGGACTTTCTATGAGGATAAAGGTAACGAACCAGACGAAACAGTCTGTGCCGAACTCGGAAAGTACTACCTTTCTGCAGAACATCCAGAAAACACAAAAACAGGTGCCGAATGGCTCAAACAGGGAGCCGGCAAAGGCAGCGCAATATGTATGCTCGCACTTGCAGACACAAAAAGCAACACAAAAGACGGCCTTGAACTTTATAAGCAGTCAGTTTCGGCAGCTCCAAAATACCCTCTTTCTGCATCTCAGAAAGAAACAGCAATGGGAGCAATAGATGACATTTACGCTCAGGTAATTCACGGTCTCCGTTTCAAAAATGACGTAAACTACTGGAATGTCATCAAAAACATCAAAGAGGAACAGGGCTCAGAAACAACACCTTCAATCTCAGAAAAACCTGCATCAGTAGTACCTCTTGCAGATAAACCGAAGATTTCAAAAGATATCAAATCTCTTTCTATAGCACCAAAAACAGAAGCACTTGACTGGTTCAAATCAAGAGCTTCTGACAAAAATGCACTCTTCTACAGAACATGGTATGCATGGCTTTTGGTAGAGGACATGGAAGCTGCAAAATACGGCATACCGCAGATTTCCAAGAGAACAGAAAAAGACATGAAGGACGCATGGAGCCTTATCAACGATATACTTTCAAAAGATTCGAAGTACGCTCCTGCAATCGTACTAAAAGGCCGCTGCATAGAAAACGGCTGGGGAACAGGTACCCGCAAAAAGCCAAAGGAAGCACGTGACTGTTACGAACAGGCAGCAAAACTCAATTATCCGGAAGCATGGGGATTTTTGTACAACGTAGCTTATGACAAAGCCGAAATGGAAGCATTTCTTTCACACGGATGCAAAGCACTGGACGAACAGTCACTTTACCACGCATACTCAAAACTTTTGTGGCTGCCGGGACAGAGCGATGTAACAGAATCACTGATTAACTCTGTAGACTACGGATATCTGCCGTCATACATGCTTTTAGTCGAGCAGTACATGTCAAACCTTGCCGTTACATTTGATAACAACTTTGATAAACTGGATACAGCTTACAATCTGGCAAAGTTCTGCGAAAAAGCCGGTAACACAAAGGCAAAAGCAAAGAGAACGCTTATCGAAAACAAATACGGCGACAACATGACATATACACTCTATGGCATGCAGGCACAGATAAACACAGCAAAAAGAGCAGTTTCTAACAATCCAGAGAATGCCGATGCCCTGTACAATCTGGCATTTGCATACGAAGAAGCCATAGACTTTGTAGACTCAGCAGAAGAAATGGCAGCAGAGTATTATCTGATGGCCGCAAAACTCGGCAGCATGGAAGCTTCAGAAAAGATAGCTGACTGTTATTTCTACGGCAAAGGCACAGAAATCAGCTATGCAAATGCATTTATGTGGTACAATGCAGCACAGCTCATCGGAGATGACAACGTATACAGACAGATTGGCAGAATGCTCATAAATGGCATGGGCTGTTCAAGAGATGTCGATAAAGGACTCGGCTATTACAAATCAGAATGCAGGATAAATCCTGAATCAGTAATCAGAAAAGAGTACAACTGCTTCCTCGGAGAACCCGAAGACAGCATTTATTAAAACACGAATCACAGTCCGGGCATTCGGACTACAGGGAGGTTCTGAAAACTTGCAGTTTTTTGGAGCCTCCCTATAATTTTCAAAAAGATATTTGGACTTAACGTAACATAGATTACCGAAAGCTTCCACTTATAAAAAAAGACTGGGCTCCTGTAATGAGCGAAACTCGGCAAAGAGCGTTCCGAAGGGTACATCAAAAGTATAAAACCCGTCGGCACGAATAAACAGCATCACTAAAAGAAAGGTACACACTTATGGAACACAACATGATTTTATCAGCATCCGGCTGGAGAAAGGTATTTGCAGAAAGCGGCGACGAACAGGACTTGACACCGGAAATCGGCAAAGAAAACACACTGCTCTGCGCACTCATTGCAGAAAGTTTTGCACAGTATCTGAATCTGAAATTTGAACACAAAGAGCTTACAATTGTTGTGGCAACAGACACACGCCCTACTGGCAAAGCCATCGCAGAATCAGTAATAAAGTCGCTTATCCGCTCAAAGATTCAGGTCATTTACCTCGGAGTCGCATCTGCCCCGGAAATCATGGTTTATGCCAAAAAGACAGACGGCTTTGTATACATTTCCGCAAGCCACAACCCTGTCGGACATAACGGCATCAAGTTCGGTCTGTCTAACGGCGGCGTAGTAGACGGAGCTGAGAGCAAAAAAATCATTTCCATATTCGAAAACAAATGCAAAGATACAGAAGCCCAGGCACATGCGCAAACAATACTCGACGCTGTAGACAATGCCGCTCTGAACATCATTTACGACGGCAGCGCAGCATACAAAAAAGAATCACTTGCTGTTTACTCAGGCTTTATCAAAGAAATCATTACCGGAACAAGAAACAAAGACAGCCAGAAACTCATATTCAGTTCAATCAAATCATATCTTGCAGCAAATCCCGTTACAGTCGTGTGTGACATGAACGGCAGTGCCAGATCAGTTTCCATAGATAAAGACTTTGTCCCGTCAACAGGAATCACATTTGCTCCGTTCAACAATGAACCAGGCTGCATAGTACATGCCATAATCCCAGAACCAGAAAACCTGATATATTGTGCCGACAAGATTACAGAAATGCAGACATCAGGCGATACATCTGCCATACTCGGCTATATGCCGGACTGTGACGGAGACAGAGGCAACATCGTTTACTGGGACGAGAAATCAAAATATGCAAAGCCGGTCGTCGCACAGGAAGTGTTTGCCTTGTGCGCCATTGCCGAAAGTGCATTTGACGTCTGGAAAATGAACAACGTCATAAACAACGGTCTTTACTGGCAGGCAACAGACAAATACGAAAAAAATGCCATCGCAGTAAACTGCCCGACATCAATGCGCATTGACGAAATATGCAAAGCATTCGGCATAGAACTGTTCCGCGCCGAAGTCGGCGAAGCAAACGTCGTCAACCTTGCAGAAGAAAAACGCTCGCAAAGCTACAACGTACGCATACTCGGAGAAGGCAGTAACGGCGGCAACATAACACATCCGTCAAAAGTCAGAGATCCGCTCGCAAGCTTATACGCCATTCTCAAACTTCTGACAATCCGCGACAATACAAACAAAGACGGCACACTAAACAAAGGACTTTTCCATATCTGGTGCGAAAAATCAGGACAGGAAAACAAATACAAAGACAGTTACACGCTTTCAGACATCATCGATACACTTCCAGCGTACACCACAACAGGCGTAAGCGAACCTCGTGCCATCCTCAAAGTCAAAACACAGGACAAAGGACTTCTCAAAGAAAAATTCAAGCAGATTTTTGAACAGGAATGGCAGCAGAAAAAAGACGAACTTGCTTCCAGCTATGGTTTTGATTCATACGAAGCAGATATCACAAACGGAACAAAAGAAGTCAAAAACGCGTCTGACTGGAACAACGCTAACGGCGGCCTCAAAGTCCGTTTCCTCGACAAAGAGAAAAACACAAAGGCATTCATCTGGATGCGTCCAAGCGGAACAGAGCCTGTTTTCCGCATCATGTGCGATATAAAAGGCAATTCAGACAGAACAAAAGAAGCAGAACATGAACTTCTCAAATGGGAAACAGACATGCTTCTCAAAGCCGACAACTGACAGCAGCCCTGATTTCAATGGCGGATCTGACATCATGAACGGACTGTCTATTTTATCATTGTGTACAAAAACAAGACATTCCGGCTGCACAAGAAGCTGACAAACTCAAAAAAACTTACACAATGCCTTTTAAAATATCAAAACACATTTTGAAAGGTGCTGTTTATTTAAAGGAGCAAATATTTATATGCAAAAAGGTGATTTGATACTCGTAACAGACATGCAGAATGTCTACACACACGGACAGCCATGGGCTTGTCTTGATACAGAAAACGTCGCAGCCCGTATCAAAAAAATATGCGACCAAGCAGACAAAATAAATGCGCAGCCAGGTCATGAATCTGACATACAGATAATATCCACAGCCTTTTTGTCGCCTATCAGTCCAACAGGAACATGGATTGAATACAACAAGAAGTACGATGATATAAATGCAAGTGAATGGTTGAACGAAATTATGCCATCTCTCAAAGAAACCGTTCATTCCCACATTCTTTACACAAAGAGCGTCTATTCATCAATGAAGATAAACGAAATCCAGAGGGAAGCACTCAAAGCAAAGAGAGTCATACTCACAGGAGTTGTAGCCGAGTGCTGTGTTCTGTTTACCGCATTTGATGCAATAGACCTTGGATGCAAAGTAATATACCTTTCAGACGGAGTATCAGGCTTCACCAAAGAAAAAGAAGACGCTTCTATTCTGACTCTGACAGGACTTTCTCCACTGCACTGTCAGATTATGACATGCAGCGAATACGAAAACGAATAAACCTCCGTCTACCCTGTCCAGACAAAAAAAGCCCGGCATAGCCTTGAGAAAGACGCTTTTGCAGCCACATTCCCAGCCCATGCCGGCCTTTTCGATTAGAGACAGACTTTACCAAAGCCCCTCAGTTTCCAGAAACAGAAGACATCTGATTCTATTTTGAGCCAGTCACAGCTCACTTAAATTTCAAGACTTCCTGTACATATCAGTTTACCGGATTTTCTGTCAAACAGCAGAATATTGTTTCCTCCGACCTTGAGCTTTACATTCTGCCCCATTGAATACGAAGCAGAACCGAAAACCACAGCAGTCAGCAAAAATTCATCAACCTTCAGCTTGAGAGTCGATTCCATGCCAGTCGGCATGACACCATAAACTGTAGCCTCTATCTGTCCGCCATCTTCTACCTTGATATATTCAGGACGTATACCAATTACAAGATCTTCGTTTGTTAAAACAGGCTCATCCTGTATAGAGAAATCTTCGCTATCTACTTTCTGGATATGATATTTGAAAACTTCATCCTTGTTGCTCTTTTCGATAAAGTTTTTGTCACCGGACTTTGCTGCAAGAGCAGATTCTTTTTCAGCCTGCTCGGCATCACGCTTAGCAAACCAGTCCGCAAGGCTGATTTTCTCTGACGGAACAAAACGTGCAGACATTTTATCAAATATCTTTGCAAAAATACCGCCGTCAGCACCCTGAGTACATTTTGCCTCGACAAAGTTAATCGACGGATTTCCGACAAAGTCAGCAGTAAACAGATTGACAGGCCTGTTGTAAACGCTGAGAGGAGCCTCATACTGCTGCAAAACGCCGTTATTTACAAGACAGATCTTTGTAGCCAAAGTCATAGCTTCCATCTGATCATGTGTAACATAGACAAAAGTACTGCCTGTATCGACATGAAGTCTCTGCAGTTCGTAGCGCATCTCAAGACGAAGTTTAGCATCGAGATTAGAAAGAGGCTCATCCATAAACAGAACTTCCGGCTTTGGAGCAAGAGTTCTGGCAATAGCGACACGCTGCTGCTGACCACCGGAAAGCTCTGCCGGGTATCTGTCCATAAACATGCCGATTTTTACAATACGAGCAACCTGACGTACTCTGGAATCAATTTCCTCTGCACAGAGTTTCCTTACAGCAGTCACAACCTTGTCACCGGCAACAACTTCGCAGTTCTTGTTCAAGCCCTGACCTTTTGCCTTGTAAGAGTTTTCTATATCCTGAAACTTCTTTTCCATATCTGCACGGCATACATCAGCAGCTTTCTGCGGATCATCGCTTTCGTGGATTTTCATAGCAAACAGATCGCGTGCGCTGTACATACTCAACCCGAAAGCGTCGATAAGCTTGACAAATACGCGCTCCTCTACAAGAGAACCGCTTTTATCCCTGCACTCATCAACAAGGTCCTTGATTTTCCTGCCATTTTTGAGGGCATGAATCAAATCACAGCACTGTTTAGCCTGAGAATCTATGACAGGCATCTCTTCTTTTACATTCTTCAAGCCGAACGAAATATTCTGATAAACAGTCATATTCGGCCACAAAGCATAGTTCTGGAACAGGAAACCTACCTTGCGCTTGTTTGCAGGGATATTGATACCCTTTTCACTGTCAAAAACAACGCGGTCACCGATTTCTATGCGGCCGGAAGTCGGTGTTTCAAGACCTGCAATCATGCGCAGAATTGTCGTCTTACCACAACCAGAAGGACCGAGCAGAGTGATAAAAGAGTTGTTGTCTATATCAAGAGAGACATTATCAACTCCAAAGAATCTTCCCCATCTTTTTGTTATATTTGTAAGCTTTATAGCCGGCATCATCAACCTCCAATTCCGTTATCGAGTGAAGCACCCGTCAGTTTATTCAGTACTGTATTAAAGAACAAAATCGTCACAATCAAAATCAAGTTTATCGCACTTGAGAACGCATACAGCCCCATTTCGTCAAAGTAATCAAGCGTTGTAGAAAGGATGAATCCTTGAGTACAAAGCAGCAGGAACAGCGAAAGTTCGCGCAGACAAGTCATAAACGGCAGAGTATAACCGCTTATGATAGAAGACTTCTGAATCGGTATGATGATTCTGACCATACGCTTTATCCACGGTATGTTCTGTATCATAGCAGCTTCTTCAAGTTCGCTGGAAATCTGGAGCATTGAGTTGAGCGAACTTCGGCTTGCAAACGGAATATATTTGATAACACCCGCAATCACCAGAAGCTTGTACGTATTAAACAGATTGATATGCTGATTAGAGAACAGGACAAAGAACGCCGCACCAACTGCAATAGACGGCATGAGATACGGCAGGAAAGCTACATTGTTTACATAGTTTGCCCACGGAGAACGGCGGTTCTTGGAAACAGCATAGCCGATGAGAGTACCTATCGTACCCGCAATAGCGGCACAAGTAAACGCCAGAAGCAGAGTTCCCTTGAAAGCATGCCAGATAGTACCATTGTACAGGATACCCTGCTGGCCATACATACCGTTTTCGGTAATATTCTCAGCAGTAAGCCACCACTTTGTAGTCAGGTTAGACGCATCCATCGTATAAAGGAAACTGTAATCGCCAGGGTTCGGCAGGAAAGTTTCCAGAGCGAACAGAATAATCGGCCACAGACTCGTAAAGAAAGTCGCAAATATAAAAAGCAGGCCAATGACATACTTACCGGCTTTTCCAAGACTCAGCTTTGAAAGCTGTCCAGATTTACCAGTAACAGTCGTGTAATTTTTGCGGCTTTTCAGGCTCATCTGATTTACACCGAGAATGACAACACCAAAGACCATCATGATGATGGCAAGAATACTCGCCTCTCCTGTGTATTTGGAGTTCAGCGAAATATATTTAGTCGAAAGAGTCGTCAGATTCAGATAATGCGGAACAGGATAAGAACCCATAGCACTTCCAAAAACGAGCAAAATTGTCGAGAGAATTGCAGGCTTTATCATAGGAACTGTTATGCGGAACATAATCTTGTACTTTGGAGTATCCAGGATAGTTGCAGCTTCCTCGAGGTTTGCATCCATGTTCTTGAAAATGCCGCCTATCAGGATATATGCGAACGGCGCATAATGAAGCCCCAGAACCATAGCACAGGGGAAGATACCCATGCACCACCACTTAGGCATGCAGATATGAAACAGCGATGCCATCAGACCATCAGAAGTACCGCAGACAGCATTTGAGTTAAACATGTTCTGCCATACGACGGCAAGAGTCCACTGCGGCATGATATATGGAAAAATGAAAATCGAGCTCAGATAGTGCTTGAATTTCATATTCGTGCGGGTCACAAGAAAAGCAAAAAGACCGCCATAAACAATAGAAATAAAACATGTCCAGACAGAAAGACATACAGTATTAAAGAGCGGCTTCCACAGATTAGTTTTTGCCAGTCTGCTTGTAAAAAGATCTACATAGTTCACGATTGTATAGCCTGAAGTTCTGCCTGTCAGATGCTGGTCGATAGTACCAGGATGAATCTGAAGCGTATCTTTTACAATAGCGATAATAGGAGACAATGTAGTAAAAGTCAGGACAATGCCGAAAATCAGCAGAATAGCATACTGAGGCTTGGCAAAAAATGACCCGACTTTGTTTTTGAGCATTGTGTTTTTATATGCGGTCATTCAATAAAATCCTTTTTTTTTGCAAAAAATTCCCGTCTGCAAAAAACAAACGGGAACTATCAGTTCAGCTTTTGAGATGTCCGAGAAGCTCAAATCCCAGAGTCCCGAACAGCGTTCATGCCGTCCAGAACTTTGAAGCCTGCGGCTGCTGGCGAAAAATCATAACCTCTCATACTTTTTATAAAAGAGTGTTACTCACTGTATTTTTTGAGCATCTCAATCCAGCTTCCGACTGTGAAAGATACATCTGCGCAGTACTTTGGGTCTTCCAAAACAAGCTTACCAGATGTAGTCCACCACTTATATCCGCGATCATTCTTTGCAGGGAATGTATTTACACCGTCTACATAACCTCCCTTTGAATGCTGGAACTTAGCTTCCGTGTCAGAAGCAACTTTCGGATTTGCCGAATAGCCACCCATATCTTTACCCCATGCCTCGAAACCTGGCTGAGTACAAGTCATATATGCGATGAATGCACAAGCTGTCCATGGAAGCGGACTGTTCTTTGTGACAAACAGATAGTGATCGTATCCGTAGCCGCCGATACCTTCGTAGCCGTCCTGATAAGCTGCAACTTCTACATTGTTTACAGAAACATCAGCAGACTCTTTTACAGAGCGGAGCTTTGAATATACGATAAGACCGGACTGGTCTTTTGCAGAACCTGTAACAAGGATATTACAGATAGGACCATCATCAGTCTGAGCACTGTAGCTTTCAACCCAGAGCTTAATCCATGCAAGTGCGTACTTTCCGTTTGCGCCAAGACCGAGGTCTTTTGCATCAGAAGCAACAGACTCGATGACAGGATCGAAATATGATTTTTTGCTGCTGTCCAGTTTGTCATAAGCCTCTTTGAGCCATGCAGCATAATTGTCCTTAGTAAGCATATACAAGAAGTTCTTGCCGACAAGCTCAGAATCGATATCCATATAAAGAGGATGCTGACCTTTGTAAACAAAGTCCCAGCAGTTATTGAAAGAAGCTGTGCCAGTTTTGTTGAACATGAAAATCTTGTTCAAAGTCTGGAGAGGCAGATAACCATCATATTTGTCTGCCGTAGTGCCGTTTGCATCAGCCCAGTCTTTCGGGATAAATCTGCGCAGAATCTTTGTGTCGACCATCTTTGACTGAATCTGGTTTCCGTCCTGGATAAGAGTCATTGCAAAAGTTCCACTGCTCTTGAGAGAGTCTGCAGAAAGCTGTTCAAAAATCTTGTTATTCTTTGGCTGCTGCCACTCAAACTCCATATTGTAATCAGGATCAATAGTCTTCAGATAGTCAATAAAAAGCGGAAGTGCAGTTTTGCCGCGGCTAGAGTTTCCCAGACCATAGAAAGTTGCACCTTTGGACTCGCTGATAGCTTTTTTTGCAAGTTCCTCAAGAGACATGCCCTGAGCCTCTGCAATGATTGCATCTACACCAGTAAGCTCTGCTTTTGCACCGCCGGCCTTTGATGCAGAACCGCCGTCACCACCTTTGGCACACCCTGCCAAAAGCCCCACCGTAAGAGATGCAGCCAGAACCGTAGAAAAAATACTCAGCTTCATTATAAACTTCCTCCTAAAAATAAAACTAACAACTAACTGTTTAATGTGTACATGCGCAAAAATACATGCCGGATATGATGCCCGATTTTTTGTTTGAAATCACAAATCTTTTACCATCACTTTTCAAATCCGGCCTGCGAAATCGCAGTTCTTAAAGTCGACCTAAAATAAATTGTAACACAGTTTTCCCCTAAGTCAAGGAAAACAAATACAGCCGCCAGCACACTCCTTTTGTTAACAGCAGTAACGGGCTTGAGAAAAAAAGCAATAAAAAGTAAAATAAAGAACACAGAAAGTAAAAATGTAATGGAGACACACTATGAAGAGATTTATCACATTTCTGGTTCTGACAGCAGTATCGCTTTGTGCATTTGCACAGCCTTTCGGACTGAAAAAAGGCATGACACTCGACGAGATTGCAAAAGTCTGCGGCGGTGTCGCACCGGTAAAGCTCGAAGAAGACCGCTATCAGATTTGTCCTGTGCAGAACGATTTCAACTGCTCACTGTTCGTTGTATGGGTTGACGCCAAACAGGGATTATACTGTATCAAGGCATTGAGTCAGGAAATCCAGTCAAACAAAAACGGTACAGAGATAAAAAACGAATTCAATGCAATGCAGAGCAAGCTTTCCAAACTGTACGGCAAAGCCGAAGTTGTTGACACAATCGCACCGAACAGCAAGCTCAAAAGCTCAAGCAAATGGACAATGGCCCTCGGACAGGGAGACAGACAGCTCTATGCTACATGGTATCCGGGAGAAGGCGAAGACCTGCCGGATGACCTGAGCATCATAACCCTCACAGCCATGGCAGAATTCGGAATCAAAGGCTATCTTATGCTGGAATACGAGTTTACAAATTACAACAAAGTCAAATCTATCGAAGACTTCCTTTCTGAGTAAATCAATTTTCCACAAAACACGCCTCTGATATCACACACGGGATGACAATAAGTTTTGCCATCCTGTATGAATGCCAGCCCAAGCGCCAGTTATCACATCATGCCAGTAAAAAAATATAACTGATTCTGGTTGCAGGCGTAGTTTTTTGCGCCTGCAATGACTTTCAGGACTTGCCTTTTCCGCTATCTCTGTGTATTATAAAAGATAAGGAAACTTTTTAAACTTTTGACTGTTTAGCATTAGAGATGCCAGCTTTTTTTTATGGAGGCAATGTCCTATGAAAAAGATTCTTTTTTTATCTGTATTAACACTTGCCGCAATGCTCTGCTTTTCATGTGCAGGAGGAGCAGGTTCATCTGACGGCGATGTCGGCTACCTGAGCCTCGGAGCAGCCCGTGCAGGGCGGCTTTCTGATGCCGGCATTACAGCTTCAGCTCTGTCATCACTTACCCTCAAAGGCACAAAAGACGGCACTACAAAAACTCTCGGATCATGGTCAACAGGTGCCGAAGCAACAGGTACGACTATTGCCATAGAGCCGGGAGACTGGACTTTTGAGCTATCTGCAAAGTATGACAATCCAGGTGTTACCCTTTTTTGGTATGTAGCCAAACAGACTGCCAGCATAAAAGCCGGCAAAACTACAAATGTCACACTCACTATGAAATACGCAGGTTTTCCAGTAAGTCAGGCTCAGACAGGCTATATCATCTTTGACAATGGATTCTGCATTACCCAGGATTACAGTGAGTTAGCCTCGATGCTGAGTGACTTCACCGTAGAATCCATAGCCGTGCGAGTCGGCGGCGTCAGCGGAGGTACTGATATCTATGGTATCTACCCTATGCAGTTTATGAACGAAGATGAATATCTGAATATTGCAGGCAATATACCTGCAGGATGGGAAGTACCATCAATAGACGTCTTGAGTAACATATATACAAACCGGGTAGATATTGGTAATGCTCTTTACGTAGCAGGATCTTCTGCATATTACAAGCAAAACTTTCTGGTCTTCAACGACAGCTAATGGTGCAACAACAATAACTTCTACGACTTGGTTAAAGAGCTATTCATTTTCTGGTGGTGATACTTTTCAAAATCCAGCTAACAACGCCAGTTATCACATCATGCCAGTAAAAAAATATAACTGATTCTGATTGCAGGCGTAGTTTTTTGCGCCTGCAATGACTTTCAGGACTTGCCTTTTCCGCTATCTCTGTGTATTATAAAAGATAAGGAAACTTTTTCGGACAGCCTTTTTTTCACGTAAGTTTTTTTTGAGATTTCATGAGATATTTTTCCAGAAAAGTGTATTTTTTGCGCTTGAAATTTTCACATTTTGGAGTTATCTTAAGTAATGGTGTAAAGTTTTTTTTTGGAGGTAATATTATGAAAAAGTTTATTCTATTTGTATCAGCCATTGCTGCACTTTTTTTCTTCTCCTGTGCAGGAAGCGGCAGTTCAGCTTCCGAAGGCGATATCGGATACCTGAGCTTCGGCTCTCCTCGTGCAGCAGGACTTGCTGCATTCGGACTTACATCTGCAAGTCTGACAAACCTGACTCTGAAAGGCACCAAAGACGGAACTACAAAAACTCTCGGATCATGGTCAACAGGTGCCGAAGCAACAGGTACGACTATTGCCATTCAGGCAGGAACATGGACTTTTGAACTTTCTGCAAAGAACAACGGTGACAACTTTACTGCAGCAAAAACTGTCGAGATAAAAACAGGACAGCACAACGAAGTCGCATTTACGATGAGTTATACAGGACGATCCGTAGATGCTGCTCAGACCGGCGATATCATAATGTCAGACGGAACCAGCAAATTTGCCATCCCACAAAGTAAATATGCACAATGCAGTGATCTTATAAATACAGCAACCGTAGAATCCATAGCTCTAAAAAATGGTTCCACTATATACGGTGTATACCCAACTGGAAAAAATTCCATGAACTATTCCAACGCTTCATCTCAAATACAGCTCTTAGGCGGAGGCTGGTATATGCCATCACAAGGTGAAGCACTACTTGTAATAAACGCCAGAACTACTATTGATGACAGTATTTCTGCTTCGGGGCAAAGTCCATATATCAATAATCGAGGAGGAGGATCAGGTTTCTGGACTAGTACACCAAGCGGCAACAGTTATAAAGTAGTCAAAAATTCAACCACCATTAATAATGAAGCATCAAGCACTTACCATTATATCCTGCCTTTAAGAAAATATAACTAATGTAAGCACTCACGCACAAGTGATTACGCTTGACAATATATCTAGGTTGAATCCAGCTTATTCATTATGCAATAAGCTGGATTTATTTTTCCTGTTCCAATTATAGTTTTTTTGTAACTATTCAGAACCTGAAAACTAAAAAATTAGATGACATCTGCGCTGGCATTTTCCGCACAGAGAGTGCGTGACTTCACCATGCCAGTCGTTTGTCTGCTGGAAAATGAAACTAAGTTATCTGAAAGATGAAACTAACTTATCTGAAAGATGAAACTAACTTATCAGGGAAATGTATATCAGGAAACTGCATTTTATGCTTTGCGAATGAGACTCAACACATTCTGTCATTACCGGGTGAACATTGGTTAATGACTTTCTTTTAGAGATGACACTTATCAAGATGTAACCTCCTGTATATTTTAAATATTTATTTACATGAAATATAACAACTTCAACCAATCACAGGATATTTCAAATGAAAAAATTTTTTATTTTATCAGTGATTTTATTAGCCGGAAACTTATGGGCAGAATCACCGTCTCTCACAGATTTTTATTTTCTTTTTGAAGGTGACTGGTATTTACGCGGCGGAGAAAAAACAGGTGTACATAAAAATATGGGCACAGATATGTATGCCGTGTACGACGCTGATAATGGAAATAAAATTAACAATATGTCTCTTTTCGTTGATGAAAACGGATATGTATCTTTGTTATATGGAGAAACTTTTTATACTGTTTTGGGCAAAAATATAGGATCATTGAATGAAAAAGTAAATAGTACAGATTATATTCTTCCAGATTATATAAAATCAATTAAATCAGAGAATTTCCTCACAGAAAAAGTCAGCGGAAAGACAATCAACTATAAAGCTGAAAATCTTTTAAAATCAGGAATCTGGGGATCAAGAGAAACTCCATATATTTATAATAATCTGAACACACCGTTTGTTCCTGAAGATAATGGCAAGAAAGGCGTTGGAACAAAACTTACTGTCAGCCTTCAAAAAGCACAGCAAAAAATCATGATTCTAGGTGGATATGTAGATGCTGTCCGGCATCCTGATTATTACTATAAAAACTGCCGCCCGAAAACTATAAAAATAAAGGATTTGGACAGCGATTATTCTGTAACATGTGAATTAAAAGATCTGCCTGTTTATCAGTCTTTTGACTTCGAAAAACCACTTACAAACATTGAACTCGAAGTCCTCGAAGTATACCCTGGCTCAAAATATACAGACCTTTGCATAAGCGGTATTTTGTTCTAAATTCAAAAAAAACATCGAAAACAATTCAAAACTTCCCTCTGTGAGCACGCGCTCTGTCCTCTGTGAGCGCAGGGTCTCTCCTCTGTGAGGAGCGGGTCTGTCCTCACTGAGGAGCGGGTCCCTCCTCTGTGAGGAGCGGGGCTGTCCTCACTGAGGAGCGGGTCTGTCCTCACTGAGGAGGCGCTTTCAGCATTGCTGAAAGCGATGTCTCTCCTCACTGAGCATAGAATCATGTAACAGGATATTTTTTTTCGACGCGAAGTCTGACTGTATCACCTGCTTCATATCCAATGTCAGTCAGATTGCTTATGTCTACACTCAGCATGCCATGAGATACAGCTTCTGTGCGGATTTTGTAGAGCGTGCCTGCTCCAAGAAAAGACTTCGATACAACTTTGCCGGCAATGTCACAGTTATCATCAGAGCACACAGAAAACCACTCAGGCCGGACAAGATACAGCTGTTTTTGCACGCTGCCAGCAGACTGTGGCAGAGTCACAAAGTTTGCACGTCCTGTAAAGCCTGCAACAAACTTGTCTTTCGGCTCATAATATACTTCGCGGCTCGTGCCGTACTGCAAAAGCCTGCCATGGTCAATCACGGCGATTTTTGTAGAAAGCGACAGTGCTTCTTCCTGATCATGTGTAACATAGACAGTCGTGATGCCGAGTTTCTGCTGGATTTCCTGAAGTTCTTCGCGAACAAGTATGCGAAGCTTTGCGTCCAGACTAGAAAGAGGTTCGTCCATCAAAAGTATCTGCGGCTTAAGGATTACAGAACGGGCAAGAGCTACCCTCTGCTGCTGTCCTCCGGAAAGTTCATGCGGATACCGTTCCAGAAGTCCTTCGAGTCCGAGCATACGCGCTGTCTGGTGCAAAGCTCCCTGCTCTGCTTCTTTTGACCTGTTTTTTTTATCCAGGCGGAATCCGTAGAGTATGTTTTTTGCAACATTCATATGAGGAAACAGCGCATAATCCTGAAAAACCATCGCAACTTTGCGTAGATTCGGTGCAATGCCGTTCTGATTTATACCGTCAATTTTTATGCTGCCGGAACTCGGATTCAAGAACCCTGCAATCAGCCGCAGAAGTGTCGTCTTGCCGCAGCCGGAAGGGCCCAGCAGAGTCGTGAAGCTGCCCTCCTCTACTTCCAGGGAAAAATCATTGACTATGGTATTTCTGCCATACAAAAAGTTTACATTTTCAAAAGAAAGTTTTGACATTATTCCCCCAGAGTTCGCCTGATTCTGTCAGACACGATTCTGCCGCATCCCATAATCAGAAACGTTATGACCGTCAGAGCAAGTGCAAGTGCGGCGCCGTCTCCCCAGTCGCCCTGCTCTGCAAGATTCAGTATTGATACAGACGCAAGCGGAGTATTGAACGAAACCAGGAAAATTACTGCGCTCAATGTTCCGACTCCGCGTGCAAAGTTATATACAAATCCGCTGAAAAGGCTTTCTATGCAAAGAGGTGCAAGGATTGTCCGAAGGACTCCCATGCAGTTCTGTCCGAGAGAACGGGCTCCATCGTCAAGTGTCGTCTTTATCTGCGAAAGTGCAGAAGATATTATCCTGTACGAAAAAGGCATGAAGCCTATGATGATTGCAATGAGTATCAGAAGCCGTGCAGAGCGTATGTGCAGAGAACCTGCAGAAAGTGACAGTGCCAGTCCGAACAGAGAGCCTGGCACGGCAGACGGAAGCTGAACGACTGTATCCATGAAATTTGCACACGGTATGTTTGTCCTGTGCACAAGGAAAGATACGACGCACGCTATGAATGTACTCAGAACAGAAGCTGTCAATGCAAATCCGACAGAGTTGAACAGCTCTTTCTGATAGCAGACGACATTTACAATGTGACTTACTGTAAGCCGTGTATTCACTCCCCAGAGTTTCTGCACGGAGCCTGCTATAATTGCTGCAAACTGAGCAATTATGCACAGAGCTGTCGCCGCGCAGAATGCAAAAAGCATGACTTTGACTGCAAAAGAAGAGCGTACAGACGCCGGTGTCTGACTTTGCAAAATGCGGTCGTCTGCATACGACAGGGATTTGCCGCCGATAGTTGCCATTTTTTCTCCGGTAGATTTGAGAAGATTTTTCTGCAATGCAAAAAGTATGACAGACGGCACAAGAAGCACTATGCCAAGAGCTGCACTCATGCCCGGGTTGAGCCAGCCTGTAAGCTGTGTATATATCTCTACGGCAAGGACTTTGAATCTGCCTGCAACAATCAGAGGGTTGCCGAAGTCACTCAAAACAGACACAGCGATGAAAAGAAAAGCTGACGCTATTCCCGGAAGCGAAAGCGGAACAATCACTGTGAAAAATATGCGGATATTTGAAGCTCCCATGCTCTTGGCTGCCTGTATCAGATTTCTGCTGATGCCGGAAAGTGTCTGAGAGCAGATGAGATAGGCTATCGGAAAAAAGCACAGCACCTGAGCCAGAAGCAGTCCCCAGAATCCATACAGTGAAATGTCCAGATGCAGAAGTGTCTTTGTGATAAAGCCCTGTCTTCCTGCAAGAAGTATGAAAGCAAGTCCTCCGACAAAAGGCGGTGTTATCAGATGTATGACAGGCAGAACTGCAAAAAACTTTTTAAACGGTATGCCAGCATATACAATGGCGTATGCATAGATATAGCCGATTACGACAGAAAGGGAAGCAGAACACAAACATTCCAGAAGTGTGTTCAAGACAGTGCTTCTCCACTGCCCCGACACGAATACATTTCTGATGTCGGACAGAGACGGCTCAGCAAACACGCACACAAGAGGAAACAATACACATACTGTCAAAAACACAGCCGCACAGAACCAGCTTACAAAAAGCGATCTGCTGCCGTCATTAAAAAACTTTGCCATACAGACTGCCAGCGAAAGCTATTTGACTTCCTTTGTCCACTTAGAGATGACTTCGTCTTTCTGTGCGGCGGCTTTGTCAGTATCATAGTCAATCAGGTCTATCTCTGAAACAGGAACAGCACCGTCGGCACTTTTTGCAGAAACGTTTACAGGAATTGTATAATCGATTGAACTCATGAGGGTCTGTGCCTCTGCACCGAGCATGAAGTCCACAAATTTCTTTGCTGCATCAAGATGTTTTGCATTTTTCATGATGGAAATGCAGTCTACATCGCCGACTGACTGTGGTGGAGCAACAAGCTCTATGTCAAAGCCTTCTGCCTGATACTTTGCCAGAGCATGGAGATACGAAATGCCTATTGCATACTCTCCGGTGCCGACAAGCTTTGGAGGTGCGCTTCCTGAGTCCGGAAACTGTCCGACAGACTTCGAAAGAGCCAGAAGGTATTCCCAGCCTTTGTCCCAGCCCAGACGCTGAAGCTGATCCTGTACAAAAAGATATGCGGTAGAAGAAGAAGCAGGGTTTGTCATGACAATCTCACCTGCATAACAAGGATTCAAAAGGTCTTCCCATGTTGCAGGCACTGGAATTTCGCCGAACTTTTCGCTGTAGCGTTTTTTGTTTATGCCAATGCCGAGTGTCAGGACACAGAAGCCTGTCCATGTGCCGTCAGCAGAAAGCGCATACTGCGGAAAATCTTTTGACACAGGAGAAACATACTGTTCAAGTGCGTTTTCTTTTGCAGCCTGCATATGATAATTCGAAGCTCCGCCGAGCAGAACATCTGCCTGTGGATCATTTTTCTCTGCGAGAACGCGGTTTACAAGTTCTCCTGTTGTAGCACGAAGATAAACTACGGGGATTCCAGTCTGCTTTGTAAACAAGTCGCACAGAGCTTTTGTCTCTTCGTCGTGTATTATAGAATAAACATGGAGTTCTTCACGCTTTGAAGAACATGAACAAACTGTCAGGACTGTCAGAGCTGACAATATCAGAACAAAAAATCTTTTCATTTGAACAAACTCCTTATTTACAGAAGATTTGCACCTGCAAATAATATAAGGCACTTCATCAAGAACAGCTCCAAAAATTGCAGTATCCAGAACATGCCTCAACTTGATTCTTTTTGCTATGACCTTAATCTATCCGAAATCTGATATTAAAAATAGAGCCAAATATTAGAAATTTTACTGATACCAGATATATTTTTTTAATAAAGAAGCAAAGTGCAGGTTTGTCAAAAGATATGATATTTTCCATCGTCAGAAGCCGCAATCTGCAAGATTGCGAATCAAGTGCGGGGATGACATGCTCTATTGTCATGCGAGCTTACACAGTAAACCCGCATGACAGGATTTTTTTACATTTCCACTGCCTGGCTCATGAAGCAGGCAATTCCTTCCGTGATGTATTTTTTGCGAAGTGCAAGAACTACAGAGTGTATTTTCTTTGCTTCCTGTTTGTCACAGTAAATGACGTACATCATATTGAGCTGAGGCCAGATTGCATCTCCCAGACAAGGATTGCTGTATCCGGCACCCATAACTGCTTCAAACTTAGTAAACTTCTTGCCGATTCCTCTTTCTTCAAACTCGTTCTTGAAGTCCTCTTCTATAGCCTGTGAGAAAATCAGTTCCATGCGGATTTTCTTGCTGGCTATGGGCATCATCTCTCTTGAAGAATTTGCCACAGAATCAGGCTTCTTTGAAAGAGAAGAAGAAGTCTTTGCTACCTTCGCAGAGGATTTTTCAATATTGGCAGAAGGTACATTGTTATCATTCTGCATTATCTGCCTCCACTTTTATGTATTCACGTTCTTCATAATATTTGCGTTCTTCTTCTTCACGATAACGGAGTTTGGCCTTTCGTTTTGCAGCTTTTCTCTCTCTTCTTCTATTGATGCTAAAGTAAATCGAAGGCATGATAAACAGAGTCATCAGGGAACCGAATGTCATACCGCCGAAAACAGTAAGGCTTATCGGCTGCATGGATGTAGAACCTTCTCCAGGGAAGAATGCCATCGGGATAAGAGAGATGACTGTTGTCAGTGTACTCATCAAAATCGGGCGGAGACGGTTTCTTGCAGCTTCGATACATGCAGTTTCAAGGTCATAACCACGCTTTCTGAGCAGGTTCGTGTAGTCAACAAGAACAATACCGTTGTTAACGATTGTTCCGACGAGAACAAGAACACCCATAACGGTGATGATGTTGAGCTGCTGTCCGCTTGTCGCATGTACAATCAGATAGATTGCGATAACTCCGATAAATGAGAACGGAATTGTAACAAGGATGATAAACGGATCAAGGTACGATTCAAACTGGCTCGCCATGACAACGAATACCAAAAATGCCGCCATGATGATGATGATACCGAAATTGGTAACAGCTTCAATCATATCTTCCATATCACCTTTTATAGTGATAGTGACATTTTCATCTTTTGGGATATGGTCTTCCAGAACTTTCTTGACACCTGCCTGAGAGACAGACAGTGAAAGTCCTGAGTTCGGCTTTGCTGTGACGTGCAGGATACGTCCCTGATTTTCGCGGTTAATCGTAACAGGTGCTTTGTCTTCTACGTAGTGCGCAAAACTTGAGATAGGAATACGGTAACCTGAACTGTTTACAACAAAAATCTGATCGAGGTCAGAAATCTTTTCTTTGTCTTCTTTACTCATCTGGACAACTACATCTATGTCTTTACCGTTCTTTGTATAGCGGCTTGCCGTAGTGCCGTTGATTGCAGCAGAAATTTCAGCACCGATGCTGTAGACATTCAGGCCAAACTCATACATTTTATCGCGGTCAAGGAAGATTTCTACCTGAGGAAGTCCTTCTTCGTTGTCACTTGATACTTCGCACACGTAATCAGAAGCATATTCTTCAAGCACTCTCTTGATGTTGTCTGCTGTAGAGCGCAGTAAATCCAGGTCGTCACATCTGATGTTGATATCAAGTCCACCGGAAGAAATACTATTTGCAGAAGATCCGAAGCTCAGGTTTGTTCCCGGATACTTTGTGAAATACTTTCGGAGCTTT
Organism: Treponema sp.; assembly: GCA_045629255.1. Lineage (GTDB taxonomy): Bacteria > Spirochaetota > Spirochaetia > Treponematales > Treponemataceae > Treponema_D. Next base: position 45,512 of record JAZQQW010000034.1, read on the forward strand.
TCCTTTGCTGTTTTTTCACTGTCCCAGCCAGGCATACGCTCTTTCTCCGGGTACAGTGTGAAAGTAACGGAACCTGTATTTGTCTCTGAGCTCGAAGAAAGCATACTGCTTCCTCCAATGGAGACAGACGAATATTTGACTCCTTTCAGTTCTGTCTTTGCAGCAGCTTCAAACTCGCGGACTGTAGCGTCAGTTACAGACAGAGCTGTTCCTTTCGGCAGGTTAAAACTGACAGTAACTGCATTTGAAGCGCTGTCCGGCATAAAAATGAATCCAATGTATTTGATTGATACAAAGGAAAGTACCAGTGTCAAAAAAATCAAAACCAGGAATAGTCTTCTGAAACGCAGGACAAAAGCAACACCTTTTGCATAGTTGTTTTCGAGTCCCTGGAAAAATCTTTCGAGTACGTTATTTATACCGTATCCGATTCCTCTGCGGCCGGAAGCAAGCTTTGTAACTTTCAGATAATGAGATGTCAAAACTGGAACAAGAACGATTGCAACAACAAGAGAACACAAAAGCGAGAAAATAATCGTAAGTGCAAGGTCGTTAAAGAACTGTCCCATCATGCCAAGCTGTTTTTTGAACATGAGCATAGGCAGGAAGATACATACAGATGTAAGTGTACTTGCAGAAATAGACATGACCATTTCGCGCGAACCTAGAACAGCGGCAACTGTCGGCTTGGAGCCTTTCTGCGTGTACGAGAATATGTTCTCCAGAACAACGATGGAGTTATCGACAAGCATACCGATACCAAGCAGAAGTCCGCCGAGGGAAATCATGTTGAGCGTGATGCCGGAAAAATACATGAGGAACAGTGTGATTATGACGGAAATAGGGATTGCAAGTCCGACGATAATCGTACTTTTGAAAGAGCGCAGAAATATAAGAAGAACTACGATAGCCAGAAGCGCACCTTCGACAACTGATTTTACAACTTCGAGAATTGTCTGTTCGATGATATCTGTAGTGTTGTCAGTTTCGAGAAGTTCAACGTCAGAAGGCAGTTCTCTCTGCAAATCAGCAATAGACTTTCGGATCTGTCTTGCAGCTGTTACAGAGTTACTTCCGCTCTGTTTTGTAATATTCAGGAGAACACACTGTTCTCCATTGAGGTAAGCATATGTGCTTTCTGTTTTGTATCCTTCGTAAACGTCTGCAATGTCACGCAGGCGGACAGTCTTTACTTCTGGAGCAGACATGCCGTCAGAAGCTGCAACTTTATACGAGACTACAGTATTTTTGAGATCGTCAATGCTTGTATACTTTCCGTTTGTCTTGATAGTGTAGTTTGTCTCGCCTGTACGGATTGTTCCGCCTGAACTCTGTATGTTCTGGGCACCAATCATCTGTGCTACTGTAGAAATGGCAAGTCCGTAAGCTTCAAGTCTGTCGCGCGGGATATCGACGTTTATCGACTTTTCGCGTCCGCCGGAAACAGAGGCAGATGCTACACCGTCAATCTGTTCCAGACGAGGTTCGATGATGTTTTCGGCATAGTCGCGAAGTTCCTCTGCAGAACGAGGTCCTCTCAGTGCCAGTGTCATAATCGGCATCATCGAAGGGTCTGCTTTGATTGTCATAGGAGTATCTGCATCGTCCGGCAGATAAGAGCGCACAAGATCTATTTTGTCCCGGATTTCGTTTGCCGCGGCATCAAGGTTTACTCCGTAGTTAAACTCGAGGATGATAAGGCTCAGTCCGGCAGATGAACGTGACTGCAGATTTTTGAGTCCGCTCAAACCGGAAAGAGATGATTCCATTGTGCGTGTAAGGCTCTGCTCTACTTCTTCAGGACCTGCATTCTTGTAGTTTGTCATGACGAGCATGTACGGAATGTCCATGTTCGGAAACATATCCATAGGAAGCTTAAGAGTACAGTATATACCGAGTACAATAAATACAACAAATATGAGAAGCGTTGTTACCGGTTTCTTGACGGCTGTTTCTGAAAGTGTCATTTTGATGCCTCATCAACTGCAAGTACATTGACTTTTGAGCCATTGTTTACAAGTGTCTGACCTTTGGAAATGATAAGCTGACCGGCAGACAATCCGTCTGTGACTTCTGTCTTGTTGTCTACTGTTATGCCTTTGACAATTTTCTGAAGTCTGACAGTACCATTTCCGGTGCCGCCTGTTCCTTCTATGACAAATACATAAGATTCGCCGTCGCGTGTTACGACAGTAGAAGCCGGTATAACAATAGCGTCTGTTATACTGTCTGTAATAAGCTTGATTCTCGCATACATACCGATTTTGACACGCTCGTCTTTTTCGTCCATGGTAAGCTTGATGGACATAGTTCTTGTTGATGTATCAAGAACAGGAGCAACTTCTGTAACATGTGCAAAAAACACTACACTCGGATATGAATCAAAAGAAAGTGATGCAACCTGTCCTTCGCAAATGCGGCTTATGAAACGCTCAGGTACACTTGCATTGATTTCAAGGTCATCAGTCATGCTTATCTTGGCGATAGAGTATGCCTGAGAAACTGTAGAACCGATTGCAGGTGCAAAAGATACGATGCGGCCGGAGATAGGAGCCTTTACAGGGCTTGCTTTGTAATTAAGACCTGGACGGCTTGCATCTACATAAGCGATGACCTGGTCTTTTGAAACCATGTCACCGACAGACACGAGCTTGCGGCTCAGTTTACCTGCCTGATCAGGCAGTACATCGACAGAAGAAACAGAGTTTACGTCTCCGCCAAATTCCAGATAGTCATCGAGATTGCCTTCTGAAATCTTGTAGGCATTGACAGCATAGATTACTTCTTCTGCGTCTGCTGTCTTTTTCTTGCCGGAAGCTTTTTTTTCTTTCAGTTCCTTAAGCTTGTCACACCCTGTCAAAGTCAATGCACATGACATAAATGCAGCGGCAAGCAACAGCAGAGAGATATTTTTTGATATTGTTTTTTTCATCATTGTATTACTCCAAGATCAACATTCAAGATTTTTTCGAGATCCAAAATTGCAGTGATATAATTGTATTTCTGGTTCAAAAGTCCAAGCTTCGCCTGGTTCAGCTGGCTTTCTGCATCGCGCAGTTCCATAAGTTCAGTTGTACCTGCCTGGTAAGAGGCTTCCAGTGTCTGATATGAACGCTGTGCAAGATTTATGCTGCGTGTCATGGCATCCATCTGTTCTCTTGCAGATGTAATCGTGTCTACAGACTTGCGGACTTCCATTTTCTGATTTTCGCGGACAGTCTCCATAGAAATGTCGATCTTGCGGATATTGTCCTGCAGGTCTTTTGCCTGTACTCGAGACGATGAACATGGCAGAAGGTTTGTCAGGTTCCACAAAATCGTTGCAGAGAAAGCTCCATTGTCTTTCCAGTTGTCAGAGCTGCCCCATGATTTATTGGCTGGGTCTGTAAGCATCGGCTGATATCCCCAGTTCAAAGAAAGAGACGGTGCCATGCTTCCAAGATTTACAGCCTTGAGGTTGTGCTGAAGGTTTTCTTTTGACAGGATAAGGGACTGCAGGTCAAGTGAGTTTCCTGAATACTTGATAAGCAGGTTATCTGCATCAACTTCGATGAAAACAGGTTCAACAGAGCCGACAAGTTCTATCTTTGATCCGACAGGAAGTCCTAACAGAAATGCAAATGTGTCAAGCTGCTGGTTGAGCATGCGCTGACAGTCAGAAACTTCCGGCTTGAGATTCTCGTAAGCGACATATGCCCTAAGATATGTCAGCTCCGGAGCAAGACCGTTTTCCCAGTTCTCGCGGGCCTGGACACTGCGGCGGCGAGCATCTTCCAGAGAAGCTTTCTTTACTTTGATGTTTTCCTGCTGGAGCAGGAGTCCATAGAAAAGCTTTTTGATGTTTGTCTTTGTTTCAAGGCGAGTCTGTTCCCAGGAGATTTTTCCGCCTTCGTATGCAGACTTTGAAGCCTTTATCTGCTCAATATATGCAAGACTCAGATTGAGGCTCACGCCGACATTGCCGACAGCAGCCCAGTGCATGCTCTCTGTAGCACTTGTATGCTTTGAAGGAGGCACACCCATGCCGGCCATCATCATGTTCATCATATCAATCTGGCTATTTGCCTGATCAATCTGAGAATCAATATTGTTCTGGCGGCTCATAGTTCCGCTCACCTGCACATTCGGCAAAAACACATTCCATGAGTATTTTGCAGCCCTCTCTTTGATTGCCAGGTCAATGTCAGCACTCTTGAGAGAACGGCTGTTTTTCAGGGCGTAGTCAACAGCCTGGCTTACAGTAAAAGAAACAGTCTTGTCTGACTGTGCGTATACAGAGCCGGCAAAAGCAAAAACTGCTGTAAGTACAAATATCAATCTTTTCATTTTGACCTCCATAAATCAAAATAAGAAAACGTTTACAAGCGTGATAACACGAAGTAAACAGGCGTTATGTCAAATTAAACGGAAAACCGCTAGAAACTGCGGCTCATCCCGAAAGCAGCCATAAAGTACAAGTCCTTTATGGCTGCATGAATAATGTCATTGGAAAAACTGTTATTCTTGCAGTGCATGTAAAGCATTGTAGGCAATGCCATCAGCCAAGAAAGAATAACCCTGTCGTTAATGTTCGGAAGTCCAAGATCTGGCAGAGATTCAAGCAGCTGTACACGGTCAAACTGCCTGAACGGTGATTCTTCGCACATCTCCCTCTTCTTGAGCATTTCACCCGAAAAGAAAATGCCCTGCAGGATAACAAGAATCTGCGGTCTGGATATATAATACAAAATCTCTGTCTGAAACATGACATATATCTTTTCTCCAGAAGAAGAAACGCTGTTCATGCTCTTTAGAATCGTATCATACAGATTGCCCATCTCTTCAAAAATCAAAGTATGAAGCATATCTTTTTTGCTGCGGAACAAAGAATACAGGCTGCTTTTGGCCATGCCGAGTTCATCGGCAAGGGCATCCATCGTTATACCCGGAAAACCAGACTTAAAGATAACAGAGGTCAATGCTACAAACATTCTGTTCATAGGTGGGATATTTGAAATTTTCTGCGAGCACATCTCATCAAGCTCTGCCAGATGAAAAATGTCTGTAACAGGATTCATGACATCAAGACCTTTGTTGATGAAGTTATGAAACTTAGTTACAAACTCTGACGAGTTCTCCTGAGAAACAATTCCCTCACTCTCTGCATGAAACCATAACATGAGAAAGCAGAAAAAAGTCGTGCTTGCAAAAATGCTTGTAAAATACCTTCTCTTATCTTTGAGAGTTCCGTCAGCGCCGAATATGCCGTCAAAGACTTTTACTCCGCGCTTCTGCAGCTCATTGAAAATGACATCTTCCGTAAGTACAGGTACTGTAGAAATAATGTAAAACAAATATTCTCTATGATTTACAAGGTATGTAATGACAGAAGAAAGAGCTTCTTCTGATTTCCCCTGTGCATAGAAGTCCTCCATCCTGCGCAGGACAAGAGCAAGCTCCGTGAACATCCTGTCATTCATTGCCTGAAAGAGTGCTTCTTTGTTTTTGAAATGTTTGAATATTGCAGCTTTCGTAATGCCGACTTTGCCGGCAATCTGCGACAGGGACACATTCTCAAATATAAACGCCCTGTAAAAAGAGAAAGCTACATCAAGAATCCTTTCTTTTGTTGAAGCTGTATCCACAGCAATTCTCCTGTCTGGTCCCACCCTTTCAAGAGGTTACCGTCTGTTCGGTAACTACATTTTCAATATATCGAGATAAGATACAAAAGTCAAGGAAAAAACAAAAAAAAACCACAACATCTACCGCAAATGATTGCATATAGTGTTGTGGTTTACAAAAAATTATATTTTCTTTGTATTGTCTGAACAAAAAAGCAGTTACCGATTAGTAAACGCTCAGAATTTTCTGAAGCTTTTCTTTACCGATAATCTTCATGAAGTTTGCAAGACGTGGTCCCTGATCTTTGCCGATCAAGGCATGATACAATGCTGTAAAGAGAGCCTTTGATTCAAGTCCCATCTCTGTAGCAATGTCATACATAGCCTGCTGACATTCTTTGTCCATTGCAAAAGTTCCGACTCTAGGCACAACTTCATCGCGGACACGGCAGACAGCCTTGAGCATGTCGCCAGTAATGTCCTCTGCCTTTGATCCGTCTTTACGAAGCTTGAAGCAGAAATCAGGTGCGCAGTCAGGTGCGCTTTCGTTGATCCAGTACCATGCACATGCACAGCGGCGGCGCAGACATGCTTCCTGCTCAGGCTTAACATCACCGAGGGAAGCGATTACTGCATCAATATCACCGTCATAAGTCTGGAGCAAAGTTGTCAGAAGTCTGAACGGCACCTGATATGGCTGAACCTTCGGCATGCCAGGTTCAATCTGGCTGAGTTCGTAAATACGCTTTTCGCGGAGAATGATAGATTCTTTCTTTGCAGGATCTTTTTCTTTTGGCTCTTCAAGTCCCCAGACAATGCGCTCTGTCTTGTCATAAGCTTCATATACAGTAACAACGTCAAGATCAAAGCTGATTGAGAATTCGTGGTCAACTTTGTTCTGAGCAAAGATATAGCGGAGAACTTCCGGCTGATAAACTTCAAGAGCATCAACAAGAGAGATAACCTTGCCTTTAGAAGAAGACATCTTGCCAGGAACACCCTTGAGCTTGACAAAGTCGTACTTCATTGTAACAGGTGCGTTCCAGCCGAAGACTTTCTTTGAAACTTCTTTTGCAGTATCATAAGATCCGCCTGGACTGATGTGATCCTTTCCGCCCGGCTCAAATACAACTTTTTCTTCGTTCCAGCGCATAGGCCAGTCTACACGCCAGCCGAGCTTGATGCCGCCGAACTCACGGATATCTACAGTTTCTTCGCAGCCGCATTCGCACTTATAGGAAACTTTGTATTCTCCATCATAACCTGTGATTGTCGTTGTATCTTTGTTACACTTTCCGCAGAAAATTGATGTAGGCCAGTAAACGTCTTCAGGTTTCATCTTGTGCTCATCATCGCGGTATGTGTTGAGGCATTCTTTGATAAGCTCACGGTTCTGGAGAGCTTTTTTCATACCTTCAACATAGCGGTGTGCCTGATAGCGTGAAGACTGATAAAGAAACTCCGGATTGATTCCTACACGAGGAAGCTGATTTTCGATGTCAACTTCGTGGTGACGTGCATAGTTTTCGTCACGATCAAAAGTATCCGGTACTGATGTAATAGGATAGCGCAGATATTTTTCCAGAACTTCAGGTTTCGGCATATTGCCCGGTACCTTGCGGAATACATCGTAGTCATCCCATGAATAAATAAAGCGGACATTCTTACCGAGGTCACGCAAAGCACGAACAATCAAATCAACTGTGATAATCTCACGGAAGTTTCCAATATGGACAGTTCCAGAAGGAGTGATACCTGATGCACATGTATATGAAGGCAAATCACCCTTTTCTTTTATAATTCTGGCAGCCTGCTGGTCAGCCCAGTGGCACAGATTCTTGTTAGCTGTATTTTCGTTACTCATGATTTGTGTATTATAGTTAATAAGTCAAAAACACTCAAGGGAAGCTTGCAAAAACTTATGTTTTTAAATTTGCCGGTATGGCAGAAAGCCGCCATACCGAACGCAGACCTGTCATGCAAAACGGAAAGCCGCCGCCCCGCTGCATTTGGCTTTTGACGAGCTTACTTTTGTAAACTCGCATGACAGCTCTTTTTCAGGGGAACGAGACGGCTTTTTTTGTCAAAGCCCGGCACTCAGACTATACTTTGAACTTACAGATCTGGCCAGAAACATGACCGATAGCATTCTGAACTTTTTCGGATATGTCAGCAAGCATAGTTTCATCATCTGTAATTGTTCTGGCACCGAAGCTGATTTTTTCGATACTGTCTTTAATTGTATCAGAAGCGTCTTTGAGCTGATTGACTTCTGCCTGAATAGAAGAGTTTTCGCTTGTCATCTCGCCGGAAGCATCCAGAACTCTGGACGTACTGTGTGTCATGTCCTCGAGGATACTGCCAATCTGGCGTGAACTCTGCTGCTGTTCGTTCATGACGCTCCTGATTTCCTGAACGACCTTGTCTGTCTCGGAAATCTCTGTATATACAGTATCAAAAGCCATTCTTGACTGTTCAGAAGTTTCTACTACGTTTTCGATAGAAGCTCTGATATTTGCAAGCTGATTACCAATTGTCTTTGACTGAGAAGATGAAGTTTCGGAAAGCTTTCTGATTTCGTCAGCGACAACACTGAAACCTTTTCCGGCCTCACCGGCATGAGCAGCCTCGATAGCGGCGTTCATTGCAAGCAGGTTTGTCTGTTTTGCGATGTTGGAAATTGTCTGGTTTGCTTCCTGAAGCATCTGAGACTGCACTTCGATTTCCTTGATGCTGTTATTTACAGCAGTCTGTTTTGCACTGCCCTTCTGAGTATTGTCCTTGAGCTGACCAAACGATGATACCATGCGTTCGACAGAAGAGTTGACGGAATCAATGTTATATATCATCTCTGATACGGCACTGGAAGCCTTTGTAACCCCCTCTGCCTGAGTTGTAATCATCTTCTCGAGGGAAATGATATTCTCAGAAATCTTGTTTACGGCACCTGCTGTATTTGCAACACTTTCGCCCTGCACGCCGACCTTTGTATGCGTGTTCTGAATATCTGACATGATATCGCCTATAGCACATGATGTATTTTTGATAACGTCATCAAGTCCAAGACCGGCAGAATTCAAGTTCGACTCCGCATCCTTGAGGTCTTTTACGATAAAGCGCAGCTTATCAGTGAAAGCATTGAACTCCAGGAGCACTTCTCCAAGTTCGTCATGAACATCAACAGGTATCGTCTTCGTGAGATCAGCTTCTCCACGTTCGATGTCTTTTACAGAAGATTTCAGAACGGCAAGAACTTTTTTGAGGCGGAAAGTGATTCTGAAGATAAACATGCAGAAAATCAAAATGACGATGATACCGACAATAACAACGACAATGCCGAGTCTGTAAATCGAATTATCATAGAAAGACTTCTCTGAGTTCGGACACTTTATGATTACAGCCCAGCCGATTTCTTCCACAGGAGAGATAACATACTCACCGTCAGAACCTGACAGAATCAAAGTTTCATTTGGAATGCCCTGTGGTATGTCAACATTTGTGAAAACATCCTGGATTGGAGTCTTGTCTTCCAGATACTGCATGTTTGTGGCCGCAGAAATCTGATTGTTTGCGTTATACATGTACATCTCAAGACGGTCATCAAAGCTCGAATAAATCTGACTGACGAAGTCGGACAGAGGAATACCCGTACCGGCAAGACCGAGAGGTGCGTTTGTATTCTCGTCACGGACAATTCCGTTTATCCACAGAAACGTAGCTTTCAGAGCTTTTTCGTAGTCAACATAGAAAGTATAGTTTCCCTTGGCATTCAGGGACGGCTCGTACCAGGCATTCTCCGGATTGTTAGGATTGAGGATATACTTGTACTCACAGTTTGCAAAGTACTGCTTATCTGCATCAGAAATCCAGAATGACAGTTTGCTTTTGAAAGATGATTCATAGGAAGACAGCTCCTGAAGACCGACATCGTGAAAAACAGGATCTGACGGATCTTTCATATAGCCGCGGATAAGCGGAGAAGTAACCATCTTTTCTGCAAGGGTGAATTCCCTGTTTACACTCGAAATGAACGAAAGCTTTACATTTTCGACAAGCTGCTCAAGCATGCTGTCAGCAGATTTTCTGAATGTTTTTTTCACATAAAGCGTACATGTGATAAATGAAAGAATGATAATAGTCAAAAAAAAGGATGCACCAAAAATAAGTGTTCTTGTGTTCAAAGACTTCGATTTTTTTACCATTATGTAAACGTCCTTTTTAATAGTAGTTTTAAAACATTGTATACTACAAATTCAGAAAGTCAATAATAAAAACACATTTACATTCGATTTTGTCGATAAAATCCTTAAAAAAGCTCTTTTTCTGAACATAATTTTAATTTTCTGCGCTTTATTTCACAAAAACCTCATATCTCAAATTTTTCCAGACAAAGTATTGATTTTGGGGTTCTGCGATAACGCACAATAAAAAACTGCGAAAGGCAAAACACTGTCAAATTTTATGCATTCGAGTTTTTAACGTTCTGACAGCAGGCATAGAAATCGTAAATTCACAAGAAGAGACATTGAATACAAAGTCTGTCATAGCCGGAACACAGGCTCACAAAAACTTCAGACACTAAACAAGACATGAAGAAGGTGCAAAACTTATTTACATAGAACATATCTGCCATAAAACATTTCATCCGCTGTTTGAAGACCTCTTTTTCCACAAAAAGACAAAAACCTTTTCTACTGATGGAAAAGGTCCTTGTCTACCGATGGAAAATGGATAACCCCCATTTCAGTGTAAAAACATTATAAATTTTCTTTTCTGCAATAAATCAGCACTTCCTTCGAATCCTTCTTATGATTTCAGCCGATATTTATACAGTTGCGTTGAAATATTAAGGTATGTTAATATGTAAATCATAATATCGAGGATAAAATGAATTTAGTGGAACCACATCTTTACATCATAGGAGCCGGTTTTGCCGGACAGATGATTGCTAAAGATTTAATACGTAAAGCTATATTTGGAAAAGTTGAAGCATTTCTGGATGATGATAAAAGCCTTATCGGTACAAAAATTGACGGCATTCCAATACTTGGTCCTGTAGATCAGGTTGCAAAGCTTTTGAGGGTTACAGCAATTGACGAAGCTATCATAGCTATTCCAAGTGCTTCAAGTGAAAGAATCCGTGAGATTTACAATGCACTCAAAGCAGGCGGTTTTTTCCGCATAAAAATTCTGCCGTCAATCAGTCAGGTTGTAGACGGCAAGGCTCATCTTGTTCAGACAAGAAACATCAATCCTCTTGATATCTTAGGCAGAACTCCTATTATCATTCCTCTTCACGAAAGTCTATCATATCTCAAAGGTAAACGTGTCCTTATCACTGGTGCCGGTGGTTCTATCGGTTCAGAACTTGCACGCCAGCTGCTTTCCGGCGGCTGCGAAAGACTTTATCTTTTCGGCCATGGCGAGAATTCTATTGTAAACATTTACCGTGAACTGCATATTCTGCAGAACGAAGGTGTCGGCGAAAAAGCTTCTATAGTTCCTATCATAGGTGACATGAAAGACAGAGAATATGTAAGATATATCATCAAGAACACTCACGCAGATGTTATTTTCCACTGTGCTGCTTACAAGCATGTTCCTATGATGGAAGAAAACCCTGTCGCCTCTATCGAAAACAATGTATTCGGTACAAAAAATCTGATAGACGCAGCTCTCGAGTTCGGCACAGAAAGATTTGTCCTGATTTCTACAGACAAGGCTGTCTCACCTGTCAGTGTTTATGGCGTAAGCAAAATGCTGTGCGAAAAGCTTGTCATAGAAGCTGCAAAGAAGGCAAAACAAAACCAGTCTCTGATGTTTGTCAGATTCGGTAATGTTCTCGGTTCCCGCGGTTCAATTCTGCCGATCTTCATGGATCAGATACAAAACGGCGGCCCTGTAACTGTCACTGACAAGAATATGGAGCGTTATTTCATGACGATTCCAGAAGCATGTTCTCTAGTCCTGCAGACAGGCGGTGTCGGCAAAAACGGTGCATCTTATCTGCTCGACATGGGGGATCCGATAAAGATTCTTGATATAGCAGAGCTTATCATCAGGTTCAGCGGTTTTGAGCCTTACGAAGACATTGACATCAAGTTTATCGGAACAAGACCAGGAGAACGTCTCGAAGAACCTTTGTGGCTCAAAGAAGAAAATCCGACAAAAACTCAGTATCAGAAAATCCTCAAACTTACAAATATTCCGCCAAAGACTTTTGACTTGAACGCACTTATAGAAAGTCTTGAGCCTATCTGTTTCTTTGACTCACAGAAAAGTGATATGTACAGAAACAGAGGAAAGCTTCTGGAAATCCTGCGCAGTGCGGTTCCAACTCTGGACGAGTTCTACAAAGAAACAGAGAGCAATGGCAGAACTATAAGCATGGAAAACTCAGTCAAGGTGGTATTATAATGGCAGATAATCAGCTCAAAGTGCCTTTTTTCAAGGCATCTCTTGGAAAAGAAGAAGATGAGGCAGTTCTCAATGTAATGCATTCAGGCTGGCTTACGACTGGCAAAGAAGCTCTTGCTTTTGAGAAGGAGTTCGCTGCAAAGATTGAAGTTCCTTACGCACTGGCTGTAAACAGCAACACAAGCGGCATGATTCTTGCTATGGAAGCCTGCGGTGTCTGTGCAGGCAAGGCCGTTATCACAACGCCTTATACATTTGTCTCGACTGCGACATGTGCAAGACATCTGGGAGCAGATATTTACTTTGCCGATATCGAAAAAGACACCTACTCTATCGATCCTGTAAAAGTCGAAGAAATTCTTGCAAGTGACAAAGGCAAAAACGTTGCTGCTATTGTTCCTGTTCACATAGCAGGCAATGTCAGCAACATGAAAGCCATCATGGCTATCGCAAAAAAATACAATGTCAAAGTCATCGAAGACTGTGCTCATTCTTTCCCAAGCAAAACTTCTATGGGATACGCAGGCGCTATCGGCGATGTCGGAGTTTTCTCTTTTTATGTAACAAAGACTATCACCACAGGCGAAGGCGGCATGGTCACTACAAAAGATGAACAACTTGCACGACGTATGACTTCAATGCGCATGCACGGCATGGACAGAACTACATGGGACAGATACACTTCCCCGCGCGCATCATGGGAATATGACATAATTGCTCCAGGCTACAAGTTCAATCTGCCAGATATGCTTGCAGCTCTCGGAAGAGTTCAGCTTGCAAAGGCAGATCTGTTTGACACCAAGCGCAAGGCACTTGTCGCAAAGTACAACGAAGCTTTCAAAAAACTCGACTTCATCAAACTGCCGCCGGACAGCGAAGGAAATGCATGGCATCTGTATCTGATGCGTCTCGACCTCACAAAGCTTACATGTACAAGAGATGTATTTGCAAAAGAACTTCAGTCACGCGGCATAGGAATCAGTGTCCACTTTATCCCTGTGTTCCACTTCTCATACTATCAGAAACTTTACAAGGATTTTGATGCGGCACATTACCCGAATGCAGAACAGCACTACAACGAGACTATTTCCATTCCGCTGTGGCCGGACATGACAGACGACATGCTTACTCTGGTCATAAATACAATCATGGAACTGGGTGAAAAATATCATGCCTAAAGAATCAAAGTACTACAGCATATTGTATAAAGACATCTTCTGTTCAGATATCTGTCTGAAAGATATGCTGTACGCTGTTACCGTAAGAAGCCCTATAAAAAGCGGAAGCATCACTTCCATTTCTCTTGATTCTTCTATAGAGGGGTGTGAACTTTTTACGGCAAAAGATGTTCCCGGACAGAATCTGATCAACACTGTACAGGGAAAATCACCTGTTATCTGCGGATACAATGTCAGCTATGAAGGAGAACCTGTCGGAATCATCGTAGGTGCCGACGAAAGCACTGTCAAAAAAGCTCTTGCAACTGTACAGATTTCCTATGACGAAACTCCTGTAGAAACTATTCTCTCTGCCGTTGAGCAAACTGATATATCTGACGGTCAATCAGACAATCAGACCGTCGCAGATTCTGCCGACGATATATTCTCTCTGAATACTCCAGAGCGCAAAATAGAACATGGTCCGTGCTTTGCTATAGAAAGCGGCAGACAAAAAGGCATAGACGAAGTGATTGCAGAATCACCTGTTGTATGCAAAAACACATGGTCTTACAGTCTATCGCAGAAATACTACAGAGAACCGTGCGGCGCATTCTGTAACTACGACGGCAAGACTCTTACAATTCATACGTCATCTCAGTGGACTGCCACAATCAGAAAAGCTCTGAACGAAGTTCTGGGTATAGACGAAGATGCCATAAACGTCATCAAGACAAAGTCTTTTGACCGCACGACAAACAGCATCTGGTACAACTCAATCATAGCATGTCAGGCAGCAATAGCATCGTATAAAACAAAGAAACCTGTCAAACTCATTTACTCACGTGAAGAGCAGGAAAAATACATAGACTGCATGAAACCTATTGAGTTCACTATGACGACAGCTGCCACAAACGAAGGGCGCATTACGGCCATGAAAATCGAAGCTGACATAGACCTTGGCAGCAGAAACCTCTTTGCCTGCGAAATAATAGACAGACTTGCCATAGCTTCCTGCAGCTGCTACAACACGCAAAACATCAGCATAAATATAAAATCACATGCATCACACACGCCGCCGCTGTCCATCGATATGCAGCAGATAGATTCAGCAGCTTTCTTTGCCGCAGAGAGCCAGATTTCTGCCCTAGCTGCAAAATACAATACAGACCCGAATAATTTTCTGATTCTGCCGTCTGATATACGCAGCCTGAATTTTGCACATGCTCCAGAAAGCGAAGACGAACCAAAGCAGATGCCGTTCTCTTTCTCTTTCCCGAACCCGGAAGACACAATAAATGCGCTTGTTGCAACAAGTGATTACAAGAGAAAGTATGTCTTTTATAACAGAGATCTCATTGCCCGCAAAGAAAATGACAAAATGACAGTTCCTCTTCCGTCAGTACCACCTGCAAGAGGTGTCGGTTTTGCATGCGGTTTTGAGGGTTCTTTTTACTACGGTTCAAATATTTACGGCTCAAACCAGACACTTGAAGTCACCCTGGAAACAAACGGTTCTGTAACAATTCACTGTTCTCCAGTTTCGCAGTCTGTCGAAAGCATCTGGATTCAGACAGCTGCCGGCATACTCGGACTGAAAAGCTCAGACATCAAGATAAACTCGAACTTCGAATCCGGCGACGAACCTGTTCTGCCGGAAAGTGTCTGCTCAAATATCAGCATCATGACAGTTCTTCTCAAACGATGCTGTGAAGCCCTTTGCAAGCACAAAGAAGAGGATGAGCTTCCTTTCTCTGTCAAAAAGAAATTCACCAGCGTTCAGAAAAAAAACTGGGATTCAGAAAACTTCAGAGGAGAACCTTTCCACAGCTGCTCATTTGCATGTGCAACTGTCGAGTTGGAACTCGATCCGTGTACTTACAGAGACAAAATAAGAAACATATCAATTGTAATAAACGGCGGACAGCTTTTGAACTCTGTTGCAGCAGAAGCTTCCATCAAGCTCGGCATACAGAAATGTCTTTCTTCGCTTGTTGCAGACGACAGGATAGACTGCGAGAAAATCAAGATTTCGTTTATGAAATCAAATGAACCGCCGGAGCAGATTGGTGAACTTGTATGTCAGATTTTGCCGTCCGCCTACATTCAGGCTCTGTCACAGCTTCTGGGAACTCAGATTACACAGATTCCTGTTACGCAGACTACGATTTACGAGACATTGAGCAAAAGAAAAGTCGTGACTTTCGACCTGCCCGAAAAAGTAAAGGTTCAGGACAATACGACAACAGATCAAGAGGAAGCAAACAATGCAGATAGAAGCAAATCTGAACAATGAACACGTAGTTTTCAATGCAGCTCCTGAAGATTCTCTTATGCATGTACTGCGTCAGCAGAAGCTGTACAAAGTTAAGTGCGGCTGCGAAAAAGGACACTGCGGAAACTGCATGGTACTTATGGATGACAAACCTGTACCAAGCTGCATTATACCTATCGGAGCTGTACGCAATTCACATATTGTCACCCTTGAACATTTCAAGACATATCCGGAATATTCAGACATCATGACTGGTTTCAAGAACAGCGGCATTACTTTGTGCGGATACTGCGATGCAGGCAAGATTCTCACTGCTTACAGTCTGCTCAAAACATACAAAAGGCCAAATCTTCAGCAGATTGAAGAATCCATCAAATATCTTGACTGCTGCTGCACAGACAGAACAACGTTCATAAACGGTATTTTGTACGCTATCGCTGCTAAACACAAAAGAGAGGGCAAAGAACTAAATGGAAAAAAGTAATCCGACATTTCTGCTTGCAAATAACATTACAGACTTTTTCTATCAGATGAAAAATGTTCAGAACCTTCAGATTCTCGGAGGCTGTACAAACAGCGGTTTTTTTGATGCAGATTCAGAGCCTGCCGAAAAAGTCTTTACAATCAGAAACGTGCAGGAACTCAAGCAGATAGACAAGCACGAAAGATATATCGATTTCGGGCCTGCCGTCACATTGTCTCAGATACTGTCACTTGGCAAAACAAATATGCCGGCAGCTCTCTACGATGCAATCAAAACTATTGGCACTGAGCAGACAAGAAATCTCGCTACAATCGGCGGTAATATTTGCAATTTCAAACAGAGACAGACTCTGTATGCACCGCTTCTTGCATTGAATGCAAAAATTGAAATAAAAAATCAGAACGAAACAAAAACCATAAACTTTGCAGAATTCAATGAAATCCCAAAAGGCTTTGGCCTGACAAAAATCAGAGTTCCAATAAAAGACTGGGAAGTTTCTGTATTTGAAAGGGTCGGACCGGCAGGAAGAATAACTGATTTGAGTGCAGGTTTTGTATTTCTGGTTGATGTAGAAAAAGACTTGATTATCGATACAAGAATTGCGTTTGCAGGTATTCCTGTATTCCGTCCAAAAGATATAGAAAGCCAGATTTCCAGCCAGAAACTTCCGCTTTCTGCTTCATTCATAAAAATGATTATGAATGAAACAGAAAAATCATGCGAAAAGCCTTTTGAAACAAGCGGAGCAGCTCCTATTCTCAAAGATCAGTTTCTGAATCTTCTGGAGTACTCACTCAATAAGCTTACTTGATGTCTTTTCAAAGGCTTTAGTTTTCAGAGGAACCTTTAATCAGCATTGCATCTCCATACGAGAAGAAACGGTATTTGTTTTCTACTGCGATTTTGTAAGCGTTCATTATGTACTCTTTTGAGGCAAATGCGCTTACAAGCATAATCAATGTAGACTCCGGTGTATGGAAATTTGTAAACATCTGGTCTACAACTTTGAATTTGTATCCAGGATACATGAATATATTTGTTCCGCGTGTTCCAGGTATCAAAACTCCGTTTTCATCGCTTGCACTTTCAAGTGTACGAACGCTTGTTGTTCCTACTGCAAGAACAGGTCTGCCTTCTGCTTTTGCCTTTGCAACTTTCTGAGCAACTTCTTCTGACACTGTATAGTATTCTGTATGCATTTTGTGGTTTTCGATACTGTCTTCGCGAACAGGCAGAAATGTACCAAGTCCTACATGCAGAGTAACCCATGCAAGCTCAATGCCCTTGTCCTTGAGCTTCTGCAAAAGCTCTTCTGTAAAATGCAATCCGGCAGTCGGAGCTGCAGCACTTCCTGTCTCTTTTGCATAAACTGTCTGATAGCGTTCACTGTCCGTGTCGTCATCTTCACGGCGAATGTACGGCGGAAGTGGAATATGTCCGTTTCTTTCAAACCAAGATTCGTCAAGCGGCATATCAAATTTTATCGTACGGAACTCAGTGCCAGAACCTTCTTCTGAAATAGTTCCTATGCTTCCGTCTGTAAACTTGTACTGATTGCCGCTTTTTACTTTCTTTGCACCTTTCACCATCGTGTTCCAGCTTGAACCGTCGCCGATCGGATTGAGAAACATAAACTCCTGCTCCCGTCCGCTCGTCGTTTTGATTCCGTAGCAGCGGCTTCTGCGTACACGACTGTCATTAAAAATCATGAGTGTACCAGGTGCAACAAGATCTACAAGATCTTCCATTTTGTGATGTTCAACAGCACCTGTAGTTTTGTTCAAAAACATCAGTTTATCATTTCCGCGAATTCCGCTCGGACGCTGAGCAATCAGTTCTTCCGGCAAATCAAAATAAAAGTCGCTGGTCTTCATTCTTTTCTTCCTTAATTAATTCTATCCCAAGATGTCTGTATGCTTTTTCTGTTACAACTCTGCCACGCGGTGTACGCTGCAAAAAACCACACTGTATCAGATACGGTTCATAATAATCTTCGAGAGTATCAATATTTTCACCTATCGAAATTGCAAGTGTTTCGGCTCCAACAGGTCCGCCGTTAAAGTTTTTGATTATGGAAAGCAATATCTCACGATCATAACGTTCCAAACCAAGAGAGTCTATACCAAGCCGTTTAAGTCCGCTCAGAACAATCTCATCTGTGATTGTTCCGCAGCTTTCTATCTGAGCAAAGTCTCTCATACGTCTGAGGATTCTGTTTGCAATACGAGGTGTACCGCGGGAACAAGATGCCATAAGAAGGGCTGCAGAGTCAAGAACTTTGACTTTCAGAATCGATGCTGAGCGTTTGATGATATCTGCAAGTTCTTCATTCGAGTAAAACTGAAATCTTTCGATTATACCGAAACGGCTTCTCAAAGGAGAACTTACCATGCCTGCTTTTGTCGTGGCACCGACCAGAGTAAAATGAGGTATCGGTATGCGGACTGTTCTGGCAGAAGGTCCCTGACCGATAATCCAGTCAAGTTCGTAGTCTTCCATAGCTATGTAAAGCATTTCTTCGATTGCCGGTTTAAGTCTGTGAATTTCGTCAATAAAGAACACTGTACGCGGTGTAATTGTAGAAAGTATACCAGCCAAATCTTTTGGTTTATCCAAAGCCGGCGCACTCGTGACTTTAAAATCTGCTCCGAGTTCGTTTGCCGTAATCTGTGCAAGCGTTGTTTTGCCAAGTCCAGGAGGTCCGATGAGAAACAGATGGTCAAGAGACTCCCCTCTTTCTCTGGCAGCGCCGACATAGTCGTTTAAGTTTTTCTTTATCTCGCTCTGTCCCTGAAAATCCATCAGCGTTTTCGGACGCAGACTGTTTTCCTGAATATCATCGTCGGTTACAATATCTGCACGGACAATGCTATTTTCTGTTCGGCTCTGTTCAACGACATCTTCTGCATGAAAAATGCGGGTTTTGCCGGCACTTTCCTTTGCAACACATTCTGCAGCCTGTGCAGAAATCTGTGCTACAATATTCATCTCATCAGCAATGTCATCAGATTTTTTTCTGGGATAAGGGCTCTTTGATGTTACGCTTTTATTCATCAGGCAAGCTCCACAAGTGCACGGCGGAATATTGCGCTTTCTTTATCAGATGCACTCATCTGTGTAAATTTGTCATCGTTTTCAAGCTGTGCGGCAACATTTGAAACCACTTGTTCTGCATTTTTTCTCTCGTATCCCATGCCAACAAGACCGACAATGACATCTTCATAAGCAGAAGCTTCTTTGACGCGGACAATCTTCGTACCTTCATCAACAAAAGAAAGTTTGCCTTTGAGCTGCAAAAGCATCTTTGCCGCAGTTTTTTTACCAACGCCGGGCACTTTCTGCAGGGCGTCGATATTGCCTTCATCGAGAATTCGTGCCAAATCAGATGTCGATACACTCGCCATGATTTTCAAGGCACCTTTCGGACCAATGCCGTCAACCTTGAGCAGATCAAAAAAAAGCGAACGGTCTTTGTCAGTTGCAAAGCCAAACAGTGACATAGCAGCATCCGTGTGCTGAAGCCATGTATACACTTTGCCTTTTTCACCAATAGCAGGGAAAGACGAAACGGCACTGTCCGGGACTTGTATATCCCATTCAATACCGTTTGTATCAAGAAATATTTTTTGAGGAAGTTTTCCGGTTATCGTTCCTGTCAGACTGTTAAACATACTGACATAATACTTTAATCTTTCAAATTATTCAAACTGTCTGCGTATCCCTGCAAATTGATAAAACTTCTCAATTTGAACTCACAGGAAGTCAATACTTTCGCAGAAGGTTCCGGTAAATACGTATCTACATCTGACCAGTTATTGATAAGTGAATGACTAGGAGACTTGCAGTCATCCAGAAGAGTCTTCATAGCCTTATAAACTTCACAAATCAAAATCATGCCCTTATCAAGCAGGGCTTTCATTTCTGTATTTACAGAAGTCACAAGTTCATTCAGCTTGCTTGTAGCAGAAGTTGTTGCACGTGCATTCATCAAGGTTGCCTGTATTTTCGTTCCTCTAGGCATGCTTGGACTAAGCTGTACATCAAGCTGGATTATCTGCTTGTCAAAATCCATGATTTTGTGATATTTTGCAGAAATTCCAAGCAGAAACTTTGAATCTTCAGACCATGCACGCATAGAAAGAATATCCAGAATCTCAGAAAACTCTTTGCACAAGTATGATTCACAGAAAGTATGATAATATGCCGTATTCATTGCATATTTATAAGAAATCGCATTTTCATCATCAAAAGTGACAGCATCAAATTTATTTGAGTTTACTACGTTATAGTTTGGCAGATGCATGATATCAGAACTGCCAAAAATCTTTTCAAGCTGCTGATGAACACGAATTTCTTTCCTGTCTTCGCACATATCATTAAAAGCCTGTTCTGCCTTGCTTTTCACTTCGTTAATATGAATCTGTGCTATATCCTTGAAACGATGCGTTCCACGAGGTACATAAGTCGGTTTATGAGAAACAAGTTTTGCAAAATTAGCAAAAGAATGATCTTCGTTTGACTGTTTGAGTTTTCCAATCATCAGGTCAAACTTCTCTCTAGCAATAGGCTTGAAGTTAGGCAATGTTGAAAGAAATTCGAGCTGTTCATCCCAGGTTTCTATTTCAAACATATCAGCAGCAGCCAGGAAAAAATCCTCAAGCTTTGCTTCGACAGACTTCTTTTCTATAGGAATAAACTGAATATTCCTGTCAAAGTCATCTTCTTTCATATCTGTACAGAATTTCTGCAAAAATGCAAAGTAATCGATTGTACAGAAGTCTTTGAGCACAGAAATACTATTGTACATGAGATTTATTTTGTCATGTATATCCTGTGTATATGTATCTGTATATACTCTGACAGTCTCATTCACAAAGTCCCTGACAGCTGACATGTCGTCATTTTTGAATTTTTCAGACAGAAAATCTTTTGTAAGCTGCGATTCATATTCAAACAGCTCTTCATTCATATAATGATTGAAAATCAAACTGATAAAAGCGTCATCATCTGTATCCTGCATGAAGAAATTACGAAGAGCAAAAATTGCTTCATAGATCTCGAAAATGTACTGAGGATATGGAGGCAAAATCAAATCTTTTTTAAGATTATAATATTTATATCCGGCTTTATTGAGCTGCTTTTGAATGGCTTTTAACTCGTTCATAGTAGGATCGAGATCTATGCCAAACAAAAAAGCCAAAAATCTTTTCAGCAGAGAAACTTCGGTAGGTTTTGGAGGAAGAACTTCCTTCATATCCTCTTCAGCGCGTTCAATATCAGCAGTGTTTACTTCAGATTCTTCTTTATCCATATTTATGTTATCGGTTATAATGTCATTTTTCTGTAACTTATAAAAAAACAGTTAAAAATATGAAGATAAAATGAAAATTCCGGATTACAAGAAAGTAAGTCCGGATATTTTTTCATTAAGATATGAATGTAATCTATGAAGGTAAACGCCAGAAAAATATAAATAATAAATGGCTTAAAAAATAAAAAATACTTTTATGATATATGTTCTCTATAAAATCAGTGAAATCCGACAGTATGTATATGTGTGATAGCTCCGGCAAGAGCATCAGCTGCATGGTCAGGCTGTGGATCGACTTTCAGATTAAGCAGAAGTTTGACATACTTTTCGACAGTTTTTTTATCGCAGTCACGTGTTCCCGTAACGGCAGATTTAATCTGATTCGGCGTATAAAAATGCAGCGGCAGTGCATTTTGAGCAAGGCAGAGTGTAATGACACCTTTGGCTTCTGCAACAGCAAGCGCACTTGATGTGTTTCGGGAAAAATACAGAGTTTCCATCTCTGCTTCGTCCGGTCTGAATTCGTCCAAAACGGCAGAAAAACGGTTATAGATTGCAAGCAGACGTACACTGTGGTCTTCGCCGCTCGGCGTTTCAATCACTCCGTAACTTACAAGTTTCATGCGTCCGTCACAGTAATCAATTACTCCAAAGCCTGTATTTGCAAGTCCGGGATCAATTCCGATTATTCTCATATCTGTTCGGGCACCTTCTGATCAAGTAGTCGGGATAAAAATACAATATTTGTATTTTCAAAAGTAAAACTTTCAAAAAAATAAAGGTACCTGCATGCCGCTAAGCAAACAGATACCTTTCTATCATAATTAACAGTCAGCTAAATTATGCTTCTGGATCGAAATCATCAGGATATTCAACTGTAGACCATACAGCCTGAACATCATCATCTTCTTCGAGTTTGTCAAGAAGCTTCTTTACCTTTGCTGCTGTATCAGCATCAACTGCAGTTGTCATCTGTGGAACCATTGAGATTTCAGCAGAAAGTGTTGCCCACTTTTCTGACTCAGGAGTCTCTTCTTCCTTTGGAGAAAGAGCTGCATCGTGCTTAGCCTGAATTGCTTCACCAACAGCGTTGAAGCTGTTTGGATCTGTTGTAATTGTGATTACACCGTCTTCGCTTGTAACATCATCAGCACCAGCATCAAGAGCAAGTTCCATAACTTCATCTTCGCTGATTTTTTCTGCATCAAGAACGATAACACCCTTGCGGTCAAACATACGGCTTACAGAACCTGATGTACCGAGGTTTCCACCGTTCTTAGAGAAGATATTGCGGACGTTTGCTGCAGCACGGTTGTTATTGTCTGTGAGGACTTCAACCAAAACAGCTACACCACCCTGAGCATATCCTTCGTATACAAGCTCCTGATAAACTGCAGCACCAGCTCCAGCACCAGTTCCTTTATCGATAGCACGCTTAATATTGTCCTTTGGCATCGATGCACCACGAGCCTTAACAATTGCTGCACGGAGACGTGGGTTTGAATCTGGATCACCACCGCCCATGCTTGCTGCGATAGAAATTTCCTTGATCAATTTTGTGAAAAGCGCACCACGCTTTGCATCAGCAGCACCCTTGGCATGTTTGATTGTCGACCATTTATTGTGTCCTGACATGGGTAACTCCTCTCTAAAATAATAACAGATTGTAAAAGTATCAGAAGTTTATCATGAAACTACAATATATGTCAACGTAGTAGAGTACTTATACATAAAACTTCTGCACAAAAAAAGGTCTGCAGCTGCTGTAAAGCAGACTTGCAGACCTATTAAAAATACCTCACTAAAGATATTTTTTAACTGACCTATTTCTTGAGTTTTTTAAATAAATTTGATGCAGCATCGACAGCTTTTTCTGCCTTTTCAGAAGGAATTCCAGCATCTTCCATTGCGCTGTTAACCTTGCTTTTTGCAAGCTCTTTTATGCGTTCTTCGATTTCTGTTTTCCGCTTTTCCAAAAGTGCCTGTATATCAGACAGTTTTGTGTCCTGTACATTAACTTCGCCTTCAATTCCAAGGAATTCCTTTGCCTTCACAAGATATTCATCAGAAGCATTGTTTATTTCCTTGTTCAGACGTGCAAGAGCCTTGTCTTTTGCTTCCGTGCCAAGACCTTCAACAATAGATTTGAGGACTTGAGAAAACTTGTCCGCAAAATCTCCTGTAAAATCAAGGCTGATGCCATCAAGTTCCGTAAAATTAAAATCATATCCGACAAGCATTTCTTTAACAGCATCCAAAGCCTGCAAATAATACTTTGTCATAAGTTCACTTGCAAAACCGTCAGATGTAAGTTTGAGCGGCGTAAGTTCAACAGAACCGAGAGCCGAAAGGAATCCTGTATCAGCAGCTCCGCTCAATGAAATTTTTGCAAGACCTTCAACTGACGGAATTCCGCTCTTTGAAGCAATCTTTGCTCCGTCTATCACAGCTTTGATGCCGTCGCCTGTATAGTTCACTTTTACAAGAGGCTCATCACTCTTTGAGCGGATATCAAGTATCAGATCAGCTGCATGCGTAATTCCATCCTGTACGAACTTTGCTTTTGCAACAGTCGGCTTATTACGGCAATTCTGATTATCAGTAACCTCTTCCAGAGTTGCTTCAAAGTTTTCGCCGGAAACAAGGGCGTGTTCAATAAGAAGTTTTGGTTTTTCAGCTGTAAACTGAAAAGTTTTACCTGCAAGACGCTTAGAACCAGGCTTTTTCTCGACTTTGCTTTTATCTTTGCCGCTTGCAATAGCCTGCTGAACATAAGCATTCTGTTTGAGCTGCTCAGCATAACCAAGCCCTGTCTTTATGTACGGATAGTAATTTCCGAGCATGTTGTATGCAACAGTATCAAGAGCACTTATCAAAAGCTGCTTTGAGTTTTTAAAAGTATCTTTAACAGCAGAAAGTCTGCCCTTTACGAAGTCTTTGTCAGCTTTTACAGATGATGCAATATCATCTGAAATTGTACGGACTGAGTTTGCATCAGCAACGACACCGTCTTTCAGTTCAACGGCAACATCCTTCAGTTTTTTTGTTTCTTCAGTAACAGTCTGAATTGTAGCAAGATAATCTTTCAAGACTGCAGGATCTGTGAGTTTTTCGACATCAAGGTTCGACAGCTTCTTGACAGTTTCTGAGTAAGCGTCCATCTTTGCCTGAAGTTCGTCAGGCTTTTCCTTCCACTTGCCGACAAGAGATTCAACCTGATTCATGCCATTCTTTGCAGTGTCAATGCTCTTAAGCTGGGAACGAAGGTTTGCAACAATTTCTTCTACATCAGATCCGCCGATCATATCAAATGCCTGATTCTGCAAATCAGTGATTGCATTTTCACTGCGCTGCTTAAGAGTGTCCATGAACTGCTGCTCATCGATAAGCGGCTTTGATTCCTTAACTTTTTTCTGCTTTTCAGGAAGTTCACAGCTTTCTTTGCGGTCTGTGTTGAACTTAAGTCCTGTAAGTTCAAGATTCTGAGCATCAACCTTGCCGCTCAGAGCCTGTACGACATTGAAATCAAGAACGAGATTATCAAACTCAACGACGTTCTTCATGACGCTGTCCTTATTTCCAACAGCAACATTCTTAATGGTAAGAGAACCGTCAAGAAGCCTGAGATTTACATAACCGATATCTGTCTTAGCTCCGACAGCAGATTCACAGGCTGCTGTAAGAATTTTTTTGAGCAGAGGATTTTTTATTGCAGTGAAAGCAGCACAAAGAAGTACAAAGAAGCCGACGACAGCTGCGAACGGCAGGAACAGAAAGCGGCCTTTTCTAGACTGTATATCCTTTGCTATCAAACGCAGACGTGACATTTCTTTTTTTGTAAAAACACTGTCCTGTGGAACTGCAAAAAAATCAGGCTTTTTTGGATCAGCACCTTTTACAAAAATTCCAGACAAAAACTCTTTATCCAAAGGTATTGCAACAGGTTTAATAAGTTTTTTGTTAAGCTTTTTCTCCGGATATGACTTTCTGAAAATCTTTGGCAAAGAGCTTCTGTCAAAAGTCTTCTTTCCTTTTTTGCCATTTTCTTCTTCCGGCAAATCATCTTCCATATCATCAGTCTCTGTCATCGATGCCTGAGACAGTTTATTTTTTTCAAAATCTATATCTTTGTTGTTTTCATCACTCATTTTACAGCTCCTGAACAGCATGTGCGATTTTTCCTACAAGAGGAATCTTTTTTATAATCTGAACAATCTTGAGCTTTCTGAATCCGTTGCCAACATAACGTCTCCATACAAAAATCAAGAGGCGACCAAGAAAATAAAGCGGTATATATGCACATATTCCACAGACAAGACTTCCCATTACAATCGTATTGTTGAACTTCGTAAATGCAACAAACGGTATGTTTGACAGCTTGACATAAGTATCTGTCAAAGAAGGCATGGAAAGAAAATAATATCCTATGCGGTGAAAAATCGGATCAAACAGGAATGCAATTGCAGAGAAAAGCAAAATGGCAAGTGTCAAAGCTCCTCGCTGAATACGCATAAAAAGAACAAATACAAAAAGTACATACCAGAGAAGATTATCTTTCGGCATTACTCCCAAAACAGCACCAAGTGCAAATGCACAGGCGATTGCACCAGGATCTCTGTTAGAACTAAGTGCTTTTAACAATTTTACCAGAGGTTTAAACATAATTAACGATTGTATCATCAAAAGAAACAAAATGCCAGAACAAAAATAAAAATCTCAGATAATAACAAATTTTTCTTAAAACCAACCTAAAACACTGTTTGAAACTGCAAATAATCTTTCTGTAAAATTTCTAGCTGCAGAAAGTTCTTATTTGCAGTCTGCTTCAAAGAAATCCCAAATCAGTTACGGATTACAAATCTTGCAAGGCGTATATCCTGCTTCGACAGCTTCCGCCTTTGACATCGGAATCAAATCTTCTGTTTTTTTGAGGGTACGGCATTCTTTGCGATGATACTTTTTGCCATTCGGCGTAACATAAACTACAGCGTCTTCACAGTAAGCCCTGTAAAACAGCGTACCAATAGCACACGGCTGCAGAATCATGAGAAACAGAAATACAAATAAACCTTTTCTCCCTTTCATAAAATCTCCTCTATTAAGAATAACAGTGACAGCAAAGTAAAAAATCACTTCAAAAACTATCAAAGATAAATCCTTACAAAACTGCCCTGCATATACTTATGTCAATCAAAAATCTGTTTTGTACAAAAAAGACAGGATAAAAACAAAAAAAATTAAAAATAAATACATTGCCTAATCAGTAAGACACATCTGGTATAAAGTTTTAGCAAAAAGTCAGGTCTGAAGTTCTGCAAATCTTGAACAAAAACTGATTTTTCCGAGTTTGCATAAAAAAAAGCCGTACTGATATTTTTTAATACAAATATCAGTACGGCTTTCCAGCAGATATTTACTCTTCAAAACAGCCTATTTATCTACAGGCTGCCCCGCAGAGCAACTTCTATATTGCATAAAAAGAGCCATTGTTAAATCAGCACCTGCGTATGAGAAAAGTGCCAGGATATTATCCCATCCGCATGAATGAAAACAGTATCACTGTTTTCATAAACTCAGAGCAGACAGAACAATCCAACTATTCTGGAGAGAACAGCAGCTTTCAAAAAGTTGAGAAATGATAGATGCAACGTGCTTCTAAACATTATCAGTCAAGCTGTTTAAGTGCAGCTTCAACCTTTTTGAACTCCTCAACTACAGGAGGATAAAGTGTCTTTGCCTTTTCGTAATCTCCGGCACGCAGAGCTTCTGTCAATGCAGATGCAGCACCGCCGAGTTTGTCCATGCTCAAATTCAAAGTAATACCTTTGAGAGTATGAGCTGCTGTAAATGCTGCCTTAAAATCTCCCGATGACATAGACGTTACAAGAGATGCATAATTCTGATCTTTCTGGAATTTACCCAGAAGTTTTTTGATAAAATTATCATCCATCAAGCGAGACAAAGCCGCATTGTAATCAGAACCAATCTGATCATAAAACTCTTTTACTGTCATATATTCCCCCATTTTTAGATAAGCGTATACCAGTATAACAGATTTCAAACAGCCGGCAATTTTGTCATCCTGAAAAAACTCAGAATTTCATATCATTGAGATATTGAAATACTTCAGCATGACTACAAAAATGCCATTTTAGAATTATCAATTATACATAGTAAAAGTTCCAACTTACTTTCATCTACACTTCGTAAATACCCTTATGTATTACATGCTGCCAGCCATGGGCACCATTTTTTACAAACCGTGCCAAAACCTCTCTAAGCTGAGCTTTTTCCAACGGTTTTGTAATCAAATCATTCATTCCGCATGCTTTTGCTTTTTCTACAGCATCCTGAAATGCATTTGCAGTCAAAGCAATTATCGGAATCTGTTCATCTCCGCTTTTTTCCATAGCGCGTATCGCAGAAGCAGCTTCATACCCGTTCAAAATAGGCATCTGTATATCCATTAAAATAGCTATATATGTTCCAGCCGGAGTATTCAGCATCTTTTTCACTGCGAGGTCTCCGTTTTCCACTTCGTCAGCATCAACGCCTATCGAATTCAGAATACGGACTCCAATTTCTCTGTTTATATCATTATCGTCAACAAGCAGAACTTTTCCACTGAGTTTGACGTCTTCAGATTCTTCTGTAGTACATTTTGAAGCAGCTTCAATGTCTTCTTTTTTTGCAACAGGAAAGACAATATTACATGTAACTTCTGTACCTTTTCCAAGAACAGACTTGACTGTAATGGTTCCGCCCATCAAGTCAACGATGCTTTTTACTATATATAATCCAAGTCCAGCACCAGAAGCGCTCTTTGAACGGAACGGATTGTCAACTTCCTGAGAGAAAGGCTGGAACATTACTTTCGAGAATTTCCCTTTCATTCCAATGCCTGAATCTTTGACAACAACAATGACGCGGACCTTGTCCAGACCTTCCGGCATAATACTCAGAGAATATAAAATATGTCCGTGTTCCGGTGTAAAATTAACCGCATTATTCAGCAGATTCAAAGCTATCTGACGGAAACGGACTCTGTCTGTAAGCAGAATAACATCATCGCCGACTTTATTTATGGAAAACTCAATATTGTGCTGTTCGCACAATGTAGCAAAAACACTGCGGACATCATCTATGTAATCTTCTGTTGAGTAAGGCTCCACTGTAAATCTGATACGCTCGTTGTTGAAATTTGAAATGTCAACGACATCGTTTATCAGACTCATCAAAAACGTGTTTGCAGATTTGATTTTGCGGAGATCTTCCGTAAGCCTTTCTTTGTTGTCAATATCAGCGAGAGCAAAGTCAGACATGTTACTAATAATGCCCATCGGAGTACGAATATCGTGGCTTATGCGGGTTATGAAATCCAGACGTGATATGTTTGCCTGCTCAGCTTCAAAAAGAGCATCTTCCATAAGTCTGATTCTCTTTCTTTCCAATTCATAGCTTGTCGTAATATCAGAAGTTACTATTAAAATCTGACCAAATTCCCTGTTAAAGTAAAAATAATGTGATTGAAGTCTGTGTTTCTCTCCGTTTATTGCCGCGGCAAAAGGGAACTTATAATCCTTTGATGCATCCAGTTCTTTTTTGATATGTTCGAGGTCTGTATTATTAAGGTAATAAGCCCAGTCATCTTCAGAAACGACGTCATTGCATAAAGTACGCATAACGTCTTTGTACGAAACAGATTTTCCAATGTATTGTGAACATGAGTTGCCATCTGCACTCAGTAATGTCATGTTTCCCGTACGTACACTGATTATGCCGAGGTAATGAATGGCAACATCTGTAAGTCTGCTTATGACAAGTTCCCTGTTGTGCTCGTTCGTAACATCCTGTGTCCATGTAATAGCTTCTATAGAAGAAGTTTCTGGATTCTGACTCATAAATACATAACATTTTATCCATCTGTATTCATTATCCAGACCGATTACAGGATACAGCACGTCGGCAGAACGTTCGCCAGCATTAAACCTGGCTGTAAGTTTTTCTATGTTCATGACAGACAGGAATCTGTCCCTGAAATCCTGACAGACACAAACATGACTTGATTTCTGGAAAAATACAGATGCCTTGTCACAGTCCAACTGCTCTGTAACATGAGAATATCTGCTTCTTACCTCAAAACATACATCCCGTGACAAATCAAGATGTGAAGAAGAAAGAGCATTTTCAACAACGGATTCATAGAGCTTGTTTAGATTTGCAAAATTCTGCTTTTCGCGGACAGCTTCAGTTATATCTTTTGAAATACCTATTGCAGAAACAGCCCTGCCGCTTTCATCATAAACTGTAGTAATGCTTATATGCTCATAGCGTTCAAAGCTGTCATTACGCATTTTGTAATGAACGGTACATTCTGCAAAGCCCGCACCTTTATCGATAGCATCAAACATATCAACATAGCCTTTTATTGACTTTTCATCAAAAAAGACAAGCATGGAATGAGGAACTGTTGTTATGACACCCGGCAAATCAAACTGTCTGCAATAAAACTTGCTGTAACTGTTTTGGGCAAATGTGATAGTTTTTTCATGAATATCATATTCCCAGACAACGAGACGAGACTCTTCTACTGCTGTTTGATAAATCAGACGATATCTGCCGTCATCTGCAAAAAGCATACAAGTTCACTTCCTTGCTTTACTATCAATAATAAAACCTTTCTCATTATAACACAGGACTTTTTTGGCGACAAGAAAAAAATAACTGCTACTTTCAGATATTTTTAGCATTCATATTTTTCAAAGCATTTTCATAGCATGATAGACGACAAAGATACAAACAAATCTTTTTTCACTGACACACAGAACATTGACGACATTTTTTGCATCTGTTTTTTGAAACAGCCCTTGACAGAATGATGATTTGAATATAAATTCGCAGTTATAAGGTATATGGAGTCACCAGAAACATCTGTTTTTGCTGGCTGCTTTGAATCATGCTGATACTTGATTTTTTTACAGTATCCAGGATTTAAGGGGATGTACCGGTTTCGACAGATAAGAGTAATCTTGTGCTGCAGGTGAGGTTACGTTTGACCTCTGATCAGACGGAAACAATAACTGACGAATCTTTCGAAGATGAGCAGTTTGCTCTCGCTGCTTAAGTAGCGAAACACGGAACTTACGCTGCGCTGTTCCTAGCGGCGTAAACTTCTGTTACTGACAGGGACTTGCTCTGCATTTTGTTCGGGATCTGCAGGGGACTTTATCCGAAATACGGAGACGACGCCTTTGAAGCCGCTACCGTTTCCCGACAACCACCTCGCTTCAATAAACCTGTAGAGGTACCTGGTTAACTTACTTGGACGGGAGTTCAACTCTCCCCATCTCCAAAAGCCGTACATACAGCATGTGCGGCTTTTTTTTTATGCACTTTCATAAATATCTGCATGCAGCATGCCTGCATACTCAGCTGTAATGTACTCTGCAATCTTAACTGTAATGTACTCTGCAATCTTAACTGTAATGTACTCTGCAAACATGCCATAATCTGCACAATAAACAGTGCTGGAATGCACACTGCACCCCAAGGCAGAACGTAATCTGGAACCTCGCCGAAATGTACATCATAACCTCGCCGGAATGTACACAGAATTCTATCCGGAATGTCCTCTGAATGCTAAAATTTATCGTACATCGAAAGATGACAATAATGTCCCCAGCAATCTTAACTGTAATGTACTCTGCAAACATGCCATAATCTACGCATTAAACAGAGCTGAAACGCACACTGCAACCCAAGGCAGAACGTAATCCGTAACACAACCGGAATGTACCCTGCGTTTTTGGATTAAAAAAGTCTTTATTCTCCTTGCATTTTTCTATATCCGGTATAAAATGATATGTATAGAAAAGCTTTTTGCACAAAGGATATATCCTAAAATATAGTTCGCAGAGTCCGGATGTTGCGCCGTATGCTTCCTGCTGCGGTTTATGATTCGGAATTCGGGAACTTATTGCAGGGCACATCGCTTATAAGTTTTTTTTTTCTATTACGTATATACGCATACGCAGCACACGGCGTATCATATTAAAAAGTAATGCTGGAAGGATGACAAGTTTTCTGTATGACTGTCCGCATGACAGGCGTTCAGGACTTTTACAGGAGGTATCATGTTCGTTTTACACAGTATAAGGGTAAAATTGGAAGCCATAATGATTGCAATCATTTTTGCAGGCTGCTTCGCAATCGGATTAATTTCCTACAAATCATCTTCAAAAAGCCTCGATGAAGCTACAGACAGAGTTATCGAAGCAACAATGAAAGATATATCCGATATAGTTCTGAACACTCAGGAAAAGCATTTCGCAGTTCTTGAAGGACTTGCTTCCCTTGCTTACACAAAAGACATGAATGTACCTCTTATAGAAAAAGGTGCGGCATTCACAAAAGTTGCAAAAACTTTTGACCAGTACGAAAACATCGGTTTCTATACATCGGAAGGAAGAGCATACACAGCTGACGGTGTACTGATCTGTATTCCAGACAGACCTTACATTCAGGCAGGTCTCAGAGGTGAAAATTTCTTTTCAAATCCTGCAATCAGTCCTGTCAACAATGAACTCATGCAGATATACAGCGTTCCGGTTTTCAATGATAACCACAAACCGGTTGCAATTCTTTCTTCAAACATATACGGTACATTCTGGAATACACTTGTAAACAGCGTTGTCATGGGTTCTTCAAGCCACCCTGTCATCATCGATATGAATACATCCCAGATCGTTGCATCTTCTGACATCTCTCAAATGGAAACTACAACAATTGCAAAAGACATCTGTTCTCCGGAACTCAAGGAATCTATCGCAAAGCTCATGCAGGGTAAGTCCGGTACAGATATATATATAGATTCAGCCACACACAAAAAGATGATCTGCGCATATTACCCTGTCGGCGGCAAATCATCATGGGGCATTTACTGCGAAGTTCCTTACGCTGATTACTTTGGGACAATTTCAGGCCTCAAAAACTCAATATTCATAATCATACTGATTTCTGTATTATTATCTACACTGATAATTTACTTCGTAATCAGAAAATACCTCAAGCCGCTTACATTCGTGAAAAACGCAATCAGCGACATTGCCACAGGCAATGCAGATTTGACAAAAAGAATCAATCTTCACACAAATGATGAAATCGGTGAAGTTGTCAACGGTTTCAACAGCTTCTCAGAGAAACTCCACTCCATCATTTCAAATATCAAAGGTTCAAGAAACATTCTGGATGAAGCCGGTGCAAAACTTTCAGACAGTACGGAAGCCACAGCATCTGCTGTCACACAGATTATTACAAGCATTGACAATGTTTACGGTCAGGTTGACAGACAGAGCAGCAACGTTACTCATACATCCGGTGCCGTCAACGAAATTGCAGCAAACATACAGTCGCTGGAACACATGATTGAAACACAGTCTTCAAGTGTAAGTCAGGCTTCGGCAGCTGTTGAACAGATGATTGGAAACATCACTTCCGTCAACAATGTCGTTGATAAAATGTCTACTTCTTTCAATGCACTCGAAGCACAGACAAACGAAGGTGCAAAAAAGCAGTCCAAAGTCAACGAGCTTATTGTACAGATTGAAACACAGTCAAAAATGCTTCAGGAAGCAAACCAGGTCATTTCTTCCATTGCAGAACAGACAAACCTGCTTGCAATGAATGCTGCCATCGAAGCTGCACATGCCGGAGAAGCCGGAAAAGGATTCAGTGTTGTTGCTGACGAAATCCGAAAGCTTTCAGAAACCTCAACCAATCAGTCAAAGACAATCGGAACACAGCTTTCAAGTATCAAAGACTCTATTGCAAATGTTGTTGAAAGCTCAACAGAGTCATACAAATCATTTACGACAGTCTCCGAAAAAATCCGCGAAACTGACGAACTTGTCCGCCAGATCAGAGCTGCCATGGAAGAACAGATTCTGGGCTCCAAGCAGATTACGGATGCATTACACTCTATGAATGACAGTACGACAGAAGTTCGAGGCTCTTCACAGGAGATGGCAAAAGGCAACGAACTTATCCTTGAGTCAATCAAGGAACTTCAGTCAACAGCATCGTCAATACAACAGTGCATGAACGAAATGAAGATCGGTTCAAAGAAAATCAATACGACAAGCGAAGATCTGTCAGATATTACGCAAGACGTAAGAAAAACTATTTCCGAAATCGGAAACCAGGTTGATTTGTTCAAGATCTGACAGTTTGTACAGTTCCATCAGGTGAACGACTACATTTTGTAAAAGTGTGCACAAAGTGAACGCAAAAGCTTTCTGAGAACGCAATGTTTTCAGGAAGCTTTTTTTTTTATGAATAAGCGGGTTGATTTTCTATGACAAACAAGATCGATAAGGCATTTATATCAGCCCCAAATTCGACATTTACATAATAATGGAATCAACGAACCTCGACGCAGAGCGATCGAGGTATCGCTGTTTCAGCGTTGGTATCACACTCCGGTTTTCATCCCTTATATTACGATGCAAAGCGTCGTGGTATTAAACCCGTCGGTACGAATAAAATGAAATACCGGCAATAAGCAAAAAAAAGAGATTGACACATACATGCACTTTGTGTATAGTGAACATCATAATTCGCGTACTAAAAAAATCGTTACATATCCATAAAAATGGATATTACGAAAAGTATCTAGAAATCAAATGCTGTACAACCGGCAGTATTCATTCCCGCAAAGGTTCAAGGAGGCAAACAACCATGCATAACATTTTTTCATATAATCACAAACGTGCAGATAAAGTTCGTCTTCAGGGAACCTCTAACTAACCCTTCAAAAATCGGACTTCGCGCACATTTTTGATTTTCTCATTTCTGTTTTAGAATGCTTTCAAATTTTTTGAAGCAAATTTCATGTTTTTCTAAAAACGTCAGTTTTTTAGGAACAACTTTAGCAATCAAAACTTATGAATTCTGTTATTGTCAGAAATCATAAGCCACTGACATCTCACTTATAACTTCTGAGATGCTTTTTGTATTTGGGTAACATAAATGAACAAGCAGCAAAAGTCACAAAAACTGAATTTACTGATTTACATCAAGCGGCGTGCCGTGCTTTACACAATCGGAATAATGTCGCTTCTTTTGAGTGTCAGTCTTATTATGTTTGAGCCTGTTATGGTTCAGCATATCATAGACGACGTAATCATCGGAAAAGACTCAAGCCATCTGGCAATTTTCCTAGGCGGTTTTATCATAATCGGAGTCGGACGATTCATCTTCCAGTACATCAAGGAGTTCTGCTTTGACATAGGTGGAAGCGCAATAGCAAGAGACCTGCGATTTGATGTATTCAAGAAAATGCAGAATCTTTCTGCATCTTTTTACGATAAAAACAACTCAGGCGAACTCATGTCCCGTGTTAAAGACGATGTCGACAGAATCTGGGATTGTGGAACATACATCGGCATGCTGATTATTGAGGTCACTGTACACACATCTTTAATTCTGTATTGCCTTTATTCTCTAAATCCTGTACTGGCACTACTCCCTACCCTTACAATGATTGCAGCAGCTGCCATAGCAATCATCATGGAACGCAAGCTGGACAAGAGTTTCGGTGACATCGCCGAGGAAAACGCGGCTCTAAACAATACAGCTCAGGAAAACCTGAACGGAGTAAGAACTGTCAAATCGTTTACAAGAGAAATATTTGAGTTTCATAAATTTCAGAGACACTCAAACCGTTATTATGAACTCAACGTTTCGCAGTCAAAGATTTTTGTAAAATACGATCCTATCATTCAGATTTTTACGAAACTTCTGCCTATGGCAGTTCTTCTAACCGGCGGATATTTCTGCATCAGCAAAAAGATTTCCATTGGAGAACTTAACGCATTTGTCATGTACTGCATGAATGCTCTGTGGCCTATGGAAATGCTCGGCTGGCTTACAAACGGATTTGCTCAGGGAATAGCATCTGCAAAAAGGCTGGATAAAATATTCCAGGAAAGAAGCGATATACAGGAAATTGAAAACGTTGAAGAACTGCCGGATGTCAAAGGTAACATAGTTTTCGATAATGTCAGCTATACATCAAAAAACGGCAAAAAGATTATCGATAATGTTTCATTTGAAATAAAAGCAGGACAAACGCTCGGCATAATGGGAGAAACTGGTTCCGGTAAAACTACACTGATCAATCTTCTGATGCGTATGTACGACGTTACAGGCGGTGCAATTTACGTAGACGGCGTGGATGTACGCAGCTGGAATTTGAGTACACTCAGAAAAAGTGTTGCCACTGTCATGCAGGATGTATTTCTGTTTTCAAATACGATAGAGGACAACATTGTTCTTGGTGCAAAAGACTTAATTGATGAGAGAAGCATTGACAAAGCTATCGACAACTCATGTGCCAAAGAATTTGTCGCCGGTATGAAAGACGGCAAATCAACAATAATCGGCGAACGCGGAGTGGGACTGAGCGGCGGACAAAAGCAGCGTATTACTATAGCACGCGCACTTTCACACAAAACTCCAGTACTTGTTCTGGATGATTCAACGAGTGCTCTTGATACAGAAACTGAGCAGCAGATTCAAAAAACACTGCAGACTCTGAGCGGCATGACAAAGATAATAATCGGTCACAGAATAAGTGCCGTCAAGAATGCAGACAAAATCATCGTGCTCAACAAAGGCTCTGTTGCAGAAAGCGGAACACACGAACAGCTTCTTGCCGAAAAAGGTCTGTATTACGAAACTTACAAAGTTCAGTTCGGTGACACAAACCTGAAAAACTGCAGCTTACAGGACAGTACCAGTTCCTGAAAAAGATGAACTGTCTGGATATGTATAAGGCAAGCTTTGAAAATTGCAGTTTTTACAAGATATAATATTGCTGACATTTTCAGCCTGTAATATGCATCAAATTTAGAAAGAAATATCGGAGAACTAAATGAACGGATATATAGAAGATGAAAAATCTGTAGAACGGCATTCAGCTGTTACTATTCTGAGGTTGTTCAGTTACCTCCTCAAATACAAACTCAAGGTCATTGCTATAATGCTCTTGATTGGTGTTACAACAATCGTAACACTTATAAACCCGAAACTCATACAGTATGCCGTAGACAGCTGCATTGCAAAGGAAGATATTAAATCTTTGTGGTATGTTGTGATTTTTGCAGCAGTAATCAATCTGATTATGGTTCTGGCATCTAAGCTCCGTATGCTTTTGATGGCAAAAACAAGCAACCATGTAATAGAAGACATACGACAGCAGCTGTACGAACATATACAAAAGCTCGATCTGAAATTTTTTGACTCACGTCCAAGCGGAAAGATTCTTGCACGCATTACAGGCGATGTCAACTCGCTCAAAGAAGTCATTGAAAACGGAATCACAACACTTGTGCCTGAGTTCGTCACAGTCGTTGCTGTTGTTGTCATCATGCTTCTTGAAAATGCGAAGCTCGCACTCGCAGGACTTTTTACACTGCCGCTTCTGATTGCAGGCATGACGATCATTTCAACGCAATCCGGTAAATATTGGACAATTCGCCGCAAAAAAGCATCAAACCTAAACGCCTTTATCAGCGAAAGTCTTTCAGGCATGAAAATCATCCAGTCTTTTGCAGCCGAACAGGAAACGATGGATACTTTCAAAAAACTGACGACAGAAGACCGTAATGCTTTCAAAAAAGCAATTTACTGGGCAGACGGTTTCAGCGCACTCGTTGAGCTTTGTTTCGGAGTCGGAAACTTTGCATTGTATTTCATCGGAGTAAAAGTAATCGGCATCGAAAATGTGTCGGTCGGAACTTATATGGCGTTCGGCACATACATGGGAATGTTCTGGCAGCCAATCATGCACTTGAGTCAGTTTTACAATAAACTCGTAATGTGCGTATCGGGAGCAGAACGAGTCTTTGAAATTCTTGATACAGAACCAGGTATCCGTGATCTGCCGGATGCACCGCAAATGCCGCAGATAAAAGGAAGCGTAGAGTTCCAGAATGTAAGTTTCGGCTACAACAGTGAGTCTTCAGTTTTGAAAAATGTCAGCTTTACGATAAAGCCTGGAGAAACGATAGCTCTCGTAGGTCCTACAGGAGCTGGCAAGACAACTATTGTAAATCTTATATCGCGTTTTTATGATCCGTCAGACGGCATAGTCCTGATAGACGGCACTGACATCAAGACAGTTTCACAGAACTCTCTTAGAAGTCAGATGGGTATCATGACACAGGATAACTACATATTCTCTGGAACAGTCAAAGAAAACATACTGTACGGAAAACTTGATGCAAGTAACGAAGACGTGGAAAAAGCCGCAAAATCAGTTATGGCACATGAGATTATCAGCAAACTCAAAGACGGTTACAATACAAAACTCACTGCACGCGGCGGAGAGCTTTCGAACGGAGAAAGGCAGCTTCTGGCTTTTGCACGCACAATGCTCAGCAATCCGCGAATCCTGATTCTGGATGAAGCGACGAGCAACATCGACACAAAGACAGAAAAACTTGTACAGCAAGGAATCCGTGAGCTATTAAAAGACAGAACATCTTTTGTCATCGCTCACAGACTTTCTACCATACAAAATGCAGACCGCATTTTTGTAATAAATCAGGGAGGCATCAAAGAAAGCGGAACACCAGACGAACTGATGTCAAAACATGGTGAATATTACAAACTTGTAAAAGCACAGTATTCTCTGTAAAAACATATATCATATACGTGCAGCTCTGGAAAATGATATATCATTTTCCAGAGCCAGTCATGACAAAGAAGCATTGCACGCAACCACATCAAATGCAATGTAACTAAATGCATTGTGTTTCTGTTTATATAATGTTAATTCCAGAAAACTGTTTTTGAATCTGGCGTAAAAATGCACTGATTAAAACAAAGCATTTTGAACGGTTTTACATTCATCAACAGTTTTTAAAGAATCTACAACAACAAAAAAAAAGGTTTTTATGAAACACAATACATACCGCAAATGTCTTGCACTTTCACTTGCTGTACTTACAGCTGGTTCTGTTTTTGCAATTGGTACAAACAATAAACTTTCAGGAGTAGCAGATAAACTCAACTCAGCCCTGTCCGACAAAAAAAGCGGAGGTTTGTCATTTTCAAATGACGAAGCTGTACAGGCTCTCAAAGCAGCACTTGGCAAAGGTGCAGAAACAGCTTCATCACAGCTTCACATCGAAGATGCTTATTACAAAAATCCTCTATACTTCATTGATATGCCGCCGGAAGCTGAAAAAATCGTAAATACAATCTCAAAACTTCCACAGGGCAAAAAAGCGATTGACGACGTCGTACTTCGTTTGAACCGCACAGCAGAGTCATGTGCAGCAGAAATTGTCCCGATTTTCACAGATAGTATCACAAGCATGTCCGTATCTGACGGCATCAATATCGTCAAAGGCGAAGACAACGCTGCAACACAATACCTTCAGGGCAAAACTTACAGCCAGCTCGTAGAACTTTACAAGCCGAAGGTCGCACAGGCTCTCGACCAGAAGCTCATAGGCAACATGTCAGCAAATGAAGCATGGTCAAAAGTCGTCACAACATACAATAAAGCAGGTTCAAGTGCAAACAAACTCAGTGGAAAGCTCGGAAAAAATACAGCTGCAGTAGAAACTGTCGACACAGATTTGTCTCAGTACGCTACAGAAAAAGCACTTGATGCTATCTTCCTCAAGATTGCAGACGAAGAAAAAAAGATCCGTGACAATCCTGTAGGTTACGGTTCAGATATTATAACAAAGGTTTTCGGTTCTATCAAAAAATAAACGTTTTTTTTAAGATTATACTTTGTATTTTTACAAGTTCTTAAAAACAACATAAAAACATTAATCGGCCTCAATTTCAAGTTTCTCAGAAATCACTGTGGCATTTCTTGAAAAAACAAACAAAACCCGAAATTGAGGCTATTTATAATCCATCATGCCATATCAAAACATCTCTCCCCTATCCTTGTCTGACAGGATATTTTGCACGTTTAATTATATCAAAAAAAAGTTAAACCTATAACGCACACAAAAATAGAACTGAATAATATTCGCGAAGAAACTTCCTGTATTTGTAAGTATAAATGCCTTTCAAAAAGAAATCCGCTTATGTATGAAAATATTTATAACATAATTTCAGATTGCCTTTAGCCTGAAGTCTGGGAAATTATATGCAAAAAGGATGTGAAACCAATAATTCTTGTCATGCAGGATCTGATTTCAGCATCTAGACTGCATATAGTGTGCCAGATTCTGAATTAAGTTCGGAATCTCATATTCGACGTTTGAGGTGACAGATTGTTTTTAGGGACTTATTTTTGCATAAACAAATATGAATTTTGAAAACTAGAATTCAGGGCTGATTAATGATTTTCAAAACAGAACACAATACGTAAAACTTTACAAAATAAAGCTCCCGGAATATGAATGCTTATCAATTTCAAATTCCGGGGCTTTTTATAGACAATTTAGAAAAATCAGTTTAAAACCTTATAATTTCAAGAAACAATCTGACAAGGCACGCCCTGTCAGATTGTTTTTCAGAACTCACCTCTGGACAGTTTTCTTGAAATTTTTAGTTAAAAAAATCTTTTTAATCCAGATTCAATCCAATGACAGGCTGCATTTTTTCATAAATCTGAGGCTTTTCTGCCTTTATTTTATCAGCATACTTGAGAACTTCTTTCCAGAAATGCTTTGGAACTTCAAACTGACTGAACTCGCCGCGAAGAGTATTTCCAGATACAAGTGCATACAGATAATTTACTTCATCATCTGTAAATTTTGCCTTTATACTGAGAGCTCCATAATACTTGACAAAATCAATGCCTTCCATTCTGTTAAACTCAAATGCCTTCTGCCACCACTGTGTGTACTGAGCAAATCCGTCTTCTCCAGCAAGCTCTTTCTTTACAGCAAGAGCTGCATGATATCCGCACATAAAGGCACCCTGAATAATAGTTTCAATATGAGCTGCACTGTCGCCAATTGAAATAACATTGCCGTTATAAGGTTTCATAAGGGAAACATAGGATTTTACACTGCATCCCTGTTTTTCGATAATCTTTGCATCCTTGAAACATGGAGCAAGAGGACTTTCCTTTAACATCTTCTGGAACAAAACTTCAGGAAGCATCTGCTTTACACCAGGAACAGTTACTTCTACAGCATCGTCTCCTTCTATAGAAGGACCTATCATCAGTTCTGCAAACGGATGATATGCATTTCCACAATACTGATTCCATATATCAGTCTCAATTCCTTTAACGCCCTTTAAAATATATTTGGCAATAAACGGAGTACCGAAAAGAGTTCTGCCCTTATTCAAACCAACAGAACCAGTAAGACGAGCCCCTACTCCTTCTGCAATGATGAGCTTCTTTGCTGCATAAAACTCAGATACACCGTTATGATGAGCAACAATAGAAACACCGTCAGCATCATCATTTATTCTGCATGCAGCACAATTTGTAATAATCTCAACGCCTTTTTCGTAGCAAAGTTTTTCAAGGCCAAGCAGCAGAGCTTTTTTGTCAATTTTGATAGAACTAGGACGGCCGTCAGCATGTCTGAAACGGACAGTACTTCCATCCGCAGATATATAATTGACACCGTATGTCATGACCTTTTTGCCGGTATAAGGAACAGAAAAGCCGTTCTTTGTGAAAACAATTCTGTCATCTTCAAGCTTAATGCACTCACTCTCATAGCCGTCATCAAGGACAAGCTGAGCAGAACAAGCTCTTACAACATTACTGACAGACTTTTTGAGTTCAAGAATAGTTACGCTCATTCCGTTGTCTGCAGCAGTAATGCCCGCCATAAGACCTGCAGGTCCGGCACCGATAATCAGTAAATCTTTCATTTTACAAAACCTCACATATAATTACCACTCTGAACTATAACAAACAATGACAGCAAACTGCCGTCAAACCTGACAAGATTGCTCCGTCAGAAAAAGTTATGCTATATTTTCAGAAATTCCTTTTAATGAAGGAAAAAAAATCGAGATTATCCAAACAATCCATTTTGTAGGAAACTCATGTTTTCTGAACCTATGCATCGTATCAGAGAAAAAATATAATTGCTAGTCCAAATGCAGTTTTTTTTCAATTATAATTTAAGTACTGATAAAAAAAGAGCTTTTTTCGAAAATATCAAGCTTTTTCTTGAAGTTTTCCTAAAAACCAATAAATCAGGGTTGAAATAACTATTTGTTATATTGTATACTTACGATAAATAATTTTCAATCATAGTACAGTCTCACTTTCCATTTTTTATAAACAAAATACAAAGGGAATGCTATTTTTTGAAATCTTTTTCAAAACTTAAAAGAAATTGTTTTTTTTAAGCAATTGGAGGTATCTTAATGGACAAAACTAGAGATGTAGTTATTGTTGGTGGTGGACCTGCAGGACTTTTGGCAGCAAAACTTTTGCGCGAAAAAGGTTGCAGCGTAACAGTCGTTGAATTAAAAAAGTCCTTTGATGAGCTTCATCGAGCATGTTCCATGCAGGTTATTCTTGATGATGGTTATGAAAATGACTATGTAAAGATGGAAGACAACAAATTCAAGTTTACAAAAGCTGGTTTTGAAGTCGACTACAACGGAACACTTGTTCCTGTTGCTCATAAATACTACCATTCTCCTCATGACAGCAAGATTCACTTTGCATTGGATAACAACAAGCCATTTGCATACAAGTTTGATAAATGCTATCTCCTAAAGAGTCTGTATGAGCAGTGTGTCAATGCCGGCGTTGAGTTTTTGCTGAACACAAATGCTTTTAATGGAGAAGATTTAGGTGACCGCGTTAAGCTGGACGTCCGCACAGGAACAGAACAATACAGCATTTATGGCAAAAAATTAATCATCGCAGAAGGCGTAAACGCCGGTATAACAGAAAAGTTTGGATTAAACGAAGGCCGTACTCATTTTGCAACAGCTTTTGTCATGAAGTATTTTCTGAAAGGAGTTACCGGCATTGAAAAAAACAGCTGGAATCTTTTCTACGGAAGAGCTTACCATTCAAATGCAGCTGTCATTATTGGACCAAGTGTACACAGTGAAGAAGTCGTTGAAATGACAATCACAGGTGATGCAAAAAACAGACCGGCTGATATTTTTGAAAACGTCCGCAACGACAGTCCTCTGACTCCACTTTTGAAAAATGCAGAAATCGTAGAAAAACATGGATGTTCTGTAAAAGCATTTAACGCAGCAAGAAAGCCTTATAAAGGAAACGTAATCACAATCGGTGATGCTGCTGCTTTTGTTGAAGTAGAAGTACAGGGAGCTTTCCTCTGCGGATATTATGCTGCAAATGCCATTGAAAAAGAATTAAAAGGTGAAAACGGTTTTGAAGAATACACAAGCTGGTGGCTCAATGCATTTGAGTTTAATTCTGACCAATATCTTCGTGTTTCTCAAGGTTATGCACTTGTTCCAGTTTATTCTGATGATGAACTGGATTATC
Organism: Treponema sp.; assembly: GCA_045629255.1. Lineage (GTDB taxonomy): Bacteria > Spirochaetota > Spirochaetia > Treponematales > Treponemataceae > Treponema_D. The sequence goes on from JAZQQW010000034.1 coordinate 88,240, forward strand.
TGTTCGGCTTGCTGGATGGAGAAATTCTTGAAGGCACATACAGTCAGTACAAAACACCAAAATTAATCTGGGACAATATCTGGAAACATGAAGAAGAGATTAAAAAAGATCATCCTGAAATTTTAGCAAAAATGCAGAAAATGAATCAGATGACTTTGTCTAATGCTCTCAGCAAATAGCCTGAATGTCAAATTTTAATAAAAGAGATGTAAAAGTCATTCTGCCATGATGAATTCATTTCTTAACGTTACAGTACTACTATTTAAAGCAGTACTGTAACGTTCTTTCAGACCATACGCAGATTGCTATGGTCGATGTACCAAAAAAAACGCTCTCAGACAACAGCAAATGCCTTCTTTGCACAGCATATAAAAAGTTGTATAATCTGACTGATGAAAACTTTTGAAGAAAACTTACAGCGGCTTGAAAAGCTGACAAATGACATAAAACAAAGCGATATTTCTCTTGAAGATGCTATCAAAGATTTTGAAGAAGGCATTAAGCTTGCAAAAACTATGGAAAAAGAGCTGAATTCTATAGAAGCAAAAGTTCAGCAGCTTATGAACAACCCGGACATACCAGATGATGATGCTTCAGATTCCGAAGAAGTAGCAGTAAACGGCGAAAAGCCTGCAAAAAAACGAAGTACAAAGAAAGCAAACAATGAGCCTGTTTTGGATTTATTCAACACAGACAGCGAACTTAACGGAACAAGAAACGCCTGATGAGTGTAAAACAGCTCAGTGCCGAAGTTGCAAGAAAAATTGCTGCCGGCGAAGTAATTGACAGACCAAATGCCATTGTCCGTGAACTTCTGGATAACGCAGTTGACTCAGGAGCAAGCCGTATAGATGTGGAAATCGAAGGCGGTGGTATAGACAAAATCCGTGTACGTGATGACGGCTGCGGCATGTCAAAAGAAGATCTTGAAGCATGTGCAAGACCTCATGCAACAAGCAAAATCACGACAGAGCAAGATCTTCTCAATTTAACTACGCTCGGTTTCCGCGGCGAAGCACTTGCATCAATGGCTTCTGTCAGCCGTTTACAGATTTCAAGCGGCGAATGGAAAATGAACGCATCCGTTACAGAAGATCATGTACTTACACTGGCATCTCCTGTCAAAGGCACAATAGTTCAAACACTTTCTCTGTTCGAAAATTTCCCCGCACGTCGCGTTTTTCTCAAGCGTCCATCAAGCGAGGGAACTCTGTGCAAAAACACATTTATTGAAAAAGCACTTCCCCGCCCGGATATTGCCTTTACATTTACAGCCGACGGCGAAGAGAAATACAACTTAAGTGCAGGCCAGACACTCATAGAAAGATTCACACAGGGCATGGAACTGTTTGAAAATGCAAATCTTTTTTATGAAATAAAGAACTCTGCATGTGACAAAAAAACAGACGGAACAGAAGAATCCTGGTCTTTTTCGCTAGTCATAGGAGAACCGTCCGTCTTCCGGAACAACAGAAAAGACATTTACATTTATGTAAATGGCCGACGCATACAGGAGTATTCTCTTGTTCAGGCTATAGAATATGGCTGTACAGGATATTTCCCGAATGGCACACATCCGGTAGCTTGCCTTTTTGTCAAAATGAATCCGGCTCTTGTTGATTTCAATATTCATCCGGCAAAAAAAGAAGCACGTTTCAAAGATATCTCAGCGTTACACCACAGTGTCAGCACAAGTACAAAAGATTTTTTCCGTCAATACACAATCAAAACAATGATTGAACAAGACGGAGACAGTCAAAGCCAGGCTCCGCTTCTCACAGATTTTTCAACAAAATCAACAGGCGGTATTGTCGAACATTACCTTGGTTCACCGAAAAGCAGTCATTCATCATACACAAACATTACAAGAGGCGGCTATCGGGAGCAGCTTTTTGCAAGTTCTAAAAGTTCTCCAGAAAGCAGCAGAATGACACGAGAATCATGGCAGAACTCAGGATTTGATGCGCAGTCTATTGCATCGCAAGCCATCAAAGACTTCAATCAAGGCATGGATTTTGTCATGTCCGGCACACAAAACAACGATGACAAAAATGCCAGCACAAACAATGACGACGATAAAATTTCAAAACCGAACTATATCAGAAACGACGCTGACGAAGAATCAGATTCACAGGAAAACAAATCATTTCACTTTGTCGGTATTACGCTTGGAACTTTTCTGATTGCAGAAAAAAATGACACACTGTATATAATCGATCAGCATGCAGCTCATGAACGATATCTTTACAACAAGATTATGGCAGATGCAGGTCAAAAACAGACTTTGCTTGTGCCGTATGTAGTGCAGACAGAAAGTGATGCTGATGACAACTATCTGACAGCTCTTCAGGAAAAGCTTGAACAGGCGGGCTTTACCGGAAGAAAATGCAAAAACGGAATATGGGAATTTACGACAGTTCCGATACGATGGAAAGGTTCAGAAAAAGATCTGGCAAAAGACCTGCTCGACAGACGAATATCACCGACAGACATGATAAATGCGGTTGCAGCTTCTACTGCATGCCGGTCTGCAGTAATGGATGGAACAGTACTCGATATGGACACAGCTGCGTGGATTGCAAAAGAAGCACTTAAACTCCCTGATCCACACTGTCCGCACGGCCGTCCTGTTTACACAACGATTACACGTAAACAGCTTTTTGCATTAGTCAAGCGAACATAAAAAAAGATGCACTAAATGCATCTAAAAAAAAGTCATTGTGATATATGACAAACAAAAACAAATTACTGACATTGATTTTTAGTACCCAGACACATCTAAAAAAACTGACTTTTTTAGATGTGCAACACAAAAAACAAAATTACTGAATAGAACAGGACGTGCCGTCAGGATTTTCATGAGCTGACTGAGCCTGAGCAGAAATTGTGCCAGAAGCTTTTGTTCCCTCAAGCATTTCCTGCATTGTATGCCAGCCGAGAACAGCGCATTTTACACGAGCCGGCATGAAACTGATATTCTTGAGGGCTGCAGCCTCGTCAAGTTCTTCAAGTTTTGCATCATCGTCTTCTTTGCCATGAATCATATCAGTAAAAAGAGCTGCAAGACGCAATGCTTCTTCTTTTTTCTGACCAATTATATCATCAAGCATCATGTCTACACTTGCCTGACTGATGGCACAACCGGAGCCGTTAAAACAGCCCTCTGTAATAATTCCGTTTTCGTCAACTTTAAGCTGAAGATAAATATCATCTCCACAGCTTGGATTAACGCCGCGCAAAGTAAATGAAGGATTTTCTATCATGCCCTTGTGATTCGGGTTCAAATTATGTTCGTTTAATATCTCTGCATATAATGATTTAATGTCCATAACAAACTTTACCATTTGTACACATTATTTTCAATGATGTACTTCATTCACAGATTAAAGGCAGATAAAACAACCTGTCAAAAGTTGTAAAATCAAAACGCGGCATATTTTTTTGGCTCTAGACTTGTATCTTTTTAGAATTTTGCATAATTCCTTATATAAATCATCATTGCGATGATTTTATCTCCATTAGCACTCCATTAAATGTATCACGAATTTGCTGGAGTCACAACCATTGAATTTAGCAAGCCTGCGTTTGGCAAAACTCCAGAAATTTTCAATTCCATTTACATGGCATTTCCTGCGGGCAAATTCATTTTCACTATGAAAGACTCTGTAATGATCGTAGCCATTAAGAATTAAGCCATCATATGCATTCCATCCATCAGAATGAATTGTAGAACCTTCAAGTACAAGTCCTTGTATTATAGGCATTAAGCTTTCTCTTGTGCAGTCAGGAACAATCCGTACAATTACCTTTCCGCCTCTTTTAAGCAATCCAAATACAGGTGTTTTCCCTGCAGCACCACGTCCACGTTTTACTCGAATACGATGTGCGCCGAAATATGATTCATCAACTTCAAATTCTCCGCATTCACTTCGTGTTTCTGCAAGAACAGAAATCATTATACCAACTGTTAACTGTATTACGATTTACACCCACTATTTCAGCACAAGCTGTAGCTGTTATATCCGTACAAAAGCACCTTAAAATTTTGTTAACTTTTTGACTGCTTAATCTCTTATATTTCATAGATTTACATCTTCTTTTCTTAAGAGATGCTAGTCAAGAGCCATAATTATTACCTTACAAAGCCTGCTTTTGGAAAATTTGAAACAGTTGAAAAAGTAACGGATCTTGATATTAAACTTGAATTTTTACCTATATAGGCCAAAATTCAAGTTTCTGCTGAATTGAAAAGTTTGGCAGAAACCACTGGATTGCATCATCAACAAAGTGAACCAAAAATGCAGAAATGCTGTAAAAGAAATGCCTGAACATTCCTGTTATACTTCTGGCTTTGTGATAAATCAAATTATAATTCAACTTCATCACTGACCAGATATTTTCGATTCTGTTTCTGTTTAATAAAAGCTGATGTTGTTCCGGCGTAATCATACGTTTCATGTTCTTTGCCGGGACGAAAACTTTGTTGATTTACCGCGGCTTGCAATTTTTTTTGTTACTTTATGAGTAGAAATGTAACGATTTTCACACACTGTGACTGGCGTTGAATCCATATAAAATGTATCATCGGTGCAGTTTAACCTGTTCAGATACAACTGATACTGAACGAATGCAAAGAT
>JAZQQW010000035.1:0-47372 GCA_045629255.1 Treponema sp.
CTCCGATGGAGTGTCCGAAAGTATCATTGATTGATTTGAAATTGTCAACATCCAGAATCATCAAAGCTCCGCAGGCATTTTTCTTTTTGAGGGTTTTCTGGGCGTATTCTTCAAAGGCATCTCGTGTAAGCGTGCCGGACAAGGTGTCTGTGCTGTTTTGTTTTTTGATGATATATCTGTTTTTGAAGTCAGACATTTTTGCAATCTGAAGCTTTGTGTTTATGCACAGTCCGATAATCAAAAAGCTCAGACAGTTTGTTGCGTCGTATGCATAGTAATATTCTGTTTTTGTGCTGTGACTGATAAACAGGAAGAGTATGGACATCAGGATGAGCAGGATGTTTATTCTGTACGGACTGTCGCACATGCAGATAGGCATGACGACTATCATTACATTGAAAGTGACGGCAATTGATTTGTCGCTGGCAGTTCCGATGAAAATTCCAAAGACAAGTGTTGCAGTAAAGAGTATGTAATAGAAAATAAGTACAAGCGGAGTGTACTGGTCTTTTTTGAAAATCAGTTTTGTAGAAAGGTAAAGCCCGAGTGTCAGAAACATTGACGGGACTAAAAAAGGACTGTTTGAACTGTATGCTGGAAAGATGAAAGACAGAAGCTTCTGCACTGCAAGTATAATGAAGAAGAATGCAGAAAACAGTTTGAGGTTTGCATGATTGTAATTGTATATGTATATGCCGGTTTTCTTGAAGTCGGAACGGTGTTTTGTTCCCAGAAGGAGAAATGCAAGAAAATCGTGTATTTTATGATTCATAAATACCTTATCGGCTTAACGCTTTTATTTTGGCACTTCTAAAAAATTTGAAAGAGATGCCTGATATATTTTCAGGGGTGTCCGGACAAAATGATTTTTCGTGGTTCCCTGCTGTTGAAAAAAAAGCCAGCCTGCAGGCTCTGTTCACGAAAAGAACAGAGCCTTTGCCGGCTGACTGTTTTTAGATGTGCACTTAGCTCATCAGCCTGCTGAGTCAATTTTTTGGAAACTGATTCAGCAGAAACTGCTTTTAACAAGTTTGCCGTATGTTATGCACGTGCGATGATGTCTTTGAGTTCAGGGTGCTTTTCCAGATCCTTTTTGAGACCTGCTTCTCTAGCCTTGTTTACATAATCTTTGCTTGCAAAGCTGTACTTGAAGTTTGTATGAACATCGTAAGTTCCCTTCATGAGTGCGAAAGCATCTTCTGTCATGACAAGCTCTTCATCTGTCGGGATGACGAAAATCTTTGTCTTGCTGTCATCAGCACTGATGCATGTTTCTGCATTGCTTGTATTGCTGCTGTTGTTTTTCTTTTCGTCAACTTTGATTCCGAGGATATCGAGTCCTTTAAGTGCTTCGCCGCGGACGATAGGTGAGTGCTCGCCGACACCGGCTGTGAATACAACTGCATCAACTTTTCCAAGTTCTGCTGTGTATGCACCGATGTACTTCTTGATACGTGTTGAATACATATCCATTGCGAGTTTTGCAGTTTTGTCGTTCTTCATATATGCGTCTTCAATGTCGCGGCAGTCTGACATGCCTGCGATACCGAGAAGTCCGCACTTCTTGTTGAGTGTCTTATCCATTTCTTCTGCGCTCATGCCAGTCTTGCGCATGATATAGAATGGAAGTGCCGGGTCGATGTCACCACATCTTGTTCCCATGACGAGACCTTCAAGAGGTGTGATTCCCATTGATGTATCATAACATACGCCGTTCTTGACAGCACAGATAGATGCGCCGTTTCCGATATGGCAGATGATGATGTTTGTGTCTTTTGGGTCTTTGCCGAGGAGGACTGCTGTACGCTTTGCTGTGTAGAGGAATGATGTTCCGTGGAAACCATAGCGGCGTGCTGCGTACTTTGTGTACCATTCCTGAGGAATTGCATACATGAAGTTATGCTCTGGCATAGTCTGGTGCCATGCTGTATCCATGATTGCGCACTGTGGAACTCCCGGCATGACTTTCTGTGCAGCTTCGATACCCATGATGTTTGCAGGGTTGTGCAGAGGTCCGAGATCCTGTACAGAGCGGAATGTTTCGAGAACTTCCGGAGTGATGACTACAGATTTTGTGAATTTATCGCCGCCGTGAAGTACGCGGTGTCCTACAGACTTGATGACTGACATATCGCTGATAACGCCAATCTTTGTGTCTGTGATTGTCTTGAGGATAAGCTCGATAGCTTCTTTGTGTGTTGGGCAAGGGCTCTTTATCTCTGTTTTGTTTCCGTTTGCCTTGTGTGTGATTCCTGAACCTGCTTCACCGATTCTTTCTACTACGCCATTTGCGAGAACGTCTTTGTTGTCCCAGTCGTAAACCTGGTATTTTGCGGATGATGAACCGCAGTTTAATGTAAGAATAACCATTGACATAAGAAAATTGCCTCAATTATATAGAATATAACATCTCGAAAAACTTGTAATGAGATGTTTTCCGATTTTAGAAGTTTTCTCTGTAAACTGAAATTTATAGAAAAAAACTAATATTCGCACAGTATAGCGGAAAAACAGAATTTTTGGAAGTACTCAAATCCCGCCCTGCTGTAATCTGTGATAAATTACTCATGCATTGTGTGAATGTTTTTTTTGCATGTGCTTTGAGTTTCTTGACTTTGCAAAAAAAACTTGCGGAAAAGCGAAACTTGTCATATCGTAGTTTTGTATGCAAAATAAAAATTCACGTCTGTATTTACTGCTTCTGGTATTTTTGACGGCATGCATTGTCTCTTGTGTTTTTGCGTCAAATACCATAACTTTATTATATAAATCTGTGGTTCTTTCCTGGGAAAACAATGTTTTTATCGAAGCGTCGAAGTTTTCCAGATCTGGCAGAAACAGCTGCCTGCGCATAACTTACACATTGACTTCTGCTGACTATCACAAAATCAAGGCTTATTCTGTGTCAGACAAATGGCATGAGCTTGGTTTTGAGGGAGTGAGCGGTGCTGCTTTTGTAAACGGAGAACTTATTCCAGAGAAAAATACAGGTATAATCTGCATATCATTATCAAAAAAAGAACTCGGCGAGTTGAAAAAAGGAGGATTCGTCATGCACGGACACGGAGTTGAAGTATCAAAGGTAGACATTGCTGCTCAGGACAAAAATAAGGAAACAGTTTCTTCTGAAATGCCAGCTGTAGAAACACGTGTACCTGTGGTAAATAAAGGTACACCTTTTGCAGAGCACGGCGCACTGCATGTTGACGGCGCATATCTGTATGACAGTCACAATAAGAAAGTTCAGCTTTTCGGTATGTCTACGCACGGCATGGCGTGGTATCCGCAGTATGTCTGCAAAGAGACATTTACGCTTTTACGTGACGACTGGAAGACAAACTGTGTTCGTCTTGCACTTTATACAGAAGAGTTTAACGGCTATATGACAGGCGGCAACCAGCAGTATCTCATGAACTTGGTATGTGACGGCGTAAAGTATGCAACAGAACTCGGCATGTATGTCATCATTGACTGGCATGTCCTTGCATTTAATCCGCAGAAATACACAGAAGACGCAAAGAAATTCTTTGCCGAAGTGTCTTCAAAGTTTGCTTCGTACGACAATGTGATTTATGAAATCTGCAACGAACCTACAAACTCAGACTGGAACTCAGCAATCCGTCCGTACGCAATGGATATCATACCCGTTATCAGGTCAAATTCTCCGGATGCAGTTATTGCAGTCGGCACAAATACTTGGTCACAGGACATCGACAAAGCTCTTGAAAATCCGATTACAGAATATAAAAACATCATGTATTCGTTTCATTTCTATGCAAACTCTCATACTCAGTCAATGCGTGACAGAGTTGAGAACTGCATTAACTCAGGACTTCCTGTATTTATCACGGAGTTCGGCACATGTGATGCGTCCGGCAACGGCGGATTTAACGTACAGGAATCAGAGAAGTGGTTTGACTTGATGCAGAAGTACAACATAAGTCACATGAACTGGGCTATGGGATGTAAAGACGAAACAGCCTGCATTATACGCCCGAACTGCAAAAAACTGTCGGCATGGACAGATGACGACCTTACTCAGTCTGGTGTTTATATCAGGGAACATTTTATTAAAACCGGCCGCTGAGTTTTGCTTTTGAAATTTTCCGCAATTATTTTTTAGAAAGTAACATTAAAAAAAATGTGGAATTATTAGAGAGACTGTGTTATAATTAGACATTGTGCTTTTGATGAAAAAAGCACAATGGATAAAAAAAGAAGGGGTGTGTTGATGTCTTCACTAAAGACTCGTTTTATCATTTATTTTGGTCTTTTCATTATTATTTCCTGTACATGTCTTTCGATTATTGCAGGGGTGAGCCTTAAATCTACAGGTACGGCATTTGCGAAGGAAATGGGTGTTCCTGTCGTCGAAAAGGCTGCAAAAGTGATAAACGGAGACGCTTTTGCAGAGTTTATCAAAAATCCGAAAGTGACGGATCCTTATTACGAAGAAACTCGTAAGGCACTTCTTGAAATCAAGCAGATTGCCGGCTGTCAGTATCTTTATACGATGATTCCTGTAAATGGGACTGTCTTCCGCTATATTATAGATGGAAGCTGTAGTCCGAGTGATAAGGAAAACTTTTCTCCGCTTGGCACTGACGAAGATATTGAGAGTTATGGAGATGCTCCTATCAACGTCATGAAAAACGGCGGAATAGAATGTTCCAGCATAGAAAAGCAGGAACAGTGGGGATGGATGCTGAGTACATACAAAGCTATCAGAACTTCTTCCGGTCGTGTCGTCGGTTTCATCGGCTGTGATATCGGTATGGATGACTTTGTCAAAATCATGAATCAGAAGATTATGATTATTGCTGCGTTTGGCATTATTTTCTTTATACTTGGTGTCATATTGATAAGTTTTGTTTCAAGTGTAATTTTCGGCCGTCTTTTTGTGATTTCTTCTGCTATGGAAAAAATTTCACGCGGAACTGCAGACCTTACAGCCCGTATTCCGGAAATTGGCGGTACAGAGCTTGAAGGACTTGCCCGTAACTGCAACAGTGTAATCGGGAGCCTTCATTCTCTTATCACGAAGCTTCAGGATGAGACGAGTGTTCTTTCTTCTACTGGTGTCGAACTGTCAGAGAAGATGAATGCACACATCGGTCAGATGAACTCAACAGTCGGCAATGTTAAGACTATTACAGACCGCGTAAATGCTCAGAAAGAGAGTATTGAGTCTATTACGGAAGATGTAAACACTGTCCAGTTTGAAATCAACAGTCTCGATGCCCGTATTATGGAGCAGTCTCAGGCAATCCAGCAGTCGTCTACTGCAGTCGAAGAGATTTCTTCGAATATTACATCTATGAATAAGAATATTTCTCTTGTCATTGAAGAATACAAAACTCTTGTTCAGGAATCCGGTGACGGACGTAAGATGCAGGATGAAGTTTCTGAGCAGATTGCAAATATTGCCCGCCAGTCAGAAAACCTGACGGAAGCAAACGAAGCTATTGCTGCTATTGCAGAACAGACAAACCTCCTTGCTATGAATGCCGCTATCGAAGCTGCTCATGCCGGTGATCTCGGTAAGGGATTTGGAGTTGTTGCAGATGAAATCCGTTCGCTTGCAGAGACTTCTTCTGCTCAGTCAAGTGCAATCAAGGAACTTCTGGAAGGCATTTCAAGCGCAATTAGCGGTATTGTCGGCACATCACAGAAGTCTGCAGATTCGTTTGAGCGCGTAGGAGTAAAAATTAACCAGCTCGATGACATGATCAAAGAGATGCGCAGCGGCATGGAAGAGCAGGGGCTTGGTGTCGAAAATATCCTTTCTACGATGAAAACACTCAGCGGTACGACTACTGAGATGACTAGAGCTTCTGCACACATGAATATCGCAAGTGTCAAGGTAGTTGCAAGTGTAGAAGGTTTGCAGCAGATGGCTGCGGAAACTTATGAAAGTTCTGTGGCTGCCTCAAAAGAACTTGTGGATATGAAAGCTACTGCCGAGGATGCAATCAAAGCCTCTGACGTAAACAAGCAGGCTTCTGTGAAAGTTTCCGGTATGATAAACGGATTCAAGATTTAATATGATTGCGTAAGGAATTCCTGAAAATTGCAGTTTTCAGGAATTCTCTGTGATTCTTGTTATTGTAGAAAAATGCAGGAAGCAGAATTGCACCCCTAAACTTGAGCAAACGAAGTTCAATTTTAGGAGGTGCATTTTTTTTGTGCAAATGTTTTTTTTGATGAAACTTTTTACAGTTTCCAAAAAAATCAAGTGATTTGTTTTCAGTTGAGATTTTATTTTTTTGAAACGTTCCCGGCCATTATTGAAAGAATTTTTTTGATTTCATCAATATTGAGCGGTTTTGTGATGTATTCTGTCATGCCGCATTTCTTTGCTTTTTCCATCGCATCAGAGAATGCATCAGCTGTCATTGCTATAATGCGTATGTCTTTTGCATCCTGTCTGTTCAGGGCACGGATTGCTTCTGTTGCTTCGTATCCGTTCATCTTCGGCATCTGGATATCCATGAATATTGTATTGTAATAGCCTGGATTTGAGTCCTTGAACATCTGTAATGCAATTTCGCCATTTTCTGCGTGTTCTGGCGTTATACCGAATTTGCTGAACATGCGTAATGCAATTTCTGTATTTACTTCGTTGTCTTCTGCAAGCAGGATATGCATGTCTTTGAATGCGTCTATATCAAAGTCTGGTGTTTCGGTGCTTTTCTGCTGTTCTATTTCGTATGTTTTGTCAGCAGTTTCCATCGGGATGTCGACGTAGAAAGTAGAGCCTTTGCCCGGCTCGCTGTCTACGCGGATCGTGCCGCCCATGAGGTTTATCATCTTGTTGACAATCGAAAGACCAAGACCTGTTCCTGTGGTTGCTTTTTCTCTGAGAGGATTATTGTATTCCTGAGAGAATTCTTCGAACATGTGTTCCTGGAATTCGCGGCTCATGCCGATACCGTTGTCTTTGACAACGATATGAAGTTTTGCACTCTGGTCAGAAACTTGCTCGAGTTTTGTCTGGAATGTGATGATTCCGCCTTTTGGTGTGTATTTGACTGCGTTTGACAAAAGGTTGAGCGTAATCTGGTTGAGACGGACTTTGTCTGTTATGATTGCATAGACAGGAGACGGCTCATTGTCAATCGAGTAGTGCATTTCGCGGTCATTGCAAAGTGGCTCCAGTATATTGCGTATCTCTGAGATGTAAGATTCGTAAGGATAAACTGACGGTATGAGTTCGATTTTACCGGAATCGATTTTGGAGATATCGAGTACGTCATTGATGAGAGACAAAAGCAGTCGTCCTGAAGTTCCGATTTTGTCCAGATCGTTTTTCAGTTTTTCCTTGTTGTCTATGTCTTCATTTGCGAACTGAGTCAGATTTAGAACGGCGCCGATTGGAGTGCGGATGTCGTGACTGATTCTTGAAATAAATTCAGACTTTGACTTGTTTGCCTTTGCAACTTTTGAGAGTGCGTTTTGGGTTTTGAGCAGAAGTTCCTGTTCTTTCTGGTACTGCTCTGTGACATCTGTTGCACACATGAAAATAAGGTTGTGCGTTTTATCAAGATAGAAATACTGATTCAGGTTACGCTGTTTTTCTGCACCTGTTTTTCCTTTGACAAAGAAATTTGAATACTGTCCGTAGTTGTTGAGCTGTGATATCAGGTACGGAATGGAAATCGTTGTACGTATTACATTTTTGTATTCGTCTTCTACGTATTTGTCGAGAAGCTCTTCTATGTGAGTATCATAGTCAAAGAATTTCAGGTCTGGATAGTCGATGTTTCCGATATAGCCGATTTTTTTGTCTGTGACGTTTATGATAGAGCAGAACTCATATATTGAGTTTGTGAGTCTGTGAAGCATTCTGCTTTCAAGTTCCTGCCGTGTAATATCATATACATACAAAAAAAGTTCGATATGCTTTGACTGCGGATTTTCCATGAGATGCAGGTCTGTCCTTACCCACCGGAGTGATTTTTTTGATACATCTTCTATGATGATGGAACTTTTGAGTTTGCCCTCGTTATAGTTTGCGATGAGTTTTTCCCTGTTGAGGATGTCTGTTGTTTTTTCTCCGTTCTGTGTGAAAGAGTTATTTGAGACTATCTGAAAAAGAAGCTTGTCATACGGTGTATCAAGAGAATCTTTATTTATCTGAATATATTTGGTTTCATCGGCAGAAATTATACGGATTATGCGGCCTGTTGACAGGTTGACATGTGCCTGGAATATTCTGTTTGAGTCCTGTACTGTATTAAAGGAAACAAGTTCGTGCCTGTAATTTTCTTTCTGGATATATTCTTCTGTAACATCAGTTGTCGTACCTATTGCTGTATCCCAGTCTCCCGTTTCGCTCATGATTGGCAGAAAGTTCAGACGTACATATTTTATTACAGATTGAACGTTCAGCCTGATATCGGTATTGAACTCTTTGCCATGTCGCAGGGTATTCATGCCCTGTTCAAAGAATTTGAGGTCTTCCGGCACTGTAATGCTTTTGAAGAACTCACACAGATCCTTTGTATCGTCCGGTATGTTGAACTTTGATTTGAGAGTTCTGATATACGGAGTCTCTGATGCTATGATAGTTCCTGCGTACAGATCTACGTCCCACAGAATAAACTTGGAACTGTCCAGAAGTGCATCATGACGAAGCTGCAGTTCTTTTTCGTGTACTTTTGATATGGCAAGTTCCAGTTCCTGCTGATGAAGTTTTTTTGACTGTGCCTGCATGGACGAAGACATGTTCTGCATTTTTTCGATTTCAGAAGTATTCTGCAGCATGCAGAGAAGTCTGCGTGAAGCAACGGAATTTACTGATATTGCAAATATATTCAGTGTGAGTATGCATTTGCTTTCTTCCGGTTTGTTTGTGTTTAAACAGAATGTTATTGATGATTTATCTCTGTCTGTTTTAGCAGCTTCAATGAATTTCTGAAGAATTACCTGATCTTTGAAATCTGCATGTGACAGAAGGAAAGTAAAAGGTTCTCCGATATCGTTCGATGTACAGTTAAGTGTTTTTGTAAGCTTTTGTGAAATAAAAAGATTGTTTGTCTTTATTGTACCTTTTTCAAGGATGGATTCCCACGAAAGGAGACCGGTATGACGGAAAGCAACTGTAAGTGCACCCTGGAAATCACTGAACTGCTTTTGTATATGCAGGTAGGAAGTTTTTACGGAATGGTGCAGAACCTCTGAAAGTATGAGGTGCGCAACGGTCATGATGGACGGAGCATGTGCGTATTGAATGTTTGTCGTAGGATTTGAAACAGTAATGGTGCCGTATTTTATGCTGTTATATTCCAGCGGAATTGTTATATCATTTGTATTGGCAGAAAGGGGAAAGCTGCCGTCTGTCGAAGTTAAAACTGTATTTTTAAGGTTTGTAAACGTTCCGTTTTTTGTCAGTGAGAAGTTCAAAACAGAATTGTTGCCTGAAGTTTTGATTAGTATTGTGATTTTGTCTGAATCAAAAAAATTACAGAACTCCTTCATGATTCCGCTGACGTTTGCAGAAATTGTATTGCGGCACTGGAGTATCTTTGTGCAGTTCAGAAGAAGCTTGTCTGTTTCTTGTAAAGACTGAGTTGTAATATCTGGCATTTGCTAAATTATACAACCGGTTTGTATTTTTCGCTAGTTTTGATTACCAAAACTTAAACAAAAAAAATCGGGTGATTCTAAAAATGGCAGTTTTTAGAATCAGCTTTGAAAATGTGATGTTTTAAGCGTTTGTTAACTGAAAATTATACAGTTCCATGGCTTAAAGCTTGCCGGTATTGATACGTTTTGGACGCAATTTTTTTAAGATGATTTTCTATATGTGGTATTCTTTTTTGTGAATCATGCCGATGATGAAAATTGAAGAAGTCTCGTTTTTTGCAATGATGACCGTGATTTTGTTTTACGGCCGGCAAAGAATGACAAATATTTGTTATTGACATTTGACTTTTTTAATATAAAATAAAAAGGAATAACGGATTTTATATTTCAAAAAAAGCGATTGTATTTTTGATTTTTTTTGAAACATATCTTGAAATTTATATAGAAAATTATGGAAATTTCAATTCCGCTTCTGGAGGAACGATGGCACGAAAGGTTTTAAATCGCTTTGATACTACAGCAAAGAGGGATATTTCGATTAAAACAAAACTTCTTGCACTTTTTGCAGGGGCAATAGTCTGCTGCTGTGTAGGAATTTCTACAATCTCTCTCAAAGTTGCAAGTAACGTAGAAAAAGATAACGTTAATGAAGAACTTAAGCATACTGCAAATGGTGTCGAGACGATGATACTGGATGACTGGAGTTCTACACTCAAAGCCTGGGCTGGCATTGTTTCGAAGAATCCTGCAGTAGCATCCGCACTGTCAGCAAGAACACCTGAGGATGTAAAGAGTGCTTTGAATACGATTACTTCCAATGTAGTGGCTGACTATATCGTTTTGATGGACAAAAACGGAAAGGTTATGAACGGCGGAGGATACAATATCCCTGACAATACGGATTTGTCTTCTGCACATGCTGTCCAGGACGCAAAGAAAGGAAAAATGTCAGTTTCCTATTCTGCACTCGGTTCAAAGTGTGAGATGGCAATGTTTGCTGTTGCACCTGTGTATTCTGGAAATTCCATGGTAGGTCTTGTCGGCATGGCTTATGATATGGCTTCTGAAGATCTCTATCTGAATGTTGCTGATGGATTTAACTGTGAATGTACAATCTTCAAGAACAATGTACGTATTGCTTCTACTTTGAAAGATACGCACGGAAACAGTGTCGTCGGTACTGCACTCGATAACTACAGCGTTTCTTCAACGGTTCTGGAGAACGGAGAGATTTTCTATGGTGATGTAACTGTTGCTGGTTTCAAGTATAAGTCTGTTTACATTCCTCTCAAGAGTGACAGCGGTTCTATCGAGGGTATGGTTTTCGTTGCAATGGGACTCGATACCATTGATTCTATCATTAAGAGGACATGGCGCGTAGTTGCACCTGTAATCATCTTCTTCTGTATAGTCCTTACGGTTATCTGCGGTGCATTTGTCCGCTGGCTCATGTGGCGTATCGGAAACGTTACTAACTTCCTCAAGGATGTTTCTTCCGGTGATGCAGACCTTACAAGACGCGTTAACCTGCTTGTGCGCGATGAAATCGGAGATTTGATCATATACTTTGACCTGTTCTGTGATAAGCTTCAGGAGACAATCAAGGAAGTTAAGGGTTCGAAGAACGATCTTACAGTTTCTGGACGCGTCCTTTCTGAGACAACAAAGGAAACTTCTAACTCTATTGAAGAAATTACTGCCAATATTGATAACGTTAACGTTCAGATTTCTATCCAGAATGACAGCGTTTCTAATACAGCTACTGCTGTAGATGAGATTTCCCAGACAATCATAAACCTTGATAATCTTGTCGAAGATCAGACTGCCGGTGTAGCACAGGCTTCTGCTGCTGTAGAACAGATGATGGGTAACATTTCTTCCGTTAACTCATCTGTTGATAAGATGGCAAAGTCTTTCGCAACGCTTTCACAGAATGCACAGACTGGATTTAACAAACAGCAGGATGTTAACGAACGTATCAGACAGATTGAGATGCAGTCTGAAATGCTTCAGGAAGCTAACCTTGCCATTTCAAGTATTGCAGAACAGACAAACCTTCTTGCTATGAATGCCGCTATTGAGGCTGCTCATGCCGGTGAAGCCGGTAAGGGATTTAGTGTCGTTGCTGATGAAATCCGAAAGCTTTCAGAAACTTCTTCTGCTCAGTCAAAGACAATCGGAGAACAGCTTAGCAATATCAAGGAATCAATTTCTGAGGTAGTATCTGCTTCAGAGGAATCAAGTGAAGCATTTACTGCGGTATCTGAGCATATCAAGGAAACTGATGAGCTTGTTATTCAGATTAAGGCTGCTATGGAAGAGCAGAACTCTGGAAGTAAGCAGATCGGCGATGCTTTGAGAAGTATGAACACGACTACAAGCGAAGTTCAGAAGTCTTCAAAGGAAATGTCCGGTAAGAATAGCAACATCAATGATGAAATCAACGGTCTGAAAAATGCTACGTCAGAAATGCTCGGCAGTGTCAATGAAATGTCTACAGGTGTTAAGCGTATCAATGATGCTGCAAGTTCTCTGTCAGAAATTTCTGGAACTGTTCAGGCAGCTATCGACAAGATCAGTAGCCAGATTGACTTGTTTAAGGTTTGATGTTATTTTTTACAGCAAATGACAGAGCTTGAATTCCTTGAAGATGCTTTAGCAAAAAGATATGGTACTGTAAAAAGAGCAAGGGGAACATTTTTATACACTGCAAAAGGTGTCCGTCTTACTGATTTGTATGCGGAGGGAGGACGTGCCGTGCTCGGATGGGGCGGTGGTTCTGCCTTTACTATGTTCAAAAATGTTCTCTCTAGGGGAATTACTGGCAGCTATAAAACAGATTTTGATGGACGGCTGCGAAAGGCTGTCTGTGATTTGCTGAATGATAAGAGAGACGTTTTTCTTTTTCCGACATTTAGTCTGGCTTATTCAAATGCACTATCTCTTTCTAAAGAAAATACAAAGATATGGCAGCCGTGGGGTCAGGACAATACAGATGTGTCTCGTGCCGATTGTGTAGTGATTGAACCCCCGCTTCCGTGGCTGTCTGATGTGACTTTGCTTGCTGTGAAGCCTGGTCTTGAAGTGTTTGGACGTATTCCTGATACTGTTAAACTTCCGGCACCTCTGACAGTGGCTATGTCCCGCAGTATTTATGATATGATTGCTGCTTTGCAGAATCGCAGGGAAGAAGACTGGTATATCTATGATCCTGTTCTGACAAAATACTGGACGAGAAAAGGACCTTGGCTATATCCGAAAGTTCCTAAAGATATATATGAAAAGTTTGTACTTCATTGTCTTGACTGTAATCTTGTGATAAGTCCTGTATATGATAAGCCGAGTGTTGTGCCTTATAAGGCTGACAGAGGTGTGTTCGGCAGACTGAAAAATACGCCTTTTGATTTTTAGTATTTTCAGCTTTCGTGTTTTTTCTTTGTTTATCCGTATGAAGTCCTTTAAAATTGCAGTTTTTTATGGACAATGCTGAAAAAAAATCCTGATATGAAAAGCTTTCTGTTTTGGTAAACAGAAAGCTTTTTTTTGCGTATGTTGATTTTCTTTTGTGTATAACATATAATTATTTTCTCGATTAGTTTCGCAGGAACTTGTATTCTGTTTTTTTTGAAAAAAAAGGATTTTATATGGACTTAGATGCTCTTAAACTTAAGATAAAACAGGTTATTGTTTCTTCTCTTGAACTTGAAGATATTAAGCCTGAAGACATTGGTGATGATCAGACTCTTTTTGGTGAAGGTCTTGGTTTGGATTCAATAGATGCTCTGGAACTTGGAGTTGCCCTCAAAAAGAATTTCGGTGTTAAATTCTCTTCTGAAGGTTCTGATAACAAGCAGTATTTTGCAAATGTGAATGCACTTGCTGCATATATTTCTGAAAATGGAAATGATAAATGACGCAGGACGAAATTTACGAAAAAATAAAGACAATTCTTGTTGAAGATTTTGAAGTAGAGGAATCTAAGATACATCCAGGCGCATTGATGGCTGATGATCTTGATCTGGATTCCATAGATTTTATTGATATGGTTGTAAAAATGAAGGAATTTATTCCTGAGCGCGTAAGTCCTGATGTTTTCAATGATGTGAAGACTTTGCAGGATGTTGTCGACAAGCTTGAGCCATATATCAATGCAGGTGAAAACTAAGTCTATTTGAGACTGTAAGGAATTTATTTTTTGCCAGTAAAGATTATATTTGCAGTTTTTGCTGCTATTTATCCAATATTGGTTTTTTGTCTGCTCGCTGTATTTCATCTGCCTGTGCGCGTTCTGTCGCTATGCATAACTGCGATGGGGTTTGCGTTTTTTCTAAGCGCAAGCGTGCACACGAAATCCCAGGCTCACAAAGATGGGCAGCCGGGCGATAAAGTTTTTTTTTCCAGAATAAAACCTTTTATTACAGCCACAATGCTGATGCTTGCCGGCTGTCTCTGCTTTTTTACAAATCAGGCAGTATTTCTTAAATTTTATCCGATAGTCATCACTTCTGTTTTTCTTGTAGCTTTTGCAAGTACATTTTTCAGTCCTCCGACAATCATATTTCGTTTTGCAACTATGACAGACAAATCTATCATAGGTTCTCCTTACGAAAGATGTATTGCATCATATTGCCGTAAAGTCTGTATTGCGTGGTGTACATTTTTTGTATGTAATATATTGGCGTCTGTGTGTACGTCATTTGCCAGTTATGAAGTCTGGACTCTTTATAACGGACTTATTTCTTATATAATTATGGGACTGCTGTTTGCAGTTGAGTTTGTCATCCGAAGGAGTGTAAATAAAAAAATGACCGGAGTGTATACAATTTCCACATTCAGGGCTGATTCCCGTCCTGATGATTATGTTCTGTGTTACGAAGGAACTTATTCTGCCGGAAAGTACAAAACATGGCATGATTTTCTTGTGGAAACTGCAAAGATGCGTGCTTTTCTGAATGCAAGACCTCAGACTGATGCATGGATTCTGCATTGTGAAGATTATTGGTATTTTCTGGTGACTTTTGTGTCTCTGCTCCAGTGTTCAAAGAAAGTTCTTCTTACGCAGAATATTACTCCTTCGTATATGAACGACATACGGAGTGAAGGTGACGGTTTTCTGACTGATCAGAAAATTTGTGAGACTGAAAGTGCTTGTGCATGTGAATTTATACCTGCAATACTTGACGCAGAAAATTCTCTGAGTGAGGCCGACATCAGATGTGCTCCTGCTTTTGCTGCAGATGATACGCGCATCGTAATGTTTACTTCAGGCAGTACTGGCCGCCCAAAGACTGTAAATCAGCGAATGACAGAATTTGAAAATGATAATGCGTTTATCATATCTAAGTGGGCAAAAGAATTTACACAGAGAAAGCTTATTACAACTGTAAGTCAGCACCACATTTACGGATTTCTGTTCGGCATTTCTTTGCCGTTTGCTCTTGGTGTGCCGTTTCGCAGAAAGCGCATAGAGTTCCCGGAGGAGTTTGAAACGCTCACAGATGACCGTTATATTATTATTGCAACTCCGGCATTCCTGAAGAGAACTGTAGAAGTGGAAGATAAACTTACTTTGGATAACTGTTTTATCTTTACATCGGGCGGCGTTCTTACTCCGGATGTTGCCAAAAAAACTGATGAAGTTTTTGGATTCTGGCCTCTGGAAGTATATGGCTCAACTGAGACAAGCGGCATTGCTTACCGTCAGTCCAAAAACGGTTTGGAATGGACTCCGTTCGACAATGCAAAAATCTGGAAAGGCCAGGACGGCTGCCTTGTCATAATTTCGCCGTATGTCAGAGATCCTGCAGGTTTTGCTACAGCTGACCTTGTTGAAATATACGAAGACGGACGCTTCTTGCTAAAGGGGCGTTCAGATTCAGTTGTCAAAATTGAAGAGAAACGTATTTCGCTTCCAGAAGTAGAAAACCGCATTCTTGAAACAGGGCTTGTTTCGGATGTTAAAGTTATTCCTATGGAAGACAGACGGCAGTATCTTGCTGCTGCCGTCCAGCTGAACAAAGAAGGTCATGCAAAATTTGACGGAGAGAGAAAACTCGTCATAAATACTTATTTCCATGACTTTTTGATGAAATACTTTGAGAATGTTGTTATCCCGAAAAAATGGCGTTTTGTAGATGCTCTGCCGACAGATGTTCAGGGAAAAAAGCATAAAGAAGAAATAAAAGCTTTGTTTGAAAAAAACAGCGAAGAAGATACTTCTGGTAATATCTGAAAAAAAAGGAATAAACTGCATTTTATGGCATGTACAAATACTTACGGCATAAGCGATGAAAAAATTCTCTCCTGTACAGAAGAAAAAGTTCAGATTGTGTTCAAGGTTGGTGCAAACTGTGAGTTTTTTAAAGGACATTTTCAAACTTTCAAACTTTTGCCGGCTGTTGGTCAGATTGCGATAGTAAATCGTTTTGCAACTCAATATCTGCATATCAATAAAGAGCTGTTATCAATAAAAAAGCTTAAATTTACAGCACCGCTTTTGCCTGAAACGAATGTTCAGCTTGATCTTTCGTATGTCAAAGATTCTGGTGCTTTTTCTTTTACACTGTCAGATGCCGCTGACAGTAAAAAAATCTATTCAACCGGAAAAATCTCATGAAGCTTGGTTTTGTTATTCCAGTGTATAAACATGGCTCGACGCTTGAAGATGTTGTGCAGTCACTGTTGTCTTTTGGAGCGCCTGTAATCGTTGTTGATGATGGAAATGACGGTATAAACAAAGAATTTATCCAGAAAACAGCTGCATCACACAACGAAGTTGTGCTTGTCACTCGTGAGAAAAACGGCGGCAAGGGAAAAGCCATGACTTCGGCTGTCAAAAAAGCTCACGAACTCGGACTTACACACATTTTTCAGATAGATGCTGACGGACAGCATGATGTGAGTGAATGCACGGCGTTTATCAAAGCTTCCGAAACTAATCCGAAATCGCTTATATGCGGTTATCCTGTTTACGATGAGTCGGCTCCGAATTTACGCAAAAAAGGCAGAGAGTTTTCCAATATGTGGTCAAGGCTTGTTACCCTGAATGGCACAATCGTAGATTCTCTGTGCGGATTCCGTATCTATCCAGTAGAACCATATTATGCAATGTTGTGTCACGGAGCTTTTATCGACAGTCACATGGGGTATGACTGTGATATTCTCGTACATTACAGCTGGAAAGGTCTTGATATACTTTCTCTTCCTGTCAAAGTAACTTATGCAAAAGACGGCGTATCGAATTTTCGCATGGTTCGGGATAATATACATATTTCACTTACTTATACAAGACTTTGTACTGGAATGATTCTGCGTCTGCCGTATCTGGTTGTTCAAAGTTTAATCCGCAAATCCAGACTGAAAAAGAAATCACCGGATGTAAATTAAATAACATCTTTTGAAAAAAAAAGTTTTTGAAATCATTTTGGATAAACTGGCAGTATTTTTATGGAAGAAAATAAAACATCTAAGGCGGAAGAATCTGCTCACTGGTCAAAGGAAAAGGAAGTTGTCAAAAGTAACAGGCCTGTTCGTTTTCTGTTTTTTTTGGTGCGCATACTGCCTGTGTGGCTTTTAGTGCTGTTTACTGTGCCGGTAAGTTTTTTTTATTATATATGTTCTCCGCGTGCAAGAAAAGTTTCGCGTATTTATCAGGACAAACTTATTTCATTTGCAAAAAGCTCGGGCTGTCAGAGTCCGATACCGAAGCAAAGTGCTTTTACTCAGATATTTTCGTTTGCACTCTGTATCGTAGAAAAGGTCGAATCATGGTGTGGTAATATCGATTATAGCGATGTCGGCTTTGCTGATGATGACGGTAAAGAACTCAAACAGCGGCTTTCTTCTGGAAAAGGTGCATTTCTGCTTTTTTCTCATCTCGGAAATATGGAATATTTAAGAAGCCTTGCTACAGCAAATGAAATCGGCGTTACGAGAAAAATTCCAGTGTGTATCATGATGGATAATCATGTGACGAACATATTTAATCAGACTGTCATGGAAAAAAATCCTGATGCCGTGATGAATGTAATAGATTCTTCTGATGTTGGAATACAGACCATAGAGAAAATGCAGAACATTGTTGAACAGGGCGGCATTGTTGTTGTTGCTGCCGATCGTACATCAGCAATGTCTCAGTCACGAAATATTGAAACTTCTTTTCTTGGTGAAAATGCTTTGTTTCCGTATGGTTCGTTTCTGCTGGCATCCCTCCTTGAAGTTCCTGTGTATTTTACATTTGCTTTAAGAAATCGTACATTTATGATGAATCCTAAGTACACTATGCATATTGTCAAATCGAGTGTATCTTTTAGTAATCTGAAGAAATCTGAGCGAAAGGTGAAAATTCAGGAACTCTGCAAAGAGTTTGCTGCTCATTTAGAGACCCTCTGTATTAATAATCCATTTCAGTGGTATAATTTTTATGATTTTTGGCGAAAAGAGGTAACCTGTGAGTAGGGAAAAGCCTTTTATAACAGAGACCATAGTTTTTCCTGTTGAATTCTATGATGTTGACTCAATGAGAATTGTCTGGCATGGAAACTATGTGAAGTATATGGAAAAAGCGCGATGTGCACTTTTGGATAAGATAGGCTTCGGATATCTTGAGATGGTTAAACAGGGATATGAGTTTCCTGTAGTTTCTCTTAATATTAAATATATACGGTCTCTTGTATTTTGTCATCATGTCCGTGCTGTAGCCGGTTTGATTGAATACGAAAATTGTATTAAGATACGGTATGAGTTTTATGATGACGAGTCAGGAACTCTTACAACTCGTGCAGAGAGTTCCCAGATGGCAGTAAAAATGCCGGAAGGAGAAACTAAGTTTGCTTGCCCTCAAACTTTTATTGAGAAAGTTGAGCAGATGATGAGGTATGAGAATGAGAAAATCAAGGATGAATAGCCTGCTGAAAACAGGTTTCTGCTTTATATTTTTACTTTTTTCCGCTTCGGGGTTTTCCGGAAATACACGTGTGTCTTTTGATACTGTGTGCGAAGGGCTTACCCGCCATTCTGTTACAATAGGCGATTTTGTGCAGGTCAAAAAATCAGCTTCTATAAACAGAGAACTGCGTTCGTCTGGTAAGTTTATCATTTGTGATTACGGCATTGTCTGGGATACTCAGAAACCGTTTCACTCTTCGATGGTTGTAACACAGACAAAGATTGCCCAGACATTGCCGGACGGTAGCCGCACAGTGATAGACGGCAGTGGAAATTCTGTTTTTTCCGGTATTGCAGGAACTCTTTCTTCTGTGTTCAGCGGTGACAGAAAACGTCTGGAGCAGAGTTTTCATGTTCAGTTTTTGAGCACGACAAATTCATGGAAGATGATTCTTTTGCCAAAAAATCAAGAGGTTGCGTCTGCAATTTCCTCAATTACACTTGGGGGAAAAGGGCCTTGTGCAGATTCCAGTATTTCCCTTGATTCTATTCTGATTGACGAACTTAATAACGACAGTATTCTTTATACATTTAAAAACCAGATGTATAAAGAGGATTTGACAGATGCCGAACAAACTTTCTTTACGTTCTGATAAAAACGGTATCTGGATTTATATATTATTTAATCTCTTCTTTGTTTTTGCGTTCCTGTTTCTGGTTGTAAGAGACAGACGTATCTATATTGATTCTGATCTGCTTAATATGGTGCCAAAGTCATCTTCTGAGAGCAGATCAGATTTATCAGAAAAGGAACTTGCAGTTTCTGCTGCAGATGATGCACTGTCTGATACGGCATCCCGTATGGTTGTTATTCTTGCCAGCCATGAAGATTTTTCGCGGGCAAAGGCTGTTGCTGAAACTGCTTATGAGCGGCTTTCGAACAGCAGAAATTTTTCGAGTCTGTCACTTTATTCTAATCAGGATGTCTTTTCCGGTATGACAGAGTTTCTGCACAAATACCGTTTTAATCTGATGGATAAAAATCTTGTAGATCAGCTGTCTACAAAAGAAGGTGCAGAAACTTTTTCTACAAATGCGATTGCAAAAGCTTACAGTGGTTTTGCGCTGTTTTCTATGGAAGACATAGCGGAAGATCCGTTTCTCTTTTCTGACTATAATTTTAATCACTATATTTCCATTATACATCAGCTGGGGCTGGCTCTTTCTCCAAAGGACGGCGTAATCGCTGCACAGATGGATGGCAGATGGTATGTCATGATCCGTGGCCAGCTGAATGAAGCCGGCGCCCGCCTTGCAAACGGTCAGAACGGAGTTGCCGATATTTACGAGGCTTGTTCTCCTCTGGAAAAAGACGGAAACCGTTTTGTGTATTTCGGCACTCCATTCCACAGCTATGAAAGTTCCATGTCAGCATCAAGCGAGATTACCATAATCACAGTTCTGTCTCTGCTTGTCGTTGCTTTTATTTTGATTTTTGTATTTAGAACATTTGAGCCGATTCTTTTTTCTGTCTTTTCTATAGCGATTTCTGTAGCATGTGGTTTTTGTGCAACATATTTCCTGTTCCATAAGATTCATGTTTTGTCGCTTGTTTTTTCTACGTCGCTCATCGGATGCTGCATAGATTACAGTCTGCATTTTTTTACAAACTGGAAAGCAGATGCATCAGTTCATTCTGGTTATGGTATTAAGCAGAAGATTTTCCGCGGACTTTCTCTTTCTTTGATGTCGACTGTAATCGGCTATGTATGTCTGTTCTTTACTCCGTTTGATCTTTTGAAGCAGGTTGCTGTTTTTTCTACTGCCGGTATTTTGAGCGCGTATCTGGCATCTGTCTGTGTTTATCCTGTCCTTCGTCTGCCGAATAGAATTGACAGAAAATCTTGTTCGCTTCAGGATTTACTGAAAAAGTGTTCATTCCTTGAAAAACGCAGTTCAAAGAATATTCCTTGTATTGCTTTTGCGGTTGTCTGCATTCTTGCGGTTGTGTTCTGTCACAAAAATGTCGTTGTTAAAAACGATATTTCACATCTTTACAAAATGAAAGGCCGTCTTTTGGACGATACGCTTATCGCTGGCAAAATATTTAATATGACTTCATCGGCACGATTTATCATTAGTGGTGACACTGTCGAAGAAGTTTTGGAAAAAGACGAGAAACTTTGCATTGTTCTGAAATTAAAGAACATCGATTTTATGGCGACATCGCTTTTTATACCGTCTCTTGAATCTCAGAAAGATTCTATACAGGCTGCGAGAAACATGATTCCGTATGTCGAACATCAATTTGATATGCTCGGCTTCGATAAGGGGTATGTTGACAAATATAAGAAAAACCTTGAAATCGCAAAAAATAATCTGCTTGAAATCGGTTCTTCTGATCTTGATTTTTTGCAGGATACTCTTTCTTCGCTGTGGATTGGTAAAGTCGGAAGCAAGTATTATTCGCTTGTCGTTCCGTCCAATGTGAAAGCCGGAACCGTCGGCAAGTCTGTAAGTCCGGACGCTGCTTTTGAAGAAATTGCAGCTGGATTTGACGGTGTATATTATTCAAATAAAGTCTCTGATATTAACAGCAATCTGGATAAACTGACACGCATGGTTCTTGTAATATTTGCATGTGCTCTGATAGTTGTCCTTTGTATTCTTAAATTTTTCTATTCGTGGAAGCAAGTTGCAAAGATATCAGTTGTATGTTTTCTGAGTCTGTTATCTGTTGTATCTGTTTCTGTAGTGTTTGAAGGCTGTGTAGACTTTTTTGCGGTGACAGGAATTGCTCTTGTTTTTGGTCTCGGTTTAGACTATGTGATTTACATGATGGAAAATAAAGAAAACAGTTCCATCGAAAGTTTTGCAGTATTTCTGTCATTTATTACAACGGCTTTGTCATTTGGTACGTTGGTGTTCAGTTCATTCCTGCCTGTTCATCTGATAGGTCAGTCAATACTTACAGGACTTGTCTGCGCATTCTTGTGTTCCGTGTTTTAATATTAAGAAAAATTATGAAAAAACTGTTTATTCTTTTGTGTGTAAGTTTTATTTTTTATACTTCCTGCAAAACGACAGGAAGTGCAAAATCTTCTGCAATGCAAAGAGATGCGGCAGATGTTTATGAAGTTTATATTACGGATACGAAATCTATTGTACTTCTGGAGCCGGATAAAGCCGGTCAAGAGGTGAACGAGCTTCAGTTCTGTACGGCACGTTACGGAAATCAGAACTTTGTTTTTCAATGTTATACATTATGTTCAAAAAAGGAAGTTTCCCTTTTTATCATGAATGAGATGGGCATTGAAATCGGCACTTTCAAATACAGTGGTACTGAGCTTTCTTTAAAATCAAAATTTCTGCCGAAAACAATTCGACCCGAGTATTTTGTTGTTGATATTCAGAATGCTTACTATGATTTGAAGAGTCTGCAATCGAATTACGAAAAAGCAGGTCTTCGTTTTGCCGAAGAAAAAACTTCTTCCGGTTATGTACGGTCTGTATGGGATGAAAAGACGCTGATAGAAACTATAACAGTAGACAGTGATAAGATTGTAATACAAAATAATCTGCGTGGTTACAGTTTGAACTTTATCAGAGAGCAGCAGTGAAAGAGAGTTTGTTTATGGATAAAAATCAGAAATCTAAAATATACGTATCATGTCCGGGAGCTGTTTGTGCTGCCGGCATGAATACAGAAGAAATATGGCAGAATATAATAAAGCCTGATTTTTGCCCGATGGAAAAAATCAGGACGGCTGGCGGCAATGAGTTTTATGCGGCAAGAATCGACGAAAATCGTCTGGATTCTGTTTTTGACGAGTACGATATACAAAAGCCACGTCTGGCTATGAAATGTATTCGTATTGAAGCTGTCGCACTCAAACAGATTGAGCATATCATTGAAACTGCAAAATCCAGGTA
Organism: Treponema sp.; assembly: GCA_045629255.1. Lineage (GTDB taxonomy): Bacteria > Spirochaetota > Spirochaetia > Treponematales > Treponemataceae > Treponema_D. The sequence continues at coordinate 22,408 of JAZQQW010000035.1, forward strand.
TGGTGCTGCAAGAATCGGTGTGTGTGTCGGTTCCTGTGATAACGGCAGTGAATTTTCTGTGGCCGGTCACAGAAAGTATTTTGCAGACGGCAGTTTTGACAGTGATTATACGCTTGAGATGCAGAGCGCAGATTATCCTGCAACTTTTGTAAGTGAAACATACGGCATTGAAGGTCCTTGTATGGCATTTGCGACGGCTTGTTCTTCTAGTGCAAGTGCGTTGATTCGTGCCTGTGAGCTTATCAGAAGCGGAGAGGCTGATGCTGTCATTGCCGGCGGTGTTGATATTGCGTCTGATACAGTTTTGCTTGGATTCAATTCTCTGGAAGCTGTTTCTGACGAACCTGCAAATCCATTTTCAGTAAATAGAAAAGGCATTACTCTTGGTGACGGCGCAGCTTTTTTTGTGCTTTCAAAGGATAACCTTGCACTTGATTTTCCGGCCGTTGTCTTGTCTGGTTATGGCGAAAGTGCCGATGCCCATCACATGACAGCACCAGAACCGGAAGGTGAGGGAGCTGTTCGTGCAATGCGTGCAGCTTTGGATTTTGCCGGATTGAAACCTCAGGACATAGACTATCTGAACCTGCATGGAACTGGTACTGAACTTAATGATTCTATGGAATCAAAAGCTGTTTCAAAAGTGTTTGGAACAGATGTGTTCTGCAGTTCAACAAAATCTGTTACAGGTCACACTCTTGGTGCCTCTTCTGCGCTGGAAGCTGCAATCTGCTGGGAAACTATCAGAAACAATGCGAAGTTCTGCATGCCTTTGCAGGATTGTCAGAATGGAGAACGTACTGAGTCAGATTTTGTTCCTGTTCTGCCGTTGCAGCACTGGGACAGACAAAACGATGGCAGTTTGCCGGCCCTTCGTATAGCAGACAAGGAAAGTGTCAAATCTTTTTCAACAGACAGAATTATTCACTGTATGTCGAACTCGTTTGCGTTTGGCGGGGCAAATGCGTCTCTTATTTTTTCAAGAGATGATACAAGCCCCGAACTTCCTCTTTCTATTGAAACAAATCAGCTCAAACAGCTTTTGCCGCAGAAAAGCAGGATGTTTTTGATTTCCCGTGTACTTTCTTATGATATCGAGGACTGTTCCCTTACTGCAGAATCTGATATAAAGGAAAGCAATATTTTCTTTGAGGAAAAATCAGGCGGAGTGCCTTCGTTCTGCTCTGTGGAACTGATGGCTCAGAGCGTTGGAGCACTTTCATCCATTACACGCGTTGCAAATAAAAATCCGGATAAATCTACTTTCGGAGTAATACTGAGCATTGCATCGTTTGAAAGCAGAGTTCCGTTTTTTGCAGTTGGAAAATCTGTTCAGATTCGGGTCAAAGAAGTGTTTACAGCTGATAAGGTAAGCCAGTATAAATGCGTTATTGACTGTGGAGAAGAAAAGAATATTGCAGAAGTAAAACTGACTGTGATGGGATCTTCAATTTAGGAAAAATCTAAAGACTTTAGTTTTTACTGGTCGGATTTAAAATTGTGAAAAAGCGGCATAAAAATACGTGCGGTTTGTTTACTGAAATTGTCGGCTTTGTAATATAGACGTACTGGAGTTAAGTATGGCAGAAAATGATAAATTGACAGAGAAAAAAGCTGTTCTTGTGACAGGTGCAAGCGGTGGCATTGGTGCTGAAATCGCACTTCAGGCTGCACGTGCTGGATATTTTGTCGTGGCTCATTATCGTAATGGTAAAGAAAAAACAGAAAAACTGATAGAACTGATAAAATCAGAAGGTTTTGAGGCTGAAGCTGTACAGTTTGATATTGCAGACCGAAAACAGTGCTTTGAAACGATAGAGTCGCTCATCGATAAATACGGAGCTTTCTGGGGTGTCGTAAATAATGCCGGTGTCAATCACGACGGCACTTTTGCAGGGCTTTCTCCTGAATCCTGGGACAGTGTCGTGCATACAAACCTGGACAGTTTTTACAATGTCATACAGCCTTTTGTCATGCCGATGTGCCGCAAAAAGAGAGGCCGTATTATATGCATATCTTCTGTAAGCGGAATCATGGGTAACAGAGGTCAGACAAATTACAGTGCTTCTAAGGCTGGCATCATAGGAGCTTCTAAAGCTCTTGCTGTTGAACTTGCAAGCCGCGGCATAACTGTAAATACAGTGGCACCCGGAGTAATAGAAACAGATATGGTAAAAGATCTTGATATGGATAGAGTTCTGCCATCTATACCGATGAACAGACTTGGTCGGGCAGAGGATGTTGCGGCTCTTGTTGTTTTTCTTTTGTCTGAGCAGGCGGGCTATATCACCCGTCAGGTTATTTCTGTAAACGGAGGCATGGTGTGAGTGAGTTTCTTTCAAAAAATGGTAAAAGACGTGTTGTTGTAACAGGCGGCGGCATGCTCAGTGCTCTCGGTGACAGCTGGGACGAAGCTTTTCAGAAACTGCGTTCTTATCATAACTGCATACAATATATGAAAGAGTGGGATGTATTTACGCTGATGAATACACGCCTTGCCTGTCCTTATACAAAAGAACTGCCAAAGTTTCCGCGTAAAAAAATTCGCGGTATGGGACGTGTTGCACTCTTGTCTCTTCTGGCAACAGATCGCGCTCTGGAAACTGCCGGTTTCAAGAATTCTGACGGTGATGTGATAGAGGAACTTCATAACGGCAGATGCGGCATAGCTTATGGTTCGTGCATGGGAAGCATGGATTCTATAATGGATATGTATGCTATGATTCACGATAACGATACATCTCACATAGATTCACAGACTTACATAAAATGTATGCCGCAGACATGTGCGGCGAATTTGAGTGTTTACTATCAGATTCGCGGACGTGTCATAACAACAAATACTGCGTGTACTTCTGGAAGTCAGTCAATCGGTTATGCTTACGAAGCTATTGCTTCTGGCCGCCAGGACATAATGCTTGCAGGTGGAGCTGAGGAACTTATTTCTCCTGATGCTGCCGTATTTGATACGATGGGTTCAACTGCAATACAGAATGACAAGCCGGAAACAGAACCTAAACCTTTTGACAAAAACAGGGACGGCCTTGTCATCGGAGAAGGAGCGGGTACACTTGTTCTGGAAGACATGGAACACGCAGTTAAAAGAGGCGCTGTAATTTATGCAGAAATCGTCGGTTTCGGAACAAATGCAGACGGTACACACATCACAAATCCAAATCCAGTGACCATGGAAGAGTGCATGAGGCTTGCATTGCAGGATGCAGCTCTGACTGACGGAGTTAAGCCTGAACAGATTGGTTATGTAAACGCTCACGGAACATCGACACATGCAGGCGACATTGCAGAGACATGTGCAACATATAAAGTGTTCAACAGACCTGTTCCAATCAGTTCGACCAAAAGTTACATCGGACATACGCTCGGTGCCTGCGGCTGTATAGAATCGTGGCTCACAATAAACATGATGAGAAATTCTTGGTTTCATCCGACGCTCAATCTGAGTGAAGTAGATCCAGAATGTGGAGCTCTTGACTATATCAAGGATACAGGACGGGAGATAGAAACTGATTATGTTATGTCAAATAATTTTGCGTTTGGAGGAATAAATACATCTCTTATTTTTAAGAAAATATAAACGCAATCTATAAAAAAAGTACTTTGCGAAAAGTACTTTTGGGTTTCTGCATCAGTGGAAAAAAAGCATCAGACTGAGTTTCTGGTTAAAATAGATAAATCTGAAAACCTGTTTTGTAAAAAAGCAGAAGTTCGATTATAATATTAACTGTTGGCCATAAAATTGGGAAAACACTTTTTGCAAATAAAAAGGATGATTTGCAGAATGTGTTTGAAGTGTTTTAATTTTTGTGATTTTCATGGATTAAAAATAAAATGCAATTAAAACAAAAATTTTTTGAAATAAATATAAGACTGAATTATATTTTGAGTGGAAAACGCGGAGGTTATAATGTTTTACTCAAAAAAGGCAAAGTTAGCTTTGCTTTTTTGTATTTTTTCAGCAGTATGTGATTTTTTATTCTGTACAGAAACAACATCAGGAAACATAGCTTTAACAATAGATGATGCAGTTGAATACGCCCTCAAAGGCAATCTCAAGATCAAACAGTCAGACATTGCTCTTGAAACTGCACGACGCAGCAAGTCATATTCATGGAATTCCATGAGTCCTTCTATAAAAGCAACAGGTTCTCTGAATAAGCCTTTTCCGTCCAGATCATCAAATAAAGGACCTGATTCGGGAGATCCTGTTTTTGATGACCCGGCTACAATTTCTGTCGGAGCAAACATAAGTATAAATCTTTCACCGTCAATCGTTACAACAATTAAAACAGCTGCGCTTAATTATGAGATGCAGAAGATTGATTATGATACAACAATCCGCAGCATAGATATGCAGGTTAGAAATGCCTTCTATGCAATTTTATATCAGCAGGAAAACATCGCTTTGCAGGAAAGCAATGTAAAAAATGCACTCAGTCAGTACAATGCAAATCTTGCCAAGTATAATCGCGGACTTTTGCCGCGCCTGGATGTCCTCAACTCACAGATTTATTATCAGAATGCCAAACTTACACTTTCCAATGCCCAGGCAAATCTCGGTAATGACATGGCAACTTTTAAACAGCTTCTCGGATTAAGTCAGAAAAGCAATGTTACTCTGTACGGTTCTCTCGATGACATGCTTGCTGTCGGAGATGTTTCCATAGACGGCATGAATGTAAAATCATCATCAGTGTCATTACTTGAAAAGCAAGTTGAAATTGCCAAAGCTAAACTGAGTGCCGCCCGTCTCGGAGCTTATTCGCCACAGTTTAACTTTGGATATCAATACAGTGCATCGACATCTACCCGTGATACAGACGTATGGGAAAGAGGCGGCAGCATTACGCTCGGTGTTTCTATTCCCCTCGATGGATATCTTCCATGGTCGTCGGGCGCCCAGAGCATTGCAAATCAGAAAAGCAATCTGGAATCTCTGAGGATTCAGCTTGAAGACCAGAAAAACACAGTTGAGATACAGATAGAAAACTACATGAATAAAATCAGACAGCTTGAAGAAACAATCGAACTTCGTAAGCAGAGCATAGACTATGCAAAAGAAACATATAATCTGACAGCAGAAGCTTATGCCAGCGGAACAAAAGATATTCTTGCACTGCAGAGCGCACGCAACAGTCTTTTGTCAGCAGAAGTTCAGCTAAAAAGTGATGCTTACAATCTTGCTGTAGCCATTTTGAACCTGGAAAATGCAATGGGGCTGGATTATGATACTTTTTTCCGGTGAAATTGCAAAATATAACGATAATTATATAAGGCATATCTGAAAAAATATTATTTTGATGTTGCCGGTGAGTTTTATACTGCTTTTGTAACCATAACGAAGGCTCATGTGACAGGATGTCTGGAGATTTATAAATGAACAAATATGTAAAAATCATCATTGTGCTTGTTGTTTGTGCAGCAGCTCTGAGTGGTGTGTTCCTTTTTGTAAAAATAAGCAAAGCCGGAGGCGGGATGCCTGGCATGCCGGGTGGAAAAAAAGGCGGAGGGTTCGGTGGCGGAGCACCGGCTGTAGTCAGCGTAAAAACTATGATTGCAGAAAAATCAGTTCTTCATGATTACGTAAATACAAACGGAGAAATAGAAACTCAGACTTCAGTTGATGTTTTTCCAGATATTGGTGGAAAAGTCGTGTCCATGAAAGTGTCTCTCGGCACTTATGTCAAAAAAGGTCAGGTTATAGCTGAAATTGATCCGTCAAAGCCGGGTGCTCAGTACGCAAAAAGTCCTGTCCTGGCTCCGATAAGCGGAACAGTCACATCATGTTCTGTCAAAACCGGAAAAACTGTTTCTACAAGTACAACAATAGCCGTTATCGGCGATGTATCAAATCTTCAGGTTGTTGCCAATATTCCGGAACGATATGTAGCTACCCTCAAACCTGGACTTAAAGGTAAACTTATTCTGGAAGCATATCCGGATCTCGTGTTTACGGCGACCGTAACACGTGTTTCTCCTGTAGTTGACAGTGCCAGACGAACAAAGGAAATTATTCTTAACTTCGATGAAATTGACAGCCGTATAAACGCCGGTATGTTTGCAAAGCTTACATTGTATACTCAGGATTACACAGATGCGATTGTCGTACCGTCTAATTCTATAGTTATGCTTAACGGCCAAAAATGTGTCTATGTTGTAAAAGGTGACAACACTGCGGAAAAGCGCATTATTGAAACAGGAAACTCAGTTGATGCAAATGTTCAGATTCTGTCCGGCTTGTCAGAAGGTGATCGTGTTGTTATAGAAGGTATGCGTGTTCTCGGTGACGGATCGGCTGTCCGTGAAGTCGGTTCCTCTTTTGCAGGAAATGCTGCACCTGCCGGCGCACCGGCAAAAGATTCTGAAGGAATTCCTGCAGATGTTCCAGATGGTAAACCTGCAGGCGATAAGAAAGACGGCAAAAAGCCTGGCGCACGCTCCGCAAAATAAGGGGGGGGGAGCACATGATTAGCGAAAAAACATTACAGCACCCTGTTTTGGTGCTTATGATATTCAGCCTCCTTTTTGTAATGGGTGTTTTTACTCTGGGGAATGTTGCCATAAGCCTCATGCCAGAAACTGAAAATCCATATCTTATGGTTTCTGCTTCGTATCCGAATGCCGGACCTGCATCTGTTGAAAAATCTGTCACTACTATTATAGAAGACGCTCTTGTCGGACTTGGTGGACTTGAGAATATGACTTCTTCTTCTTCTGAAGGTTCTTGTTCTGTTGGACTTGAGTTCAAGTACGGAACCGATCTCGAAGAAGCAAAGAATGACGTGCGCGATAAGCTCAGCTCTGTTTCCAGAAGACTTCCAGATGGAGTTACGACAAACATCAGGCAGTTCGGCTCAAACAATTCTCCGATAATGCAGATTGCGCTCAAAGGAAACCGTTCGGCAAATGACCTCAAGGCAATAGCAGATAACTATGTTGTAGATGTGCTGGAACAGGCAGAAGGTGTCGGAGAAGCAACGTCATCGGGCGGACGCAAAGAGATTGTGCGCGTCGAACTTGAGCAGAACAGATTGGCTGCATACGGGCTGACACTCAGCTCTGTATCAAATGCACTTGCTTCCGAAAATCTCGAACTTGGCGGAGGTACAGTAACAGAAGGCACTACTAATTATTCGATACGAACTGTCGGTGAGTATGCAAACATCGGTGAAATAAATGATACTGTAATCACAACGATAAACGGATATGACCTGAAACTGTCTGATATAGGAAAAGCATATCTTGGATATGAAGATACTACAAGCGAAGTATATATAAACGGACAGCTTGGTGTTTACATTTCTGTAACAAAGCAGTCTGGAGCTAACAGCGTTACGGTTGCAAATGCAGTTTACAAGAAGATAGAAGAAGCAAAAAAACTCATTCCGAGTGATGTATCCATGGAAATTATCAGCGATGAGTCAACTTCTATCCGTTCAACAATTTCTGACTTGATTGAATCTGCAATAACAGGTCTTTTGCTTGCTGTTATAGTTCTGTTTGTGTTCCTTTGCAATTTCAAGAGTACGTTAATTATTGCTGCGTCTATACCTGTTTCTATTATTATCACATTACTTTCAATGTATTTTGCAGGACTTACACTGAACATGATGACTTTGACAGGTCTCATTCTTGGCGTCGGCATGATAGTTGATGCTTCCATCGTTATGATAGACAACATCTATGCATACCGTTCTCGAGGTGCCAAACCTTCTGTTTCTGCAATTCTTGGTTCTCAGGAAATGCTGATGTCAGTTCTTTCCGGAAACCTTACAACAATATGTGTATTCATTCCTTTCCTGTTCTTTATGAGCGATCTGGGATGGATGGGACAGATGTTCAAGGGCATTATCTTTACTGTTGTCATTGCTCTTGTCAGTTCTCTGTTCGTTGCTGTATTCCTTGTTCCTGTTCTCGCAGGTTATTTTTTGCCGCTTTCAAACCGCAATGAAAAGCCTGTCAGAAACTTCATATTGAAAGGTTTGTATGCTTTTTTCAATAAGATACAGGATACAATCCTCAAAGGATACAGCATTGCCCTCAAAGCTGCGCTGAATAACCGTTTCATAACTTTTATGATTTGTATTTCACTGCTTGCTGCGTCTATCATGTTGATTTTCACGATGAAAATTCAAATGATGACAGGTGGTTCTGATACAAGCGTTACACTTAACATCAGTCTTCCTATCGGAACAAGCCTTGAGCAGACAGGTTCTGTTGTCAATGAATTTCAAAAGATTGTTGAGGACGAAGTCAAAGGCTACAAGACGATCATAACAAACATAGGCGGTGGACGAGGTTCAAGAACTTATCAGGGTTCTATCAAAATTGAACTTGGAAACGCCGAAGAGATTCCAGGCGCTGACAATTCACGACAGGTACAGGATAAACTTCGAAAATACTTTGAAAACTATACAGATGTGACGTTCTCATTTGGACGCGGATTCCGTCAGCAGCTTACCGGAGACGATTTGAATCTAGCTCTCCGTGGTGACGACCTTGATGAGATTATGAGCGTCGCAAACAAGATCGTCGATGTCATGAATCAGATGCCGGACATTGGTGAGCCGTCAATCGATACGACAGAAGGTCTGCCTCAGGTCGAAATAGAAATTGACCGTGAGAGAGCGTATAACTTCGGAGTAAACGTACAGACAGTAGCAAACGAGATAAACTATTGTATCAACGGTAAAACTTCTACTGTTTATCGTCATAACGGAACAGACTACAATGTCTATGTAATGCTTCAGCCGTCAGACCGTTCACAGGTCATAGATATAGAACAGATTTATGTAAAAGGCAAGTCCGGTCTTGTAAGCGTTGCAAACTTTGCAAAGGTCAAAAAAGGTCTTGGACCTGTTACGATTTCACGCGAAAACAGAAGCCGTATCGTTCATGTAACTGCTGGCATTCTTACAGACGAGAATTCCAGTGATGTTGAGAAAAAACTCAAAGACGGCATCGCTTCAAGCTTTGTTGTGCCGGAAGGTATAACAATTGCTTACGAAGGCTCTTCCAAGAACATGAAAGAGCAGAAAACAATTTACGGAAAAATCATTTTGATGGCTATAATTCTGGTTTTCGGAGTTATGGCCGCAACATACGAAAGCTTTAAAGCACCGTTTATCAACCTGATGACAATTCCTTTCCTGATTATTGGTGTTGTATTTATTTACAAAATAACAGGACAGGTAGCTTCCATGACAAGTGCAATCGGTCTGATTATGCTTGTCGGTATCGTAGTTAACAACGGCATTATTCTTGTTGACTACACAAACCTGCTTATTGACCGCGGCATGAGGAAAAAAGAAGCTTGCTATCAGGCCGGCTGCAGCCGCCTGCGTCCGGTTATGATGACAACTTTGACAACAATTCTCGGCATGATACCAATGTGTCTGTCAAAAGAGGGAAACGCATCTATCGTTCAGCCGATTGGTGTCGCTGTTGTCGGCGGTTTGACAAGTTCTACTTTTATCACACTGTTCTTTATTCCGGTTATCTATTCTGTTATCATGAGTGAAAAGAAAAAAGATTTGATTCGTGTGAAAGTAAATCTTCCATCGTCTTTGGATTTTATTGAAGAAAAGGCATCTCATGTAGAACTTGCAGATTTCTTCCGCGGTGTGTCACCTGTTCCTTCATTTGATGGACTTGATTATGTAGACGATTGTGTAGAACTTGCAGCAGGTAAGATTATTGGGTCTGCCGAAGCCGCACCTTCGGATATGAAATCTGAGCAGAGTGTCGAATCTGTCAAATTGGAAGAAGAAAATGCGTTGCCGGAAAACAAAGATGCTGTACCAGCTCGCAATGCAGAGAGCGCAACAGAAGACATACAGGACAAAGAAAGCAAGCCTGTTTCTGAACTTGAAAATTCTGAGTCAGACGGTGATGATTATTTTGACAATGCAATAGATTCCATGGTCGATGATGCTTTTGATGTATTTGATGATTCTTCTGACGGAGAGATGGATTTTGTAGATATTGCAGATGATGATGGTGAAATTGTGCCGGCATCTGAGGAAATGCCTTCTGGTTCAGATGATGATACACTGGATCCGTCAGAGATGGAGATATCTGATGATACATTTGATTCTGATGATGATACTCTTGATTCGGAAAATGCCGGCTCAGATGATGATACTTTAGACCCTGACAATGAAATCGGAGTCGATCTTGATGAGGCTGTGCAGCAGAATGTAATCAATTTGCATAATGAAGAACAGCAGGCTCTTTTATCTGGTGATGTAATTCAGGAAAATACATCTGACGAACTTGATGAACTTCACGAAGCAGATTCTGTCATAGAACTTGATAGAATGCAGGGCGCAGATAATTCTGAGGATGATGTTTACGGTGAAAATCTTCAGGCAGAAAGTTCTGATGAGATAGATTCTGATATCTCTGATAATGGAGCTGTTTCTGAAAGCAATGATATTTTTGATGACATACCGGAACTTGAGCTAGATGATGATTTAGACTTTGTTGACATCAGGAATTCAGAATCTTCAGATGAAATTGAAAAAGATGAAGATAATTCATCCGATGAAAAAGTTCCTCATGTAGAACTTGCAGATTTCTTCCGCGGTGTGACACCAACTCCGACGTTTGACGGACTTGAATATGTAGACGAGCTTGTTGACATGAAAGCAGGACAGATTGTCGAACCGGAAGAAGGAAAATCCCAGCCGGAAGACAAAGTCGATGCACCTGCTCTGGAAACAGACAAAGATCCTGAAATACTTGAACTTGAAGAAGTAATTGACGATACAGAAATTCCTTCTGAAATGTCAGATATGTCAGAACTTGATGCTGAGCCTGTCGACGAAGATTTCTCTGATTTTGATTCTGCGATAGACCAGGTATTTGACAGCTCTGATGATTTTGCTTCCGGGGCAGATGTCTTTGACAGTATGCCAGACGAGACAGAAGAAGATGAAATGGCTTTGGTAGAAGAAAATCTGATTGATTTTTCTGATATCGATAAATCCGAGCCGGAAACAGAAAACTCAGATGAAGCGGACTCTGCTGTCCAGAAATTTACAAACAGAATGGACGACATGGAGTTTGAAATGCCGGTCGACAGCGACTTTGAATCTTACAACGGAATAGAAGTTGAAGACATTTCTGATGATGTATTTACTGAACCGGTAGATGCCGCCACAGAAAATAAAACTGACGCATCTGTTGAACAGATTCTTTTCCCTGAAGCAAATCTCGTTACAAAAAAGACAGATGATGCAGAAAGCGGATTTAAGATTATACATGGTAACAACACCCCTGAGAAATCAGATTCTTTTACAGCTTCGGCTTCATCCAAAACTGCCGTATCAGCATTATCTGCATCTTCTGAACGAAGTGCAGATAAATCATGGCTTACAGGAAACAGCGTGCAGACAGGTCCTGTAGATAATATGCTTATGAACAGTATGTCAAATTTGATATCAACATCAGTCGGCGAGCGCGTTGTAAAACATGTTCATTCATCTGATGATGTCAGCAAAACTGTTTCCGTCAATGCTTCTGCAAATGTATGGCATGAGCCAGTCCGTGATTCTTTTGAAGAATCATCGGCAAATGCATCATCAAATACAGAAAGTAAAATAGATACGCCGTTTATTGAGCATGTGAAAAAAGCTGACACACCTAAGCGTTCTTTTGACCGCAGTGAGTTTGTGCAGCTTGAGCAGACAAAAATCGTGGAACGCACAGATCCTTCTGCTAAACCGAAAGTTGTTCAGAAAGTTATGCCGAAAAAAGAAAATCCGGAACCGAATGACAGGCACGTAAAAGAGCTTAAGCAGCTGAACAGAGTAGCTGCAAAGCCGACAGTTGCCAACAGCGAAAAAGTTTCTACGGGTGTGTTCGTCGGATATAAACCTGCCGGCAGAGAATACTAAGGAGCTTGTGCATGTGCAGAATTGAGATTATTGCAAACAAATCTGTAGAAGATGATATTGAAACTTCGCTCGAGCATTATATTCCGGGAATTTTGTATACGATTGTCCCTCTTGTGTACGGACGGGGCGGGCAGGACAGAAAGCTCGGTACTTCAACTTGGCCGGAGACTAATTTTCTGATGATAAGCTATATCGAAGATGAATATGTTAATGATGTAAAGGCTGTTATGGACGAAGTAAAGAAAAAGTTTCCAAACGAAGGAATTAAAATATTCTGCCTTTATGACAGCAAGTCAAAGTAAAGTTCATTCTTGAACTCTTGTATTTTCAAATCAAACAGCACAAAAAATAAGGCCCTTCTTTTGCAGAATGCAGAAGAAGGGCATATATATATAATCAGGTCTCCAGCTTTGCTCGAAAAGACCTGGAAGGCAATAAAAAAACTCACCCATCAGGATGAGTTTTTACTGCAAGGCGTCGATCGGAATCGAACCGATGCATGATGGTTTTGCAGACCAGTCCCTTACCACTTGGGTACGACGCCAAAAGTATGTTAACGATATTAACAAGTTCATGATAAAATGTCAAGCACCTGACTGTCATTTTGTCTTTTTTTGAACAAAATTATTTTCCCTCTGTATTTTCAATTTTTAGGCCTGACATGATTTTTTCTGCGGACTCACGGATTTCTTCATCTTCAAGCCGTTTAATATATTTTTCGCTGAAACCTTCTTTCAAATCTGGGGCTATATTTCTGAGACAGTCCATGATTACAGGGTTGAATACTCCGCATTCTCCGTTCAAAATCATCTGTATTGCTTTTTCGTGTGAGTAAGCAGGTTTATAACAGCGTTTACTTGTAAGGGCATCGTATACATCGGCAAGTGCGACGACCTGTGCTCCAATCGGTATTTCATCGCCTTTGAGACCGTCCGGATATCCACGGCCGTCCCATCGTTCGTGGTGCCATCTTGCAACATCGCGGGCCATATGAATGAGTTTTGAATGAACATACCCCTCTGAGTTTTCCAGAATCTGTGCGCCGATTTCTGCGTGGGATTTCATTATATCAAATTCCTGCGGTGTGAGGCGCCCCGGTTTATTTAAAATCTCCGTCGGAATATTTATTTTTCCAATATCGTGGAGAGAAGAAGATGTCGTGATATATGTAATGTTTTCTGAGGTTAAATTATACTGCGGAGCAATTCTTTTCAGCTCATGCAGAATTATACTTGTAAATGCCCTGATGTGTATGATATGGTCTGCTGTTTCTCCGTTGTGGAATTCGACAAGGTTTGCAAGAATCTCTATCATCATTGTGTTGTTTCGCTGAGTTTCGAAGAACTGTCGGACAACAAGATTTTCGAGGGATTTTTTGCGCATATAGAGCGAAAGTGTATTTTCTATTCTGCGGAGAACTATGCGAGGATCAAACGGTCTTGAGATAAAGTCTATGGCACCAAGATCATAAGCTCTTTCTACTTGATGTGATTCTGTTTCAGCAGAAATAATGATGACAGGAAGTTCGTCTAGCATACCCTGTTTCTGAAGAACCTTCAAAACTTCAAAGCCGTCTGTGTCCGGCATAATCAAATCCAAAAGAATAAGGGAGAAGTCATCTTTTTTTTCAGAAATCAAGCGTAAAGCTTCTTTTCCGTTGCATGCTGTTTCAAAATTATACTGTGAATGAATTATATTGCAAAGAATCTCCACATTTAATTCTGAGTCGTCAACTATAAGAATCTTTGGTCTATTAGGCATACCATTCCTTCAAAACTTTATAAAATAAGGACTCTGAAAATACGACATTTTAAAACTTGAATTTCCAAGTCTTAAACTCTGCTGCAATCCCTGAAAAATATTTTCCAGGGATTGCCCTTAATAGCTGGAATTAATAAATCAAGGCTTCTTTTGTCTATGATAATGTCAAATCTGTAAAAAAGAAAGAGTTTTTTGCAGTTTTGATTGATTATATTAATGTAAACTTTAAATATTTTTTTATCGGTGCGAAACTTTTTGCAGAGAGTATAACACCGTGCTTTTTGGGAAAAATCTGTTTTCCGCCGGAAAGAAGTTTTGAAATTTGCAAAATTCAAATTACCGGTTTATAATTTGTTTTAAGTTTTAAGCGGATCCTATAGGAGTGAAATTGATTATGAAAAAAATTATATCATTGATTGCAGTTTGTTTTTTGAGTGCAGTTTGTGCCTTTGCTTTTGATTTGACCACTGTCCATGGAACATGGCATGATTCAAAATACAATGCAAACTGGACTTTCAGTGCAGAGGGTAAGATTGTCCTGACTGATGGAACTACAGGTCAGGTTTACTTTACTTTTGATGACAGTAACGTAAAGAATTTCAGGGTAAGCGTTGAAAAGGAATCAGGTGAAAACGGAGTATCCATTTCTTTCAGCTGCCCAGAGACACGCAGAACATATAAGTTTTTCAAGGCTGCTTCACTCAGCACAGATATAAAGGCTGAGTTTCAGCCGGCCTGGACAAATTCTGCATACCGTGCAGTATTTCCGTTTGTAAAGTAATCAGTCAAAAAAACAGTTTTTCTCTTGCATTGATTTTTTTTGTCAGAATGTCCTCTTTTTGCACATTCTTTGTGCTTAGTTGCTAAGATTGACAAAAATTTGTATAATGACGAATTATTTTGATATCTCTAAAAAAGGCAGCCCTAAAAAGTAAAGTTTTTAAAGGCTTCCGAAATTTATTTTTTAGAGGCTGATTTTAAAAAATCGCAACAAGAGGATGAGTAAATGCTTACATTAAAATTTGGTGGAACCAGCATGGGTTCTGCTCACCGTATTCTTGACAGTGTTGCTATTATGATTTCCCGTGCGGAAAAAGAGCACATTTCTGTCGTTGTAAGTGCAGTTGCAGGCGTTTCTAACAAGCTTCAGTCTGCTATTGATTCTTGTATTACAGGCGGGCAGCCATCTTCTTTTATAACCGAAATCAGAAATATACATTTATCTATCTGTTCTGAGATTAAATCTGCTTTTGGCGGATTTAACTCAGATGCTGTTATGAGCCGTATAGATTCTCTTCTGGCTGAACTTGAAAAGCTTTTGAGCGGTCTTGTTACTTTTGGTGAGTGTCCGGACACTGTTCACTGCCGCATCATGGGTATGGGCGAACTGATGTGCTGTCCGATTGTCGAAGAGTTACTGAAAGTCCGCGGACAGAATGTAGTTCTGCTCGATTCACGCAATTTCATTTTTACAACAGGAAACCAGAAAGAAGGAGATCCTGATTATATTCATTGTTCAGATGCTTTTGCTCCGTATCGCGACAGTTCTACACAGATTCTGCTTTTCCCAGGTTTTATCTGTTCGTGGACTGGCGGTACTGGCAGCAAAACTCAGATGGGACTTCTCGGTCGCAATGGAAGTGATTTCAGTGCGGCAATTATTGCTACATGCCTTGGCTCAAAGAAAGTTGAATTCTGGACTGATGTCGATGGTATTTATACTGCAGATCCTCGCATTGTTCCTGATGCAATTCTCGTAAAAGATATGAGCTACGAAGAGGCTATGGAGCTTTCGTTCTTTGGAAGTAAAGTTCTGCATCCGAATACTCTGGCACCTCTTGCTGCAAAGAACATTGAAGCATGGAGTCTGGATTCTTTCAATCCGGAGGCACGCGGAACGAGAATTGGCCGCGGACCGTTCGACTCAGAGAAAAAAGCCGGTCCTGTACGCGGTATAAGCTGCCTCAAGGGATGTTCGATGGTCTCTGTAAGTGGTCCTGGCATGAAAGGCAAGAAGGGCATGGCTGCTCGCGTATTTGCTGCTGTAAGCAATGCCGGCATTTCAGTTCTGCTTATCACTCAGTCATCTTCTGAATACACAATCTCTTTCTGCGTCAGAAAGACAGATTCAAATCTTGTTCAGGATGTTTTGAAAACAGAGTTCTCTTTGGAAATCTCTACAAAGATTATCAATAAAATCATGGTTCTCGAAGACTGTGCCATTGTTTCTATTGTCGGTGATGCAATGAAACAGAAGCGCGGTGTTGCAGGAAGATTCTTTGATGCACTTGCAAGCAAAGATATCAATATTCACGCAATCGCACAGGGCTCAAGTGAGCGTTCAATTTCTACTGTAGTAAAGATGGAAGACGGCGATACTGCGGTACGTGTTGCTCATCAGTTCTTCTTCAATACAAAGCAGACAATTCAGGTTTTTGCATTTGGTACAGGAACAATCGGCGGAACTTTGCTTGATCAGATTGCCAAGCAGCAGAAATCTCTGCTCGAACAGGGAATTGATATCAAGGTTATGTCTATTGCAAAGGCTCAGAAGATGCTCTTTGACTGTGATGGCATTGATTTGACAAACTGGCGTGACGACATCATGACAAAATCTGAGCAGACAAATCTCGATGAAATCATCGACTATGTCCGCACAGCTCGTCCGCTTAATCCTATTTTTGTTGACTGCACGGCTTCTTATGATCTTCCGGAAAGATACATTGATATATTTAAGGCCGGCATGAGCATAGCAACTCCGAACAAGCGTGCAAATTCTATGGAAATGGAATATTACGAAAAGCTCCGTGATGTTGCAAACTCAATGCACGTACGCTTCCTGTATGAAACAAACGTCGGTGCAGGACTTCCTATCATTGATACTTTGCAGAATCTGTTCAAATCCGGAGATAAACTTGAGGGTTTCAACGGAATCATGTCCGGCAGCTTGAGCTATATCTTCGGCCGTCTTGATGAAGGTGCAAAGTTCAGCGAAGCTGTTCTCGAAGCAAAAGGCAAAGGCTTTACTGAGCCGGATCCTCGTGATGATCTTCGCGGAACTGATGTTGCACGCAAGGCTTTGATCATTGCACGTGAAGCAGGCATGAGAATCGAACTTAGCGATATCAAGATGAACTCTATTTTCCCTGCTGAGTTTAATCTTGAAGGTTCTACAGAAGAGTTCCTCAAGAGACTGCCGGAAGTTGATTCATACTTTGAAAATAAAATCAACGCTCTCAAGAAAGAGAATAAGGTTCTCAGAATGGGTGCAAGCATTAAAGACGGTATCGTAAGCGTCGGAATGCTTGAAGTCGGTTCGGAAGATCCTTTGTATGGTGTAAAAGGCGGCGAGAATGCATTCGTATTCAGCACTGCCCGATATTCACCGATTCCTTTGACTGTACGCGGATACGGAGCTGGAGCTGCTGTTACTGCTGCCGGTGTATTCGGCGATATTCTTCGTACAGCTTCATGGAACGTGTCTACTCTCTAAAGGTAGACTTCTGCAAATTGCAATTTTCAAGGATCAGCGCTTTTTTTATGCTGCTTGAGTAAGATTGCAGGACTATCAGAGAGACTTTTTTGATGGAAACGTTATGTTTTTTCAAAACTGTTTCGGACTTTTTAGAAAATTTATAGAACAGCCGTCTTCGAATTTTGAAGACGGTTGTCTTTTTTTTGTGCCGGAGTTCTGTTGTTTTGCGGAAAAAAGTGTTTGACTAAATGTTTTAACTGAATTATAAATAGGTATACGATTTCGAGGAGTTTCGCATTATGGAAGAAAGATATGTACTGTCAGTTTTGGTAGAGAATCACGCCGGTGTTTTGAGCCGTGTCTCAGGGCTTTTCAGCCGCCGCGGTTATAACATCGATTCTCTTACTGTCTGCGAAACCCGGGATCCTGACAAATCAAGAATGACTATTGTCGTTCGCGGAGATGAATATATACTTGATCAGATAGAAAAGCAGCTTTCTAAGCTTGTGGAAGTTATTTCGATAGAGCATTGTCTGTCTTCAAATACATGTCAGAGAGAGATGGCACTTATAAAAGTCCAGGCTGGCGGTGCAAACCGTGCAGTTATTATCGAAACATGCAATATTTTCCGCGCTCATATAGTTGATGTCGCCGAAAACTCACTTATCGTCGAAGCTACAGGAAGCGAAGATAAAATCGGATCCCTTATACGCCTGCTTGAACCATACGGTATACTTGAACTGCTCAAGTCTGGTCTGACTGCAATGGATCGCGGCGAAAAAGTTATGAACTGATGAGGGTTTTTGAAAGCTTAGTTTTTTGATTCACTTTTGATTTTGACCCATTTGTCATCAAAAATCTGCCAGCTGCAGTTATAATCGCTTTTTTCGATGATTGCTTTTCCGATTCTGAAAACTCTTGCGTTCAGAGGAAAACAAATTATCTGTTCAGTATTATTTACAGAACTGCCGGTTTCGCAGTCGGCTATATTGTCACATTGTTCATAAATTTCTGATTTGTTCTTTAAACAGATTGAGCTTTGCGTTATGTCCGGATTTTGACTGACAGATGAAGATATATTCTGTGCAAAAATTATTTTTGTCTTAATGTCGTTAATCATTACCGGAAAAAAGTATTTATTTTCTTCTTTTTGCGGTGCATAAATCGTACAGTTTTTGATATTGTTTAATGCAATCTCGTTTTCAAAAAAAGCATATAAAGGAAATATCTGAAAAATATAGTGTGCTTTGTCTGTTCTTGAATTGAAATCCCTTACGAATTTTTTTGCATACTGAGTGAGCAGAAGAAGCATATCTTTTTGCGGCATAAAAACATACATAGTCAAATAGTAGACCAAAACGCCTAAAAAGTGTAGTATTTTTACCATGAAACGTAGACTGTTTGAGGTCGTGATAGTTCTGTTTGCTTGTGTTATTTTCCTTGGAGCAAGCTTCTATTTGGTAGATAATTATATAACTTCAGCATCATCGCTTGGCATAAACGGAGAACGTTTTGTTGCGGTGAACAGACAGTCGGCAAAAGCACGCATTACTGATCCTGAAAAAAATTCTTCTTTGTATTTGAAATTTACGAAAAATCAGAAAGTTCATCTTCAAAATCAGATTCACACAGACGGCGGTGCTGCTATTGTCGCTGTGATTAAACTTACTGCAAAGTATCCAAAAAAGACGACAAAGTTTGACCCGTCAGCTTTTGAATTCGGCCTTCTTTATGACAAAAGCACTGCTGCCGGAGATGATATCATTTCTGGCAGAAATACAATTACTGGTGATTTTGCGCTCTTTCATTCTGCATCTGTTAATACGTTTGCAGTTTCAATCAGTGTCGGACGAAACGATATTGCTCCTGTCGGTTTTTTCCTGAAAGCTGACGAAGCATGTTCTATTGAATCAGTGAAATTTGAAAAGCCGTGTGTCGGCTGGGATTTTTCTACATCAGTTCCTCTTTACGCTTTTTCAAACAAGGGAGGCGTTGTAGAAAAGCTTGCACGAGTTTCGTATGACTTTTCTGATGCGTCATCTCTTTTTCCGCAGGAAAACTCGCCGGCAGGTGTACTTCCTCAGATTGTAATAGGTTTCAAATCCGCTGATGATGTCGGCACGTGGAATAAACAGAAGAAAGTTACTTTTCGCTATGGCGGTGATGAAGTGACTGTCCGCAGGGCAAAAAATCAGCGCAGAGTTACAGTGCAGCTTTCTGCTTTTAAAAAAGGACATGGTGCAGACGGTTTCGGTGTAATAGATTTTTTGCCGACAGACGATGTGACTTCTATCGTTATGTACGGAAATGATTCTTCGTATCTGCCGGAGAACGGCGCAGTTTATGAGCCGTTTGTTTCTGATCTGGGATTCGTCATGGACTGGCCTTCAAGCAACTGGCGCTGTTCCGATTACGAACTTGTAGAGTGGGAAGAAGTGCCTCATGTGCTTTTCTTTGATTTTGCAAACTATCAGGTTCAGAGTGATTATCTGACTCGTATGGCGTATTTTGCAGAAAAAGACGGCTACAAGGGAACTTTGGTAAACGATGCTTTTGTGAAAAGTCATCACGGATACAATGCTCATGATTACCGTGACAAAGATATGGCGGCATTTTTTACACTGGCTCACGATACAGGTTTCGAATTGAATGAAAGAGAATACAGACTCAGAGATATTCTTGTTCATAACGGTATTATCATTGCAAACGAAGACGGAACTTTTGCACCAGGAATCGGAGCAATAGTATCGATTTCCAAGGAATCTCCGGAATATCTTCGCTGGCAGTTTCTGGCACACGAAAGCTGGCACGGAATATATTTCACGAGCCAGAAGTTCCGTGATGCTGTCGACATATGGTATGACGAGTTTGATAAAGAAAGCTTTGAGTTTATAAAGGTATTCTGGTCGACTCAGCCTGGACTCAATTACGACGTAAATGACGATTATCTGATGAGAAATGAATTTATGGCATACATCATGCAGCAGACAATGCCAAACATAGGCTCATATTTTGTATCCCTCACAAACAGAGGTTCTGTCATGGAGAACGAAGGTAAACTTGCAGACTATGTCCGCGGCAACGAAGCTGTTCATTTTGTACGCTCCGGCGAAAAAATGAACCAGTGGGCGTTTGAAAACTACGGATTCGCTGCCGGCCGTGTTAATTTGATTTATAAGACAAGTCAAGATTAAACTGTCTTTCTGATTCGACAGTAGATGGCGGACCATGTCCTGGCATGAGGACAGTTGTGTCTGTCTGTGAAAAAATCTTTTCGAATATATTATTTACAAGAAGCTGTTTGGAATACTTACTCGGTGTTTCGCCGACGATTCCAGAAGTAACAGTGTCTCCTGTAAAAATGACATTTCCTACCTTGAAAATCATACTGTCAGCACTGTGTCCAGGAACAGAAAAATACTGGACATCCAGACCGGCGACTTTGATTTCGCCGTTTCCCCTGAGGACAATAGACTGTGTGCCGCCGATATCAGAGTCGGCAGCATAAATATATGGTGAGTATATTTTCTGAAGTGTGCTGAGACCTTTGACATGCGATGTATGATTATGCGTAATCAGGACAGCAGTCAGGTTGTAGTTATTTTCTTCGATATGACTGATCAGCTGTGGTGTGATTTTGCCAGGGTCAACGATAAAAGCCTCTTTTACAGCCGGGTCGTCATTTACTACGGCATAGCAGTTTGAAAAACCTTCCAGACATAAGTTGAAATAAATTTTCACAGTTCACTCTCCAGAGTCAGAACATCATCATCAAATTTCTTATCAATATCTCCCATGAGACCGCCCTTATTTCTGTCTACAAGAGCTTCACCGATATTAGACAGCTTGAAAGAAACAGCTTCTCTGAGTGATGAATAGAAGACCGTTTTTTTGAGGTTGCAGTTTTTTATGGATGTATGCATGAGAATCGATTTGATAAAGCGCGAGTTGTACAGATTGCTGTCGTCGAAACTGCTCTGGTAAGCTGTGATTCCGTTGAAATTATTGTGAATCAAATCGCAGTCAGAAAAAAGAGCATGTATCAGGCGTGAACCGGAGAAAGAAGAAAACTGAATGTTTGCTTTCTTGAGGTTGCAGTCTGTAAATGTCGAAAAATCACAAATTGACATTCTGACATACAGGTTCATTGCATAAATATTTGTAAAAGTGCAGTGCTGAATATTACAGCCGATGAATTTTTTGTTGCTCAGGTCTATATTTGAAAAATCTATACCGGATGCGCTTAAACCTATGATTTTGTCATGATTGCGTACATATTCTGTGAAGTCTATCAAAGCTTTCTGAGGATTTTTTTGATGTTCGAGGCAGAACCCCTCTCCTTCGACAAGATTTCCGTTTTCATCAATGGAGGACATTGCCAGCTTTTTGCAGCCTGGATAAGCACATGCGTTGTACAGATACATAAGTATACTTTATGCTATTGAAAACATTTAGTCAAATGGCTAAAATCTTTTCTATGTGCTGGAAATGTGGAAAAGATATAAATGCTTCTCGTGTGCTGAGAACTGATGTCTGTTCTGACTGCGGTGCCGATTTGCATGTCTGTAAAAACTGTGTTTTTTATGATCCGGGAAGTCATTACGACTGCCATGAATCTGTAGAAGATCCTGTTAATGACAAGGAAAGTGCAAACTTCTGCGATGATTTTAAGCCAAAATCTCATTTTGCTCCGCGTCAGTCTGCCAGCGACCAGCTCAAAAAACTTAATTCGCTGTTTAATATTTAATTTAATCATCTAAAAAGTTTATTTTGGGGCATTGACCCTGATTTAGGAAAAAATATGAATGATAAAATAGATTTTGCTTTTGTAGATTCTGGTACAGGCGGTATTCCGTATATGCAGGAATTGAAAAAAAAACTGCCTGTTGCCCGCTGTGTTTATATTGGTGATACAGAGCATTTCCCGTATGGCCAGAAATCTGCTGAAGAAATCACATCAAGCGTGTCTTCTGTAATAGAAAAAATTATCCGCAGATGGAATCCGATTGCGATTGTCATAGCCTGCAATACGATAAGTGTAACATCTCTTGAACAGCTCCGGATGAAATTTCCGGAGCGCCCGATTGTTGGAACAGTTCCTGCAATCCGGCTGGCTTCACGTGTGTCCAAAAACAGATGCATTGGACTTTTGGCAACAAATGCTACAGTAAATCATCCGTACTGTGATTTTCTCTCAAAACAGTATGCCGGTGACTGCTTGATTTTCAAAAGGGGAGACCCGGATCTGATAGCTTTTATCGAGCATGATTTGTTTACTTCTACACCGGAGCAGAGAAGACAGGCTGTAAAGCCGGCTGTAGACTATTTTGTGTCGAACGGATGCGATACGATAATCTTGGGATGTACACATTTTACTCATGTAGCTCAGGATATTGCAAATCTTGCAGGAGACGGCGTGCAGGTTGTGGACAGCCGTGACGGAGTTGCCACACAGGCCATCAAGGTAGAAACTGAAGAACTTGCAAAAAATCACGAGTTTGCAGGTGTCGGAGAACTTCCGGCAGATAAAGCCTTTTTTGTGACACGCATCAGATCTGAACAGGATTCAAAAGAATACGAAACACTCTGTAATTATTTCTCAATTCCGTGGGGCGGATTGTTTGAATAGGCAGAAGCCTTATAATTATAGCAAAACATTCGTTTGTGAAATAAATTCATCTCACTAAGCCTAAAACTTGTAAACATATACATGTTCTGACGGGAAAAACTTGTAAAAGTATTTAAAATAGCCCAAATTGCGAGTTTTTATAAAAGATATGTGAAATTTATTTTGCCATGCAGGTTTACGTAGTAAACTTGTCAGCGACCAAAGGCTGCGGCTTGAATTTATTTTCATCATCTTACTATGTGTTCGGATTTTTGTAAAAATCTGTGCAGTACATCTGGAAAATGAGCTTCTGTCACGGCAGAAAGACGAAAGCCAGCCTTACAAGAGTTGTACAGCCAGCTTTATAACAATAGTACATAGTTACACAAATTGCTGTTTGTAAGACTAAGACATGTGCGACTTAGGCCGAGTAAACAGAAGTTTGTCAGTATGAAAAGTTCATTACTAGGTTAATATATTGTTCCTTTTTCATCCCGATAAAAAATTCTACCTGTCGTATCATCATTATAAAATTTTATAAATTTATGATTTTCTTCTTTTTCATAAATTATTCTTATTTTCAATTTGTCATTATATACAAAGATTTCTATTTTCTTATCTGATACTTTTTTTAAGTTATATTTATATCCATATTGATCAAAATTTTTAAACTTAGTGATTGCGTTTGAAATATAAATATCACTTTTTAAATTTTCAATAGATTCCGGCATTTTGTTATTAATTAGAAAATATTGATAAGCTCCAATACAAATCTCATCTGCAGTTCGACCACAAGTTAATGTATACGAAAAACCTAAATAACAGCAAAATGTAAATATTAAAATTATAAGTTTTTTTTTCATACTTAATCCTCTGGATATAAACTTCTTATATCATTCCAGTCATACCAATTATATGTTTGCAAATTTTGTTGTATTAAATACTTGTTATGCATCGCGAGCCCCATATTAAATGCATCACATTCAATATCTGTAAAATGATCATAAAAAGATCTTCCATCCTGTTCATAATTAAGATTTATATAATTATCATCTGTTAATATAAAAAGACCACAATCATACTGCACTTTGTGCCATGCCTCATGTGATAATGCTTCAATAGTTTCTCCCAAACCGTCGTTAACTATAAAATCAATATCAAGTACAATAATAACTCTTTGATTTTCCGTCTCTGTATTTTTATATATGCCAAAAAAAGCTCTTCGTTCTTTTTGTGGATAATCAAATCTTTCATGTCGATTTGAAATATTATCAATTTGAACTTTTCCATTGTTCATCATTTCTTTTACAGTATTCGCAATTAATCTTTCATAATCAGTTTCTGCATTTACCACTATAAAAAATGCCGTTTCATAGAGAATAGAGCGAGCTATATTTTCTTTTGACTCCCTTCCATCCGGGTCCGTGTACCTTTACCGGGTTGTTGCCGGCGTAGTGATATAAATTGCCATATGTAACCCTAAGATACCATCAAAACCTCTGTTTTTACCTCGCTTTGACAGATTCTATCACTGAAACAGTTTTTTTTCGATACAAAACTGCAAATTCTTCTCCGTTAATGTTTTTCTATCCAATTTACACAGCCGGATAGTTTAGTCCGATATTCACAAAAGTTGCCGTATTTATCCCAAAATATGCACTTTTTTGTAAAAATTAACCACAAGTCCATAAACTGCTGTTTGTAGGCCTAAGACATGCGCGACTTAGGCATGGTAAACAGAAGTTTGTCGGGGTAGGAAAGGGCTTTGTATTATGCAAAGTATGTTTTGATAAATATCAGAAGCTTATCCTAACTGCTTGTTGCCTGTAAACAGCAGAGCAACATTTGGTATTAAATCCAAGAACTGGATATTTTCAGCCGTAATTTTTGTTTTCAAAATCTTAAGCAATTTTAGATTTTTCATATTTTCCAAAAATGATAGATCTGTAATCGGTGCAGATTCAAAAATATAAAGTTCCTGTAACTTTTCAAGTTTATTAAGGGGTGAATAATCCTGAATATTCCTGCAGTGATCAAATATCAATTTAGTTACATCCGGAAAATTTGCTGCAAGTTCTTCTACATTTTCAAGTTTAGGACAATATATAAATTCCAGTTCTTTTACTGTCGTACCTTCCTCTGCTTTAGGGAAAGCAGGACTTGATATTCTGTAAAATTTAAGCTCCCGTAATTTTTTTAACTG
>JAZQQW010000036.1:0-10372 GCA_045629255.1 Treponema sp.
AAATTTCAGAAACGATGGAAGCCGTAGGCTTCAGACTGTTTAGCGAAGGGAAATCTGTTGAAGAAGTTATGAAAATTACAGACCATCCGGCTGAACTTGTGAATGGATGGTACGCTCATTATCTTGAAGAAAAAGAAAAAAAACAGGGAAAATATGGCAACAACTAAAGAATTTCATGATTATATAATGGATTCTCTTTTGAACCTTCGAATCGGTGAATTTACATCGAAGAAGATGATGGGTGAGTATTGTATATATTTCAATAACAAGCTGATTGGTGATATTTGCGATAATGTTTTTCTTCTTAAGCCGACAGCTTCTGTTCTTCGTCTGCTTCCGGATGCAGACAGAGCATATCCTTACGAAGGTTCTAAGACTCTTATGGTTGTTGCCGGAGAAATAGATGACGTTGAACTTTTTTCTCAAGTTATCAAATCAATGTATGATGAATTACCTGAGAAGAAAAAATAATCTGACAAAACTCAGGTCTTTATCAAGCTGGTCAAAAACTCCGCATAAAATGCTGTCATCGAAAAATGATACTGTCTGGCCGTCGTATGAAAGCGCAGTTTATATGGAAAACAAATTGAACGAAGTAAATTTTCCGTATGAACATAAACATGTTGCTTATGAAAATATAAGTCACGCTTTGTTAGCAACTCTGCCATTAAGCTGTAAACTTGCATTTAAGTCAGAACGAAGAAAGTCAAAAAAATGTGCAGAAGACAGAGAACAGATGAAAGCTGAGCTTCTTAACTGGGTTTATAAAGTCTGGTGAATGTGTATTGGCATTTTTGGATTTCTGAAAAATAACAGGCTTATTAAACCTGAAATTCGCAAATTTTTGATATCCGGTAAAAAAAATACTTGTAAAGCCACTGTCAATTTGGCAAAATCTAGTACAGGTTATATTTTATCTAAGCGTTTTTTTAAGCCTTTTGCTTTTGGGGACTGCCTGGATAGAAAGAGGATATTATGAAATCATATAAATACGAAACACATTTGCACACAAAAGAAGCAAGTGCATGTGGCACGTCATTTGCAAAAGACTATATAAAAGCTTATTTTGACATCGGATATTCTGGTATATTTGTAACAGATCACTTTTTCGGCGGCAACACTGCGGTTTCCAGAGATTTGCCTTGGAAGGAAAGAGTGGAACTGTATTGTACAGGATACGAAAATGCTTTAAAAGAAGCAGAATCTTTTAATCTGCAGCATAATCTTTGTGGAACAGATAAAGAATTTAAAGTTTTTTTTGGTATAGAACAGACATTTAGCGGTGATGATTATTTGATTTACGGACTGGATAAAAAATGGCTTTTCAATCATCCGGAAATTGAAAATATGGCTCAGCCGCAGCTGTTTGAGGCTGTAAAACAGCAGAACGGTCTGTTTATTCAGGCACATCCTTTCAGACTGCGCGATTATATAAAGGCTATTCATCTTTATCCGAGAGATGTTCACGGAGTTGAAATATACAATGCCGGAAACAAAAGTTCAGAGAATGAATTGGCAGAATTGTATGCAAAACAGTACGATTTTGCTGTTACAAGCGGCAGTGATATTCACAATATTGATTTTATCCAGTCAGCTCCGGGAAAGCTTGAAATCGGCGGCATGGAATTTGACACTCCTCTAAAAGATGTTTTTGATTATGCTGAGCGTGTCAAATTTAGAAAGTGCCGTCTCATTAAATCGTAATTTTTACAAAACGGCAGTTTTGGCATTGTGCAATTGCACTGAAAGGCGAGTTAAAACGGAGTTTTATAAGCTTTGCATTTGGTGTAAATAAAAATCTCATCTTGTAAATACAGTTTTCAAGCGTGTTTTTGTGCTGAATGTGTTTCAAGTCCTGAAACGGCAGTGCTTGAAATACAGCGCTTTTGTTATTTCTTTGGATAATTTTTCTTTTTTTCGGGCAATTAATATTTTTTTTGTAAATCTTAAATTTCCGTAGTATACTATTGAATAGACTGGAAAAGTTTTTTTTGAGCAAACGTCATCGTTGTGTGCATCTGGAGAGTTAAGTAGATTGAGTTGTCATAAAATTTTTCTGAAGGTACTTTGAGTTTTACCTTGAAGTACATGGTGCAGAATGTTTAATTTTCAAAGTTTCCTCTAAAAATTGAAGTTTTCAGAGGTTTTATTAAGTTTTTTTTGAATGACAAAAATAGTAACATCAGAAATAGTATGTGCTGCGTTCATTGGTTTGTTATTATTTTTTCAATTTGTTGAACGCAATGCAGAAAAAAGCACAAAGATACTGAGAATCATTGGTGTTGAGGTGCTGCTATGGTTGTTTATTGATGTAATATCGTTTTGTACTAATCTTAGTTATTTTCCGACTTTTCTGACATATAACTGGGGCAGGCATAGCTGCTCTGTCTTTCATGTATTATTGTGAAGCCTATATCGGCGAAAAAACAGACCTTAATCCATGGATATTCCGTGTACCAAAATTTCTTTGTCTGGTAAGTATTACTTTGGCGGTTGTGTCGTTTGTTACTGGGAATATCGTGGCTTACGAAAACGGAAAAGCAACAGCTATTTACGGACTTCCGATTGAGGTAGAAATTTGTCAGTTCATTGTGATTTTTTATCCTTCGATTGTTGCGTTTATCAAAAGAAAAACCGCAGGTCTTAAAAGCATCATATTGTTTGGCTTTTTTGTTATAATTCCTTTATTTGCCACTGTTTTTAGTAACTGGACAGAAAATGATTATACTATTGTTTTTACTGCAATTGTACTGATGGCTATTGCGGTTTTTCTGCAGAATGAAAGACGTCAGAAAAATTTTGAAGAGCATGTTGCTCACGAAGCTCTGCTTGAAAATTCTGCAAGATTCTTTGCTTTGGAAGACAAGTTTGAAGCTTTGTACGACGTTGATCTGAAAAGTGGACTTTATGTTTCATATTCCAAAGGCGAGTTTTATCAGAAAGCCATAAACGAAAAACTTGTTTCACCGGTTCAGTTTTTTGAGAACATGCGTGAAAATGTAGACAGAGTTGTCTATGAGGAAGACAGACAGAATGCGCTTGCAGCCGGCATGGATGAGCATCTTGCAAAACTGATAGATGTAAAGCAAATGCTCAGAACAATAGCAAAATTCTTGAACTAAAAGAGATGGCTTAAAATAACTGGAGCCGCCTGATAGAAGAACTGGAGGAAAAATGAAAAAAAATCTGTTTGCAGTTTTTATTTTATTTTTTGCAGTGTTCTGTTCGTATTCGCAGAACAGCAAAAACCGTTTTCAATGGCAGTTCAGCAAAATTCTTGCAGATGAAGAAAACGGCGATATGTATGATATTTACATTTACGATTCGAAACTTGACGAAACGAGCTATGTAATGACTTTATGGAATAATTTGTACCCGTTTCTAAAAAATGAAATGACAATAGTTCATAATGGTAAAAAATCATTTTCTACAGTCTGGTCATGGTATGCAGGCGGAGGAATCGGATGTTCGGCATTTTACGAAAACGGAGAACTGAGGATTTATCAGGCATGTTTTGAAGAAAGGGAAGAGCCTTTTCTTGATTCAGAAAAAATATTATACAAAACAGCCTGTTCCTTGTCGGATTGCAACATAACAGAAGGTGTATTTTTACCGACACCGGAATATACAAGAGAATTGAAGAAAGAAAAAATAAACATGTATGGTGCAGATATCATGTATTTGCAGAGTGTTTTGGTAAATTTTTATGGATTTAATATTGATATCGACGGCTACTTTGGAAAGCAGACACTGGCAGCTGTAAAAAGTGTTCAGAAAAAACTGGGATTTGCTGAAACAGGAATCGTAGATAAAAAACTTTGGGAAACAGTTGTTGTTTTGCATGAAAACTAGAACTTCATAAAATCACTTCTTTCAAAAAAGTGCATTTTCTGAAGTTTTGCTTTTCGCAGAAAAAAACGGGGATGTCTGATAAGTATCCGTCATGACGATATGATTTGAACTTATTAGCCATCCCCGTATACGTGGGAATATAAAAAACATCTCTGAAAACAAATGGTCATCATATAAGTTTTCAGAGTATGCAAAAATAACAGTTTATTCGAAATGAATCAGCCAGCTGAAATAGTTAAACATTGTATTTTTGAAAATATCAGCGACTTCTTCGCCGAAACCGAATCTTTTTGACTGCTGTTCAATGAGATTACAGATTTCCTGAATGGAAAGGTTTTTGGAATAACTGCACCAGTCAGCAATCATCTCGATAACGTCCACAAGATCCATATCGTGTACGCCGTTTTTGTAATGTTCAGGGTGGTGAGAATTTCCTCTGTAATGATGATCAAAGAAAGCCTGGTTCTTTTTGATATGTTCATAGTATTCCGGAGAACCGTATACAGGACGTTTTGATTTGTCCATGTTTATAAGCATTCCAAGTTCCGGCATTTGAAGCTTGGAATCGTCGTGAGAATCAGCGCGCTTGTAAAGTTCGTCAGCCAGTGCACGAAGGGCATTGCCGACAGATTTCTTATGTTTAACAATGTTTTCGATTGTTTTGAGGCTTGATCCATCGTATGTAAGTGAATCATCGCTCATGTCACATGCAACCGGTCTATCATATACAGATGTTCTTCCGTAAGAAGAAGACTTGCTGTATGCCATTGCTTCGTTACTCATATTTTAATTGTCCTGTAAAAAAATAAAAAAAAGATAATTTTCCGGCGCGCTGCATCGAAAAATCATCACAATATCTTCATCTCTTTGTCAAATAACAGTAACAAAAGAGAAAAACTACTAGCTTTTGCACATATAAGGTACAATACTTCTCTAAAGTGGTCAACAAATTTATTCAAAAAAATTGTCATGCGACTATAAAAATTGTAATTTTGTCAGCTGCTAAAAAATGAGATAAATTAAATGGCACCTCTTTTTCTAAGGTGCCATTATGTATTTTGTGGAAGAGATTACAGTTTTGATTCGTAATAAACGTGCTGTTTTTCAAGCAGTTCCATTACATGATCAATCATTTTCTGCTTAGGATCTTCTTCATCTTCCGGCAGTGATGCCATATATTCTTTGCGGAATGACTTGCATTCAATGACCGGACTTGCACTTACAATCATCTTTTCAGGACCGATAAGGTCATTTATCATGTTCTCATCCTGAAGCTGCAGCATAAGACCGTTTATGCTTACAAGAATTGCAACATCGAACATACGGAGATAGCTGTCTATTTCACGCAGTCCTTTTTTTGTCTCAGGATGTCCCGGTCTGTAGCGTGTACCAGATGGAAAAACAAGAATTGCCTCTCCGCGCTTTTTGCAGTCATCCATAGCATGCATGGCTGCCAGGTTTATTTTGCGTGCGCGCATTTCCTCTTCCTTTGCTTCATCGGCTGACTGTGCATTTTTTTCGTTCTTTGAAAGGCTTCTTGTAGGATAAATTACAACGCGTGTAAAGCTTTCTGCAAAACTTCTGACAACAGGACTGTCTTCGTTTAGTTTCATGCCGGCAATAGCCACTATATTGCGTGAAAGTTCTGCAAGTTTTTCGTTTCCGGAGTGCTCAAGCATATAGCATAGGATTGGCAGGTCTGTATTTGAATAGTGCTCCATGAGGATTAGGCCTTTCTGTCCTGCTTTGACGCAGTCTGCAAATTCTTCAAAGTTTGCAACACCGCCCAAAAAACTTTCCGGCAGGAGATTTTCTTTTACAAGCTGATCCATGAATTTTCTGGACTCTGGATTTGCCTTCTGATATACATTTGTTCCATCTATTTTTGCGGCAGCATGAGATACTTTTGCCAGGCTTTTAAACATTTCAGCGTATTTTACATGAAGAGGTAGTTTTTCCATTGAAAATTCCTATAAATAAATTGTTATTTAACAGAGTATAGTGCTTTTACCATTGTTTGTGTAGTGACTGTGCTCTGCGTTTTGCAAAGAGCACCTCTAAAATTTTGATTCAGAGGTGCTGATTTTTTTTGCTTCTAAAAACTGTATTTTTATGGATGCTCCGTAATGCAGTGTATGAAACAGTTCTGCAAACTCTTGCTTAGCGGCGGCGGCGGTTATTCAGTACGATAAGGCGCAAGAGGTTTCCGATAGCGGTGAGAGCGGAGGCAACGTATGTCATTGCGGCTGCCCACAGAACTTTTTTGACTCCGGCAAGTTCCTGATTATCCAGTGTGCCGGTTGCTTTGAGGATTTTGAGAGCTCTGCGCGATGCGTTGAACTCAACCGGCAGAGTTATTATATAGAAGAAAACAGATGCGGCAAAAAGAATAAGGCCGATGTATGTGACTAAAATCCATATGTCAGCATTTGACTGTGAAGAATATCCCAAAACAATACCGAGAATGGCCATTGTTGGTCCGAAACGGGAGCCGATGTTTGCAACAGGATAAACGGCGCTTCGAATTCCAAGGGGAGCATAGCTTGTGTGGTGCTGTATTGCATGTCCTGTTTCGTGTGCGGCAACTCCGATAGCAGCGATTGATTTACTGGAGTAAGTACTGTCACTCAGGTTGAGAGTCTTTTTGCCAGGGTTGTAGTTATCTGTAAGGGAACCTGATATATGCTGGATTTTGACATCCGTGATATTGTTTGCACGAAGCAGAAGAGCTGCCGCCTGTGCTCCGGAAAGTCCTTTGCGGCTGATGACTTTGTTATATGTGGCAAATCTGCTTTTGACCATAAACTGAGCGATAAGGCTCAGAATGACTGCAGGAAGAACGTAGATGATGTAAGTAATATCCATTTGTACACTCCAAGATAATATTTTACAGCTTTCGAAAATGAATTTTCTGAAACTGCATGCATTGTCATCAGAAAATTGATTCGGAAATGACAATTTGTGAAATCCTCACAAAGCAGAAATATCGTTGATGTTTTGTGCATCTGTGCGGAAATTCAGCATACTTTTAAAAATACACTTATTTGCCTGATCGGACAAGACCTTTGTACTATTGAAATTCTTTCTTTATCAAAAAATTGACATAATTATCTTTTCTATATATAATGAAAAAATCACTTTACAAAAATTGAAATTTTGTCATAAAGGTGGGGTTATGAAGTACGAACCAACTGTTCCGAAGCTTGTCCGCAAGACTGCTCAGAAATTTCCAGAAGTTACAGCTCAGCTTTCTCATGCAAAAGACGGCTCATACGCAGAAATCAATTATCATGATTTGTACGAACTTGCTCTGGATTTTGCCGGCAGCCTTCTGGAATACGGTGTTAAGCGAGGTGACAGAATCGGACTCATATCAGAAAACCGCAAGGATTGGGAACAGGCAGACATTGGTCTTTTAGCTATCGGTGCTGTTGATGTTCCGCGCGGTTGTGACGCCACCGAAAAAGATCTGTCATATATATTGAGCTTTGCTGAAGTCGGAATTGTAATAACCGAGAACATTTCTCAGGTTAAAAAAATCCTGAATATCAAGCCGTCTCTGCCGCTTTTGAAAACTATCATTGTATTTGATGATATTGACCCGGTAGAAAAAGAACATGCTTCAGAACTCGGTGTAGAAGTACTGCTGTTTTCGGACATGCAGAACAGCGGACACGAATGGCGCAAAAGAAACATAGATGTCGTAGAAAATGAACTTGAAAAAGGTGACTGGGACGATCTTGCTACGATAATTTTTACAAGTGGTACGACGGGCACTCCGAAAGGCGTCATGCTCACTCATGGAAACTTTATTACACAGCTCGATGAAGTAAACGAGCGTATTTATATGAATCCCGGAGAAAGGGCACTTCTTGTTCTGCCTGTATGGCATGCATTCCAGCGTGAAGTTGAGTACATCATTATGTCACAGGCAGCAACATTGTGTTACAGCCGCCCGATTGGAAGCATCATGCTCGCTGATTTGCAGAAACTGAATCCGTATTTTCTGCCGGCCGTTCCTCGTGTCTGGGAATCTGTATACGATGGTATCTGGAAAAAAATGCGCAAAGTTGGAGGACTGACTTATGCGCTGTTTAGATTTTTTGTTGCAGAAGCTAAACTCTGGTGCAAAATGCACCGCCGCATGTTCAGAAAAGAAGCAAGATTCGGAAATGATCACGTTGTTTTGTGGTGGTTCCTTTTGATTGTGCCATGGGCTTTGCTGTATCCTGTAAAGCTTCTTGGCAATCTGCTTGTCTTCAGAAAATTGAAATGTGTACTTGGAAAGAATTTCCGTGCCGGCATTGCAGGCGGCGGAGCATATCCTTCAGAAATCGATGAATTTTTCTGGGCTGTAGGCATAAATATCGTTGAAGGTTATGGGCTTACAGAAACTGCTCCGATTGTCTGCGTCCGTCCGATTGCATGTCCTGTCATGCGTACTGTAGGAACAGCTTTGCGCGGCGTTCAGGTTCGTGTAGTCGACTCTGACGGACTGATAGTTCCTCCTGGTGTAAAAGGAAGTCTTCAGGTCAAAGGCGGTACCGTCATGAAAGGATATTATAAGAGACCTGATTTGACTGAAAAAGTCATGACATCTGACGGCTGGTTTGATACGGGTGACTTTGCCATTCTGACAGTAGACAATGAAATACAGCTCCGCGGACGCAAGAAAGATACTATTGTCCTGATGGGTGGCGAAAACATAGAACCTGTTCCGATTGAAGAAAAAATCAACCAGTCTCGTTATGTTACCGCAAGTGTCGTTCTTGGTACAAACGAAAAAGGCGAAGATCAGCGCTTCCTTGTTGCTCTGGTCGTGCCGTCAAAGGAAGACATAGAATCTTATGCTTCCGAAAACAATATTGTGTATTCAAGCTACGAAGAACTTGCCGAAAGCGATGCTGTCCATGAACTTTTGGAAAAAGAGATAACTGCCGCAGTCAATACGAAAAACGGATTCAAGATGTTTGAACGCATCAATAAGTTTGACGTCATTACAAAACCGTTTGAAGTAGGAATTGAACTTTCTGCAAAACAGGAAATGATACGTTACCGCATTGCTGAAATTTACAAAGACAAGATTGCAAAACTTTATAAAATAGAAAAATAAAAAAATATCACTTACTAAGTATCTCATTCTTTGAAGATGTCCCTGTAAACATAAAGTTTCAGAGGCATCTTCAAAAATATAAATTTGACCTGTTAGTTATAATTATATCTTGCATGTTAATATCATGCTCAAGAAAAACGAAGACTGTATTGGATATTTATAATGTCTATGATTTATACGAAGCTTAAGGGATGCAAGAATATGGTAAAAAGAGAGGTTTGTATTATGAAAAGCAAAACGATATGGAATAATATTTTGGATATAATTAGCCAATCAAAAAAAAGTGTGAAAATTTTTGATGGTGATATATTGAACGGAGAAAAAGAATTTAATCAATTAGGATTACAAAATCAAAAAGTATTGGAATCCATTATTATTAATTGTTCTGGGATTTGCGTGGATAACTGGATTCGTATATATGGACAGAGTCAAAATTTTAAAATTGAACACAAAATGGAAAATGGCATGATTATTATTGGTCAGGACATTGTTGGTGGAATTTTTTCTATGAATGTCGCAGATGAAAATAAAATATACTATTTTGCTCCGGATAATCTTCAATGGGAATCAATGGATATGACATATTCTGAATTTATTGGCTGGACAATGACGGGCGATACAGATGGCTTTTACAGCACGATGCGTTGGAAAAACTGGAAAGATGATTGTAAAGAAGTTGATTTTAACAAAATGATAATGCTCTACCCGTTTCTTTGGGCAAAGGAATGCAATATTGAGACAGCCTGCAAAAAGACAGTTTCCTCAAAAGAGCTTATGGAACTTAATTTAGATACAGCATTAAAATTTGATGGAAGCTAAAATCTTGTCCAAAAAAATAGACAATCAAAGAAAAATACGTCGATATATTTTTTAACTCGGCGTACGCGCGCTTTATAGGGTGCGGAACGCTAAAAGACACGACCGCGCCCGAATCGACGCACTACACGCAATATTTTTTTTACCAGCCCTGCATAAAAACAAACATCAATAGCAATTGATATGGATAAAAAGCGTTTACTACAATTTTCAGTGCAAAAACATTGGATTTTGCAGTACAAAAAAGTCCTTCTTTCCCTGACAAACTTCTGTTTGTGTAAATGGATACGGGAATTACAAAAAAATAGCTGTACAACTCTTATAAAGCCAGCTGTACAACTCTTATAAAGCCGACTGATAAAAAAAACTTAAAATCTTATTGCAAAATAAAAACAAAAGGTATAGACTGCCTTTGTAATGATTCTCTACGACGGAACTAAGTACACACCATACGGCGAGGAATGGATAGACAAATTCCAGGACGAAAATTATGTCGACATGCCGTACAAATTTACCGGAAAAGAGCGTGACGAAGCATGGACAATAACAAGTGTCTTGTCCATGGATTTGTATTATTATGGAGCAAGATAC
>JAZQQW010000037.1:0-9491 GCA_045629255.1 Treponema sp.
ATGAAGTTGAATTATAATTTGATTTATCACAAAGCCAGAAGTATAACAGGAATGTTCAGGCATTTCTTTTACAGCATTTCTGCATTTTTGTTTCACTTTGTTGATGATGCAATCAAATGGTTTCTGCCAAACTTTTCAATTTAGCCGAAACTTGAATTTTGACCTATAAATAAGTTGCTTTTTAGAAACTTCTATAATACAATAAACATTATCAGTACGTTATTTTTTGCTTTCATTGCTGTACGACAGTCATGTACTTTGGAGATTGATAATGAACAGAATTTTACTTTGTGGAAACAACAAAAGTCTCATTGACACTTTCTTCACTTCAAAGATTGACGGATTAGAATTCATTTCGACTACAGAAAATACAATGGACATTATTAACCACTTGAATTCAATCCCATCACCAAATGCTTTTTGTTTCTGCGCAAAAGGAGAAGACGCAGCACAATACCAGAAACTCAAAGAAAGCTTTCCGTCTATCTCCGAAAAACAGATTCTGACAATCTCTATATGCAATGAATCTGACAGCACAAATTTCAAAGCAGCTCTTACTCCAAATGAAATTCAGCTCAATCTCAGCTCAGCACTGCCATTTGGCAAAATCATCGAAGAAATAAAAACTTTTGTAGCTCCTGTAACGGATGGCAGAGTTTTCCAGGCTCCAAAAACAGAGACAGAAACTTTTGTTTCAAGAACAAACAAAAGAAAAATTCTCGTTATCGACGATGACCCTATCATGCTCAAGACAATCAAGCAGTATCTCGAAAAAGGTTATACAGTTGCAGCTGCAAACAATGCAAAAATTGCCCTCAAATTTCTGGAATCCCACAGTGTTGACCTTATTTTGCTCGATTACAAGATGCCAGAAATGGACGGTGTACAATTTCTGACAGAATTCAGGAAAAATCTTGACCTAAACTCCGCCGTTCCTGTTGTATTTTTGACCGGCGTTGCAGACAAAGCTCTTATTCAAGAAGCAATGAAACTCAAGGTAAACGGATATCTTCTCAAACCTCTGGACAGTATTAAACTTTTTGAAAAAATTCATTCTATCTTCAATTAGTTTCAACTTTTAAATAGTTATTCAGACATAATTTCCGAAGCTGTTATTTCGGAAAATTCGCAGAAACAACGGAGATGTATCATGGATATAGCAGAAATAGAAGCAAACATCAATTTTGATAATGTCTCCCTCACGGAACTGATTGGACTGGAATCTTTACAGTCTTTTCAAGATGCATTTTCAGCAATGACAAAAATATCAGCCATTGTCACTGATGATAAAGGTGCTGAAATAACAAAAGGTTCTTTGTTTACCTCATACTGTGAAAATTTCTGCCGGAAATCCCCTATCGGAAAAAAAAGATGTGAACAGTGTAACAGAAACGGAGTAACTCAGTCACTTAGGATAAAACGTCCTGTTTCATATTTCTGCCATGCAGGACTTATTGAATTTGTTGCACCTATCATGCTTCACAACAAAATGCTCGGAAGCATTGTCTGCGGACAAGTTCTGTCAGAGGAACCTGATTTAGGCGAAATTGCAGCGATTGCCGATGATATTGAAGTCGACAAGCTGGAATTCATCAAAGCAGCAAAAGAAATCAAAATTGTAAAAAAATCAGACATCGAAAACTGTTCTCACTTTATTTTTTTATTTTCCAACATGATTTCGGACATGGCCTACAAAGCATACGTCTCAAAGATGTATGCAGAAGAGGCAAATACAGCAGCACGTGCAAAAGCAGACTTTCTTGCAAACATGAGCCACGAAATCAGAACACCGATGAACGGCGTTCTTGGTATGGCAACTCTTGCACTCAGAGAAGACCTTCCGCCGGCTGCCAGAGAATACCTCAAGCAGATACAGACATCAGGAAAATTCCTTCTAACGATTATAAATGACATACTTGATTTTTCAAAAATCGAATCAGGCAAACTGGACATTATCGAAGAAGAATATGATCCGATGTCTCTTGTAAACGATATTTCAAATATAATTCATTCAAAAATCGGAGACAAACAGCTGGAGTTCATCGTAGATGCAAATCCAAATATTCCGCAGAGAATTGTAGGTGACAGCATAAGACTCAAGCAAATTATAGTAAACTTGACAAACAATGCTGTCAAATTTACAAACAACGGCAAAGTAATCCTGCATCTCGACTTCAACCAGATTGGAAAAAATGACGACGGCGAAAATATCATACAATTACACTGTGCTATCGAAGATACTGGAATCGGAATAAAAAAAGAAGACCTTCAGAAGCTGTTTGAGTCATTTCAGCAGGTAGATACAAGAAGAAACAGAAATGTTGAAGGAACAGGACTTGGCCTTGCAATCTCAAAAAATCTGATTGAATTGATGGGCGGAGAAATTCAAGTTGAATCAGAGTACGGAAAAGGAAGCACATTCTCATTCGATATCTGTCAGATTGTTAAAAATGCAACTCCAAGTATTGTCATTGAAAACAAAGGAAAATGTGGAATTCTTGTCACAAATCCAAGTATTCACGAACAGCTCAAAATTGACCTGCAAAGATTTTCGCTGGATTTTACAGAAGTGAAATCAGACTCTGTTATCAATGAAATACAGGAAAAAGGTATAAAATTCCTGTTTATCGAAAAATACCTGTTCACTGATGAACTTCTCGAATATGCAAAAGAACATCAGGATTTAGTCATTCTCATGATAGCCATGTTGGGCGAAGATCCTAAGATAAACCTTCCGAACCTGCACATGCTTATCAAGCCAGTTTATCCACTGAGCATAAAAGCTGCCATGGAAAATGTTGAACTCAGTGCACTGCTCGGAGAGACAACATTTGAAGAGCTGTCATTTACAGCACCAGACGCAGAAATTCTTATTGTCGATGATAACGAAGTAAACCTTACTGTAGCTGCAGGCCTTCTGGCACCGCTAAAAATGAAAATAGACACAGTTACAAGCGGCAAGGCTTGTCTTGAGAAAATAAAAGACAAAAAATACGACATTATTTTCATGGATCACATGATGCCGGTAATGGACGGCGTAGAGACTGCGATAATCATCAGAAATGAATACGAAAATTACAGAAACATCCCAATAGTTGCACTCACAGCCAATGTTCTTGCCGAAAACAGAAAAATCTTTTTCGAAGCCGGCATGAATGACTTTATTGCAAAACCTATCGAACTCAAAATGATTCTGCCAGTAATCAAAAAGCTTCTTCCAAAACATAAAGTTCATCAGATGGACACTGTAATGTTTGAAGCTATCAACAAACCGGCCATACATATAGAAGGAATAGACACAGAATACGCTATCAGACTTCTGGGTAACGAAGAACTGTACCTTGAAGTTTTGAAAAATTTCTATAAATTGCTGGACAAAAAAATAGAAGCCATCGATTCTTACAGGCAGAACGCAGACTGGAAATCTTATACAATTGACGTGCACGCACTCAAAAGTTCTTCGAAACAGATTGGTGCCATGGAACTGTCAAAGCAGGCAGAAGCTCTTGAAAAAGCCGGAAATGACAATGACATTAATACAATACAGAAAGACACAGACGCACTTCTTGAAACGGCAAGAAAAGTCAAAATTATCATTGAACCGCATTGCAAAGAAAACGAACATGCATACGGAACAGAAAATATTGCAATAGACATTATCAATTCACAGCTTGATAAAATTGTCAGCGCACTTGATGAGCTGGACATGACACAAGTAGAAGAAATCATTACAACAATGTCCCGTTATGCCCTGAACGAAAACGGACGAAATTACTTTGAAAAACTCAAAGAAGCTATCGATAACATGGATTCGGAAGCAGGAACAGAAATCTGCAGTGAATGGAAAGGTGCCCTTCAAAAAGAACTTGAAGAACAGAAAAGGCAAAAAAAGCCAGGTCTATTAAGACTTTCAGAAGAAATGCGAAAAAAGGCTTTAAATATTAGCTCAAATAGCTTATAAATAAATAATGCATATTTCAAAAAAACTATTTTTTATTTTTACCGTAATTTCTACACAGGCTCTCGTTTATGCGCAGAAAAAGACTTCGCTTTATGACAGAGCAATAGACAGTCTCAGCAAAGAAGACAAAGAATTACCATCAGTACCGAACATTACTATTCCATCAATAGATATCGCCGATAAAAATGGTATGACACTGCTTATGAAAGCCTCGATGGAGAGCAATGACTGGCTTATAAAAGAACTGTTAAAAAATGGAGCAGACCTGCACAAAAGGGATAACGACGGCTGGACAGCACTTATGTACGCAGCAAAATACTCGGACAACTATACAACTGTTAAAATTTTAGTTGATAATGGTGCATACATCCAGGTGCGAAACAAATTCAACAGTACTCCCCTGCTGCTTGCAGCTGCCCACTCACAGAATCCGGAAATTCTGAATTTACTGCTGCAGAAACGCTCAGCAAGTGAAGAAGAAGTTTTGGACGCCTTTATACTTACAATCAAGGACAACGAAAGTCCGACATATATTAAACTCGAAAAAATGAGGCTGTTTATCAATAAAGGCATAGCTTTGAACGTCTTTTGGAAAGGAGCGACGCCGTTAATGTATGCATGCAGTTATGGAGACTCTTCCGAACCTGCTTCATTTCTGATAGAATACGGAGCAAATCCAAATATCAGAGATGAAAACGGCAGAAGAGCATATGAATGGGCAACTCAAAATCCAGGTTTTCCACATGACGAGACATACAGGATGCTTGACACAAATAATGCAAGGAATTGAAAAATGAGAATAACCGGCGGATTATTAAAAGGACGCGTCACAGAAACTCCATACGGCAAAATGGCAATAAGACCAGCTATGGACAGAATGCGAGAATCTATTTTTGACATCATCGGTAACGATCTGGACGGAAAATCTTTTCTGGATCTTTTCTCAGGTTCCGGAACAATTGCACTGGAAGCAGTCTCCCATGGAGCAGATAGAGTTGCTCTCTGTGAAATGGACAAAACAAAAGCAAAGATAGTATTCCAGAACGTCTCCATGGCAGAAGAAGTCGGCAAAAGAATTGAATGTCATTTTATGGCCGTTGAACTTTTTCTCAAGCGCTGTAAGAAAAAATATGACTACATTTTCCTCGATCCGCCTTTTCCATACAAATTCCGGCAGGAACTCGTCGAAACAATAGCACAGAGAGAACTTCTCGAACAAAATGGACTGGCACTCATTCACCACCCGAAAGAAGATCCGCTTCCAGAGCAGGTCGGCTCGTTAATTCGTGTCGATCAGAGGTTTTATGGACGTTCTATAGTCGATTTTTTTAAAAATTCGGCTCCAGAAGAAAAAATTCCTTGACAAATCCAGTTTGTAAGGTAAAATTAAAAATGCATGTAATGACAAAAAGGAACATCTGATGGATGATGATTTAAAAAAACAAATAGACTGCAAGCAGGGATTTGAAGGTTTTATAAAAGTAACCGATTATCCTGTAGATACACTTTCAGCACAGCAACGAGTTATTTTAAATCGCAAGGCAAATGCTCTTTTTAATGATGGCAAAGTCGAGATGGCAGAAAGAATCTTTGTTACTACAGGTTATTCCGATGGACTGACCAGATGCGGAGATTATTATGCCTCGAAAAATGAGTACTTAAAAGCTTTAAGGCTTTATCTTTTAGCTCATAATAAGCGAAAATCGGATCCCATGATAGAAAGGATTTCTGAGGTGGTATCCACAATGCTAAAATAACGGAGTAGTAAAAGTGACAGAATTTCAGAAAGGACAATTATCCGATTCTATGAACGAAACAAGTTTGTTTGACAACACAGCAGATTCTGATTTGATGCAGAATATCGATTCTGATGCATCAATGACAAATGAGATCAGTGAATTTTCGAAACAAGGTTACACAGAACTTAAAGAAGGACGTTTCGAAGAAGCCATTGATAAGTTCAGGAAAATTCTCGACATTGAGGAAAACAATAACTATGCGCTCGTAGGTCTTGGAGACTGCGAAAGAAAGCGTTATCACTTCAGAGAAGCAATTGATTATTATGCAAAATGCCTTTCCTATCATCCGGGCAATAATTACGCTTTGTTTGGTCTTGCTGACTGCTACAAAGCACTCAATCAGTATCACAAGGCAATTGACATATGGGAACAGTATCTTGTTCATGATGACAGAAACATAACAGTTCTGACCCGCGTTGCAGATGCATACAGAAAAATTCGCGATTTCAAACGATCAAAGGAACTTTACAACAAAGTTCTCGCCATGGAAGAAACAAATGCATATGCTTTGATAGGTCTCGGTCATCTGCACTACGACTTCAAAGAGTACAGAGATGCACTCCACTACTGGAAAAAAATGCTTGAACTTAGTCCTGATAACGTTGATATCAGAGTTTTGACATCCATTGGAAACTGTCACAGAAAGCTCAAGTCTTTTGATCAGGGTATTGAATACTTTGAAAAAGCTCTGCAGATTGATTCCAGAAACTTCTATGCACTCTTCGGTATGGCAGATTGTTACCGCGGTATGAATCAGCAGTTCCGATCTGTAGAATACTGGAACAAGATTCTGGAAATGGATCCAAACAACAAAGTAATTCTTACACGTGCAGGCGATGCATACAGAAATACAGGCGATTATAAAACTGCATCTGCATATTATAATCGTGCAATGGATATTGATTTCGATATATATGCAGCTCTTGGTCTTGCACTTATTTGTAAAGGTGAAGGCAAATACGAAGAAGCTATCCAAAGACTTGCAAGCTTAATTCGTGATGATCCAAAGAATTACAGACTTTACATTGATCTGGCTGACTGTTATCTCAAGCAGAATAATAAACAGAAAGCAATAGAGACACTCCAGTCATTTACACGACTTGGCATACGCAAACAGCAGGTAAATGATATGCTCGACAGATTGCAAAGCAACAAGCCTCTTTTCTAATGGAAAACAAAGTCATACTGACCGGTTTACTTCCGGAAGAAATTTGTGAACAGCTTTCTATAAAACCAGCTTTCCGCGGTAAGCAAATATATCAGTGGATAAGCAAAGGAGCCTCTACTTTCGACGAAATGACAAATTTGTCAAAAGCTGACAGACAGCACCTTGAGGAAAAAGCTGTAATTTATTCTTCAAAAGTCACAAAAACTCTAAAAGACCCCGACGGTACAATTAAACTCCAAATTACTCTGCAAGACGGCTGCGCTGTAGAAACAGTTCTTTTGACAGACAATCAGAACAGGAAAACAGCCTGTGTAAGCTGCCAGGCAGGATGTGCAATGGGTTGCAAATTCTGTCAGACAGGGCAGCTCGGTCTAAAAAGGAACTTAACATCCGGTGAAATTGTAGAGGAATTTCTTTTTCTAGAAAAAGTAGCAGGCACACTCGATAACATCGTTTTTATGGGAATGGGCGAGCCAATGCAGAATCTGACTGCAATACGAAAAGCTACAGCTATTCTGACCGATAAAAATGGTCGTGCACTGAGTTCAAGAAGAATAACGTTAAGTACATGCGGAATAATCAAAGGTATATATGACCTGGCAGACAACGGTCCTTCAATGCGTCTGGCAATTTCGCTTACAACAGCAGATGCTGAACTCAGAGAGCAGCTTATGCCGATTACAAAAGGCAATCCTCTGCCGGAACTCAAAAAAGCAATACAGTATTTTATCGAAAAAACAGGGAAACGTGTTACTCTGGAAGCCGCACTTCTATCAGAGAAAAATACAAGTACACAAAGTGCAGAAAACCTTCGTGATTTTGCATCAGGTCTTGATGTATATATAAATCTCATTCCTTGGAATCCTGTCGACGGACTTCCATTTTCAACTCCATCATCAAAAGAATGCAGCAATTTTATGAATATGCTTACGGACTTTGGTTTAAATGCAAGTCTCCGTGTCAGAAGAGGCACTAAAATCGGAGGCGCATGTGGTCAACTTGGCAAAACAACCGTTTAATTTATCTTAATGTGTAAAAAATAACAAAATATTTACAGATATTACAACGACTTATCAGAATTCACTTGCAAAAAAATATTAGGATGTTTATAATGAAAACATGCATGTTTATGCCAAAAACATGTATAATTGTTTGATTGGAGTTATTATGCAAAAAAAGATATATGTAACAGGAATGGATGATGATGCTACAGCTGCAAAGGTTGACACAGCTGTAAAAGCCGTTGCCGGAGTAACAGCATGCGTTGCATCCACTGCAAAATGTCAGGTCTGTGTAGATTTTGATGAGGGAACTGCAGGTATTGAAGATGCTATAAATGCAGCTATTTCTTCTACAGGTGTTACTGCATTAGACTGAAAACAACATGAAAATAACAATCTTAGACGGAAACGCATTGAACCCAGGAGATTTGTCTTGGGCTCCTCTTGAAAAATTTGGTTCTGTAACAGTTTTTCCAAGAACAGATAAAAAAGATGTAATCTCAAGAATAGCAGACAGTGAAATTGTACTGCTCAATAAAGTGAATATCACAGAAGACATTGTATCAAAATGCCCTTCTCTTAAATACATCGGAGTACAGGCAACAGGTTATAATGTAATAGATCTGGATGCCTGTCGCCGCCATAATATTACAGTAACAAATGTTCCCTCATACAGTACATCTGGTGTCGCACAGCTTACATTCGCATTTATCAGCGAATTTGCATGCCATACAAAAATGCACTCAGACAGCGTAATGAACGGTGATTGGATTAAATGTCCAGATTTCTGTTACTGGAAAGCACCTTTAATGGAATTAGAGGGAAAAACTCTCGGTATTTTTGGATACGGAAGTATTGGAAGCAGAGTTGCCAGTATAGCAAAAGCTTACGGTATGAAAGTCATAGTCTGTACACGTACACCAAAGCCAGAAATCGAAAACCCTGTTGATTTTGATACACTTTTGGCAGAGTCTGATTTTCTTTCGCTCCATGCACCACTTACAGACAAAACAAAAGAGCTTATCAATAAAGCAGCTCTATCCAAAATGAAAAAAACAGCTTATCTGATAAATACAGCACGTGGTGGAATGATAAACGAAGCTGATGTCCGCAAAGCACTTGATTCAGGCATAATTGCAGGATATGCAGCCGATACTGTATCACAAGAACCTATGGCTCAAGATAATCCGCTTCGCAATGCCCCTAACTGTCTTATAACACCTCACACTGCATGGGCTGCAGTTGAGACAAGACAAAGGCTTATGGATATTGTAGTAAGCAATCTACAAAGCTTTGTTGACGGACATACACAGAACGTAGTTTCCTGACAAAGTTCTCAAAAGTACCTCTAAAACTTTTTAGAGGTACAAAAGCACCCCCATGTCAGTTTTTGAATGCAAAGCATACAAAAACTGACAACAAAGAGGTAGTTGTTACGATTTGAAAATACGAGAAAAGCGGG
Source organism: Treponema sp. (assembly GCA_045629255.1). Classification (GTDB taxonomy): domain Bacteria; phylum Spirochaetota; class Spirochaetia; order Treponematales; family Treponemataceae; genus Treponema_D. Next base: position 9,392 of record JAZQQW010000037.1, read on the forward strand.
ATACTCTAGATTGACGGATCTGGAGAGCCGGTGGAAGGCAGGTCATTTTTGCGAACGGAAGAGTTCGGGAGGTAGTTTTTGTCTAAGCCAGCCACCGTAT
>JAZQQW010000038.1:0-9803 GCA_045629255.1 Treponema sp.
GTCGCAGGTTCAAATCCTGTCATCCCGACTAAAACAAAGAACAAACACGCAAAGTGCGTGTTTTTTTTTGTTTTAAATCCATCATTAACTATGTAGAAATTTTATTTTCTGAAGAATTACTATATGCTGACAGATTTAAATCAATCAGCATATCCCTGCAAATCAAATTATTTTTTTCATATTTTATATTTCCCTGATTTATACTTATATTAAAGAAGCATTACAGAATCAAAAATTTCAGTTTTATTAGCTGCCAGACAAATACATAAAAGCTACAATCTTACCGATTTTTTTTCACATCACGGAAACTTTACGCAAATAACATTAAAACATTCATAAAATAATTTCTGTATAGCAGTTTGCATATTCCTAAACACAGTACACTTTTCTTGTCTTGTAAAAATCATTTATTGGTTGTAATATATGTAGACCAACTTACAAGCAGAATTGTTGGCAATAATATAAACTAGAGGTTATCATGAATTTCGTTGAAGAGATGAAAAGCAAAGCCAAGGAATATCAGAACAGCCTGGTACTTCCAGAAGGAACTGAAGAGCGCACAGTTATCGCAGCTGCAAAAATCGTTGCAGAAAAGCTTGCAAAAACTGTAACACTTCTTGGAAAAAAAGAAGATGTCGAAAAAGTTGCAAAGGCAAACAATGTTTCACTCGATGGAATTGATATAGTAGAACCAGCAACATCAGCATGGCTTGATGAGTTCGGTCAGAAATACTTCGAACAGCGCAAGGGCAAAATCAATAAGAAGACTGGCGCTGCAGAAATTCCTGATGCAGAAGCAGGAAAAGCATTTCTTCTTAAAGATCCGCTCAGCTTCGGTGCTATGATGGTCAAAACAGGCAAAGCTGATGCTATGGTTTCAGGTGCTCTTTCTGCAACAGCAGATCTTCTCCGCGCAGGTCTAAAAGTTATCGGAACAGCAGCAGGAACAAAAACTGCATCTTCATGCTTTGTCATGGACACACACGACAAGTCATGGGGTAAAGACGGTTACCTCATTTTCGCAGACTGTGCAGTAAACCCTCGCCCAACAAGCGAACAGCTTGCAGACATTGCTCTTGATTCAGCAAAATCATGTAAAGACCTTCTCGGTGCAGAGCCTGCTGTAGCAATGCTTTCATTCTCTTCAAAAGGTTCAGGTGGAAAACTTGAGGATGTCCTCAAAGTACAGGAAGCTTTTAAGATGGCAAAAGAAAGAGCTCCAGAACTTTTGATTGACGGTGAACTTCAGGCAGATGCAGCTCTTATTCCATCTGTAACAGAGCGCAAATCACCAGGTTCTCCAATAACTGGCAAAGTAAACACATTGATTTTCCCAAGTCTTGAAGCAGGAAACATCGGATACAAACTCGTTCAGCGCTTTGCTCATGCAGACGCTTACGGACCAATTCTCCAGGGATTTGCACAGCCAATCAGTGACTTGAGCCGTGGCTGTACAAGTGATGAAATCGTTGTTACATGTGCAATCACACTGGTTCAGGCCGGAAAAAAGAACTAATTTTTCAGCAGAAAGAGACAGAAGTGATTTCCTTTCGAAAATTCAAAACACATTTTTACATCTTTGCACTCCTTTCTCTTTCGTTGATTTCTTGCGAATCGTCCAAGCTTCCTTCAAAACAGGAAGACTTGGATAAGCTTGCGGCCGAGCTTAAATCAAAAGAAGCCGAAACACAGGTAACAAAAGCCCAGATAGATAAATTTAACGACGGAACTCCTATCATAACATCAGAAACGCTATGGAAAGGCAAAGATACGCTTCAGATGCTTTTTGCAGGCGATATAATGGCACATAAACCAAACTGGGCAAACGGTCACTACGATGAAATTTACGAAGATATTACCGGTATTCTAAAAGAAAGCGATTTTGCCTTCGGTAATCTGGAAACTCCGCTTGATGAAGATAAACCTTATTCAACATACCCTCAGTTTAACATACACAAAGAATATGCAGATGCAGCCATAAATGCAGGGTTTAATGTATTCAGTCTTGCAAATAATCACACAAACGATCAGGGACTGTCCGGCATAAAAGCCACAAAAAAAGCGACTGACGAAATTCAGGAAAATACAAAAAGCTCAGAGAGGCCAGTTTACGCATCGGGATTAAAAAACGCACCGGAAGACGAATACTCATTCTGTATTATGGAAAAAAACGGGTGGAAAATACTCTATCTTGCCGTAACGGAAATTCTTAATGCTCCGGGTCATTCTTCATACATCAATTACATAAGTACATCAGCAAACGCCCGCAAAAAGTTTGTCGAATATATTATACAACTCAGGGAACAAAATCCATGCGACTTATTCGTACTGAGTATTCACACAAGCGAGCCGGAATATATTCTGACAGTCACAAAAACACAGAGAACTTTTTATTATGAACTTCTAGATGCAGGTGTAGACGTAGTATGGGCAAACCATCCGCATGTTGCACGAGAATGGGAAGTTCTTACGGATGAAAATAATCATCCGCACAAGATTATTTTTTATTCTCAGGGAAACACCATAAGTGCACAAAGAACAAACCCGTCCTATCACTTCCCTACGCTCATAAGAGAATACACTGGTGACGGATACATGACACAGGTGAGATTTATCAAAGACGATTCAGGAATACATATTGTAAATGTAAATCCTATTCTGATTACAACATACATCACACCGTCAAGACTTTTTATCATTAAACAGATTACAGACAGTTTTATACAGGAACTAAAGGAACAGAAACTTGATGACTGGTCTCTGTACCTGCAGAAACGCAAAGAACTTATGTCAAATATAAAAGGAAAGATTAAATGGCAATAGATTACAAAAACTTACCGGTCTATGCACAGAAACAGAGAATTCTTGATGTTCTTTCAGAAAATCAAGTTATTGTCGTACAGAGCCCGACAGGAAGCGGTAAAACGACACAGCTTCCTGTTATCCTGCACGAAGCAGGATACTCTCAAAACGGTATAATCGCAGTAACACAGCCAAGACGTATCGCAGCACTGAGTGTAAGTGAGTTTATTGCAAAGCAGCTCAAGACAAAGTATCCGGGACTTGTCGGATACAAAATGCGTTTTGAAGACAAAACAGACGACAGTACAAAAATAAAAATCATGACAGACGGTATTCTGCTTCAGGAAATGAAACTTGATCCGTGGATGAGAAAATACTCTGTCATCATGGTAGATGAAGCTCATGAAAGAAGTTTGAATATCGACTTTGTCCTAGGACTTCTCAAACGAGTACTTACAGCACGTAAAGATTTCAAAGTTATTGTAAGTTCTGCTACAATGAATGCAGAAGCTTTCAGCAATTATTTCGGCGGCTGTCCTATCGTCACAATAGAAACCCAAGTTTTCCCAGTCACAATGGTTTATGATCCGCCTGCAATAACAGCTAGCACAGCAAGTGATGCTGCTATGGATGCACTCATAACAAAAATTGAGCAGACTGTAGACAGAATTCTGGATAACAAAGAAGAAGGCGATATCCTTGTATTTTTGCCAGGTGAGAAAGCAATAAAAGACTGTATGCAGAGGCTTCTCATTTCTCAGTTTCACAGTAAAATACACATCGTTCCGCTGTATGGACGACTTGCAAAAGAAGAACAGGAAAAAGTTTTTCTCAAAGCTCCTCTCGGCAAGAAAAAAGTTGTACTATCTACAAATATTGCTGAAACATCTGTCACAATCGACGGCATCACAACAGTAATAGATTCCGGACTTGCAAAGCTCAACTTTTACAGCCCAAGGACGTTTACATCAAGTCTTATCGAAACACCTGTAAGCCGTGCAAGCTGTAACCAGAGGCGCGGCCGAGCAGGAAGAACCAGAGCTGGAACTTGTTACCGCCTGTATCCTAGAAAAGATTTTGATATCAGACAGGAATACACAACAGAAGAAATATACAGAACTGATTTGAGCGAAGTTGTACTTCGCATGTCAGAGCTCGGCATAACAGATTTTGAAAAGTTCGACTTTATTTCTCCACCGGCACACGAAGGACTTGTCGGAGCAGTTGCAACACTCAATATGCTCAAAGCTCTCGAACCAGACGGCACATTAAGCAAAATCGGAAAACTCATGGTCGAGTTCCCACTTGAACCACGTATCAGCCGCATAATTGTAGAAAGCATTCTTTACTATCCAGATGTTCTGGAAGAAATCCTCATAGCATGTTCATTTTTGAGTGCACAAAATCCATTTGTGCTGCCTGTTGGCGAAGAAATGGATGCTCGCAAAGCACATCACACATTCAACGACATCCAGGGTGATTTTATCGGAAATGTCAAACTTTTCCGTACATATATGTCAGTTACAAACAAAGAACGTTTCTGCAAAAACAGCTATCTTGATGAAAAAGTCATGGCTGAAATACTGAACATCAAAACACAGCTTGAAGAAATCGTATCCACAAGACTCCAAATGCCAATTACAGGTGGCGGCAACATGGATAACTATCTGTGCTGTATCGCATCCGGCATGATTCAGTTTGTCTGCATCCGCGAAGGCCGCGAAAGCTACAGAAGCCTCACCGCAGATCACATAACAATCCATCCAGGTTCTTCTATGTTCCGTACAAGCCCGATGTATATCGTGGCCGGCGAAATTGTCAAAACAAGCCGAATGTTTGCAATGAGCGTCTCACCTCTTACAAAGAACCTTCTCAAAAAAATTGACCCGACTCTCGAAGAAAAACTGTCTCTTAAACGAGGAAAAAAAGACCGTTTCGAAAAAGAATCAGAAAGCTCAAAAAGCAAGGAAAGAAAGTCAAAATCAAAATCCGAAAAAGAAAACGATGAAAATACAGTATTTTTTGGCGGACAGAGATTTGTCATTGAGAAAATCAAAGGCAAGAAAACTGTTATCCTACCAATCAACACTCTCAAAGAAGCTGTTTTGCAGGAAAAAAACGAAAGTATTTTGTCTCAAATCGGCGGCTTAAAGGGAACAATCTGTGCAAGAGGAAATTTTACACTCATGGCAGGAGAAAAAATGGAACTTATTCTTAAAGCCTGTAAAAACCTCAATTTAGAAATTCTCCAGGAAAGCAAATGGCAGAGAAAACTTAACATCAATATTTTCCAGGACAACAACATTGAAGTACTTGTAGATTCACTAGACTGCATAATGCGCGTTGCTGAAGCAAAAAGGACAACAAAAGAACTAGGTTTTGTTACACTCTACACAAACGGAAATGGTTCATACTGGTACAAAGTATCAAAAGGTTTCCATACTGCATTAAATGAAAGTCTGTCATCTCTGGAAAAACTCATTGACAATACAAACAGTCTTGAAGAAAACCTGTCAAAAGATAGAAAAGAGAAAATAAACATGATGTACAGACTCATTGACAGCATGTATAAATAATTTATTTGTATTTACAAATATGTTATTTATAAAACAATTCAGCCTGTTTTACATAAACTCAGACTGTAATTTTGCAATAATTTTTGTTTTAGCATTAGTATATTTGATTTTTCAAATATACTAATGCTAATTTTTTTTGACCATCTTATTATGGCTTTTTTTGTATTTGCAAATATCATCTTATACGAAACTTACCCCATTGAAAACTTAATGTTTACATATTCAAATATTAAATTTAACATACAATCTTCAAAACTATATTCAGCAAAACAAAACTTATAAATGACAAAGCAAATCAAAGAAATTATTCCACGAAAAAAAACTCCTTACACAGTCATATCAGTCAGGACATGCTACAAGTTACGTGAAAAATCTCTCTGAACAGCCTATGATTTAAAACTTCACTATGGATTTATACTTACATCGATAAGCTCAGATTACAATGCAAACCGCATTGTCCGCTATTTTTCCATGATTTTGCAAAGTGAAGTTATTCCAGTTGTGCTTCTCACAAAAAATACTCTCTGTCCAAATATACAGGAATACATTGATAAAGTAAAAAACTTTTTGACATAGTCGATAAGGGAAAAAGACTCAAAAGACAGGCACACAGCAACGACATGGGAACTGATAATAATCGAAAATGGACTCACACTGATAGATACTCCCGAAATGCGTGAAATTGGAATTTCAGAGGTTAATGCTGCTCTTTCTGATTTATTTTTGCAAATAAAACAACTTACACGTAATTACAAATTCAGAAAATGTACACACGCACGAGAACCTGTTTTTGCAAAACAAAAGGGCATTACAGAAGGAAATCTAACAGAGTATAAATAGAATATGTATACAAAATCAAACAATGAAAATGTTTCAAGTTCAAGAATGAAGATACGCATTGAAAAAAAATAATTTGAAAAAACAAATAACATTTAAAATTAGGCAATATTAGTTTTCAGAAAATGCATTACTTTCAAAGAAGTCTCCGAAAATTACATTTTTGAGGACTTCTTTAAGTGCAAAACAAAAATTTGACATATCAAACAATTAGAATTTTTGAGATATACTTGAAAATACAAATACATGAATTTACATCTAGTTACAGCAAGAAAATTCATAATATTTGATATTTCAAATTATCACATAACTATATTTAATAACCTCGGAAAACATCTATTTTAGTTTAGAAATGAAAATTTGATTCTTGCAAAAATATTTTGAAAATACAAATAACTTAGTATCTTTGCAGTTTTTTCAAAACTACAGGAATATCTATTTATATGCAGAAAACTATCTGCATTCATAAATGATACTTCAAATATTAAAACTCATCTTGTAAAAAAGAATTTTTAACCTCCATACATCATATTTATGTCAAAATATAATATTATATTTTGACATAAATGCTATTTTTTTCAACAGAAACAGTCCCTGTTTTTTGCATGTTTTTGAAAAATCAAATTTTTTCAAACGAAAGATTTCACAAATCATATCAAAACATCAGACACAAACACAATTTTGTGTTAAGATTAAAAAACGCTGATAACACAGGCTCACAGCCATCAGTTTTTTGCAGAATTCAGTAAAAATACATTGCTAAAAGCAAATTCTGACAAACTGCAAAACAGTGATTAGCTCTGTCAGCCAGTATTTCCAGCTTCACAAGAGGTTTTTATGCTGAATATAGGATATCATGAATCAACAAGCTCAGGTTTTGCAGCTATGTGCAAAGAAGCTCTGAGCGTCGGAGCAAATACATTTGCATTTTTTACGCGCAACCCCCGCGGAGGTAAATCAAAGCCAATTGACAGGACAGATGCATCCAATCTGTGTGCACTTCTTGCCGAAAATAACTTTGCTCCGCTTATTGCACACGCACCATATACAATGAATCCTTGCGCAGCAGACGAAAACCTTCGTGAATATGCAAAAAATATGATGATAGAAGATCTTGCAAAAACGGACATATTTCCAGGATGTCTCTACAATTTTCACCCTGGATGCCATGTCGGACAAGGAGCAGAAAAAGGCATTGAGCTGACATCTGAACTTTTATGTAAAGTCTTTGATGCCGTTCCTGAAACAACTACAACAATTCTTATCGAAACAATGGCTGGAAAAGGTACAGAAATCGGCAAAACATTTGCTGAAGTAAAAAAAATAATTGACACAGCAGAAAGTAAGTTCGGCAAAAATCTTGAAACAAAACTTGGCGTATGCATGGATACATGTCACATCTGGGATGGAGGATATGACATTGCAAATAATCTGGATAACGTAATAAAAGAATTTGACGACATTATCGGACTCAACAGGCTCAAAGCAGTACATCTAAACGACAGCCTGAACACACTCGGAGCTCACAAAGACCGACATGCAAGAATAGGAGAAGGTTTTATAGGACTTGAGACCCTTTCAAAAGTCATAAACCACACGGCATTAAAAAATTTACCGTTCATTCTCGAAACTCCGAATGAACATGACGGCTATAAAAAGGAAATAGAACTTTTGAGAAAAGCATATAAAGACTGATCCACTTCTCCCATAGTTAAAAAGTCTAAGAGCTGGTGAAATGTACAAAAAAACGTATCATTTCACCAAATTCAAAGTGCCTCAAATATTATATAAAATAATAAATATTTGATTTTTTAAATTTTACATACCTAATTGCATATATTTTTCTACATTATGATGGAAATATAATAAATTGCAATCGATGCCAGTTAAATTTACTTGAAAAATTTTCATATACAAATAAATTTTATTAAAACTACAATATTACATTTTTAGATAGAATATTTTTTATTCTCAAATATAGTTAAGACTACCACCATGTCTTAACTATATTTGAATTTTCAAAAATCATCAATATTGACTTTTTTTGATGACGAGACCAATGATTTGCCTGTCCATTTGCGAACAGCCCATCTTCTCCATGTAAAGATTCCACGTATGCACTCGTCACAGGCAGTACCAATAAAAACACCGTACACACCAAGTCCAGCAATTACGCCCATACCATAACCGACTGTAACACCAAGTCCCCACATTGTAATAAGTCCAATTATAAACGGATATATATAATCACCGGCAGCCTTGAGGCTTCCAACAAAAGTGACATTAAGACATCGGCCTATCTCAATAAAGACGTCAACCAGCAGAATATAAAATCCAACTTTGATAATGCCCTCATTTTGTGTAAAAAATCTGAGCGTATATGGGCACAAAATTAAATTTACAGCAGCGAGGGTGATCGTTATAGGCATTGTAAGCCGGAGAGTCTTATAAACACGCCTGTATGCATCGTTTTCCTTGCCAGCTCCGACCAGATGACCTACAATAATCTGTGTAGCAGCGGCAGATGTATTTGAAAATACCATAACCAACTGAGAAAGAAGCTGACAGTAAACTTTTGCATTGACAGCATCACCACCCATACTGTTAATAAACGAAAGCAACACTATCTGATACATATTGTAGGACATGTTTTCTCCTGCAGACGGAAGTCCTATCTTTATCATTTTCCACAATATCTTGGTCGGAAACGGTATGATATAGCGTACCGAAATATGTCCAATTTTTTTATGATAAAAATAAACAATAGAAATGATAAGGGCAACAATACGAGCAATAACAGTAGAAAGTGCAACACCTGCAACACCAAAATCAAGAAAACTGAGAAAACCGTACAGAAACAGATAATTTCCGACAATATTTATGACATTTACAATCAGAGAGACATACATACCTATCTTTGCAAGACCGTTACATCTCAGAATTTGAAGCATAACATTGTAACCAGCCTGCAAAAAGAGAGTACCGCCGACCAAAGTGATGTACGTCTTTGCATCCGGTACCATCTCAGCAGGAATATGTATAACAGATAAAACAGCACCTTTCAGCAGAACAAACAGCGCACTGAGCACAATGCCTAGAACCATGTTCACAAGAAAAGCAAGCGTATAAATGGAATTCATTCGCTCATATCGTTTGGCCCCCAGAAACTGAGCTACTACAACAGATGTTGACGTAGCAATAATGTTAAACATCAGGATGATAAAAAACATAACCTGGTTTGAGTTACCGACAGCTCCGACAGCATTTTCGGAATAATGGCTGAGCATAAGCGTATCTACATTATTAATAAGAATGCTCAAAAGCATTTCTCCAAACATAGGACCTGCAAGTCGCATCAGAGGCGTTTTTTCATCTATAAGTGCAGATTGTTTATTCATAAAAATCACTCCATGTTCCCAATTATGTCACCATATAAAACAATATACAATCAGAATACCATGCAGATTTTGGCATCTTATATGACATTTTGGATTCCAATAACAAAAGTACAGTAAAATCATTTGAATTTACAAATAACAAATAATCAGATAAATTGTTTGTGAAAATATTTTTTTGAGTCAAAATATC
>JAZQQW010000039.1:0-19328 GCA_045629255.1 Treponema sp.
CTTTTTTCCTCGTTTCCTTTTCTATGCCTAGTTTTACCTTTGTGCCGTAAGTGCCTTTTTGCTCTCTTTTCACCTTTAGTTCTCGACTTATAGTTGATTTATTTCTTCCTAATTCTTCAGCAATTTTACTAATGGAATGACCCTTTATAATTCCATATAGTATAACTTCTCTTTCTTTTGTGCTAAGATGTTTGTACTGACCCATTTTATCTCCTGTAACAATGTCTTGAACAAACACCATTATAGTTGATTTTATGGGTCTTTTCATTTGTTGCACTTAAATTGTAAATTCATCCATAAATAAAAAAAGCTGCTATTTCCAAAGTAGCATCGCTTTTTTATAGATGCAAGTTCGGAAATAACAGCTTTTTTTAGTAGACCTCTGAAAAATTTTATTTTTCAAAGGTAACTTTGATAAAAAACACGCTTTACTGCGGTTATAAAATTGACGGACATCTTTTTTGACAAAAAATGTCTCGTAATACAGCTTCTTTATTTTTTACGCAGGAATATTAAAGAGCATTCCTGGCTCTGGCATAAGTCCAGCCAGACCGTAAGTCTGCGGCTGGGAAGCAACTGCGAGAGCTGCATGAATCTGCTCCTGATATCCTTTAATCAGAGCATCTTTCTGGGAATCTGTCAAATCTGTAATATTCTCAGTTTTGAAAGTATCCTTTTTCATGTTTACAAGCTGCTCTATGAGCGTATTCAATATATGAACCTTGTCAAGCGGAACTGTTTTCTGTCCTGCTTTCGCTGCAGTTCCATGAACATGAGAAAGCTGTGCATATTTTACAAGGCTAGGTTGCACAGGAACATACAGACGTCCGCTGGATGTCGGCGATAAAAGTCCATTATAAGAGGCTGCATTTAAACTAATACCATTCTGATACATATTTTCTACCTCCTAATTGTTTTATCGGAAAGGAAATAATGGGGTTTAGCATTTTTTTACACTTTTTTGCAAGTTTTCTTCATTTTGAAGCATAAATATGCGGTTATCCGTGAATGATTGCATTTAATAGAAAAAAATTGTATTATTCACGCATAAATTATGTTGTTATATATCGATCCTGGAACAGGCAGCATGCTTTTTTCCATTCTTATTGGTGCTGCTGCGACTTTATATTTTATTTTACGCGCCGTAATTCTTAAAATTAAACTTTTTTTAAGCGGAAGTCATGATAAAGGTCAGCATGTCAAGGATTCTTTGTATAAAACTTACGTGATTTACTCAGAGGGAAAAAATTACTGGAATGTATTCAAACCTGTCACTGATGAATTTGAAAAGCGAGGCATTCCTCTTACATACTATACATCTGCAAAAGATGATCCTGCATTTGAACAGGGATACAAAAATGTCAGTGTGGAATTTATCGGAGAAGGAAATGCTGCTTTTACAAGACTGAATTTTTTGAGTGCAGGTTTTGTTCTCTCTACGACACCAGGGCTTGATATATATCAATGGAAGAGAAGTAAGAATGTAAAGCATTATTCGCATGTGCTTCATATGCCGAACGATGCTACGACATACCGTCTGTATGGACTTGATGGGTTTGATTCTGTCCTGCTTACTGGTGATTATCAGAAAAACGATTTGAAATTTTTGGAAAGTGACAGAAAACTTGCTCCAAAAGAATATGTCACAGTAGGCTGTACTTATCTTGATGTGCTTTCTGAGCATATAAAATCAATTGATACTGAAGAAAATCATCCGTTTACAGTTCTTGTTTCTCCGTCTTGGGGCGATGTCGGTGTTTTGAAAAAGTATGGTGAACGTCTTCTGGATCCGCTTGTTGACACCGGCTGGCGTATAATTGTCAGACCTCATCCGCAGTCCAGAAAATCAGAGGCTGATATGCTTGCCCGTCTGGAAGCTAGATACAAAGATAGAAAAAATCTTGAGTGGGACTATAACAGAGAGAATATTTATTCTCTTAAAAAAGCAGATATAATGATTTCTGATTTTTCCGGCATTATTTTTGATTATACGTTCCTGTGTGACAAGCCTGTTATGTATGTGAATGCTGATATGGATTTACGTCCTTATGATGCTTTTGATGTTGGTAAAGAATTGTGGCAGTTTGCAATTCTCAAAGAGATGGGAATCAGACTTGAAGAGAAAGATTTTGCCACCATTAAAGATGTCATTCAGAATGCCAGCGACAGTGCAGAACTTGCTCTGGCAAGAAAGAAGGCAAAATCAACTGCATGGATGTACTGTGGTTGCGCCGGCAGAAAAATTGCAGATTATATGATAGATACAGTTTCAAAGCTGGATAATGATAATATAGAAGAAATTAATGAAATTAAGGAGACTGTAAATGGCTAAGACTGTCTACCTGGGTATGACAGGTGATATTATTCACCCTGGTTTGATAAAAATAATCAGAGAAGGTTCAAAATACGGAGATTTGATTGTGGGACTTCTGACGGATTCTGCAATTGTTACTCACAAACGTCTTCCGTATTTGACATATGATCAGAGAAAAGAAGTTATTGAGAATATAAAAGGTGTTACCAAAGTCGTCCCTCAGGAAGACTGGAGTTATGTGCCTAATCTTCGCAAATACAAGCCGGATTATATTATTCATGGTGATGATTGGAAAACAAATTATCTTTCAAAGATTAGAGATGATGTTTTTGAAGTGATGAAAGAGTGGGGCGGTCAGGTTCTGGAAATTCCATATACTCAGGGAATCAATTCCACGGCTCTGGTCGAAAATGCACAGACAATCGGTACAACTCCAGAGATTAGATTAAAGAGTCTGCGTCGTCTGATTGCTGCTAAACCTGTTGTACGTATTATGGAAGCTCATTCTGGTTTGAGCGGCCTGATTATCGAGAATGCCGAAGTTGAAAAATCTGACGGCATTCACAGATTTGACGGCATGTGGTCATCAAGCCTTACTGATTCTACAAATAAAGGTAAGCCTGATATTGAAGCTGTAGATCTTACAACTCGTATGCAGAGTCTGACTGATATTCTTGAGTGTACAACAAAACCTATTATTTATGACGGTGACACTGGTGATATTGCCGAGCATTTTGTTTTTACAGTTCGTACACTTGAGCGTAATGGAGTTTCTGCTGTCATCATCGAGGATAAAAAAGGACTTAAGAAAAATTCTCTGTTTGGAACAGAAGTCAAGCAGGAGCTGGCTTCAGAAGAAGAATTCTGCCATAAAATCAGTGAAGGCAAAAAAGCTCAGATAACCAAAGATTTCATGATTATTGCCCGCATCGAAGAGATAATTGCAGGTTACAGTGTTGATGAGGCTATAGCAAAAGCTTTTGCTGCTGTTAAAGCTGGCGCTGACGGTGTCATGATTCACTCAAAAGATAAGAGCGGCGAGGACATCAAAGAGTTCTGTCAGAAATTCCGTGCTGAATATAAATCGATACCAATAGTCCTGGTTCCGACAACGTACAATCAGTTTACGGAAAAAGAACTTGCATCATGGGGTGCTAATGTTATCATCTATGCAAATCATATGCTTCGTGCGTCTTATCCTGCAATGCAGAAGGTTGCAGAAACTATTCTGGAAGCAGAACGTTCTCTCGAAGTAAATGAGAGGTGCATGCCTATCAAACAGATTCTGGAACTTATTCCTGGCACAAAATAATGAACGTCTAAAAAACATGGATGTTCTGAAAAAATGGCACTTCTGGAAAACAGATTTGAAGTGCCTGATTTATGATTGTGATTTGAGGTTGAAAAAATTGTCACCTCGTTGAATATCAGATTTTTATGTGAACTTTTAAAAACTGAAGTTTTTTTGATATGCATAAAAATGTAACAGTGGAGTATCAAATGGTTAGACCTGAATATTTTTACAATCTGCTTCTGGAAAATGGAACTGATTTTTTTGCCGGAGTACCGGATTCATTGCTCAAGAATTTTTGTGCGTATGTAACAGATCACGCTCCTGCTGATAAGCATATTATTTCTGCAAATGAAGGTTCCGCTACAGCTTTGGCAAGCGGTTACCATTTTGCGACAGGCAAGATTCCTCTTATATATATGCAGAACTCTGGTGAGGGAAATATGATAAATCCTCTTCTCTCGCTTGTAGATCCTGATGTTTATTCGGTGCCTCTTCTTATTATTATTGGGTGGAGAGGCGAACCGGGGGTACATGATGAGCCTCAGCATGTAAAGCAGGGCAAGGTTACTTGTGATTTGCTTGATGCTATGAAAGTTTCTTATGATATTCTCAGTACTGATGAAAAAAATCTGCCTGCTCAGTTTGAAAAGGCATATTCATATATCAAAAAGAATTCAGCACCTTATGCATTTGTCATCAAAAAAGGTACATTTGATGATTATAAACTTCAGAATAACGAAGTTGTTGACGGATGTATGAGCCGCGAAGAAGCTATAGAAAAAGTAATGCTTTCTGCCCCGTCAAATGCTGCTTTTGTTTCTACAACAGGAATGGCAAGCCGTGAGCTTTTTGAACTTAGAGAAAAGCATAACATGGGACACGAGAAAGATTTTTTGACAGTAGGCTCTATGGGGCATGCGTCTCAGATAGCTCTTGCAATATCTATGCAGAAAAAAGACCGTCAGATTTACTGCATTGACGGTGACGGAGCTTCTATCATGCAGATGGGGGGGATGGCTACAATCGGAAGTCGTTGTCCTTCAAATCTTGTACATATCGTAATGAATAACGGAGCTCATGATTCTGTCGGCGGACAGCCGACTGTCGGCCGCAAAATTGATTTGTGTGCAGTTGCAAAAGCTTGTGGCTATCAGAATGTGAAAAAAGCTTCTTCTCAGAAAGAACTTGATGATATACTCGTTGAGGGTAAAAATGGCTTTGGCTCACTTACGTTTATCGAAGTAATGGTAAAAAAGGGTGCCCGTAAAGATTTAGGACGTCCTACTACCACACCACAGCAGAATAAACAGTCTCTGATGGCGTTCTTAAGCAAGTAATAGCGGAGGATTTTCGTTTATGATTCGACAGGCAGTTATCGTAGCTGGTGGACTTGGTTCACGTTTTGGAAACAGAACTCAGGCAATGCCTAAGGGGTTTATTGAAATTGATGGAGTAGCAATGGTTGAGCGTTCCGTACAGAAACTCATTGCCTGCGGTATCGAACAGATTATTATTGGAACAGGCCATTGCAGTGAGTGGTACGACAAACTTGCACAAAAATATTCATGTATCAAATGTGTTCGCAATGATAACTATGCAAACACGAGCAGCATGGGAACCCTGGCTGTCTGTGCTCCTCATATTGAAGGTGATTTTCTGCTTCTGGAAAGTGATCTTTTGTATGATTCTGTAGGTCTCCGCGTTCTCATAAACGATAGTCGTGCAAATGTTAT
Organism: Treponema sp.; assembly: GCA_045629255.1. Classification (GTDB taxonomy): domain Bacteria; phylum Spirochaetota; class Spirochaetia; order Treponematales; family Treponemataceae; genus Treponema_D. The sequence goes on from JAZQQW010000039.1 coordinate 5,342, forward strand.
TCTTGCTTCCGGAAAGACAAACAGTGAAGATGAAGTATATCTTGAAGCTGATGTAAACAGTGTACTTTCAAAAGTTAGCAAAGACAAAAGTGTCATTCAGAATGTTGCAGGAGAACTTGTAGGCATTACAAAGATAAGCCGCGATGCTCTCGATAAAATGCTCATCTATTATAATTCTGACAGTTCCCTGATAAAACTTGACTATGAACACGCTCTTGAGTATGTCGCAAAGGCAACTCCGATATACGTTCGCAAAATCGAATATTACGCATGGACAGAAATTGACGACGAAGCTATGCTTTCCAGAGCCGTTGAGAAAATCTGGCCACGTATTCAGGAAAATGAATCTCTGATGAATGTCCGTCGTGAAGTTCTCATGAATCCAGGCCCATCAACAACGACAGACAGCGTCAAATATGCACAGGTTTGTGCAGATATTTGTCCTCGTGAGCTTGAGTTCGGCAATGTTATGGAATGGTGCGCAACAGAGCTTACACGTTTTGTTGCTGATCCTGAGAAATATACAACAGTTATGTTCGGATCTTCTGGAACTGGTGCTGATGAAGCTATGGTATCATCTTGTGTACCTCCGGATGGTAAACTTCTCGTCGTTGATAACGGTTCTTACGGTGCACGTATGGCAAAGATTGCACAGGTATATAACATCGATACAACTGTGTTCAAAAGCTCAACACATGAACCGATTGATATTGCGAAACTTGAGGAAGAATTCAAGACTGGTAAATACACAACGCTTGCAATTGTCTATCATGAGACGACAACCGGTTTGCTGAACCACCTCGAAGTTATCTGTCCTCTTGCGAAGAAATACGGTATTGTCACAATCTGTGATACAGTCAGTGCATATGGTGGAATGCCGATAGACTTGGATAAGCTTGGAATTGATTTTGCTTCTTCTACTTCAAACAAACATATTCAGGGTATGGCAGGCGTAGGCTTTGTTGTATGCCGCAATACGGAACTTGCAAAACAGAAAGACTGGCCGATGAGAAATTATTATCTTAACATCTATGATCAGTATAAGTATTTCAAAGAGACAAAACAGACGCGCTTTACTCCACCAGTTCAGACATTCTATGCATTGCGCCAGGCAATTCTTGAGACAAAGCAGGAAACAATTGAAAAACGCTATGAGCGATATTCAAAATGCTGGCGTATTTTTGTTGACGGTATTAAGAGCATGGGACTCAAGATGCTTGTCGCAGAAGAAAATCAGTCACACTTTATCACAGCTGTAATGATTCCTGAATCACCAGAGTATGACTTTGATAAAATGCACGATTATGCACGTTCCTTTGGTTTTACAATTTATCCGGGAAAACTTGGCAATATAAATACATTTCGTATTGCAAATATGGGTGATATGCAGCCTGAAGATATGCAGAAGTTTATACCTGTATTACGTACATATATGCATTCTATTGGACAGTGCTAAAAATCAGCAAGAATAAAAATCATCACTGGAAAAAAAAATATTTTCAGTGATGATTTTTTTTGTTTTGTGCGTCCAGACTTTGATTTGTCAAAAAAAATAATTTTCTGTTTGAAACTGGTATTCATATTTTTTACGGTTACTTAGTAAAATAAGGCAGCGGATAAGACTTTGTACTCAGAATCATTCTGAGTATTTTATTTACGCACTTTTCCTGTAATTTCTTCTACTTCGATTTTAAATATTGCAGTAACTTCAAAGTCGCCTGGAGTATATTGAATTGAGTCCATGCCTTCTGGAATTTTATATCCGCAATGAATCATGAGTGAATCTAAACCGATTTTCTTTTCTGCTTTGTCTTGAACAAAACTGACTTTTCCGAAACCAATTACACTTTGATAATAACAGGTCCAATCGCACGCATTGTTTTTTCCGCCATGGTCACCAGTTTCTGCCTGGCATACAGCCGAGAAACAAATTTCTGGATTTGATTTTAATGCGTCGATTTTACGGCCTTCACTTGCTCCGTGGAAATACAGAGTAAGTTCATTTTCTTCACTGACAATGTAGCCGAAATTCAAAGGAACAGAATAAGGTTTCCCTTCGCTTATCATTGCCAGATGAATCACAGTACATTTATCAAGTATTTTTATGATTTCATCAAATTCTGATACTTCTCTGTCTTTTCTTCTCATTTATATTCTCCGGTTTCTGTAATTATTGAAGCAGCTGTGGAAATTATCTGCTTTCAAATGTTTAAGCCATTCGTTTCTTTTCTTATTTCTTCGATGATTTCTACTGCTGTCATTACCATTTTGGGACAGAAATCTTTAAAAAGGTTGTTATCAATACAATATTGAATGCCTTCTTTTGTTTTTACATCGCAGCCCAATAAATCATTGCAAAGATAAGAACCACATTTTTCTTTGAAGCGATTCATCATCAAATCATTTACTTTATTTGCCCGCTGTCGCCCTTCTGTATCATCAGCGCTTTTCTGTCCGTACAGTAATCCCAGAACCATCAAAGCTCCTGTAACTGCACCACAGACTTCGCCTTTTCGCATTCCAGAGCCCAGACAGCTTCCCAATTTTATGGCCTGTTCTTCTGTGATTTTGCATTCCTTTGCGTATGCTGCCAGAACAGATTGAGAACAATGTAATTTTTTCGAGAAATAATTTACTGCTAAATTTTGATGGTTCATTTCATAAATCCTTTATCAGATGAAACTTTTTATTTCCGTCCGGTATATTATCAAGTTTGCTGATAATTCTGTAACCGTGCTTTTTGTAAAACTCAGGTGCCTGCCAGCTCATTGTGTCAATATGCACAGAGTGACAGCCACGACGTTTTGCCTCTTCTTCTGCCGTTTTAAGAAGTCTTGAACCAATGCCGGCTTTTCTGTATTTTTCTTCAACCCAGAGAATATCTATATGCATCCAGCCCCAGTAAGTGCCTCCAAGAATTCCGGCAATCACATTTCTATTTTCATCATATTCAACAATATTCAAAAGTTTATGGTTATCAGGCCCGACAGCATTATCGTTGAATTCTGCAAGTGATTTATTTACAAAATCAATTTCTTCCTGTGATGGATTACAGTTCATTTTTTTATCCTCACAAAAAATTCTTTTTCATTTTCGCCGGCAATGCGGCCGCCATTTTTCTGCATGACTTTGAGAGATGCAGGATTATCTTTATTTACGCGCAGGTAAAATTCATCTTCTGGAATAATAGATTTTCCATATTTCAGAACGAGTTCAAGACCTTTTGTTCCATAATCTTTGCCGCGGAAATTTTTTGCAATAAACTGTCCAATATGACCGGCACCTTCGCGAAGTGCATCATTCAGATAGTGACGGAATCTGAACTGACCGACAATTTCATCATTATCCCAGAGAAACAGAAATGTCTCAGGAACCATCCAGTCAGGTAAATCAATTCCTTTTGAAAAACGAACCATATCTGGTAATGCTGTTTTTTCAAAATCTTCACGTGAAATTTCCGGCCAGTTGTTTATAAATCCGTTTTCATCAGCCGGTATGTTCTTTACAAAAAGCCATTCCTTTTCAATGTTTTCATAATCAGCAGGTTTTATGTAAATCATTTTTATCACACCTCATCAAGATTTTTTTTATTAGCAGGCATATCTAAAAAATAAGTTCCAGAATCAGTCCGCAAAAAAAGCACGGAACAAGACCGAAAACCATTCCTAGCAATGAACGAAAAAAATGATATTTTTTCTGATGGTATTCTTTGTCCATGTTTTCTGTTCCCGGCAGGCGGATTTTTTTTATATTTGCAAAAAGTACCCAGTCCAAAAAGAAGCAGTCATACCAGTCAATGATGAACCACATACAATAGCTCAGAAGAAAGCCGCTCACGAAATTACGTGCACCGGCTGCAATCATAAGAAATACAAGCATTGTCAGTGCAAAAATCAGTGCAAGCCCTTTTTTTACGGCAACAGTCGGACTGAACATTTTAACAGGAACTCTTTCATATGTTTCAAAATATTTTTCCTGAATGTCTTTGGGATAATCATGAATCCACCAGACAGGATTTTTACACAGAGGAATCATAATCATACATGTGAAAGCTGCGATAAAAGCAGCACATTCAATTGAGTAAACAATCCAATTGATTTTCATTTTTATTTCTCCTAAATCATTTTTACAGCTTCATCAACGCTGACACAATTTGCATAGTGTTTTTGCCGCATAAAATCATTATAAAAACGATAAGCTGACTGATGCTTGATGTGACTTTTTCAAACTCAAAAATCCGTGAATCTGTTATTTTTTTTGTGTATCTGCAGCTGACAAAAAACATTTATGCACCTCTTTAAACATAAAAAATCTATCAGAGTTTTTTTTGCAAAGCGAAGTTTCATTAGTTCAGTACGTTTTTTTCAAGGTAATCTGCAACGCCGTCATCATCGCAGGAAAGAGTACTTGCTGTAGCAATTGCTTTTACTTCGGGAATTGCGTTTTCCATTGCGACGCCGATTCCTGTGGCCTTGAGCATGCCGATGTCTGTAAAATCATCTCCAAAAGAAACCATCTGTGATGTTGGAATTTTAAAATGCTTTTCCAAAAATGCAACGGCATTTTCTTTTGTTGCAGATTTGGGGCTGAACTTGTACCACGGAATATCACTGAAAAGAATTGCACTGCAGTTAGGAAAATCTGCAATAATATCGTTTGCTTTTGAACTGTCAGAAGTTTGAACGCAAAATTTCATCGCCGGCTCAGAAAAATCCTTGAAGTCATTGAATGCTGCTTCCGGCATGTACTGCGTAGTTTTGTTTTCTCTGCGGTTCCAGAAAAAATCATCGATTGTGTCTACTGTGATTTCTGCATCGTCGCCGCAGACTTCGTAAACTTTTGATAAAAGTCCGCGTGTTTCTTCCAGACTGAATGATTCTGCATGAATCAATTCACCCTTGAAATAAATTGTGGCACCGGCATTACAAATCCAGAGTTCCGGATTTACGGCATCTGTAAATTTTTTGATACGGGTAGTTCCGCGGCTTGTGCAAAACCCTACGATAATGCTTTGTTTCTGACATTTTTTGAGTGCGTCAATATTCCGTCTGGAAAGACTTCCGTCTGAGTGAAGCAGTGTAAGATCTAAATCGACAAGTATAATTTTTGTTTTCATTTTTGCGCCTTAGTAAAAAAAATCATTAAATTTCTGCCGGACTTGCTGTTTTGACAGTTATTTTTTCCAGAAGTTTATCTATTTCGTTCCAGCCCGCGCATCGTATAAATTTTTCAGACGGCAAAGATGTGTTTTTGTTCCATGGTCTGTCAAATACAGCTACAGTGCAGTCTTTTAGCAGAGTGAGGTGCTCAAGTGCAGCAGGCGAATCTTCTACGGCAAAGTCGAACTTGAGCTTTGCAAATTCGTCTACTAAAATTGCACGCTTTTGCAGTTCATTTAGAAAATCCGGATTTTTTCCTGCAATATCATTTTTGGTCTGGATACTGCCGTCTGTTGATTCTGAAGCATTGTGATAAAATGCATCTCTTTTGTATTTGTCTACGTGAATGATTGGAATGTCTGAAAGTCCGTGCTGTTCAAGCCAAGTGCGTGATGCTTTTGCTGTATAAAAAGGTCTTCCTGTCACGATGTTTACATCGTATCCTTTTTGTATCCATTTGCCGATTGTACTGCATGCACTGTCTGTCTCTTCATAGCTCAATATGTATTTTTCGCCGTGTGCAAGACGCATCATATTTTCGTACTGTTCGTCTGTGAGCTCAAAAGATTGCTGCAAGTTAAAGTATTTCATGTTCTGATACGGACATTTAACATTATACAGTTCATCAACGAAATGAGAAAAGAACAGCCCTGTTTCGCAGATAACATCGTCGAAATCAATGTAGATACGCATACTATACCTCTGTATTTCTGTCATTCCTAAAAATATTATTTTTAGATTGTCTTTGTCTTTATAAAAGCATGGCGTGCTAAAGAAATGCATGAAATATTAGAGCAGACAGGTCTGCGTTTGTTTTGGAACAATGGCATCTGCAGACCTGTTTTTTTTGCTTTAAGTTAGTTCAGGCAAGACTGGTCGAGTTTATCAAATCCTGCAAGAAGTTCTTTTGCAATGCTGATGATTTTTGCTCTGTCACCTTTCTGCATACCTTCAATGTTCATTGGCATGACAGGATCGTGCAGACTCATGCGGAGAAGCATCCAGCCTTTGATGTCTTTCTTGAATGCAATGCGGATTCCTTCGTGAGACTGAGGCATATCGTAACCTGCTTTCTGTGCGCGTTCTTTGAACGCTGCAAGAACTTGTTTTCCGTAAGATTTGAAATCATCTGCCTTAATCTTGAAACGGTATTCACCTTCTTCTCCGGGAATTGCAAGCGGAAGTTTTTCGATAAGGCTTTCGATTTTTTTGCCCTGTTTTGCAGCTTTTGCCAGAGCGATGATGATCTTGACAGCACAGAATGCTCCGTCATCGAGGTAATAATTGTCTTTGAGGGCTCCGTGACCAGAAGTTTCCATTGCAAGCGGTGAGACAATTCCTTTGCCGTTAAGCTCTTTGCACTTGTTGATGACATTCTTGTATCCGCGCATGTAACACAGATGCTTGAGTTTGAGTTCGTCCTGCAGAAAGTATGTGAGACGGTCACTTGTAACAGAGTCTGTGATGATTGTGCTGCCCGGATAATCAGGAGCAAGAATTGCTGCAATCAATGCAATGATTGCATCGCGGTTTACTTCTTCGCCGGAAGCAAAAACTGCACTCATGCGGTCAACATCTGTATCGAATATGAGTCCCAGATCTGCTTTGTTATTTACAGTTGCACTCTGGATAGCCTGCATTGCAGTCTTGTTTTCTGGGTTTGGTATGTGATTCGGGAACATTCCATCAGGTTCCAGAAACTGACTTCCTGTCGTGTCTGCTCCGAGCGGATCAAGAATTTTTGTTACAAAGAAACCGGCATCTCCGTTTCCTGCATCAACAACGATATGCAGACCAGCAAGAGGTTTGTCGCTTTCCTTTGCGCCAAGTTCTTTTGCAATTGTATTTTTCAGATGAGATGCGTATAAACTTATCAGATCAAATGACTTCATGTCAGATATGTCAGCCTGGACCTCTTTCTTTTCCGCAGCAGTTTCGAGGATAGCAGTGATATCTTCATGCTCAAGTCCGCCGTCTGCATCAAAGAACTTGATACCGTTTCTGTTGAACGGAAGATGGCTTGCGGTAATCATTACTGAGCCGTCAAACTTAGTTTCTGTAAAAACAAGAGACATGAACATAGCCGGAGTTGTTGCAATAGCACAGTCAGTAACAGAAGCGCCGGCAGCCTTGATACCCTGAGCGATACCTTTAGCAAGTGCCGGACCTGAAACTCTTGCATCACGGCCGACTCCGATGTGCAGAGTTGCGGCAGATTTTCCAGTTTTTTTGGAAAGCCATTCAACAAAGCTCTGTCCGATTAAGTTTGCTGTTTCCTGTGTGATATTTACATTTTCACCTTCAACACCCTCAACTGCAATTCCTCTAACATCGCTGCCGTTCTGCAGCTTCATCATTTGTTCCTTTGTCATAATATATCCTTCACCTATTTAATCTCAAAAAATGAAATTTTACGGGATATTATACATTGATTTTACATAAATTGCAATTTTACTGAGAATCAGAAAGTTTACATGCGGATTTACGATATTGTTTTTTATTTATGCAAGTTATAGAATACATCTCAAGTTTTGATAACCTCTAAAAAACTATTTTTCTAAAAGGATTTATTATGTCTGTGCAGATGGTAATGGGAAATCAGGCAATTGCTCTTGGCGCACTTTGTTCGGGAGTGAATCTTGCTTCTGGATATCCGGGAACTCCTTCTTCGGAGATTATCGAGTTTATTTCAAAGTACAACAAAAAAACAGGTGCTTACATTGAATGGTCAGTCAACGAAAAAGCGGCTGTTGAAGTTGCCGCCGGAGCTTCTATAGCCGGCTCCAGAACGATTGTCACAATGAAGCAGGTCGGACTTAACGTCGCTTCTGATCCTGTCTTGTGTCTGGCTTACGTTGGAGTAAAAGGTGGAATGGTCATCGTCAGTGCTGATGATCCAGGTCCTATTTCAAGTCAGACAGAGCAGGATACAAGACATTTTGCTCATTTCTCCAAGCTTCCGGTTTTCGATCCGTCAACACCAGAAGAAGCTTTTTATATGGTTCAGGATGCTTTTGAGTATTCAGAAAAATACAATACACCTGTCATTCTGCGTCCGACAACCCGTGTATGCCATGCATATCAAAGTTTTGATATTCCGGAACTCCCTCCTCAGCGAAAAAGAGGAGAGTTTGTAAAAGACTCAATGAGATGGGTAATTTTCCCAAAATCATCATATTTAAATCACAAACGTATTTTTGACAGAAATGAACATATTCTTCCAGATGAATTTTCTTCATATCAGTTTAACAGAATAGAAAATATCTGCTTTTCTGACAAAAAAGAAAGTTCATCAGAAGGAAAAACACTTGGCATCGCATGTTCCGGTGTAAGCTATGTTTATGCAAAGGAAGCACTTGAGATACTGAAAAAACAGAAAAACAGCTTCTCAGAAGCCGATATCAGACTGCTGAAAGTTGCAACTCCGTATCCGTTCCCGGAAAGCATGGCCATGGAATTTTTGCAGAAAACAGAAAAGGTTCTTGTTCTGGAAGAACTTGATCCTGTTGTTGAAAGAGAACTTATTTATCTTTGCGGCAAAAATCATATTTCAAAAAAAATTTCCGGTAAACTTGACGGCTCCGTAAGCGAAGCCGGTGAAAATACAGTAGAAAGCGTGAAGTCTGCAATATCATCGTTTGCATGCATAAAATCTGACGAACCGTCAGGAATCCAGACACCTGAACTTCCAGTGCGGCCTCCTGTTTTGTGTGCCGGCTGTCCTCACCGCGGATCTTTCTACGCAGTAAAGCTTGCAACGAAAGGAAAAAAAACAGCTTTCTGCGGAGATATCGGCTGTTATACACTGGGCAACTCAAAACCTCTTGATATGTGTGATTCATGTCTTTGCATGGGAGCTGACATAACAATGGCGCAGGGACTTTATCACAATGAAAATGACAGACTTTGTTTTTCTTTCATCGGAGATTCCACATTCTTTGCGTCCGGCATAACCGGTATAGTAAACGCCGTGTATAACCAGTCTCATCAGACAATCTGTGTTCTGGATAATTCTACTACAGCAATGACAGGCCACCAGCCGCATCCAGGAACAGGCGTCACAATGATGGGCGATATTGTTGAAAAGATAAGCATACAGAAAGTACTTGAAGCCGTTGGAGTGTCTCCTGTAATCACAGTTGATCCGTTCAAGACAGAAGAAGCTGTCGCCGCTGTAAAAAAAGCAGTCGAATCAAAAGGCGTAAGTGCAGTTATATTCAAGTCACCGTGCATTTCCATAGCCTCGAAGCTCGGCTATAAATTCCCATCTTCAAACTGCGTAGACACATCAAAGTGCATAGGCTGCCGCAAATGCATAAACGAACTTGGCTGTCCTGCAATTTCGATTGACAGTGAAAGCGGAAAGCCTGTCATAGATAAATCAACATGTACAGGCTGCAGCCTGTGTGCACAGGTTTGTCCTGTAAAAGCTATTGGGGGAAAAGTATGAGTTCTAGCATTTTGATTTGCGGTATAGGTGGACAGGGAACAGTTTTGGCATCAAAAGTGCTTTCTCATGCAGCTTTGTGCAAAGGAGAAAAAGTTTTCTCCGCCGAAACAATCGGCATGGCACAGAGAGGCGGTTCTGTTGTAAGTCATGTACGCATCGGCGAAGATGTTTTTTCACCTCTGATACCGGAACGCGGCGCAGATGTCATGATAGCTTTTGACGCATCAGAAGCAGTGAGAAATATATCCTATCTGAGCGAAAAGTCTACAGTCATAGTAAACGCAAAAGTAGTTCAGCCAGTTTCTGCAAGCCTTACCGGCAAGTTCTTTAAAACAGACGACATGGTAAACGCACTTATGCAGGTAACAAAAAATGTCATCGTTGTAGACACTGACAAAGCATGCACAGAACTCGGTTCATCAAAAGTCGTAAACATGATTTTGGTAGGAGCTGCATGCCGTTCCAGAATCATGGATTTGGAGCATGTCAAACAGGCTCTGTCAAATCTTGTAAAGCCGCAGTTTCTGGAACTGAACATAAAAGCACTGGAATACTGCAAATAACGGCCCCGTCTTACAGAACCGTCTCTTCTGACAGAAAAGACGATGTGTCAGCTCTGTCAGAAGAGACGATTTATCAGCTCACTTTTCAAAAAAAAACAGAAAAGAAAAACATGCCGGATTATGTGCCGCATATAAAAATGGAGAGAAGAACTTTTTTTATGGAAGAAACCACATCATTTGATTCAGTTCTGAGAAAATCCGAAACAGTCTCAGAAGCTTTGAGCAGAGTATATGAGATGGCCCGCATACTCCGCTCGGAAGGCGGCTGTCCATGGGACAAAAAACAGACCCCGGCGAGCATGAGAAGTGCCCTTATCGAAGAAACCTTTGAAGCATGTGATGCCGTTACAGAAGATGAATTGAATTACAAAAAACGTTCGCTTTTGCCGGCATCTGCAAAAACATCAGAACCAGAAGAGATCACGGATTCCGCATCACATGTAAAAGAAGAACTCGGAGACGTACTTTTCAACATCATTTTGAGTGCATATATGTATGAACAGCAGGGAGCCTTTACAGTTTCTGACATAGCAGATGAAGTCTGCGAGAAACTCATACGCCGGCATCCGCACGTGTTTGGCACAGCAAGTTCCGGATCTTCACAGATGAACCTTGTAACAGAAGATACCAAAGCCGTACTTTCGCAATGGGACAGAATCAAAGAAAACGTTGAAGGCAGGGCAAAAGAAAGCATCCTGGACGAAATTCCGGAAGGACTGCCGCCTTTGATGAAAGCATACAAGCAGAGTTCAAAAGCATGCAAAAAAAATTTTAAATGGCAGAGCTTTGAAGATGCACAGAAAAAAGTCATGGAAGAATACAGAGAAACTGTAGAAGCCGCAGATGAATATTATGGAAACCAGAAAACAGAAGTTTCACCATTGACTTCAGAAACATCAGCCTCTCAGGATAAAAAATTCCTCCACCTCGAAGAAGAAATCGGAGACCTTCTGCACAGCATAGTCACATTGTCACACATGTACAAAGTCGATCCGTCAGTTGCACTGGAAAGGGCAAACTCCAAGTTCTACGAAAGATTTACATATACAGAAAAAAAAATGGAAGAAAACTCAATACCCATGGACAGCGGACATATTTCTGAAATGATAAATTTTTGGAATGAATACAAAAAATCTTCTAAAAATTGAACATGCTGAAATCATGATATTTTGAAAATCTGAATTTTAAAAAAAATATATGATTTTTAATTGACATTTTATAATATAAATGATACTTTGAATAACAACAACGTTACTTTTAATAATATTTAGGCTGAATGACGAGTTTTGACAAAAATATTACGTCCTGCAGAACTTGATGCTGCGTATGCAACATACGCTGCGTGTTTTTTATGACATAGTTTGAGCAGAAACGGATAAGAATTTTAAAACTTGAAATTGAGACTATTTGAGGAAGAGAAGGCTTTTTATGCAATTAACAGAAAAACAATTAGAACAAGTTAGAAATCAGATCAGACGTGTAAAAGAATTTGGAAATCCATTCTATGTAAACAAATTCAAGGATATAAATCCTGATGACATAAAGACACAGGCCGATTTTGAAAAGCTTCCGTTCAGCTCCAAGCAGGAACTTCGTGAAGCATATCCACTGGGACTTGCAACAGTACCAGAAGAAGACATCGTCAGAATTCATTCTTCTAGCGGAACAACAGGAGCACCTGTAATTATTCCTTATACAAAAAAAGACGTTGAAGACTGGGCAATCATGTTTTCACGCTGCTACGAGATGGCCGGAATCACAAAAAAAGACCGCATACAGATTACACCGGGCTACGGACTGTGGACAGCAGGAATCGGCTTTCAGGCAGGATGTGAACGACTTGGAGCCATGGCACTTCCGCTTGGTCCGGGAAACACAGAAAAGCAGCTTCAGATAATGCAGGACTTGAAGGCAACTGTCATAACAGCAACATCATCCTATGCATTGCTTCTGGCAGAGCAGATAGAAAAGCGCGGACTCAAAAACAAAATCTGCCTCAAAAAAGGCGTTATCGGATCCGAGCGCTGGGGCGAAAAAATGCGCAGCAAGATAAAGAGCATACTCGGTATAGAGCTCTATGACATCTACGGACTTACAGAGTGCTACGGCCCTGGCATTGGAATCAGCATAGCAGGCGAAGAAGGAATTCGCGTTTTTGATGATTATGTATATTTTGAAATCCTCGATCCGGCAACAGGCAAACCTGTAAAAGACGGCGAAATCGGAGAAATCACACTCACGACACTCGTCAAGGAAGGCGCACCGCTTTTCCGCTTCCGCACACATGACCTGGCAGCATTTATCCCGGCAAAAGAAGGCGATACATGCAAATATCCGCATATTACGCAGATACTGGGACGCAGTGATGACATGGTCAAAGTCAAAGGAAACATCATTTTCCCAAGCTCAATAGAAGACGTAATCAAATCAGTGCCAGGCACACTCAGCGAATACAGGGCAGAGATAGAACACGTTGACGGCAAAGACCAGATGACATTGTTTGTAGAAGTAGAAGGCGGCACAGACAGAACAGAAGCAGCATTGACACTCGCACTCAACTTCAAGTCCAAGTACAACATGACACCGATTGTGAAAGTTGTCGGAGAAGGAGAACTTCCACGAAGCGAAAAAAAGACAAAGAGAATTATTGACAAAAGAGATTAAAAAATAAAAACAAAGGCACTTCAAAAAAAACAGATTTTGAAGTGCCTTTTCATTCAGAATCAGAAACCCGTTAAATCACAGGTGATGTTTCAAAATATCTGTACCGGAAAAATAAAAACCGCCGCATTCAAATACGAATACGGCGGTCAAAATCTGCTGTTTTATGATTTACGCATTTTTTGCGGATTCCAGAGAATCCTTTTTGCTGCTGCGCTTTGCAATCGTTTCGTTCATCCTGTTTATTTCAACTTCAACGCTTTTTGCAAACTCTGCACAGTTTTTGTTGTCCATAAGCTGCATTGTGTTTAAATACTGTATAAGCCTGTCGTTTATAAGCGAAACTATCGGCTTGTTGTAGCTTGTAGCCGGAGCACATTTGTCGGCACTTGCCTTCACATAGTCGTCATTTGCTCTGTTGAAAGCGTCCTGTGCAGTGCGGACTGCATCAATCGCTTCTGTAACACCCTCAAGACCTGTAATATTATCTGCAATTTCTTTTGCAGCCAGATCTTCCAGAAGACTTTCTATCATGGAAGATTCGCTTGCATAGCTTGCAGACACAATGCCGGCTTTTGCATATTTGTCGTAAATTGCCTTAAGCGGAAGCGACATCGCTTTTTTTGCCGCAATCGGAAAAACCGCATAAGCGGCAAGAACAGCCCCCAAAGTCTTTATGGCTTCGTCACGCTCACCGTCTGCATCTTCCAGAGTAGACAGAGCCTTGTCCTGCAGGATTGCACTCGTAATCTGTGCACTGAGCTCTTCAAGCTCCTTCATCAGATCACTGAGAAACTCTTCTTTCTGTGCCTGCTCATCAGCTTTGTACAGACGAAGGACTGTGTCCGAAAATCCGTCAATCTCAGTGTTTCGGATATGGGTTTTCAATTTTTTCATTACTTTTTTCTCCCTTTGTAAGTAATTTGATAAAAATATACTTAAGAAACAACAAAAAAGAAACAAAGTTTCGGCACTATATAAAAATAAAATAAAAAAATGCCTATCGCACTTTGCCGAAAACCTGCTTTTGAAAAAAGGAGGCTTTCGCACTTTGCCGAAAACCTGCTTTTGAGAAAAGGAGGCTTTCGCACTTTGCCGAAAAGCCGCTTTTGAGAAAAGGAGGCTTTCGCACTTTGCCGAAAACCTGCTTTTGA
>JAZQQW010000040.1:0-28910 GCA_045629255.1 Treponema sp.
TTTAAAAAGTTGCCAGAAGTTCAGGTTGAATATCTTCAGGGTGTTCTCGAGATGGGTATTAAAGAAATCAATAAAATTTTGAATTTAGAAGACGAATATAAAAACTTATAAAAAAAAGGAGGCCAATATGTACTACACCTACAATTACAGAAATCAAAAATGGATTTCCTCCAATGTAGATATTTATCAGAGCCTTTTTACTCCATTTTCTGTAAAATACCGAAGGCTCTTGGCCCATGCAATAAGAACCTTCCTGATGATATCAGAAAAGTTATACGAAAGTGGGCGCAGGAAAGAAATATAGGTTGTTCAACAACGCTTTTGTCTTAGGAGGCAGAAATGAAATCAGTTTAACTTCGCAAATTTCAAAATTGTTTAATTTTGCGAAATAAATTATAATAATCTACATGAAACTTATTGAACGCAAACTATATCTTAAAAAACTAATGAATGTTGTTGGAACTCCTGACATAAAAGTAATTACTGGAATTCGCCGTTCTGGAAAATCAAAATTGATGGAATCTTTTATTTCGCAAATTCAAAAAAATAATAAAAATGCGAACTGTATCCATATCAACCTGAATCTGAAAAAATTCCAGAAACTTCTAAATCCGGAAGAACTCTATAATTATGTAGATTCCCAGTTTGATAAAAGTAAGGAAAACTTTCTTCTGATTGACGAAATCCAAATGTGCAAAGATTTTGAAAAAACAATAGACAGTCTGCACGAAGAAGATAGGTTTGACATTTATCTGACAGGCTCAAATGCGTTCCTGCTTTCAAGCGATCTGGCAACTTTATTCGGCGGAAGAGTTTTTGAAATTCCAATATTTCCATTTTCTTTTAATGAATACATTGAATATTATTCGCTGCAAAACAAAATTGAAGAAGCATTTGACAAGTATGTAACACAAGGTGGAATGTCAGGTTCTTATCTGTACAAAAATGCAGAAGACGTCAGACAATATTTAACAGGAATTGTTCGTTCCACAGTCACAAAAGATATTGTGGAAAAATACAAAATTGAAAATGAAAATCTATTAAATCTCATTATAGATTTTCTTATGGACAATATTGGTAGCCAGACTTCCATTCGCAATGTTGCAAACAGCCTCACATCAAACACATATAAAACAAACGATAAAACTTGTGGTTCATATATTGAATATTTGTGCAGAAGCTTCTTGTTTTATCCAATCAAGCGTTACGACATTAAAGGAAAAAAATATCTGGAATCGGATAAAAAATATTATCTGGCAGATGTTGGGCTGCGCTACGCAATTCTTGGAACAAAAAACGCCGACTATGGCCACATTTATGAAAATCTTGTAGCCATGGAACTTTTACGCCGGGGTTATGAAGTTTATGTCGGAAACCTTTACGACAAGGAAATTGATTTTGTTGCAATAAAAAACGGAAGCAAAAACTATTTTCAGGTAAGCGACGATATTTCAAGACCAGAAATCTTTGACCGTGAAGTCCGTCCTCTTCTTTCTGTAAAAGACGCCTACCCAAAAATCCTTCTGGCCCGCACAAAACACCCGGAATCCCAGCACGAGGGAATAAGAATCCTAGACCTTGCACACTGGCTTTCTATGAAAGAATAATTTCTGCAGTTTCATCTGGCCGCATTTTTGGGTGCCACATCCGTGCCACCCAAAAACCAGGCTTTCCGCCCTTCGCCGTCTACCGCGGCTCATCCTACCGCAAAGTCTCTTTGCTCTGGGACTGCTTCGCAGGGGCTACAATCCTTTGCGGAGGGGGATAATCAAATGTCAATAGAAATTATTAAAACAATATACTATAATTATTGATGAGGAAATAATTATGAAGTTGAAATTAATCACGGCTATGAACTCTATCAAATAATAACTGATTTTGGCGAACCGCTCGAAATTTTCAGAGAAGCATTTCAAAATGCAATAGATGAAAATGCGAAACAGATTTTTTGTAGGATTTCACGAAATGAATCTATTAGTTCTTCAATGACTTATATTGATATTTGGAATAACGGAAATTATCTAAGTAAAGATTGTGTGCGGAACTTCTTTGGTTTAGCTTGTTCAACTAAAGTAGATAATCATTTACAACAAAAAAAAGGTAAATTTGGTTATAAAGGACATGGTTCAAAAATCTTTTTTAATGCAGAAAAAATCCAAATTTGCTCAAAAAATAGAAATGAACAATGGATAGTTGAATTGGATAATCCATTAAGACAAATAGAAGAAAAAAATACACTTCATTATTCAGATTTCTTAGATATATCAGATGATACCATAAGACTTCCTGATAATTGGGATGAAGGATTTTTTATTAGAATAATAAATCCAAGGCACTTTCCAGACAAAAGATCACAATACAAACTAAATCATATATATCTACGTGATTATATTTTATGGTATACAATATTTGGTTCAATTCAAATACTGGACGATAATTTTCCATTAAAAGATGTCAAATTATTTTTACATGGAATTGATATCGAAGGGTTTAAAAATAAAATTGAGGAAAAAATTATTAATCCAGATCCTATAATTTCATTTGAAACAATCTCTGATGTTGAATATGAGATAATTAATTTAGGTCATATTTTCCCAACAATAAGAAAAACTGAAAGAGATATGAAAAGTTATATTAAGACTAGAGGTGAGCAAAAAAATTTCTATGACTTTTACGCTTCTAGATACGAAAAAAATATAACAACACCAGAAGGATATAAATTCAAATTAGTAATGAGTTTTGAAGGTCCTGAAACAAAGCGAACATACGATTTATTATTATCAAAAAAGAATGCTCCAAAAGAATTGTTGCACACAGAGTCAGAAAGATATGGAATTTGGGCTTGTAAAGGTGGAGTTCCTGTAGAAAAAATAGACAATTGGTATGAAGGTGGAAAAGGTACATATTCTTATATGCAAACCTTTATCGATTGTGATGATTTTAAATTGACTGCTAATCGAGGATCCGTGCAAAATACCGAAATTGCTATTATAAACTCCATAAAAGCTGCTTTTAACAACGAATTGAATAATAATAATTCTGTTATGGCAATAATGAATGAAAGAGAAGACATAGAGGCTAAGAAGAAGAATTCTACTTCCCTAAAAAAAGATCAAGCAGCTCTTAAAGAAAGAAGTAATATGGTAAAAAATCGAAAAAGTATAATTTTACCTAATGGAAAAGTTTTATTATCCCCAACTCAAAAAAAATCAGGAATTTCTGAGTCTGAAACTATGGTCTTGCTCATTAATATTATGGCTCATTATCCAGATTTGTTTGATTTTAATATTCTGGACTATGATACACATTCCGGCATTGATTTTGTAATAGAAGACAAAGTAACCCATGAACCAAAATATATTGAATTAAAAGGAACTCTAACTTCTGAAATGAATCATCCATTTGAATTGATTGATCAATTTATTTGCTATAATACTAACTTATTTGATGGACAAATTGTTACAGATAATCAAGATAAGAATGTTCGAGTTGATTTTAATAATGTTACCTATAAATCTGAGAATTTAGATTTTGATGGAAAATCGTATAAAAGTTGTCAACTCATACCTACAAATCCGGGAGATTCAATAAAAAGTATGCGAGTTATTTGTCTTGAAGAAATATTAAAAAATGTTCTTGGAGCAAGTTTTTCCTAAAATTTTATACCCGAGCCAGAATTCATTCTGGCTCGTTTTTTTTACTTCCTGCCAAACATGAAACGGTTCAACGAACTTCGATTTATCCTTACACTCAGCAAATACATTTGGAAACAAATACTCTTGTGTAATTTGTTGCTCATTCAAGAAATTTCTAATTTCACCACGGAGACTTTTATCAATAATAACTTTCTTCCCTTCTAATCACATTTTTTTATCTGATCATCGAAAGTTTCATACGGAGAATATCCTGAAAATAAAATAGTTATGCCTAATATAATTAAAGTTAAATCTTACTGGATCAACCAACCATTTGACACCGCATACGACACCATGTATAATTAAACTATGGCTCAGTGGGATAAGCTTATTGCTAAAATAAAAAATCTGAATAAAGACATGCGATTTGATGAACTTCGCAAAGTCCTGGAAAAATACGGATATGAAATGACTTCTCCAAATGGTGGTAGCAGTCATTACACATTCAGAAAAACTGGTTGTAATCCAATTACAATTCCAAAACACGAGCCTATAAAAGTTGTATATGTTCGGATGGTAAGAGCAGTTGTTGAATCCGAACCCATAAACCAAAACACGGAGGTTGAAAAATGAGAAGTCTTGAAGAATACATGAAATTACCTTATAAGCTTGAAATTCTGCCAGACACTGATGAGTCTGGTTTTGTTGCTTCTTATCCTGAGCTTCCTGGATGCATTACTTGCGGGGAGACTGTTGCTGAAGCTGTTGCTAATGCTGAAGATGCAAAAAAAGAGTGGCTCCGTGCGGCAATCGACGGCAATATTCCAATCAATGAACCGGAAGAACTGGAATCTTATTCTGGTCAGTTCAAGCTTCGTTTGCCAAAAAGTCTGCACAAAACTTTGTCGGAAGACTCCAAGAAAGAAGGCGTGAGCATGAATCAGTATTGCGTTTATCTTCTTTCTAAGAATTCGACTGAACGGCATTCGGAAAAGAAATTGTGAACTTTCCCCCAGACAAGGGATTGTAAGGGCGGCGTAGCCGTTCCGAAGCGCAGCGGAGGAATGACAACCCTGGAAAGCCCGGTTTTTTGCGAAGCAAAAAATGGCCCCAGATTTTTATAAAACTACTCTGCTACACTCACCCACATTCCGCTCTTGTCTGAACCAATATGTTTTATAAGGCCATTGTCAGAAAGAAACTGAAAATCGCGTTTAATTGTTTTATCTGAAACTCCTAACTTTTGTGCAAATTGAATTGCGGTATAGGATTCTCCATTTTTGATGGATTCAAGAATTATTTTCTGCCTTTCGTTTAGAGGGACATTTACAGGGACATTTAGAGGGACATTTACTATTTTCTGTCCCTCTTTATCCAAGAAATTCAAATTCTTAACAATTGCAGTAAATGAAAATGGTGTGGATTTGAATACAGGAAGATTTTCTTCTCTATAATTTGGAGCAAATTTAACGGCAGCAAGAATCTTTCTGAAACCACTTCCACGGCGTTCCATAAAATCCATTCGGTTCATTAAGTCGGCAATTACTGGATTTCGTCTTGTGGAAATGATATTTTCTAAATCCTGATTCTGAACAGGAACTCCGTCATACATTCCGCCTGGATTCTGGATTTCAATTCTGTCATCAAAAATATCAATGTGAATTTCACTTCCAAGTACGCCATAATCACGGTGAACAAGTGCATTTACCATTAATTCGTGTATTGCACGTTCCGGGAAATTTTCTTTTTCAACCCGGGAATCAGCTGTCTTATACCAGATTTTCTGATTATGCAGTTTTATAAAACCTTCGCTGTCGTTCAACAACTGCAAAATGTTTCCGCTGTATTCTTTATCATCGATTGCATCAACGGAACTTGGTGCTTTTGTAAGGCCATTCCACCTGGTACAAAAAATACGAGCCTGCCTGAGTGGGCTGATATCTGTAAATAATGCTCCAGCATTGGTAAGGTAGCCGTCTTTTGTTATAAGCCCAAAGGAAAGATAATCTCCTGATTCAAGGCGATTTCCAGTTTTATTGTAATAAACAGATTCCAAGAGTGTAAAACTAAAATCTTTTGCTTCAAATTCAGATTTCAATGTGTCCCAGGTGCGATTTGTGCCTTTTAAAATCAGTTCGTGCAAAATTGGAGTATCTGCCTGGACACTTGAACTGCCTGCACGAATAAAAGTTACTTTTGTAGAATTTTCATTGAGGTAATATGGCGTATTCAGCCCACCCTTCACCTGTAAAACAATTATTTCTGCGCCTTCTTCTGTAGTATCTGGTTCAAGAATAAAGTCAGGTATTGGAGAAATTCTGTCTTTTATACAGTTGGAAATAAATTCAATTTCAGACTGAACATCAGCAATTGGAGAAGGTTTTCTGGTTTCATCATCAATGCCAAAAATCAACATTCCGCCGATTCCGTTTGCAAAGGCACTTACACTTTTGAGCCAGCTTTTTGTTTTTGTATATTCCACTTCCCGCTTATAGTCGCATTCGGTGTGTTCAATTCTGAATCTTGTGAGCATAGTTTTATTATACCTTAATTTCTAATATATTTCTATTTGCTTATTATAAACTAGTTGATTCTCAAATTTTGGGAATCTGGACAAGGGATTGGAGCAACTGCGTCAGCAGTCCAAAATCAACTTGCCAGCAAAATAAAATCAACTTGCCAGCAAAATAAAATCAACTTGTCAGCAAAATAAAATCAACTTGCCAGTAAAAAATTTTCTTCTTAAAAGAATACAAAAAACTCGGTTTTATGCATTCAATATGAACTTAACTGCATAAACCGAGTTATTTTTTTGAAACCAAAAAAATTATTTGTCAGATGATATGCCGCAGCCTCTGAACAAAGCTTCGCGGTATACTTCCAGATACTTTTCTGCAGCAATGTGCCATCCAAAATCCTGACGCATGCCCCTGTTCTGCATTTTCATCATATCGCCTTTTCTGTTGTAGAAAGTATGCGTTGCCCAACCTACAGTATTGTAAATGGAACTAGGATTCAACTGATCGAATACGAATCCAGTTCCTTCGCCTGTCTGCTCATTATAATTCTGAACAGTATCAGCAAGGCCGCCAGTTCTTCTGACGATAGGAAGAGTTCCATAAAGCATAGAGTAAATCTGGTTCAATCCACATGGTTCATACTTTGACGGCATAAGGAAGAAATCGGCACCAGCCTCTATGAGGTGGCTCATATTTTCATTGTATCCAACGTACGCACGGAAGTTAGAAAGTTTTGACTGCAATGCATTGATTTCATTTTCGCACCACTTCTCTCCGCTTCCAAGAATGACAAACTGAATCTTCATATCACGGCACATAGAGTACATTGAACCATGAGACGGTCCAAAGACATCTCCAATACCTTTCTGATCAGCAAGACGTGTAACCATTGCAAAAACAGGAATCTCCGAATTAACTTCAAGGCCAAAGATTTTCTGAAGTTCTTCCTTACACTTTGATTTTCCTTCCATGTTCTTGATTGAGTAATTAAAAGGAATTCTCTTGTCTGTTTCAGGATTCCAGTCATGCAGATCGGCACCATTCAAAATACCACGGATTACATCATGTCTGACACGAAGAAGTCCGTCCATTCCAAAGCCACCTTCCATAGTCTGAATCTCATTTGCATATGTAGGAGAAACTGTTGTAATCATGTCAGAAGAAGAAACTCCTGCCTGCAGGAAATTTATGCCACCGTCATGCTCAAAGCCGGCACCATAATACAAGCCCCAGTCAATTCCAAGAGCCGGATACTTGTCCTTTCCGTACTGTCCCTGATAGCCCTGATTATGAATTGTCAAAACGCTTGCAGTTTTTTCAAAACCGACATAACGGCAGATATGCTTAAGAATAACAGGAGCCAGACATGCCGACCAGTCGTGAGCATGTATAATATCCGGAAACCACTGAAGTTTACGGCACAACTGAAAAGCTCCGTGACACAAAACAGCAAAACGGTAAGGATTATCATGAAAATCTGTTTCGCCAGGTACACCATAGATGCCATCACGGCCGAAACACTGTTCATGGTCAATAAAATATACAGGAAGCTTATCACAGCCCGGCATATTTGTCTTATAAACGGCAGACCAGGTTTCCTGTTGACCAGCAGCAATAGCCATAGGACCTGGAAGCGGTTCAAGCTTCTTTTTGTCAATTTTATAATATCTTGGAATGACGATTTTTACATCATGTCCCATATTTGTCAGCTGAATGGCAAGAGCACTGACCATATCTGCCAAACCGCCAGTTTTTGCAAAAGGCACAGCCTCTGCGCTGACCATAAGAATCTTCATCAATATCCTCCTTAAAATGAATCAATGAAGTCTCCAAAAACTTCAGTTTCCAGAGACCGCTTTATTTCAAGTCAGCCATTGCCTTTACAAAAGCAGCACGAGAATTGATAATCGTCTGCTCGCTTGTGCAGTACGCAAGTCTGAACCATCCTTTTCCGCCGAAGCCGCTTCCTGGAGCTGCAAGAATCATGTATTTTTTCAGGTAATCTGTGAATTCCATATCTCCGCCGTCAAATTTCTCCGGAACTTTGCACCACATATAAAAAGCGCCTTCCGGATTTGCGTGTTCAATGCCCGCTTCATCCAGAATCGAAACAAGTTCGTCACGGCGAGTTTTATACAGAGAATAATCACACTCAGCGTTCCATGACTTAGCAACAACACGCTGGAACAAAGCCGGTGCATTGACATATCCCAAAATTCTGCTTGTAAAAATACATGCAGAAACTACTTCATCTTTGTCAGGGCATGCAGGATTTACACAAATGTAACCTATTCTCTCTCCTGGAAGGCTCAAGTTTTTTGCAAAAGATGTTACGACAATAGAACTGTCATATACAGGAAAAGCTGAAGCAACTTTTACATCATCGTATACAATAGCTCTGTACGGCTCGTCCAAAATCAGATATGGTTTCCTGCCGCACTTTGCAGCGTGTGCATTCATTACAGATGCAAGTTCGTTGATTTCATTCTGAGAATATACACGTCCAGTAGGATTGTTCGGACTATTAATCAGAACTGCAGCAGTCTTATCAGTCATAGCTTTGGCCATAGCT
Organism: Treponema sp.; assembly: GCA_045629255.1. Classification (GTDB taxonomy): domain Bacteria; phylum Spirochaetota; class Spirochaetia; order Treponematales; family Treponemataceae; genus Treponema_D. Next base: position 8,727 of record JAZQQW010000040.1, read on the forward strand.
TCTGTATCAAGAGAAAAATCCGGCTTTACAGGAACTTCTATCAAAGTTCCACCGTAGTTATGTGCATAATGGCGGTATTCTGCAAAAAAAGGTGCTGGAACAATAACATTGTCACCTTCATTCAAAATTGCCTTAAACAGAGCATTCAAAGCACCGGCAGCACCAACAGACATGACAACACAGTCACCGGAAACACTCACTCCCTGCTCGCTTTCTGTCTTCTTTGCCATAGCTTCACGAGCAAAAGGATAACCAGCATTCGGCATATAACCATGAAAGTTTTTGTCAGTACAACCAGCAACAGAAACTATTGCATCAGTAACCTCTTTTGGTGGATCAAGATCCGGATTACCTATACTGAAATCAAAAACTTTATCTTCACCGTATTTCTTTTTGAGAGCAACACCTTCCTCAAACATTTTTCTAATAACACCTGAACCTTTACTGTTCATGGTTTCCTTGATATAACTAGAGACAGGCATTAAAACCCTCCTTTTTGAACTTCACGCTGGCACTGAGCAGAGCCAATTAATTTTCGCATATTATATCATATTGTGAAGGTTTACACAAATATTTGTTTAAGGTAAAATAAGTATACGATTGTTTCAAATTTGTTTTGAAGTTCGAAAAATCAGCATTTCTTATGGATTTATATTTCAGTGTGACATTATACACAAGCTTCAAGATGGCACATCAAAAGTATCAAATGCACAGATGCAGATGAATAAAGGATAATATTATGGAAAATCAAAGCTTTACAGACGTTCTTATATTGGCAGGCGGTATCGGCGAAAGACTCTGGCCGGCATCACAGCCTGACTGCCCGAAGCAGTTCATGTCATTTGCTGACAAAATCTCATTTCTCCAGTCTGCAATCCTGAGAGCTCTGGCTCTCAAACCTGCCGGCAAAATTGTTATCATTACAAGAAAAAGTCTGCTTCTGCCGATTTCAAATAACGTCGCCGGACTTTTGCCATCTCTGAACAATGAAGATCAGGCAAAAATCAAGAACGACTTGATTATACTGACAGAATCAGTTCCACGCCATACATGTGCTCCGCTTGTCATAGCATGTAAAATGCTCCAGGCAATGGACAGCAGTCAGCATACAGTGCTTGTACTTGCAAGTGATCATGTTATCAAAACGACAGATCAGTTCGCCGCAGACTGTGCAAAGGCAGCACTGACAGCAAATAAAGGCTATTTCGTATGTTTTGCCATACCTCCAGACACACCTGACACAGGATACGGTTATATCCAGATGGGCTCCTCGATTGAAAAAGATAACTCTATCGTAAACATCGAGATGTTCAAGGAAAAACCAGACCTCGAAACAGCAAAGCAATATCTTGCAAGCGGCAAATATACATGGAACAGCGGCATGTTTGCTTTTACAGACAGATTCTTTTTGAATGAAGTTGCAAAGTGCGCACCAGATGTTGCTGAAGCATTTCCAGAAAACTGTGATTCACAAATTCCTCAGTCTGTAACTCAGGACGGCATCAAATACATAAGCGGATGGACATATATGGACAACGCTTACGACAAAGTACCTGCAATCGCAGTTGACAATGCAGTTGCAGAACGTACAAGTAAAGCCGCAGCCATCAAAACAACATTTTCATGGGATGATGTCGGCAGCTGGGATGCGTTTGAAAAGTATTTTGAAAAAAATGACAGCTCAACTGTCGAAGTCAGTTCAAACAACAACTTTGTCTACTCAGATATACCTGTAGCTTTGTGCGGTGTAGATGACCTCATTGTTGTCATCAAGCACGGCAAAGCTCTTGTCATGAAAAAAGGTGCCAGCGCAAATATGAGAGAAGTTGTCAAACAGGCAAAAGCCAGACAGTAAAATATTACTGTTGTACATACAAGTTTTAAGCCCTGTATGTACAACATGTAAATCCATCAAAGAACAAATTTTCCAGCAAAACGGCTTTCGCAGTATAAAATCTTTACTGCATGCTCTTTTCTTTTTTACACGTTCAGCAAAAATCATATAATCAAAGCGGCCTGTTATATCAATGCAATTGAACAAGATTGAACAATCTTCTATAATATTGCCCTATGAATAGAAGATTAATTACATCAGCTTTACCTTATGTTAACAATATTCCACATCTTGGCAATTTAATTCAGATGCTTTCTGCCGACGTATTTGCAAGATTCTGCCGCAGTCGTGGTTACGAAACTCTGTATGTTTTCGGAACAGATGAATACGGCACTGCAACAGAAACAAAAGCTCTCGAAGAACATAAAACACCTCGCGAGCTGTGTGATTTTTATTACGGCGAACACAAAAAGATTTACGACTGGTTCCACATCAACGCAGATAAATTCGGACGCACATCAAACGAACAGTGTACAGAGATTACACAGGATTTGTTCAACGATCTTGACAAAAACGGACTTATCAAAGAACACGCAAACAAACAGCTTTTCTGTCCTAAGTGTAACCGCTTTCTTGCAGACCGCTATGTCCACGGAACTTGTCCAAAATGCGGCTACGAAGATGCACGCGGTGATCAGTGTGACAAATGCGGCAGCCTTCTCGATCCTGTTGAACTCAAGAATCCACGCTGTTCTGTCTGCGGTTCAACACCAGAAGTCCGCGAAACAAAGCACCTGTACATCGATTTGCCATCAATCAGCGGTAAACTCGACGAATGGATGAGTAAAATTTCTGCTGAAGGAAAATGGTCTGATAACGCAATCAAAATTACAAAAGCATGGATTCGTGACGGACTCAACGAACGTGCAATCACACGAGATCTCAAATGGGGCATTCCTGTTCCAAAAGACGGCTACGACAACAAAGTTTTCTATGTTTGGTTCAACGCACCAATCGGATATATTTCCATCACAAAGCAACTTGCAGATGAACTCAAGCAGGAATCAAAGACAAGCTTTGACTGGAAATCATGGTGGATCCCAGAAGAATCCGAAGAAGCAAAATCAAAAGCTCCTGTTGACCTTTTCCAGTTCATCGGAAAAGACAACATTCCTTTCCATACAGTTATCTTCCCTTGTACACTGCTCGGCTCAAGCCACAACTGGACAAAACTTTACCACATGTCTTCAACAGAATACATGAACTATGAAAATGACAAGTTCTCTAAGTCACGTGGCGTAGGCGTATTTGGAACAGACGCAATCGAAACAGGAATTCCAGCTGATGCATGGCGTTTTTATATTTTCTATAACAGACCAGAAAAACAGGACTACCAGTTCACATGGAAGGAATTCCGCGAAAAGCTTAACAGCGAGCTTATCGGAAATCTCGGAAACCTTGTAAACAGAACTCTTTTGTTTGTAAATAAATATTACGAAGGCAAAATTCCTGATGCTCCAGTTGACACAGAAATGTGGGCAAAAATCAAAGAACTCGAAGCAAAAGTTACAGAAAACCTCGAATGGGCAAACCTTAAAGACGCTTTCCACTTGATTTTTGAAATTTCTGATATCGGAAACAAGGCTTTCCAGGACGGCGAGCCATGGAAGACACGTACAACAGATCCTGCTTTTGCAGAGAAACTCATACATAATCTCGCATATCTCATCAAGGATCTGATGATTATGGTTCATCCATATATGCCACAGTACGCAGAGCAGATTTTGTCTTTCTTCGGAAAGAAAATTAACGAACCAAAGCTCGGCGAACCACAAGTTGAAGGCGGATTGAACTGGTCAGACCTCGGCAGCACAGAGGGGCTTTCTACAGTTGGAGAAACTTCAATTTTCTTCACACCTCTTGACCAGAAAGCAGCCGATGCATTCCGTGAGAAGTTCAGCGGAAGTCAGAAAGAACGCGGCGAAACAAAGCAGAAAAAACAGAAGAAAGAAGCAAAACAGCCGAAAAAGATTGAACTTGCATCTGACCAGCCGAAATTCTTTGATGAAAAAATCGACCTGCGCGTTGCAGTAATCACAAAAGTTGAGAATAACCCAGAAGGTGAAAAACTTTATGTAGAGCATCTGGACGATGGAACAGGAACAGAGAGAATCATTCAGAGTGGTCTTCGTGATTATCTCAAACCTGAAGATCTGCTCGGAAAACATATCATCCTCGCCTACAACCTTGCACCACGCAAAATGCGCGGCATTGAAAGTCATGGAATGCTTCTGGCAGTAGATTACAAAGACAAAGACGGCAAAGATTGTGTCGAACCTCTGGAAGCTCCATGGGCCGATGCAGGTACACAGGTTGTATTCGAAGGCGCAGCTACTGCAGAAAAACCACAGGAAATCTCAGCAGATGAATTCTTCCAGGTAGCAATGAACATAAAGGACAATGCACTTGTTATCGACGGCAAAAAACTTTGTGCAGCAGGCAAAGTCATTTCCACAGTACACGCAGCAAACGGCGAAGTTCACTGATTTTTCCATCTCTTAAGGTTTACAAAAACAATGGCATTCCAGAGATTTTTGCAGACACAGTTCTGGGCTTCTTTTAAAGAAGCCCATGGCTGGAAAGCTCTGTATTTTATTATAAACGCTGACTCTTCAGTTTCCAAAACAGAATCGTTTCCTGCAGCCGTAAATGCAGAAAATGCACTGACAGTTCTTGTACGTTCTTTCAGTCTCAAAGTAACAAGACTTTCCATAGCGTATATTCCCATGGCGCCTGAAAAATCGCAGGAAGAAACTAACGCACAATACAAAGAACGCGTCTTTGACATATCAAACAAAATCAAAGAGTATCTGCCGCCGAACACTATCTGCATAAGATATGATTTTCCAGTTGACTTCACAGAGTTTTCTGAGCGCGACATGTTTACAAAGGAAGTCTTGCAAAAATCAAGTTCAGCCTCTCACCTTTTGCACTGCAAAGTTGCAATACAGCCGCCTGATACAGTTCTTCTTGGATTGGACAAAACAGAAGACGAACTTCTTGCAGAAATGAGAAACAAATGGCGTTACAATATCAGGCTCGCACAGAAAAAAGGCGTCACAATAAATGCATATCATTTCGGTGATAATGATTTTGAAAATCAGTTTGACAATTTCTATACTCTGTTTGAGCAGACAAGTAAACGGGATGGCGTAAATTTCCATGCAAAATCATATTATAAAGATCTTCTTGAACGAGGTGCAGACGACAATAATAAAGAAAAACCTCTTGTCACTCTGTATATTGCCAGACACGAAGAAGATTATCTTGCTGGAATTATAACGCTCTTCTGCAAAAAAGAAGCCGTTTATCTTTACGGGGCAAGCGGAAACATCAAACGTAACTTCATGCCGGCATATCTTTTGCAGTGGACTGCGATTCAGGATGCAAAGAAATACGGCTGCCCTGTCTATGATTTCTATGGAATGCCGCCTACAGATGATCCAAATCATCCAATGCATGGTCTGTATCTTTTCAAAACAGGTTTTGGTGGCAGTATAATTCACAGAGCAGGAAGCTTTGACATGGTTCTCAAGCCGTTCGCATATAATCTGTATATCACTGCCGAAAAATCAAGAGCATTTTTCTACAAAAAAATAGTAAAAAAATTTCACGGAAGATAAAATGCATGTCTGAAAATTATTTTTTTTGACATGCAGCAGTTTTTTTTTAATTATACGATAATTAAAAATTATCCGCAAAAAAAATGCCGTTTATGCATAAGCTCTAAGCACTTTGCATAAACGGCATTTTTTATCATTTCAAAAATTTACAAAGCAGAGAAAAACTTTTTCTTTGTCCTTTTACTTGCTGCAAGTTTTAAACGGAACAAGCGACAAATTAATTGTTTTTTCGATAGCTCTGTTTGCCGGCAAATCTATGCTCCAGAAGAAACTTGTAACAAGAGTACGAGAATCTTCTGCAACCTGCTCGTCTTTTCCCGAACGTTTGAAAACCAGATTATTCGAAAGAAAACCACACTCTTCATTCGGTTCGAAATTCAGCTGCATCTTGTCATTGCGGTCTGAGATACGAAGTGCAGACACACCTTTGTCTACAGCATAAATGCCATCAAAAGCAATAGTTTTGCGGCTTTCGTTCAAAACAATCTCTGCATCGTACTGAAACTTATGAAGATTGTTAAACAAAGTCTGTGCAAAATTCGCTTCAACGACAAACATACCTTTGACAGGAAGAGGACTTTCATTTTTGAGAATATATTGAACAGAAACACATCCATCAGAAAACGAATATTTTTTAACAAGAGAAACAGGCACTTCCAGTGAAGAAAATGTTCCTCTTGCTTCAAGTATGATTTCTTTTCGCTGAGGACTGAATCTTTTTTCATCAAACAAAATACCGGCAAATACTTCTTTTGGAGCAACAGAGAAATCAACGTAATCATGCATTTGAGATTCATCATAAATATGCTCTACAAATATACCGCGGTTAAAATTGTCCGACAAAGCATCAAATTTTGCATATCTCGAAAGACTTGCAGCATAATTTGATCCGTTAATTAAATCAAACTCTTTTATCGTTCCACCAGTTTTTGAAATAACAATATGCAGATTATTTATGCGGCAAACATACTCTGCCAAACCATCGCCATCATAATCGTAACTTGTCACAGATTCTTTGAATTTATTGCTGTCACGAATCAGACGGTCTGTTTCATTCAAAAGCCGGTATGCTTTCTGCCTCTGCTCTGTACATGAAGGCAAACCTGTAGACGAAATCAGAAAATTATATCCGCACTGAGATTCCCAAAGCTTTTCTTTGGCCGCATTTTTTCTAAGTTTATCTCCGCCATGTGATTGAGTTATCATCAGGCTAAGATACATCATTCTGTCATAGAGACACTTGTCCTGTTTATATAAATTCAGATAATCATATATTGTAATCGGAAAACGAGTATTATTGTCGCAAATTTCATATGGTTTGCGAGCCCAGCGCCCGATTTTCCATTCCATGCCGGCAGGAATATAGCTAGGAATAAAATGACGTGCATTTTTGAGATAAATCTGCGGCAATGTAAACTTAATACCGAAGTTTTCTTCAGCTGTTGCATTACAGACTTTATTTATATATTCAAAATAGTCAGAAGATGCAAATTCGCTGAAATTCTCAGCTTTTATGGCAAGCGTTACTACAGGACATTCACCTTCGATACTTGCATTTCCGACAGACTTTTTGAGACGGTTCACCCATTGCTCAGCATTTTCTTTTGGCTTAGGCAAAAGAGAATCGTATACAGGAAGAACATAAAGAATTTTGCCTCTGTCACTGGAAACTATCGGATAGACTTTTTTTTCTGATGAAGGTATCAATGTACTGTCAAGATTCACATACTCTATACCGCAGGACTTAAACGTGGAAACAAGAGACGGATCCCAGATACTGCCAAAAACAGACATACCGCGCGGACGAATTCCAACACAAGAACGCAGTACTGTGTTCATTTTCTCTATCTGACCCGTACGGTCGACAGGAAACAAAAGCGGAAAAATCGGATTATAAAATCCTCCGCCAAGAAACTCTATCTGACCACGTTCCACAACTTCACGAAGAATTTCTACAGCTTCTGGATGTTTATCATACAGAAACGACAAAAATCCACCTGACAAAGAAAGAGTCAGTAAAATACCTGGATTATTATATAAGCACGCAAATAGACTTTTATAGATTTTCTGATACTTATCTTCGTAATCAGATTTTGTATTTGAGAAAATATTGTTGTCTACAATTTCAAGGCAGATATTTATATCAGTCATGTTTATTTTCTAAATGTCTTATACAGTTTTGTCCAAAAATCAAAGCCTTTAGGCACATAAACAGGCAAAGCCTGTTCAGTTCCATACTTATCGCACTGATTATCGGTTCCCCAATCAGGATTATTACAGGCATTGCATTTTTTCAGCTGATTATCTTTTCTATCAACCATCTTAATGAGATTGCGCGGACACATACTGACACATTTGCCGCATCCATTGCAGGCAACAGAAATAACAGCTATGCCATTTCTGATGGAAATCGCACCTTCCGGGCAAACTTTCGCGCAGCTTCCAAGTCCAATACAACCGTGCATACAGGAATTATCATCGTCATATAGAGATGTATAATATGAACAGTCAGCAATTCCATGATACCGGTTATAAACTGCCGGTTTTTCACGTTCTGCAGAACAGAGGATAACAGCTTTTTTTGACAGATTCTCGTCATCTGTATCTACATTGCGGGTTGTAAACTCATCTCTGGAAAACAAAGCATCAGAAGTATTTACCTTTTGAGCAGACAAAGACGGCAAAAGCAGATAAAAAATAAAAAACAGCACACAGGCAATACAAAAAAGAATTACTATCATTAAAAAAACAGGAAGAATCATCTTTGATACACTCCTTGTGCAAACCAGGAAACATTCCAAAACAATGCAATAATCAGGATAATCGCAATGCTTGCAGCTATTGATCTTGTGCTGTTATTGAATTTTTTGCGCAAAAAATTCATTACAATAATTGCGACAAAAAAAGACAAAATACAGAAAAGAGAAATTATTACACTTTCAAAAATAGAAATACTTTCATTGATTCCAAGTAATACAGACAAAACTGCAACCGCATATTCAGACATGCTATTTTTGGAAGTAATGCGGACTACGGATTCTATAAAAATAGAAATCGATGAAAAAATCAGAACAGCTACAAAAGGATAAACTTCTGTTAGAGATGCCCGCATCAAAATCTTTGAAAGCACAAGATATGTCAAAGCAGTAGATGCACTTACAGAAATAATCAGCTTTATGCACCCTTTAAAAAACTTTCTCGGATGTTCGCTTATAGTCAGAGAACGATTTACACCGATTCCATAGATAAACACAGCTGAGGCAAAAAAAACATAATAAAAGAAATTACTTATCATCATCATTTGCTATACCTCCCGCTACTTTCAAGTTTTTTTCGATATACATAATAAAGAAAAGACATGCAAGCAAAATCAGTATGGCTCCTGGAATAGAAGCAAATAACGCACCGATTGCAGATTTTTCTGTATCATGAAAAATCATAAGTGAAGCAAGACCTTTTCTGGCTGGCAATGTAAGCGTACCGTATCCAAAAATATCTCTAAAAGCAAAAATAAACAGCGCAAGGATACTAAAGCGCAATGTTTTTTCCATGTTTAACTTTGTCTCAGTAACAATCGTATCAGAAATAAATTCGACGTTCATAGATTTTGAGTCATCGGCAGTCAGTCTGGAAATGATAAAAGCAGACACGGCCGGAAAATAAATATCAAAACTCAATGTCAAAGCCAAAATTGGCGAATACATTATCAGAAACTGTTTGAATATAATGCTCTCAGAAATAAGCAGAACAGCAGTCAAAATCGAAAGCATGTTATCCAGAGAAAGCTTTTTTACAAGCTGCTTAAACAAAGATATAGACAGCATTTCAAAAGCAAGAACTATTACAAGAATAATGCCATATGCAAATCGCCCTGGAAAAGGAACAATCATGGCAAACGATGCCAGCAAAAACTCATATAAAAAATTTTTTTCTTTCATTGTGAAACTTCCTTTCCAGCACCAATAATAACAGGAACTCTTCTAGCCCAGAAATCAATAATAGAATTACGTGAAGAAGCCAGAAGCTTTTTCTTTACTCTTTCTGTCATAGAAACAAAGCAGACAAACTCTGCTTTATCACTCTGTCCGTCCCACACATAAACTGCCGGAACAGCTCCAAACAAAGTTGTTATGCGTACAAGAACAACATGGCACTGTTTATTTGCAGCGTTATTTTCTGCCAGATAAGAAACACAGCTTACAGAAAATGGATTTGAAAGCTTTTCAAATTCTTTCAAAACCAAATTTGACCTGCCGTTATCAGACAAAACCTGCTGAACAGGTTCTTTCATGCCCGTTTGCCATGATTTTTTACTGAGCAGACAAAATATCATATTCAAAAGGAAAAACAGTATCAGAATGCCTAGAAATACACCAAACGAAATCAAGTGCTTTTTGTAGGCAAGAGACATCTGTCTGTCGTCCTCAAATTCAGAAGATCCCGTTTGAGGATCGAAATCAACTATATCATTCATACTATCTGAATCTCCTTCATAGCATCCAATCTTGGACGAATATTTTTCTTAAATGCAATTTTTAAATTACGCATTTCAAAACTTTGAATAAAAATGGAAATAAAGTTCATCAGAAGAACAACAAATACATATCCGATTGAAGAAGCTCCGTAACCGATAATAACGAAAGCTGCAACACCGGCAAGAACTCCATATATAAACTTACCGAAATATGTAGAAGGAACTGTTCCATACCACTGAAGCAGAAATAAAGTAGAAAAAAGAACTCCGCTTGTCAAAAATGCCAGAAACAAATCTCCGTAAATCTTTACGCTGATAAAATAAGACACCGGGGCAAAATGAATCAATAATCCATAAATCACTGCAAAAACAAATGGTATAACCATATCCTGCATCTCTGCAGAAAACAAAATCAGAGAAGAAACCAAAGTAAGCAGATTGAATCTGAATGCAGGAATTGCAGAACCAGTATCCCAAAAAAGAGACACATAGCCATACGGAATTTCCATACCAATAAAATGAAACACTTTCTTGTTCAAAAAATCAGAGACTTTTTCATCAAATGGATTCATTGGCACTACACCATCGCGAATCAACGACATAAGTGCATTTTTCTCCTGAAGCTGCGTTCCTGTTACAACAAAATCAGGAAAAACAACAGTATTCAAAAGATATGCAACAGCTACAGTCAAAGCTATCAGATTAACCCAGGAAGAAGAAAAACCACCGAAAACGTATTTTCCGAGAGTCAGTACACTTAATGTGATAATAAAAGCCTGCGGAACACTGTATGTCTGAGGAAGCAGAAATCCAATCATTATTCCCTGCAAAACAGAAACCAATACAGAAATAGACGAGCAGTTTCCTTTTGAAATAAGCACAAACTCAGACAGAACAGAAGCTGCCATACAAGCAGAAATTACAAACAAAGCCGACATTGAATGAGTTATAAACAGCATCACAATCTGAGGCAGAAGAAAAACAAGAGAACAGATAAAAATCGTATGCATCGAAGGCGAAACATACACAAAAGGATTCTGAGGAACAGCAAAAGCTCCGCTTATTTTTTTTGAAAAACTCATTTTTCACCTCTTTTGCCTACCAGCTCAATCAACTGGCTTAGCGGAATTCTTGATGGACATACAGTATTGCACAGACAGCAGTGAGAACAAAGTTCTGCACTTTCTGTAAACAAATTGTTTGAATGTGAAAGTAAAGGCGCGGCTATCAAATCCGGACACAGAGACTCAGGACAGATACTTCTGCACTTGCCGCACTGAATACATGAAACAAATGTCTGATTATATATTTCTGTTTTTGGAACAAAAGTAATAGATTTGACATCTTTTGCAACTGGCGTATCCAAATCAGAGATAGCTTTGCCGGTAATCATGCCGTTTATGACAATTTTGCCGGGATTACTGACAAAGTCTCCGCACTGCTTGGCAAGCATTCTGATTGGAGTTCCGATTTTCACACGGAACATGGCTTTTGCATTCAGACTGTCGCCGTTCACCTGAACGAATCTGTCCATCATCGGCTTTCCGAGAGCAATTGCCTCGTATACAGAATAAGCTGTCACAGAATCGATAAATACAGAGTTATAGTTTACATTGTCGAAATATTCAGTCTGCGTATTTTTGACATGTTTTCTGACAGTTCTGATGATATTGTGCTTGAAACCTGCCGGATATTTTGAAGTATCAATATCAATAGAAAGAACAGGAAACAGCCTGACTATCTCGTTATTGATATTGATAGAAGACTTCTTTGACTTGATGAAGATTATTCCCTGGGCAGACATGAGCCGTGCAAGAATAGAAGCACCTTCTGCAACCTCATCAGTGTAATTCTGACCGACAAAAGAATCAGTCTCACGGCTTGGATCGTCATCAAACAGTCTGACGACAAGGAAAAGTCTGCCGATTTTTCTCGCATGCAGAATCTGATGAACAAGAGACGGAGACGTTCCAAAAGTGTTTATGACACCGCTTGAACACAAATTGTCAAGAATCTCATCATCAGACTGATTCTGCCAGTTTATTTTTTCATGCGGCCTTCCAAGATGACAGAACGAGCCCTGAATTTTTATTTTAACAGCCATTCCTTTTCTGCCGTTTGGAAGTGTGCAGTTACCGATTTCCGAGACAACTCCAGAAAAAGGAGCGTTTATTGACGTATTTATAGTTTTCTCATCTTTAATAGGGACGGCAATTACCTGTCCCTCTTTCACTCTTTCCCCGACATCTACAACAATCTTGTATTTTTTCTCAAAAAGCTGGTTTACAGGAACTACAGCTTCCCTTGGAAAGTAACTGGAAAGACATTCTGAGAAATTTGAATCTGAAGTACAAAATAAGTTATTTATTGTTTTCATATTTTTACTCTATCAGCAGTATAATAAATCATCACAAGAATCGCCGGCACACAAAGCGAAAAGATAATCACCAGAATACTGAAAATATCCCCTCTCTTCTGAGCCACCTGTGAATGAACCGAATATGCAACAGAAACATTTCTTGACTGTTCCTTGAAAAGTTTCTCTATTGCAGGATACTCCAGGTCAGATACATATTTATCCATATCCTTCCTGAATGAATTATTAAAAGCAAAAACAGTTTCTTCTTTGACTTTGACACCGTTTACATTATTCTCATAACGAGGAACAACAACACTGTCGCCTTCCTTAACTTCGCCGGACAACGAATCTGTATTCAAATCCCTATATGGAAAAACCATAATATTCCAAGCCCACTTGAAATAGTCATTCATGTTCGGAAGCAAAGCAGAGTTTTCCACACTGCCCTCATCGACAGGAGACGGCATGGCAATTCCAGTCGGAGAAACTGATGAAGAAAATCTGGCAGAAAAAAGACATACAATCAAAAGCAATGATATCGGCACCAGAAGATAGATGAGATAGCGTATATTCTTTGCATACACAACAGGCATCTGATTCGCAGTAAAAATCAGAGAAAACTGAAACGTAGCATGCTGAGTCTTGTACTCTCTGACTTCCCGAAGCAAAAGCAGTGCGCAAACGCCCGAAGCTATAACAAAAGCGGCAAGAGCAAGGCACTTTACTGATTCAGAAATAAAAGCCAGAACAGAAGCTGCCAGAAGTGCATCTACATAAATATTTTTGAAAAGGCGGTCAAGGACATTCTTTCTGCCCCACATTCTGTTGGAAAGATAAAGTGCAAACAGGAAAAGACATACACCGCATGCAACAGAATAAAAAGGCATTGAAAAAGCAAAAAGCATCGAAAATACACCAGGAAATGCAAAATGTACTTTCTTGATTGAAACAAAACACAAAAGAATATAAACAGCCAGAACAATGAGAGGTATGACAAACGGGTATGTTTCGCGTGTATCGACGCCAACCTGTACATGAAAGTTTTTTACAAGCAGTTTTACTGCATTTTCAATTTCTGATTCGTATTCATCAGGAATGTAAAACAGATTGTACTGAGACGAACCGTCATGAAAATATCCGTCACGGTCATTCAGATAAGAACTGGAATCCATCAGATTTGAAAAAAATGGCGAAGTCATCGGGATTTTTTGTGCAGAACGTGTAATCACTTCGCGGCAGCCTGATGCTGCAAGCTGTTCAAGCACTGATTTTTCATCAACAGAATTTGCAACATACAAAACTCTGTATCCGTTCCAAATTTGAGAAACAGAAACTGTCCTGAATGCAAAAAGAGAAACTATCGTAATGAAAATCACAGCTACAAATGCAATACTCTTTGTAGTCCAACGGATTTTTTTAAATTCTATATCCATTCGCAGAACACCAGATGGTTTTACAATACATTGAAAGCTATGCCAATAAAGAATCCCAAAAGACATCCAATGGCAACTTCTGCCGGAGTATGTCCCTGCACTTCTTTGATCGGCTTAAATTCCATTATGCCTTTTTCGTCCAAGATTTTTCCGATTTTATTCAAAAGCATTGCCTGGATTCCGCTCGCACGTCTGACGCCAAGAGCATCCCGCACTGTTACAAAAAAGAAACCTAGAGACAGAATAAAAATATCGCTGTTAATTCCTGAATGAAAACCTATTGTTGTACTCAATGTAGAAACAAGAGCCGAATGACTGGACGGCATACTTCCTGTTCTCCACAACATCAACTCAAACAATTCCGGTATGCTGTGAATTTTACCAGAAAAAAGTTTTATAAAAGTTTTTACAAGCTGGGCACAAAGCCAGCTGAATATGCAGGATAGAAGTACAGGATTCGAGAAAAATAAACGCATCTGTTCCTTGGCGTAATGCATATCTCTATTTTACGCTATTATAAGATTTTGTCTAGTAGTGCTCCCCAAAAACTTCCTTATTTTGTCATAGCATTAAAAAATTATAATGTTCAAGAAAAAACACTATTCGATAGTATCTGTATAAATATCTTACTAGAAATTTAGATGAGTTTCACTTTCCAGAAATACATTCTTTGAGTTCCTTTTTGCAGTAGAAAACATTCTTTTTTCTTACTATTATGAAGATATGAATTTTGTTGATTTCAAAGCAGGAGCAAACGACAGTGGCAGAAGACTGGATAAAGTTGTCAAATCTATTCTCAAAAATACTCCGTCCGCAAATGTTTTTTCAGCTATCCGCAAAAAGCTGATAAAACTGAACGGCGCAAAATCGGAAATCTCGGCACATCTTAATGAAAACGATACTATTTCTATCGCAGAGTTTCTGATTGAACAGGACAGAAATTTATCTGGCGAAGAACCTGCAAAATCAGCACAGACAGAAAGCCGGCAAAATACTTTTTCAGACAGCAGCATCCATTTTGACATAGTATTTAAGAACAAGCACATAATGTTTATCAATAAACCTGCCGGCATAAACGTACAGCCTTCGCAGACAAGCAAAGAAAGCATTGCACAGTCTGTCAAAGACGAATGGCAGAAATACGGCGACAAATCATCTTTATCTTTCACGCCGGCACCGCTACATCGTCTGGACAAATATACTTCCGGACTTCTTGCAATATCTCAGGATTTAAACGGTGCACGATGGTTTTCAAAAGCCATACAGGATCATACAGTCCAAAAAACATATGCAGGTATTGTCTGCGGTTCCATAACAGAATGCTCGACATGGAAAAACTCAATCGACACGCACACACAAAGTTCATCTAAGGATTCATTGCAGTACATGCATGATAACAGATCCACTAACAGCCAGAACAGATATCACACAGTCATAGCCGGAAACTCAGACGAAAACATTGCCATCACGCATGTTACACCGGTTACACACGGATCATACAGCGGCATTACACTTTCACTGGTTCTGTTTGCAATCGAAACCGGGCGCAAACATCAGATCAGAGCACAGTCTGCTATCCACGGACATCCTCTTTTCCAGGACAAAATTTACGGAGGCCTGGAAGTTCCTTCAAACAGCAGAAACTGTCATTTTTTTCTGCACGCACTCAAAATCAGCACGCCAAAATCAAATCCGCTTGAAATTCCAGAAATACTCACTGCTCCGTTTCCTGACGATTTTGTGCAGTTCACAAAAAAAGCTTTCCCAAATTTTAACCTTGCTAAATTACTATGAAGGACATATAATTTAATCAGTTAATCATGAACATTTTTTCAAAATTAAAACAGCACGGAATGACAATATTTGCTCTTATCGGAAAAAGCGGTACGGGCAAAAGTTTTAGAGCAAAGCTCATAGCCCAGCAGAATTCTTTGAGTGCCATAATCGACGACGGGCTTTTAATTCAGGACGACAAAATAATTGCAGGACGCTCTGCCAAGCACGAAAAAACCTACATGGGAGCTGTCAGGATTGCTTTATTCGATGACAAGGAACACAGAGATGATGTTGCAAAAGCAATCCAGAAAAACCACATAAAAAAAATCCTTCTGCTCGGCACAAGCGAAAGAATGGTCAAAAAAATTGCAGAAAGACTTCAGCTGCCTCCTCCGCAGAAAATCATCAACATCGAACAGATAGCAACCCAGGAAGACATACAGAAAGCTATCGTCAGCAGAAATACAGAAGGCAAGCATGTCATTCCTGTTCCTGCTATCGAAGTGAAAAAAACATATCCGCAGATTTTCTACACTTCTATCAGACAATTTCTGTCAAAGGAATTGACACATAAAACAAAGAAAGTAAAAGGCGACAAAATGGTCGAAAAGTCCATTGTCACGCCAGAATTCAGCAAAAAAGGACGTCTTGAAATATCACAGGCAGCCCTTGTTGAAATGACGCTTCATTGCATAGACCAGTTCAACATGGACAACAATATCAGAATCAATGTGCGAAAACTTGTAATCAAGCCGAACAAGCAGGGCTACAGATTAGTCCTCACGATAGATGTACCTTTCGGAAAACAGCTGACAGGGACAATCAAGAAGCTTCAAAACTACATCATCGACAACATTGAAATGAACACCGGCATTATGCTTGAAGAAGTCAGCATAATCATTGACAAAATAACAATTGATGAATAAAAGACATCGATAAAAAAAGCACTGTTTTTATGCATGCAAAAAACAGTGCTTTTTTTTTACCGTCAGCGTTTAAAAATCAGTTATTTTCCGGCGGAAGTACAATTTTTGTACGCTTTCTCGGTTTAGAAATTTTCTTTACAGGAACACCACATTCAATAAGAATTTTACGGACAGCATATTCCAGCTCTGTTCTCTGAGGATTCATCGGAAGAATAAAGTTCCGGCAGCGCATCCACGTCGTCTTGTACAAATCTGCAACAGAAGATCCGTTTTTCACTTCAAGCTGCCATTGTGTAAGCCCTGCAACAAAATCTCTGAGGACATAGTAAAGCTTTTCTCCAAGTCGAAGTTCAGGATTTTTCTGAACAGACATATCAAGATCTTTGAGACTTGCATAATATGATTTCATGAATTTCTTATCTTCAAGCATGAGGTTTGTGGCAGCCGGCTGCAAATATGCAAAAAGATCAGTATCCATTGCGCTCTGCACAATATCAAATGAATGTGCACTGTTTATTATCTTGAGAATTTCTTCTGTAAGCCGGGAAGGCGAAACTGGTGACAAAAGCTGTGCCGATTCCCTGATTTTTTTACGGAGAACGCGCGGCAGTTTACAGCCAGTTGTAGATCCATATTTGACAGCTCTAAGCATGCGTACAGGATCTTCTACAAAAATACGGTTCAAATCAATTACAGGACGGACAATGCCTTTCTTAATATCTTTGACACCGCCGACATAATCAATTATCTGCTCTTTGCCAGGTTCGTAATACAGTGCATTCAATGTGAAGTCTCGGCGCATGACATCTTCATCCATTGTGCCGAACGCATTACCGACCGAACCGTCAACAGTAGAACGGAATGTACTTACTTCAAAAATTTTTTCACCAAAGAAAACATGAACAAGTCGAAAACGTTTTCCGATGATTCTTGAATTTCTGAAAATCTTTTTAATTCTGCTTGGTGTAGCATCTGTGACTATATCAAAATCCTTCGGTTTTTTGCCGACAAGCAGGTCTCTGACAGCGCCGCCGACAATATATGCGGCAAAACCTGCATCTTTAAGCCTTGTTATGACATAGATAGCGTCAGAGTCAATAGAGTTACGTTCTATATTATGTTCTTTTTTTGTATAGATGACGGCCTTTTCAATTGGTTTACCGTCAGCATCCGTAGAATATCGAATTAGCACAGTGCGCCTATTTTAATCAGCAATTGACAGTGCGTCAAGAACTCTGCACAAAATACAGAAAAGCACTGTTTAATATAATTATACAAATCTCCAAAAATTAAAGTCCTTAGAGATAACTTAAAAAACAAAACATTCTGTGCCTTAAAGTTGCAAGGCACAAAACTTTCAGACATCTTCGAATAGTATTTCCCAGAAACTGACTTATTCAACATTTTTACACTGCTCGCGTATATTTTCCAGAGCATCCTTAGCATTGACAACCATCTGTGCAACTTCAGTAAACTGATTTTTGCTTCCAATGGTATTTATCTCGCGGTTAGCTTCCTGACAGATAAAATCGATTCTTTTACCCGGAATAGGATTTGTCATTATTTCATTTCTGAGGGCTTTTAGATGGCTCTGCAGACGTATGATTTCTTCGTTAATCGTATACTTTACGAGCATAACAGCAGTTTCTTCAAGAATTTTATTCTCATCAACATGATTTCCCAAAAGTTCGTTAAATTTCTGAGTAATGATGTCTTTGAACTTTTTTTCCATGTCCGGCTGCCACTTTTTGAAAAAAGCCGCACATTCATCAAGTTTATCAAGCTTTGAAAGCAAATCACTTTTAAGATTCTCGCCTTCCCTTTTTCTGTCCTGCAGAAACTGCTCAAAAACATGATTGAATACAGGTTCAACTTTGTTCCAGTAATAATCACAGTCATACTCGTGCGTAACATTGAGAACACCGTCCTGACTGATGATAAGGCTAAGCGGTATATCATCCGGATTTCTGCCAAGTGCAAGTGCAATTTTGGCTATCTCGTCATGATAATTCTTTGCAGCCTGAGTATCTGCTTTTACAACTGTGTTGGAATTTGTCTCATGAATCCTGATATAAAGATCAACTTTTCCGCGTACAATCTTATCATTGATGAGCTGACGGATTTTAAGCTCAAGAGGATTCATAAATACCGGAAGTACAACATTCAAATCCAGAAAACGTGAATTCACAGAACGCAGCTCAACGCTTATCTGTGTACTTCCATCAATAATCTCTTTATAACCATAACCGGTCATGCTGTTCATAATATAAACTCCAGTTAATTGCAGATAATCTGTCTGTTTCAAAAACAGCAGACAGCTAAAAAAACACGCTTTTAAAGACGTTCCATAACAAGCTTGCCGACTTTCCAGTTATCTCCGGCTCCCATTGTTACAACAAGATAGCCGTCTGGATATTGTACTCCACTGTCTTTATTCAAAAGAGACAGAACAAAATCCGCAGCTTCTTCAAATTCCTTGCAGTAATGCACATCGTTATGATGCAAAGCAGTTCTTTGTGCAAGGATTTCTCCAGAAACATTTGCAGCGCCTGCATTTTCACGGGCAGAACCATAAATCTTGTTTATTACAACAGTATCAGCGCTTTCAAAACTTGAAGCAAATTCTTCAAGCAGTGCCGCTGTTCTCGTGTATGTATGGCTCATGAAATCTACAATGATTTTGTGATTTTTATAAAACTCTCTGTATCCGGCAAGTGTCGTGTTAACAGCTGTCGGATGATGACCATAATCATCAATAAATATGACATCCTGACCAAGTGGTGTTTTTTTTCTGCCGACAATCTCAGATCTTCTTCTACCGCCGCAAAAATTTTTGAGTCCGTCTATGATTTTCTGTCTGTTATGCAAAACATCGCTGCCGGACGATTTTATAAGCTCGCAGCACAAAGCTATTGCAGCAGCCGCATTTCTGACATTGTGATTGCCCGGCACACAGATTGCACACTCTCCAAGACATGCAATTTCAAAATAATGCATGCCGTTTTCTACTCTGCCGAACTCGATTTTATAATCCCCGGAAGCTTTTTCGCCGTAAGGAATAAGTTCTATATCTTTTCTTCTGTCGTGTGCAATGGCAGAAGCTTCACATGCACCTTTGTCATCTGCACAATAAATCAGCTGACCGTTCAAAGGAAGTTTACAGATATAGTCAACAAAAGCATCTCTGATGTCGTTGTATGTAGGATAATAATCCTGATGGTCACTTTCTACGGAAGTCAGAATAATCTTTTGAGGGCAGAAAGCCATAAAATGACGCTGATATTCACATGTTTCAGCAACAAAATACGAGTTTCCGCTCATACCTCTATCGCCTGACTTTTTTTCGAAAGATGAAGAAGTCATTGTGCAGCTGTCACCGAATGATGATATTATGCTGCCGGCCAGAACCTGTGACGGCAAATCCAGATTTTTGAGAATTGTACCGACAAGACCGGTCGTTGTTGTTTTGCCGTGAACTCCGCAAACTCCGCTACTGTATGCAGAACGTGATATTGCTCCAAGAGCTTCACTGTACAAAAGCGACGGTATTCCTTTGCGCTCAGCTTCGCGTAAATCCGGATTTTTTTCTGCATTGTAAGCACTTGAATAGATTACATAATCTATAAAGTCGGAGGCCAAGCGGTCTTAGGAAGACAACAAAAGCAAGCAACTCCTTGGCTCACAGAACGACATGGCTAC
>JAZQQW010000041.1:0-9214 GCA_045629255.1 Treponema sp.
GAACTGATTTTATTGTAAGCGTGCCGGAACCGCTTGAGTCAAGCGTTGTACTTCCGCTTCTTGAAAATCCGCTGTCACCAGTGATGTTTACTGTAAGCGCTCCGTTTGCAAAAAGAGCATTTCGTTCTCCTGCTGCTCTGCCGCTGCCTGTTCCTACAGACAACATCAGGCTGCCAGACTCTTCAGATCCGCTTCCGCCTCCGGAAGCTCCTCCAGCACAGGAAGTCATTGCAAAAAGCGTAATAACGCCCAGAATAAACAACACTGCTCTTTTCATAAATCTCTCCATAATATATCAAATTACATTCTTACACTTTAACTGCTTCTGATTCATCAAAAAAATGGCTCAAAAGCAGATTTTCCGCACTTTACCATAGATTATAGGTAACTTTTCTCAGGAAGTCGACTACCCGAATGGGTAGTTTTTTGCAAAAACGTCAAAAAAAAACATCAGCAACGCCTTTTTTCTGTCAATTTCCAAAGCAGGACTTTTTGCACACGAAGCAAATCTTCTGAAAGACACTTTTTCAAAAGTACCCTTAATCTTTTATTTAATTTTATTGCGAAGTTTAACATGTTGCTATAAAATATACTCATTATGAAAGTTTATTTATTAATTGTTTTCTGTTTTCTTCCGTTTTCCGTTTTGAGCTGCAGCAAAAATATCTCAGCAAATACACTGTCTACTCTTTCTCAAACTGCAGGATCTGAACTTTCACTGGAAACAGAGCCGGAAGAAGAGCCTGCCGTTGAAGAAATAATTCCAGAAATAGTCGAATCTTTTATTACGGGCACTGTCCTGAAAGAAAACACAGGTCTTTATCTTCTGGGACGCGATGGCAGGATGCACAGCATTATTTCTGTTGCAGAAGGCCGGACAATTGATGCCCTTTATCTTGACGATGTAATCGATTCACATACAGAAGAATCTGACAGCCAGACAAGGTTTTATCATGTTGTCTATGACAGCGTTGATTACTGGATCCCGGAATCTCAGTTTGCACTGAATTCCATGCCGGCTCTTACCATCAAAAAATGCCGCCTCTATTCAGACCCGGAACTTCAGAGTGAGTTTGAAGAAAAACCTTATCTTGCATTTGGAACTCAGATTGCACTTGAAAATTCAGAACTGGAAAACGGTGCCGTCAAAGTGTTTTACTATGACAAAAAGCAGTCTGCCATGAAAACTGCTTATGCGTATAAAGAAAACATTTCTACACGCGAAGATGACATTGTCGTCATGAAAGTTGTTGATTCCCTGAAAGTGACAACAAAAGCACGTCCTAGAAATGACCTTTTTGCAAAAGCTGCAAAATACAATCCCGGCAAAGAAGTCAAAGCCGCACTTGAAGGTCAGAAAGTTGAGATTGTCTCAAATAATTACGAAGATGTCATAAAAGCTCTTCCTAAATCAAGATACGGAGTAAGTGTACCAGAACTTATGACTGTTGACCAGAGCAAAGACCCGTTTCAGTAATTTCTGACACCTGCATTTTCTGATTTCCTGAGTAAATTTCTTTCTTGTCACGTAAAAAAAAATCCGGTACCAGAAACAGAAGCTGATACCGGATTTTATTGCATTTTAAGCAAAGCTTTCTTTAGTTTTATTTTCCCTGTCTGATTTCGTTTCGCTTGATTTTTCCGCTGATTGTCTTTGGAAGGCTTTCAACAAAATCAACGATACGAGGGTATTTGTACGGAGCTGTAGTTTTCTTTACGAAAGTCTGTATGTCTTTGACAAGTTCATCTGACGGAGAATAGCCTTTTGCAAGAACGATTGTTGCCTTTACAACCTGACCGCGGACAGGGTCTGGAGCTGCAGTAACGGCACATTCAACAACGGCAGGATGCTGCATCAGAACTGATTCAACTTCAAAAGTACCGATTCTGTATCCTGAACATTTGATGACATCGTCATTGCGTCCTGTAAACCAAAAGTAACCGTCTTCATCACGCCATGCGTTGTCCGATGTATGATAAAGTCCGTCGTGCATTACAGATTTTGTCTTTGCTTCATCGCCGAAGTAGCACATGAAAAGTCCAGGGAAAGCACCGTTTTTCATGTCAACGACAATTTCACCGACTTCACCGTCTTCAACTTCATTGCCGTCTTCGTCAACAAGAGTAACATTGTAGTAAGGTGCCGGTTTTCCAAGTGAACCCGGTTTTATTTTTTCATTTCCGAAATTCAAAAGACTCAAAGTTGTTTCTGTCTGACCAAAACCTTCGTGAATTTCTTTACCTGTAATCTGCTTCCATTTATTGAAGACTTCTTCGCTCAGAGGCTCCCCTGCAGTAGACCAGTGTTCGCATGAAGAAAAATCATACTTAGAAAGATCTTCTTGAATCAAAAAGCGGTAAATAGTAGGAGGTGCACAGAAAGACGTAATGTTGTGCTTTTCAATCTGTTCAATCAAATCAACAGGCTTGAACTTTGCATGATAGTCGTAGACAAAAACAGCACATTCTGCAATCCACTGACCGTAAAGTTTTCCCCATACAGCCTTACCCCAGCCGGTATCTGCAACAGTAAGGTGAAGCCCGCCTTTTTTTACCTGCTGCCAGTAACTTGCAGTAACGATGTGACCGAGCGGATACATGAAGTTATGTGCAACAAGTTTCGGATGGCTTGTAGTTCCACTTGTAAAATATGCAAGCATTACATCCATGTTGTGGCTTATTTCATCACGCTTGAGGCTGTAAAATACCTGCAAATCATTTTCAGTAACAGAAGCAACTCCGCTTGTAAAATCAATCCAGTCCGGATGAGCAGCTTTATCTTCTGCACTCAGTCCCTTATCAATTCCAAACGGAGCACATGCAATCAGAGTCTTGAGGCTCGGACTTTCTGCACGGCTTTCTTCGATATAGCGGAACAAATCCCTGTCATTTACAGCAACAATTGCCTTGATGAAAGCTGCATTATTTCTAAAAACAATGTCTTCTTTTGTAAGCATGTGAGTTGCAGGAATTACCCCGGCACCTATTTTGTGGAGGGCAACAATGCTTATCCAGAACTCATAGCGACGCTGCAGAATCAGCATTACAAAGTCGCCTTTTCTGATGCCCTGTTTCATAAAGAAAGCTGCTGCCCTGTCCGTGCGTTCCTTTACCTGTTTAAAAGTCAGTGTCAGTTCTTCGCCGTTGTCGTTGCACCAGACAAGAGCCTTTCCGTCCGGATTTTTTTCTGCAAGATAATCTGCAACATCGTAGCCGAAATTAAAATTTGAAGGAACATTTATCTTGTAATTCTTAAAAAAATCATTGTAATCTGTAAATTCAGTTTTTTCCAAAAAATTTTCTACCATAATTTTTCCACTTCTAAATTTATTAATGAGGGGAAAAGCCTTTCCCCTGGGTTCAGCCTAAAGTCTTCACCGCACCCCTTTCTGCGGACTCAAACGCCGTCCGCAACGCCTGCTCCATTCCTTGTTAAATAATCATATCAAGGAACTTTGCATTCTTACCGTCACGGGCAACCATGGCATGTTTCTTTGTTGCATCAAAATAAACGCTGTCGCCTTCTTCTACAACAAGCTCTCTGCCGTCAACCGTAAGAGTCATTTTTCCTTCAATCATATAAACAAACTCGTGTCCCGGATGAGAATTAAAGTGAGGCTCAGCTGCTGCATCAAAAGGAACAGAAACAATGAACGGGTCAGCCTTGCGGTTCTGGAATCCTGTAGCAAGTGCCTGATATTTGTAGTCCTTGCGTCTGTCTACAGACATTCCCTTGTCTTTTTTTGTAAGGCAGTAAGAATGCATGTGAGGTTCTTTTCCGCTGATTAATGTTCCTAAATCAATTTCGTATTTTTTTGCCATGCACTGCAAAACACCGACAGGAATATCAACAGTGCCGCTTTCGTATGCAATATATTTATCAATTCCAATTCCGCAGACCTGAGCAGCTTCTTCAATACTGACATCCATGATGTCTCTCAAGCCTTTTAATCTGTCGGCTACAGCCTTAATTTCTTCATTCATAATTAACCTCCTGAATACGGAATTTTCCAAGGCATCTTTATAATAAAAAATGCCTTCCGGAATATATAAAATATTTTTTTAAGCGATGTCCCTGTCTTTTAATCTTCAACTTTCAGAACTTCACGGCGGTATTTTGTACCGATGTCCGTAAGCTTGAACTTCTGGATTTTGCCGGAGCCTGTCATCGGGAATTCATCCATAAACATGATGAGCTGAGGCCACTTGAACTTTGCAAGTTTACCGCGGCAGAATTCAATTACGTCCTGTTCTGTAAGTTTTTTATCTTCATGCAGGATAATAAATGCACCTGTAATTTCTCCGTAACGTTCGCTCTTTACGGCAGCTACCTGTATGTCTTTTATTTCCGGCATCTGAATCAAAAACTCTTCGATTTCACGCGGATAGATGTTTTCACCGCCACGGATAATCATGTCTTTAATGCGTCCTGTAATGCGGTAATTTCCGTCTGCATCTTTTTCACCGAGGTCACCGGAATGGAGGAAGCCGTTTGCATCGATTATCTCAGCAGTTGCTTCAGGCATTTTGTAATAGCCTTTCATTATGTTGTAACCGCGGCAGCACATTTCACCCTGTACTCCTACCGGGCATTCTTCGTTTGTTTCCGGATTCAGGACTTTTACTTCAATGTCAGGAAGTTCATGACCGACAGTTGCAGCACGGACTTCACGTGAATCGTTCCAGCGACTCTGTGTCATTCCAGGGCTTGTTTCTGTAAGGCCGTAAACGGATGTAATTTCCGTCATGTGCATTTTATCCATTGCAGCTTTCATCAGTTCTACAGGAACACCGGCACCTGCCATGATTCCAGTACGGAGGGATGTCAAATCAAACATGCTGAACATAGGATGATTCATTTCTGCAATGTACATTGTCGGAACACCGTAGATTGCCGTACATTTTTCTTTCTGAATGCTTGCAAGTGCAACAAGCGGGTCAAAGCTTTCAAGAAGAACGTGAGTTGCTCCGTGTGACAGAACTGCCATTACACCGAGTACAATTCCGAAACAGTGGAAAAGCGGTACAGGAAGACATACGCGTTCTTTGTCTGTATAACGCATGCATTCTCCGATGCTGTAGCCGTTGTTGATTATGTTGCGGCTTGTAAGCATGACACCTTTCGGGAAGCCTGTCGTTCCTGAAGTATACTGCATGTTTACTACATCTTCAGGCGTAACTTTATTTTCTATTTCGTGAATTATTTCAATATCAACATGCTGTCCGAGAAGAAGAAGTTCCGGTGTAGAATAAAGTCCGCGGAATTTTTCCGGTCCCATGAAAACAACATTTCTGAGGCACGGGAACTTTGCTGACTTTAAGCAGCCTCTTTCGTATATATCAAGTTCCGGCACAAGTTCTTTTATCATCTGAACATAATTTGAATCTTTTACACCGTCCGTCAGACAGAGTGTCGTCAAATCAGACTGTTTTACAAGGTATTCAAGTTCATGAAGTTTATAGCTTGTATTTACAGTAACGGCAACAGCTCCAAGACGTGCACATGCAAACATATATGTCAACCAGTCCGGTACGTTCGTTGCCCAAATTCCAACATTATCTCCCTTCCGGACTCCAATTGCATACAGGCCGCATGCAAGATCATCTACTCTTTTGTCAAACTGTGCATATGAGAAACGAAGATCACGGTCTGCGTAAACCATGAATTCTTTGTCTGGGTTTTCATTTGTCTTTTCGCGTAAAAGCTTACTCAGTGTAATTTCAAACATATTTCTTCCTTATGATAACTTCTAAAAAATTGACATACAGTATGACAACCTTTAAAAAACGCCTTTGAAAAAAAATTTCAAAGGCGCACAAAATCAGAAGTCAGCCCCGGAAAGCAGTTTTTAAATTGATACGCCAGCCGGGATTTACTCAAGATATTATACCGGGGTATATACTACTGCAAGAATCTTTGATTTTTCTTTTCCTGCGCTGTGAAGATGGTGAGCGACGATAGAATCATAATAAATGCTGTCACCAGTATTCAATGTGTATTTATCTTTTCCGTACAGAACTTCTATCTGACCTTCAAGAACATAGATAAACTCTTCGCCTTCGTGTGTTGAAAGTTTAACATCTTCATTTGACGGAGGGAAAACATCGATGATAAAAGGATCCATGTGACGGTCAGCTTTGTTCTGTGCAAGTGTATAAAAATCAAGGTCGCTTGATGTTGCATTATTTCTTTCACTGAAACGTGTGATGCTGTTTTCTTTCTTTTCTGATGAACGGACAAGTACAGGTCCCAAATCTTCCTGATCGTCCATAAACGTGCCGAGTCTTACACCGAGCACACGTGCAATTTTGATGAGAGGAGTAAGGCCAGGAACAAGTTCTCCGTTTTCTATGTCCTGAATTGTCTTTACGCTTAAATTCGCTCTTTCACTTACATCATCAATAGAAAGTTTACGGTTTTCTCTGACTAATTTAACTTTTGAACCTATTCTGTTTTTCTCTGACATATATTCCTC
Organism: Treponema sp.; assembly: GCA_045629255.1. Lineage (GTDB taxonomy): Bacteria > Spirochaetota > Spirochaetia > Treponematales > Treponemataceae > Treponema_D. Next base: position 6,477 of record JAZQQW010000041.1, read on the forward strand.
TTTTATTTAAGCTGTTTTATTCTTCATAAAGTACATGGTTAAACCATAGCTTTTCACTGCCGGCTCCAAAAACACAGTTTTCGGATGCCGCACAATGATTGTTGAAAACAGCTATTACTTTATGTCGTATTCCATGTTGAATGCTTTTTCGATTGTAGCAATGTTAATCGGGTTGAACTTCTTGTTTCTTGCACTGATTGCTTCATCAAGTGCATATTCAAAAGGTTTTACGCCGCTTATCATGCCCTTGCATACTTTTGCAAGACATCCGAGCACTACCATGTTTGCTCCGCGTGCATTATTGCACTCTGCTGCAATTTCGTTTGCAGGAAGGGCAAGTGTCTTTATGTCGCTTCTCTGTGGAAGTATGTCGATAAGGCTTGAGTTGTAAATCAAAAGTCCGCCTTTTTTAAGAAGTGGCTCAAACTTTGTCATTGAAGGCTTGTTGAGCGCAACAACGACATCAGGGTGCTCGATTACAGGGGAAGCTACTTCTTCATCGCTTACGATTACGGAACAGTTTGCAGTTCCTCCACGCATTTCCGCACCATATGAAGGTATGTGGGAAACGTTTTTGTTTTCGCTCATGCCTGCGAGCGTAAGGATTTTTCCGGCAAGGATTACTCCCTGTCCGCCGAATCCCGCAAAGATTATTTCAGTTGTCATATAATTCTCCAATTTTTCAGCATCCGGCAAAGCCTAGCCCCGATTGCAGCGGCGCGAAGCGGTCCGAAGGACTGAAACCGCGAAAAGCGGGTTTGCATTCCAGATGCGCTCCAGATAAAAATCATCTGGTTCTAACAGGATACCGCTCAAAATCAAAGTTCAAGCAGCATCCGCATGAAATTATTTTCCGACTACGCCTGCCGTAGGTTTTGCTGCCTCCGGAATGATTCCTTCAGGAATGTCACGGAAAACTCCAAGAGGATAATAAGGTTCCATTGCATCGCGTACCCAATCTGCGGCAACTGTCGGCTGAACACCCCAGTTTGTAGGACACATTGAAAGAACTTCTACGAATGAATATCCCTTTCCTTCCTTCTGGTATGTCAAGGCCTTCTTGATTGCCTTTTTTGCCTGATTGATGTGCTTTACGTCATATACTGCAACACGCTCAATGTATTTCGGTTCGACAAGTGTATTCAAAAGCTCGCATGCACGGATCGGGTATCCGACTTCGTCTGCATTTCTTCCGTATGGCGTTGTCTTTGTAACCTGTCCGACAAGTGATGTTGGTGCCATCTGTCCGCCTGTCATGCCGTAAATTGCGTTGTTGATGAAAATCACGGTGATGTTCTCACCGCGGTTTGCAGCATGTACCGTTTCTGCCGTTCCGATTGCAAGAAGGTCTCCGTCTCCCTGGTATGAAATTACAATCTTGTCCTTGTGAACTCTTTTCATTCCTGTTGCAACTGCCGGAGCACGACCGTGTGCTGCTTCACATGAATCTACATCGATGTAATTGTATGCATAGACTGCACAGCCTACAGGTGCTACAAGAAGAACGTCTCCCTGAATGCCCATCTCATCGATTACCTGACAGATAAGCTTGTGAACGATTCCGTGTCCGCATCCTGCACAGTAGTGAGTTTTATTGTCTTTCATTGATTTTGGAAATTCATATTTCTTTGCCATGTTATTTTCCTTACTTCAACAAGTCTTTTACTTTCTCTATGATTGCGTCCACCTTTGGAATAAGTCCGCCCGGCTCGCCATAGAACTCGACGTCAGATACTTTGTGTCCTGAATAAAGCTTTACATCCTGAACCATCTGACCCATGCTCATCTCAACTGTAAGTATCTTCCTTGCGTTTGCGGCTGCTTTCTGGAGTTCTTTTTCCGGGAAAGGCCAGAGTGTTATAGGACGGAAAAGTCCTGCCTTTATGCCCTGCTCCCGCAAAAGTCTGACTGCTTTTTTGCAGACACGTGCACTTGTTCCGTATCCTGTGAGGATAATTTCTGCATCGTCGCACATGTATACTTCTGCCATTGTCTCATTGTCAGCAATTTTCTGGTAGTTTGCAAAAAGTTCTTTTGTGTGGCGGTTAAGTTCTGTATCGTCGCCCCTCAGGCGGAGAGAAAGCGTGATGTTGTTCTGTCTGTCTGAAGTCTTTCCTGTAAGTGCCCATGGTTTTGCAGGGAATTCTTTTACAAAGTCCGGAAGAATGCATGGCTCAGACATCTGTCCAAGGTATCCGTCTCCCAAAATCATGCATACGACTCTGTATCTGTCTGCAATTTCAAATGCCTTTACGGTGCAGTCTGCCATTTCCTGTACTGTTCCCGGAGCGATTACGACTACGTGATAGTCTCCGTTTCCGCCGCCCCTTGTTGCCTGGAAATAGTCTCCCTGAGCACCTGCAATATTTCCGAGTCCAGGGCCGCCGCGCATCATGTTGACGATTACGGCAGGAAGTTCTGCTCCGGAAAGATATGAAATACCTTCCTGCTTAAGTGAAATTCCAGGTGAAGATGATGATGTAAGTACTCTTGCACCTGCAGCAGCAGCACCATATACCATATTAATAGCAGAAACTTCACTTTCTGCCTGAACAAAGTTACCACCGATCTGAACCATCTTCTTTGCCATATAATGCATTACTTCAGTCTGTGGTGTGATAGGATATCCAAAGTAATTTCTGCAGCCGGCACGAAGTGCAGCTTCAGCGATTACCTCATTACCTTTCATTAAGACTCTTTTTTGTGCCATATCAGAATTCTCCTCTTATCTTTCAACT
>JAZQQW010000042.1:0-22973 GCA_045629255.1 Treponema sp.
TAAAAATCATCAATAATGCAGTATAATTCTATAAGATCGTTTTCGGTCATGGCGTAACTCCTTTGTTTTTTGTGTGGTAACTAAATTCTAAAGAATTACGCCTTTTTTGTAAATTCTATTTATAACTCGAAATTTGACCTACCACAATCTTACTCCTATACAGGCAGAAATTGTGAAAGCCCTGGAACAGCTCGGTGGACGTTCAAAGTATCAGGAGTCTATACTTGCAAAGAAAATCCGTGAAAACACGAAGATGGACAGCAAGAAAAAGGCAGGCATCGGACTTTTGGATCTGGAAAAAGCCGTTGCATATCTGGAACAGGCCGGTTCGGCTTTTTATGCCATTTCTGTAAATTCTGCAAATGACATATTGATAGAAAAAACTGACGTACCAAAAGAAATGAACATGGAATCTCATATGCGACGTTTAAGAAGCGAAAAATCAATGAGTATTTTTACCAGCAGTGATTTAACGTCCGTTAGTCAGTCTGAAAAATCAAAACATGCCAGGGCAAAAGAAAAAACAAAAGCAAGAGAAGCAAAACGTACTGTCCGCAAAAGTATAAATCTCAATTCTGATTACGAAGATGAGGATTTTTGAGTTATTGTACCTGCGTTAAAAAGCTTCGGCTTGTCAATATTTCTTATTCAATGATAGGATAGAACCTATGACAGAAAGTTCTTTTGGTAATGACGAAATTCAAAACATTTCAAGTGTCGTATCAAATTTATTTGATTCGATTTCTGTAGAAGAATCGTCGCGTGCGGCGCGTACTATGGACGTATGGCGGAAAGTCCTTCTTGGAATAAAAAGTGCAAATCCAAATGAAGGCAGAAATCTTGCCGGTCACAGCCGCATCTGTGATTTAAAAAACGGCGTGCTTTTTATAGATGTAGATCATCCAGGATGGATAGAACTTCTGCAGCTTAGAAAATCTTTTATATTGCGCGGTATACAGATGTATGCGCCGGAACTCAAAGTTCAGACACTTGCATTTCGTGTCGGCGGAAAAAGAGGCGATGTTACAGGAGAAAGCTATTCTGCAAGTTCTGTAAGAGAAAGTATAGCCAGACAGATAGAAAAAGATGAACAGTCTATTTCACAGGCATCTGAAAACAGCGTATATAGTCAAAAAACGGCAGTGCAGTCTGCAAAACCGCTTGCGCCGGAACTTGCTGATGTTTTTGCCCAGCTGGGAAAAGACATGGGTATTACAAAATAGTTTCGTTTTGTTGAGGCAGGCTGTCATATTCAAGGTAGTTTCGTGTAACTTCAGCAGGATGGAAAACATATGAATTCGATAAAATCCGATACTTGATGTAAATTTTTTTATACGTTTTGAAAATACATATTAATTTAAGAATTTTTGAATTTTTACAGAATTTATTGTTTAAGTGATAAATTCTACAGAATTTAGCTTTGAATTCGGTATGAATTTGTTGACTAACTTTTGAAAATGATGTTAATATCAACAATACTATAGAAAGATTATCATTTTAACAGGAGACTATAATGTTACGTACATATCAACCAAGTAAAGTAAAGCGTACAAGAAAGTTCGGTTTCCGCGCACGTATGAAGACTCGTGGTGGCCGTATGGTTTTGTCAAGAAGAAGAGCAAAGGGTCGCTGGAAGCTTACAGTTTCTGACGAGAAGAAGCCATATCAGAATGGTCGCTGTCAGACAGCAAAGATGTAAAAACGCATCTGAGGGGCAACAGGTATGCTGAATTTTAAGACAGGGTGTTTCGATCGCTCTGAGCATATAAAACGTCCTGAAGATATAAAATCACTTTTTAAGACGGGGAACAGGGTGGGAGTGAACGGTGCCAAGCTCTTTTTCAAGAAGAATGGTCTGGATTTCAACCGTATAGCGTTTCCTCTTCCCCGCGGCTTTGGCAATGCTGTCGAGCGCAATTATTCCAAGCGCTGCAGCCGTGAAGCTTATCGTTTCTACAAAACACACCTGAACACCGGTTATGATATGCTTTTGCTTGTCTATCCCGGAAATGACTCGTTCCACTCGCGGTGTGAACAATTAAAGACATTATGCAAAAAAGCGGGATTGCTGCAGCCGCAGTTTCTGTCGTCAGAGGAATAAATCATCTTTTTGCGAAGATGTTTATTGCTCTGGTACGATTTTATCAGCTTTTTGTTTCTCCTCTTTTTCCGCCATGTTGCCGGTTTACTCCGACATGTTCCCAGTATGCTCTGGAAGCATTTAAGAAGTACGGTGCCGTCAAAGGTCTGTATCTTACAGTGCGTCGCATACTTCGGTGCAATCCATGGCATGAAGGCGGGTATGATCCTGTTCCGTGAGGAGATCTTTTAGTTGAGATGGCGGCTGTCTGTTTGATGCCGGGCTGTTTATATCTGGAGCGGCATAAGAGAACTGCAAATGAACCACTTTTGAAAAGGCGGCAGGTTTGTAGATTTTTCTAGGCTTCATTTTTTGTCTGGACTGAAAATTTTGGCAATTTTCTGTTGTTTTGTATTGTTCTTGATAAAATTCTAAGGAAAAACAAATGGAAAAGAATACTATACTGGCCTTGGTTTTGTGTAGTCTGGTCTTGGCTGGTTATATCGCCTTTGACACTTTGGTTCAGGCTCCAAAGCGCGAAGCTGCAATGCAGGCTCAGCAAACTCAAGAGAAGATTGAGCAGCAGGAAAAGAAGGAAAAAGCAGAGGAACTTTCAGCTTTGATTTCTGCTTCTGACGGAACTTCTGCATCTGTGTTTGGAAATGAATCTTCTGCCGATCAGAATGCAGAGTCTGAAACTCAGGAAGTTCCTGTAGAAGAGTTTACAGTCACGACAAATAAAGCAAAGATTGTTTTGACAAATCGTGGTGGTGATATTGTAAGCTATAAACTTACAGATCACAAAGATAAAGATACAGGCTTCGGTGTTGAAATGGCTGACAATGTCACCAGCACAAACAGGGCATTTTCTCTGGCATTTGGCGATGCTTCCATGCCGATTATCAACAGTAACTTCAAAGTAAAAAAAATTAACGACTATACGATTGGTTTTTATCGTGACTTTACTCAGAAAGACGCATTGGGAAATGCACACACATTCCGTCTCGGAAAACTGTATGAGTTCAAGCCGGATGATTATGCTTTCCGTCTGTCAATTACAATCAACACAGATGATGCCGGTGTTGATGCTTTGAATGTCGGCGGTGCATCTTATACAATCCGCACATCTCCACAGATGGGACCTCATTTCAACCGCAAGATTGACCGTTACGAAGTCCGCGAATATCTGGCCTGGAACGGCAAAAAGAAAATCAGAAAGCCGATTTCAAATCATACATACAATGATGCTTATGAATGGGCAGGAACAGCAGGTAAATATTTTACAATTCTTGTAAAACCAGAAGATTCCGGTTCTATGGTACACTCTGTCCGTGTTTCAAATGAGCCTGTAGACGGCTATGAAAATGCACAGGTATTTTTGACCCGCAATGCTATTACAAACGGAAATATTACAGACAGATATTATGTTTATGTCGGTCCGAGAAGTGAAACAGAGCTCATCAAGTATAACAATTCAGACAAGAACGGCTGGAATCTGATAAATGCATATTTTAACCAGGCTTTGAAGACTGGTGGATTCCTTTCTATATTTGAAATCGCACTCAAGTGGAGCCTTGAAAGAATTTATACTCTGGTACACAACTGGGGTATTGCAATTATCATTCTCACAATTCTCCTCAAAATAGTTCTTTTCCCTCTGAATACAAAGTCTGCTATGGGTTCCATAAAGATGCAGAGCCTTCAGCCGAAAGTTAAGGAACTTCAGGAAAAGTACAAAGACGATCAGCAGAAACTGCAGATGGCAATGGGCAAGCTTTACAAAGAAGCAGGTTATAATCCGGCTTCCGGCTGTCTGCCTATGGTCTTGCAGATGGTTGTTTTGTTTGCTCTGTATAACGTATTCAATAACTATTTTGAGTTCCGCGGTGCAAGCTTTATCAAGGGCTGGATTGACGATTTGTCAGTCGGAGACAAGATTTTTACATGGAATAAAGAAATTCCGCTGATTTCTCAGTTTACGATGAATACACTTCGTCTTCTGCCGTTTGTTTACACAGCATCACAGCTTTTGAACGGTGTAATCACACAGTACGGAAACGCAGCAGCTGCAGCACAGAATCAGGCATCCATGAAGATGATGATGTACGGTATGCCGATTTTCTTCTTCTTCCTGTTTTACAATGTTCCTAGTGGACTTTTGCTTTACTGGACAGTCAGCAATGTTCTTCAGATAGGTCAGCAGTTACTTATCAATAACATGACAAAAAAGAAGAGAGCTGAGATGGAGCAGAGAAAGACTGGCAAAATGCAGGTCTTTCGTGCATCAAAAGGCGGAAAGAAAAGAAGATAGTCCGGCGGATGAAGAATCCTGTTTTTTGGGGATTAGTCTGCAGGACAGAAAAGTCTTGAAAAGGCACTGCTGAAAAAAAAACTTTTTGTGTGCCAGAAGATAAATTGAGGGCATCTTTTTAATGTGTTAATGAGATGTTGTAAAGGTTTGAGGCCGTTGTAAAAAACTTCGGTTTTAACGTTGCATTTTCGGAGTTGCTCCTGAAAATTGAATTTTCAGGAGCTTTCTGCAATACCAGATAAAGGAAGGTATATATGGTTTACGAATACGAAGGAAAAAATGAAAAAGAGGCTATCGAAAAAGCTGCACAGGAACTTGGACTTGAAAGAGATCAGTTTGATGTGGAAATCCTTGAAACTCAGAAAAGTTCATTTTTTAAGAAAGGCTATGTAAAAATCCGCGTTCATCCTGTAGATACACAGGAACATGTAGCCGGAGAGTTTGAGGGATCAGTTCCAAATACAACAGAAAGAGCCAGAAATCCTGGACTCGTTGCAAATCCTATTCCTCAGAATGAATTTGAAGAGAAAATCGTAGCATTTGTAAAGACTCTTATTGAAAAGATGGGATACAAAGTTGCAGTAGAGATCATGTTCCGCGAAGAGAAGAAAATCGGCATTAAGCTTACAAGTGATGCATCCTCTGTTCTCATTGGACACAAGGGAAAGAATCTGGACGCTATGCAGCTTCTTGCAAATGTATATGCTGGACACCTCGGTTTTGAGAATGTAAGAATTATTCTTGATACAGAAAACTATCGTATCCGCCGTGAAGAGAACCTCGTCCGCCTTGGTTATACAACAGCAGACAAAGTCCGTCAGACAAAGACATCAATTCTTTTGGAGCCGATGAATCCTTATGAGCGCCGTCTCATACACACAACTCTTAATGATATCCCGGATGTTGAAACAAAGAGCGAAGGAGATGGTTTATACAAGCAGGTACGTGTAATTTACGTCGGAGTTCGTTGATTTTATTTTGTCAGACAGCTTCTGAAATGCTGTTTTAAAGTTGCTGACATGTTGAAGGTTGTTTTTTACATAAACTCATAAAAACGGCCTTCCGCGGACTATAAAAAGGAGGCTTGTAAAAAATGAAGCGTTTACTGCTTTTGGGCATTGCTGCAATTTTTGCCCAGTCTGTTTTTGCATTCAATGCTGAGTTGATTTTCAGTGCAGATGATTATGCAAAACTTGTATCTGGTGAACATCTGGAAAAAACATGTTTTCTGGTTGAAGGTTCAAAACTTGACATGAATCCGGATACACCTCTTTGTAAAGAGGCTGCTGAATCATGGCCTGATGAGCTTGTGAAGCCGAACTTTCTGGTTGAAGAGATCTATCTGATTCCAAAAAGCGAACTTGGCAGCGGATCCAAGGCAACTGTTGACTATGCAGGTAAACTTCTGCGTTCTTTCTCTAAGATGCAGGGCATACAGTATTACAGTCACAGTGAGAAAAAAACTACAACTTTGTATGAAAAAGCATACTGCATTGCAGGTGCTGACGATCGTTCACAGGTTGCAGACGATACAGCAGGCGATCCTGATGGACAGATCCGTTTCTGTCTGTTGAATGATCATTCTCTTGGAGAGTCATGCTATCGTGTAACATATACAGCCCGTCCTGATGAAGTGCGTGCATGTATGGTAAACCTCGATACACTCAAGGTTGGTCCGATCAAGGCAATCAATGAAGGTGCTCTTCGCATGAATATTGTTATCAGTGACTGCGGAGATTATCTGTGTCTGTATCTGACAAGTGAGACAAAAGTTCCAAAGCTCAAGATACTTGAGGAACGCATGCAGAACTCATTTACAGCAAGACTTGAAGCAATTTACAACTGGTTTTTGAGCGAGTTTAAAAACTGAATATAAGGGCACTTCTAATATTGGCTTGAGGTGCCGGATCAGTTTTAGGCTTTGATTTTTGCAGGGCTTAAAACATCAATCTAAAGTAACTTTTGGAAATTGATTTTTTTAATTGTTGCAAAAAAAAGAAAGGTGGAGAAAATGAAACGTGTATTATTGACACTGCTTATTGCAGGAACTGTTTTTGCCTGGTGTGGCTGTAACAAGGCTGTTGCTAAGTCTAAGTCTGCAACTACCAAAAAGGCACCTGCAGCAACTGCAACGACAAAAAGGATAGGAAAAACTATGGACGTAGAAAAGGTATTGGAAGGAAAAGAAGGTTTGTTCGCAGACATTTCAACTGTCCGCGGAGATATTTTGGTTGAATTGTATTACAAGGATGCACCATTGACAGTCACAAACTTTGTTGGTCTGGCAGAAGGTACACTTGATGCACATAAGGGCAAGAAATTTTATTCAAATCTCAAGTTCCATCGTGTTATAGAGAAGTTTATGATTCAGGGCGGAGATCCACAGGGTACAGGATCTGGTGGTCCTGGCTATCGTTTCCCTGATGAAATCTGCAGCAAATACAGATTTGATGGACCTGGTGTTCTGGCCATGGCAAATGCTGGCGGCGGAACAGGAACAAACGGAAGTCAGTTTTTCATCACACATGTTGAAACACCATGGCTTGATGGACAGCACACAATCTTTGGTCACGTTGTAAACAGCGAAAGTCAGGATGTTGTAAACGCAATTAAACAGGATGATTTTATCCGCTCAATTACAATAATCAGAAAGGGTGCAGAAGCTCAGGCATTTACTGCAACACAGGCTGACTGGGATCGCTGCCTTTCAGAACTCAAGGCAAAAGCTGCAAAGGAAAAAGAAGAAAAGGCAGCTGCACAGAAGAAGCTTCTCGAAGAGAAGTTTGCTGGATATAAGACAGATTCAAACGGTATTTTGTATAAAATAACAAAAGCTGGCAGCGGTTCTAAGTGTGGTTCTGGAAAGAAAGTTGCAACAGAATACAAAGGATATCTTATTGACGGATCTGTATTTGACCAGTCAAAGGGCAGAGGTCCGCTTGAGTTTACGACAGGAGCACACCAGATGATTCCTGGATTTGATGTAATGGTTCAGGATATGCAGCTTGGAGAAAAGAGAACTATTGTTCTGCCTCCAGAGATGGCATATGGCGAAGATGGATATCCGGGAGTTATTCCTGGCGGTGCATACATCGCATTTGATGTTGAACTTGTAAAGATTAACTAAGATGTTGCTTAATTACTGACAGATAAACTGACAGTAAGAAAAAGCCCTGCACATGAATATGCTTTTTGAAGAGACCTGTAATTGGAAGGCTCTTTATTCTGCAGAAAATTGTGCGGGGCTTTTTTTTTGAAAATTGCAATTTTCGAAGATGCAATATAATATAAGTGTAAGTTCAGAAAGTATTTTTGATTCAATACAAACGAAGGTAATTATGAGTTATATTTTGCTTTTCATCGTCTGATATTTTACAAATCTTATGGAAGTCTATCATATCCAGGGCTGCCTTACAAATATGAGGGTGCAGAAATGGTGGGAAGAGACACTGAACAAAAAATACGAATGCAAGAATATAAAGATAGAAAAACCTGCTGTCTGGAATGAAGACAGGCACAGCTGGATACCGTGTCTTATAGCACATGCGTATGAGTGGACATTTTGTACAATGATTCCTATTGCAGTTTACGGATATGTTAAATATAGCTTTGAAATGAGTTTCTGGTGGATTTTTGTGGCTGTCTTTGCCGGCAATACGATTCTGCATTATGTTATTGACCTTTTTAGGACTCACAAAAACAAAATCACATGGTGGCAGGATCAGGCTCTTCATCTTGTACAGATTATCATAACAGTTGCAATTTTAGGCAAATAGCCCCGGTTTTTGAGTTTTAAAATCCCGTTCAGGTACTGATAACGCTATGAAAACAATATGCCATTTTGAAAACTGATTCGGAAATCCCGCAGCCTTCGGCGTGTTGACGAGTTTACTTTAATTCGCATGTTATGGAAATTAACAGCCGTCAGAATGACGGCATGTCAAAACACTCTCGTTAGAATTTATTTGCAGACTGTTTTTTTATAGAAATCAGTAATTTTCTGCACAGATTTCAAAGTAGCTTTGCGGATGAGCGCATGTAGGACAGATATCAGGAGCTTTTGTTCCGACTACAATGTGACCGCAGTTTCTGCATTCCCAGATTTTTACATCGCTTTTCTCGAATACCTGCTGCATTTCAATATTCTTGAGGAAGGCACGGTATCTTTCTTCGTGTCGTTTTTCGATTGCAGCTACAAGACGGAATTTTTTTGCAAGTTCAGGAAAACCTTCTGACTCTGCCGTCTTTGCAAACCCCTCATACATATCTGTCCATTCATGGTTTTCGCCGTCAGCTGCATCTTTGAGATTGTTTTTTGTATCCTTTATTTCGTAGAGTTCCTTGAACCATATCTTTGCATGTTCTTTTTCGTTGTCTGCTGTCTTCTGAAAAATTTCTGCAACCTGTTCAAAACCATCTTTTTTTGCCTTTGATGCAAAGTAAGAATACTTATTGCGAGCTTGTGATTCTCCGGCAAAAGCTGCCAGCAGGTTTTTTTCTGTCTGTGTTCCTTTGTATTTGTTTGCCATTTTTTTGATTTCTCCTTGCCTTGAAGTTATATGCAGGTTATGCAGCTTTATAGGTTTGAACTGAGGGAGCTTTGCACAACTTGTTTTTTTTTAATCTACTCATGATTTTGTGATTTGTCAAATTTTAAAGAAATCATGCAGAAAATTATCTTCAGCAGTTATATTCTGAGTAAATTTTACAGCAGCATGCCCATAAATAACAGAAAAAAAATTTTCAATTTTAATTTTATGATGTATAATTTAAGAATCAATGTGCCTCTAAAGTTTCTGAAAAGTATTTTAGAGTGTTCATCAATCTTTTGAGAGGTTTTATTTTGAATAAACAGGAAATCGTAAAAGAGAGAATTGATTTCAAAAAACGTCTGATAGCAACACTTTGTATCGTTGATGTTGTGTTGATATTGATCATAACATGTTTATTTTATTTCATCGGAAAAACGATTTTCATGGGAAAAACTGAGGTCGAACTTTCTCAGTATGTTCCTTCTGTAGAAAAGACAATGCTTTCATCATTGCAGGGAGAACTTAAGCTTGCCCTGCAAATGGCAAAAAGTCCTGTTACACAAAGATATTGCAATTCCCCGGAAGGTGTGGCACTCAAAAACATGCACGACGAGATGGACTGCTATGCATCTTCATTTTTGTCCGCAGGTGTTTTCTATATGAGTGATGTTGATAGAATGTTTTATTCTACAGGTGTAGAACCGTATTGGATCGATACATCATTAAGTGAAAATTACTGGTATCAAATGACCATGAGTATGCCGTCTAATCAGGCTTACAATTTCAATATCAATTATAATTCACAGATGAACCAGCTGAACATGTGGATAAATGCAGTTGTCCGCAGTACAAATACAGGAAACTCTATCGGTCTTGTAGGAACAGGAATTCCGCTTTCTGTTTTTACAGATACGATTTATAAGTCCAAGTCAGACGATGTAATTTTGTACCTTTTTAACGACGAGTGGGAAACAGTCGGTGCCATTGACTTGAAACTTATCGAGGACAAGGTTGATATAAAGAAAGTTCTGCCTGGCAGCATTATTCCTCAGGTAGAAAATTACATGAAAAAGGGACACAAAGATGTTCCTGAAAAAATCAAGGCAGGAAACTATCTTGGTTATATGACTTCAATTGACAGCTTGAACTGGAAAGTCATCGCATATAAAGTATGCTCGGTTGAATCTGTTTTGAGAAGTTTTTCAATTGCAATTTACATAGCAATTATATTTTTTGTAATTATTCTGTCATTCGGTGTTGTTGCCGTAATTCTTCAGAAACATGGAATGCAGATGAGTGAAGCAGAACTTGGTTCAAATATGTTTGAATCTACGCAGAATCTTCTGATTATTGCTCAGGAAACTGCTGCTACTTCACAGGATCAGAATGCTGCCGTTAAAGAAATCGTTGCAACGATGGAAGATTCTAACCTTCTGAGCGAAAATATCTCAAACAAGATAACGGATGTTACTCAGATTGCATCTCAGACGTTCAATTATGTTCAGATGGGCGGCGAATCTATCAAAACAAACCTGCAGAAACTTCAGGAAATCTTTGATGCAAATACGCAGACAATTTCCGGTATCAAGAACTTGAACAGCAAAGTCGACACCATCTGGGAAATTGTTTCGCTGATTACAGATGTTGCAGACCAGGCAAAGATCATTGCTTTCAATGCCGAACTTGAAGCAAATGCAGCAGGCGAATCCGGATTGAACTTCCATATTGTTGCTACAGAAATCCGCCGTCTTGCAGACTCTATCATCAAAGGCACAATGGATATCAAAGACAGAATTACTGATATTCAGAACTCATCAAAATCTCTGATACGCTTGAGTGAAAACGGTTCTGCAAAAGTCAACGAAGGACAGGCATCGGCAAGGCAGCTCGAAGAAAGCTTCGGCAACATCAAAAAAGGTGCAGAAAGCACGACAAATTCTGCAAGAGAGATTACGAATATCATCAAACAGCAGGCTGAATCTTCCGGTCAGATACTTGTTACCCTCAAACAAATTGCTTCCGGTGTAGAAAATTTCTCTGCTGCAACTGAAACAGTTTCTATGTCGGCACAGAAGCTTAAAGATATTGCAGTTAAGCTGAATAAAGAAATGGGCAACCAGGAAGAAAACGGACAGTCTTGAGGATTCTTACTGATTAAATAAAGACGTCACTGAATAAATCTTTTCAGGGATAACTTTGAAAAGGACACACTTCAAAAGAGTGTGTCCTTTTTTTTATGCAGAGAAATGGTGTCGTAAAACATGACCGTAAGTTAGACTTATGAATCTCAAGTGAGTATGTTTTCTAACTTATGTTAGTTTTTTTGTGAAATGACAGCGAAAGATGTTGTTATATATGATATTCTGTTTTAAGAATTTGCAAATACAAAAAAGATGTGGTATAATTTTAATGTTTATATAGGTTTTAGAGGTTACCTATTATAAAAAGATATCAGAGTTGTACTTTTTTGGGATAGCGGCATGGGTATTAAATACGACAAATTATTTGTAGTTGCAAGAAAGCAGGGACTTAATAAAACTCAACTCAGACTAAAGGCAGGAATATCGACTGTTACTCTGGCAAAATTGTCCAAAAATCAGAGTGTTGGTATAGAAGTCATAGAGCGTCTATGTACAGTTCTGGATTGTCAGCCTGGCGAGATATTGTATTTTGAGAACCCGAATAAAACTACTGTTAGTTTACCTGAGCCAGAAAACGCAGACTACAATGAGATCCCAGCCCTCAATGAGTTTGAGTATGATGATACAGAAGTGTCTACAAAACATATTGTTGAAGATGAAAATGGAAATCCTGTCGAAATAGAAATTTTCGTCAAGGATTTCTTTGCAAACCTTGGAAAATCAAAAGCACATGCATCTTCTGATGCAAAGAGCGCTGACTACAATGAGATTCCGGCCCTCAACGAATTTGAGTATGATGATACAGAAGTATCTACAAAACATATTGTCGAAGATGAAAACGGAAATCCTGTCGAGATAGAAATTTTTGTAAAAGACTTTTTTGCCGGCAGAGGAAAGTCAGGCAAAAAAGACATGGCAGAGCCTGGAAGAGAGGATCCTGCCGAAAACAGCGATTTTGAATATGATAACGACATTGAATCTGAAAAACACGAAATAGAAGATAATGACGGAAATCCTGTAGAAGTTGAAGTTCATTTGAAAGATTTTCTGGTAAACGCTGAGAAATCTTCTGAAAATTTACAGAACTCGGACTCGGAGGAATCTGTCTCAGAAGATGCAGATACTGATTCCTCCGATGTTAGCATTTCCGAAGATGAGAATATCAAAAATCCGTTAATCCGCAGACTGGACGGAGAAAAGCGTGCAAATGTGACAGACGGCATTTATCTTGCAACACAGATTAAGCTTGCATACAATTCGCTTGGTATGGATTTTGGTGAACTTGATGAAGACAGTGTCCGCAGCCTGTTTATGTCATACATGACCGCTGTCAAAAACGGCGAGCGGGACAGTTTTGCAGTTACAGATGAAAATGTCAGCTATATCAATCATTTCAAGGCATTCGAATATATTGTCGACGTTGCAGACAAAGATATGACTCTGGATATCATATTTGATCTCTACAGCATAATGTCTACAGGTGCACTTGGAGCAGATACTGCTGATCTGCCGAACGTTTTTGAAATGCAGAAGTTTATGGACGTATACGAAAAAATCGATGTGAAGGAACTCAGCAATCTGCTTGATTTTTTCTGTGAGTTCGAGAATCTTCGTGTATTTGGTGACATCCAGGGATCTCTTGCAAGACTTATTCTGTTCAAGGAATGCATGAAAATCGGAATAAAACCTGTTTTGATAGAGACTGATTTCAAGATGCTCTACAAACTTGGAGTCAAAAAATACTCTGTAGACAAAGGCTACATGGTACGCATCTGTTCAAACGGACAGGAATCATACAAAGACATTATGGAAGAGTATGAACTTTCGTAATACAGTCATCTGGAAAATAAAAATGCCGGTTTTTCATAAAACTTTGAAAAACCGGCATTTTTTTTGCCTGAAAGACAACGTTTCACGCCTTGAAAATTTCAGTTTCTGAAACCCTCAGTGTTTTTGCTGCATGTAATGTCATACCAGGTCCTGAATCTTGAGGCCTTTTGGCTCAAGGATTTTGTCTACTTTGTCACGAAGACTCTTCATCTTCTCTTCTGCTTTTTCGGCAGCCTTTTTTCTGCCTTCGAGGATTTTTGTGAATCGCTCAGAAACTTCCTGTGCATCCATCCAAAGATCTTTGCCGTTCAAGATAGCTTCGATTTCTGCTTTTGTACAGAAATCCTGATAAATTTTGAACATGAGGTTGCTGAACCATTTCTTCTGGAACTCGGCATTTTCTACAACGTTGTTGAACTTACCTCCGGTTCCTCCAGACCATGAGTGAATCATCATGTAGCCGAACGGATTCATGCTGAAGTGGTCTCCTGCCATGGCAACCATAGAAGCTCCTGAACAGCATGCTCCTTCGATAGAGACGATGACCATGGCATCAGAGGCTACAAGCGATCCGTAAATCTGAATGGCTGTGTCAAGGTTTCCGCCGTAACTGTTGATATGAATGATAATCAAATCCTGTGCGCTTGCTTTTTCGCATGCCTGAAACCATTCATCATAGAAGTATGCATCGCCGATATCGCGTGTTAACCATAGATGAATGATATTGTATCTGTCCCCCATATCGTCAGCAATTGATATGTATGGCTTGATTGGAAACAAAGCGTCGTGTCCTGAATCTTCCATATCGAAACTGCCGGCTCTTTTGATGTTTGTTGTAATCATACGCACCTCCTGCAAAATTTAAAATAAGTTTTTTTAAATGCAAAACTAAGACATCTTTCAGTAATGCTATTTAAACTATATAATCGAATTTATGATTTGTCAAATTTCCGGACAGTGCGGAGGGTATTATGACGGCAGCGGCTTTTGAGGCTTTTGAGAATTTTAGAAACGATATGAAAAAACTCTGTTCATCGTACAGCAGTCTGACTGATGAACTGAAACAGCTTCAGTCAGATTCTCGTGGTGATATCCGATATGAGTTGGAAAATCCTGTCGTTTATAATACAAGTTATGACAGCATTACGCAGGATGACAGCATCCGCCTGATAGTTGTAGGAGACAATCCCGGCAAAGAAGAGCAGCTTGATATAAACAGACGGTATCTGTGCGGACAGAGCGGACGTATTGCGGAGGGGTTTTTCCGGAGAAACGGCGAACTGGGAATTGATTTCCGTAAAAACACTGTTATTTCAAATAAAACACCGATTCATACAGCAAAAACAAAGCACATTGCATATCTGATGAAAAACGGCAGCGAAAGTGTAAAAGAAGCTTTGATTCAAAGCCAGATACGGACGGCAGAACTTACGGCACGACTGCACAAAAACTTGTGTGCAAACGGAGAAAACTGCAGTTTGTGGCTTGTAGGCTATAGTGAGCTTAAGGAAAAAGGACTTTTTCTGAATTACAGGGATACACTCAAAAACTGCTATACGGGATGTGGCGAATCAGGAAACAGAATGTCTTTGTATTGGGACAAAGTGTATGTCTATCAGCATTTTTCGATGAACAGGTTTCTGATAGATTTAAAAAGCTTTCAAAAAGAAGAGGTTTCTTTGCAGAAATCTCTCGAAGAGCTTGGGCATAAACACCGCGACGAGATATTCTGCATGTGACAAAACTTCAGTCTGTGAAAAGGATGCAGAAATGAATCCTGCATGACAGAAAAAAAACGTCATCACGAACTCGGTTCGGGATGACGCATCCATAAAGTTTATGACGTGTTTTTACGAAGTAAACACGTTTTCTGACTATTTGAGCAGATGTTTAAGCATATTGAGTGCTTTCTGTGTGTACGGAGCATAACGGAAGTTGAAGTCGTGTTTGACAGACTGAATGAGAATGCTCTTTTTGTGAGTAAACTGATCAAAACCTGCCTTGCCGTGATAACTTCCCATGCCGCTTTCACCGACTCCGCCGAACGGAATTCTTGTTGATGCCAGATGGTACACGACTTCATTGATACAGCCGCCGCCAAAACGGATCTGACTGAGTATACGGTCGATAGTGTCCTGGTTTGTACTGAACAGATACAGAGACAGAGATGACGGACGCTCATTTATAAACGATATTACGTTATTGAGATTGTCATAAGAGATGACCGGCAGAAGCGGTCCAAAGATTTCCTCTTTCATGACATCTGATTCATTTGCAGCCTTATCTCTGATATCGCCCAGATCCATGACAGTCGGTGCGATTTTGTTTGTGATAAAGTCCATCTCAGCTTTCGGACAAAGTGTAGACAGGTGAACAAACCTGCGCTCATTTACAATCTTGCAGTATTCCGGATTTTCAAGAGGTTTTTCACCGTACTGTCTGATAAGTTCAGCTTTGACAAGCTCGATAAACTTGTCTTTTACGCCGCTGTCAATGAGGACATAATCCGGTGCAACACAAGTCTGACCGGCATTGACGAATTTACCCCATGTGATGCGTCTTGCTGCCAGCTCAAGATTTGCCGTCGCATCGATGATGCATGGACTTTTTCCTCCGAGCTCAAGGCATACAGGAGTCAAAAATCTTGATGCGCTTGACATGACGACACGGCCGAGATTCTGGCTTCCAGTGAAGAAAATGAAGTCGAACCGCTGGTTGAGAAGCGCATGATTTTCTGTATAGCCGCCTGTTACGACTGCAATGAATGCAGGATCGAAAAGCTTTTCGATGATATTCTTTATAACTGTGTTTGTTGCAGGTGAAAACTCTGAAGTTTTGAGAACTGCTGTATTTCCTGCGGCAATTGCAGAGATGAGCGGAGTGATGGAAAGCTGGAACGGATAATTCCAGGTAGAGATTATCAGTGTAACTCCGAGAGGGTCATTCATAACCTTGAGTTTTGCCGGGAAAACTACAAGGTCAGAAGACACTTTCTGAGGTTTAACCCACTTGCGGAGGTTTTTGCATGCATATGATATTTCATGCAGAACAGGACCGATTTCCATGGCAAACGATTCCTGAGGAGCCTTAGACAGATCTTTTTGAAGAGCTTCTGTAATAGCCTGTTCGTTTGCCTTTATCTCTGCGTACAGTTTTTTGAGCTGCTCAATTCTCCACTCGACATTGCGTGTCTGGTTTGTAGCAAAGAAATTTCTCTGAGCCTGTACGATAGATGACATAGTAACGTCGGCTTTTTCCTGAGACATTTCCAGTTCAAAAATCCGCTGGTCTTCTGATTTTTTCTGTGAATCAGTATACGATGAATATGAATTGTCCTGCTGATCCGGATAATAGTCATCAGATGATGAGTATTCCTGTGACTGTCCGGAACTGTAATCTGAATAAGATTCTGCTGCCGGCTCCTGAGAGAAAACAAAAGGAGCATCTTCGGTCTGTTCCTGAGGGACCGAAACTTGATCCTGTTCGTTCGGTGTATAAAGAGACTCGTTTTCCAGAACAGAAGGATCTGCGTTTTCTAAATTTGCATCTGTACTATCAGATATATTGTCTGCTGCCTTTTTTCTGGGACGGCCGCGGCGAGATTTTGCAGGTTTTTCTGAGTCTGCTGTCTGCATGTTGATTTCTTCTGAATTATTTTCTGATGTTTTTTTTGCCAATTTAGGTACTCCAGATGCATACGGGAAAAAGCTTGTGTATTTCTGGCAGCCTGAAAAATCAGGCACCCTGAATGTTTAAAGGTATCTCTGAAAACAGAAGTTTTCAATCCTCCTTAAATCCATTCCCTGTAAATGCTATACAGTATTATATTATGGTGCAGAAAAAGGAAATTTTCAACCGTAATCGCATACGGGATGACTAATAAGTTTTAAATCATGGAAGTCATACCGAACGGAAAAATTGCATATCGAATTTATAAGCCATCGGCGGCTCTTTTCACGGGATTTTGCAGCCTTCTGTTTCTGACTGGTTTTCTGTGTAAAATTGTATGACAGAAAAAAAACGTTGAAAAATGCATTTTTTTTGAAGTTCCTGTAAGAAAAATCCTGTTCTGTATTGAAGAAGCCTGTTATCAACGGTAGAATACATTCATTAGAAATTAGGAGTAGCTCTATGAAAGAGGTTTTGAGCATCTGTATTCTGGCAGTGTTTTTTGCCGTCATGATTTATGTCGGTTTTTATTCAAGAAAACATGCAACAGATGTCAATGGTTTTGTTTTGGGTGGACGAGGCGTCGGTCCTTGGCTCACAGCTTTTGCTTTCGGCACATCATATTTTTCTGCCGTTATCTTTGTCGGTTATGCCGGTCAGTTCGGCTGGAATTTCGGTCTGGCTTCTACATGGGCAGGTCTTGGCAATGCGTTTATCGGTTCCCTTCTTGCATGGAATGTTCTGGGACGCCGAACTCGTGTCATGACTCAGCATCTGGATGCAAAGACAATGCCGGACTTTTTCGGCAAGCGTTATGATTCTGTTCATCTGAAGATATTTTCTTCTATAATAGTATTCATTTTCCTTATTCCATATACAGCATCTTTGTATAACGGACTTTCCAGCCTGTTCGGCCTGGTTTTTGATATTCCGTACTGGGTTGTAATTGCTGTTATGGCAGTTTTGACAGGATTCTACGTAATCTTCGGCGGCTACATGGCAACTGCAATAAATGACTTTATCCAGGGAATAATCATGCTGTTCGGTATCTGTGCCGTAATCGGTGCAGTTCTGATGGATAACGGTGGTCTTATGGAAGCTGTAAAGTCTCTTGCAAAGATAGAAGGAGATGCCGGCTGGCAGGGTGCATATACATCTTTCCTCGGTCCTGATCCATTTGCTCTTATGTTTGTCGTAGTTCTTACATCGCTTGGAACATGGGGACTTCCTCAGATGGTCGGCAAATTCTATGCCATCAAGAGCGAAAAAGACATACACAAAGGAACTGTCATTTCTACACTGTTTGCAATTATCGTTGCCGGCGGATGTTATTTCCTCGGCGGATTCGGCAGACTTTACAAAGACCGCATAATTATGAACGAAGCTACAGGCAAACCTCTGTTTGATACAATCGTTCCGACAATGCTTTCTACATTGCCGGCATTCGTTATAGCCATCGTAATTGTTCTTGTTCTGTCTGCTTCAATGTCTACTCTGTCTTCTCTTGTTTTGACATCAAGTTCAACATTTACCCTTGATGTCATCAAAGAAGGTGCCAAGAATAAAATGTCTGAGAAAAAACAGGTCGGCATAATGAGAGTGTTCATTGTGTTCTTTATCTTTGTATCTGCAATTATTGCAGTATTCAAGGACTCCCATCCGGAAGTAACATTTATCGCACAGATGATGGGCGTTTCCTGGGGTGCTCTTGCAGGTGCTTTCCTCGCTCCGTTTATGTACGGCCTTTACTGGAAAAAAGCGACAAAAGTTTCTGCCTGCGTATGCTTTATCTGGGGTTGTGCAGTATCAATTTTCCAGATGATAGTTACATTGTGCCATGTCGATGTTTCAACATGGGGACATGTTCTTTCTTACATATTCAAGTCATCAATTAACTCTGGTGTTGTCTCTATGATCGGAGGACTTATAATTGTACCTGTCGTAAGTATGTTCACAAAGAAAGTCAGCGACGAAGAAGCACATAAAATTTTTGCCTGCTACGAAGAAAAAGTCGACGTAGTTGTTACAGAACATCTGTAATAACCTGAATGCCGGACATTTGACATCCGGAACCCGTTTCCGGATGTCGTTAAACAAGTCTGTCATATTGCAGCAGAATGTTGAGAAATCTTGAACCAAGTTTGTGATGACAGATTTGTCCTTCGGTAAATTAAAAAATAAACAAAAAAGTTCAGGGTTTTGAAAACTTCAGGACTCTGAACTTGGCATTTCTTTTACAGAGTGGTATACATTTGTCGGGTATATCATGAAAATAAGTACAGTACAGGATAATATTTATATTACATATACAGGGTATGTCTATAGTGTTGTCTTTAATCTGTTTTTTTCATAAATGTACTGCATGAAAAATCATAACTTTTTGGCATAAAACCTTCGGGGCGGGAAAGGAAAGAATAAGCATTTAGAAGAAGTCCGGACATTTGTAATAAGCTGTGAAACCGGAAGACACAGGCAGTAATATATACTGGACGAATGAAAGGAGAAATGTTATAGTGCAGTAAGTTTTTCCATTTTTCGCACTGGGAAACTTTTTTTTGCCAGTGCGAAAAAAGTTTTTGGTACTGGCAAAAAAGTTTTTGGCAGTGCGAAAAAAAATTATGCCAGTGGCAAAACCGTCATTTTTAACACCGGCATAATCAAAAAAAACTAAAATCTGCTCTTGACCTTGGTGTAAGGAGTCTTTTCAATCTTGTTTTTTAGAACCGTGCTGGCTCTGAAAAGGATTTTTGACTTTTTAATGTCATCAGCAGATATTTTTTCTGCATCATCCTTGCCGGTGGCTTCAAAACTCATCCTGAAAATACCAAGATTTCCGAGCCTCAAAGTTTCGCCTTTCATAAGGTGGCGAGGAATCATTTCAATCAGGCTCGAAATGACAGCCTTAACGTCAGACTGATTTATTGAGCTCGCATAAGAAATTTCTTCAGAAAGTTCATCTTCACTGACTTCTGCTCCCCATACAGGAGACGGATAGTACAGTTCCTTTGTGCGGTCCAGAGGATTCGCACGTTTAACAATGTTGTAGTTCATTTAAATCTCCTTTTATAAAAATGTGTCAGAGTGAAAGCGGCCGACTTTGTCTCTACTAAAAAAATAATACTTTATTTGCTTTTAGTCAACATATTTGAGAAAAAAGTACAAATATATAATATAAAAAGTTTTTCTTGCTGTTTTATTGAATATTTTTGTTAGAATATGTATAATCAGACCCGTTAATTACTCCGATAACTTTGTTATATGGAAAAAATTGTCTGCGGATAATTTTTTTAGCTTAAAAAAAAGGAAACTTAGATGATTCTGTCGTTTTCATGCGCAAATGTGCGTTCTATAAAAGATGCAGCTGCTTTCAGCCTCGAAGCAAATTTTGACGACACAAACAGAGATACATTGATTCAATATGAAGATATTTCCGTGCTGCGTTTTTCCAGCATATATGGAGCCAACGGTTCCGGCAAGACAAGTTTCCTTCAGTCATTAAACCTTCTGCAAAACCTCATACTTTCAAACAGATTTGTGCAGCCTGGAGTAAAGCTGTTGCGTAATCCGCACAAACTGGCCTTGAATGAACCGACAGAATATAAAATATGTTTTGTTAGAAACGGCATAAAATATAATTATGAATTGCAATACGACAATTCAAACATTATAAAAGAATCTCTTTATTTTTCGCCGAAAGGAAGAACAAGTAAGATTTTTGACAGAACTGACCAGATTTTATCTTTTGGTGCAGATTATGTGAAACTGGAACCTCTTTGCAGGGAAAAACTGTTTTCGAACAGACTGATTCTGTCGCTTGCTGCAAATGAAACACAGATACCGGAAATACAGTCAGTATTTTCATTTTTTTCTACAGACCTTGTAATTTACGGCGGAAACAATTCCAACTGGCTTAATTATTCGACAGATACAATAGAAACCAGACCCGAAATTAAGCAGAAAGTTCTGAAGTTTATGAATGACATCGGAATAAATATCGTTGATATAATAGCCCACATAGAAAGAATACCTGTGAATCCTGCTTCAATACCGAAAGAGGTACCGGATCAGCTCAGGTCACTCATGCTTGCTGACATGCGCATAGTACCTCATATGAAACTTGTTTACAAAGATTTTGCCCTGGATATTCAGGAAGAATCAACAGGTACGCGAAAGCTTTTGAATTTTATCTGTCCGTTAATCGATATCTTTGAAGGTGGCAAGATTTTTATCTGTGATGAAATAGAAAAACATCTTCATCCGACAATCGTACGCCACCTTGTTGAACTTTTCATGAACAATACAAAATCTGATGCTCAGATAATTGTAACGACTCACGATATTGACCTTCTTGATTTAGACCTTCTGAGAAGAGATCAGATTTGGTTCACATCCATAAATCCTGCAGTCAGAAAAACAGACTTGTATAGCCTTGCTTCGCTGAAAAATGTCAGAAAAGACGAGAATATCAAAAAGAACTATCTCAAAGGAAAATACAGCCTGTATCAAAATTAAATCCGATACTATTGACAAAATAAAAGAAAAAAAAGATACTGTATCTCTGATTAGAAAAAGTTGTTTACCTTATAATTGCAAAAAGTTTTACATAAGCTAAAAAGAGAGGTAGCAGCATGAAAAAGAGATTAACACGGGAAGAGTTTGAAAAATTTGATCTAGAAACCCATGGATTTATAGAACTGACAGAAGACCAGCTCAGGTATGAAGTAAACGGGGGCTGGGGCAAAAGTTCATCGTCCAGTACAAAGAGCTGCGGATCCGGCAGCAGTAAAAGTACAGGAAACAGTACCTCATCCAAAACAACGAACACAAATACGAAAAACAATGCAAGTTCCAAAAACACAAATACAAATACCGGAAGCAAGCAGGTAGCAAATACAAATCATGCAGTAGCAAATGCAAAAGTGGGCGATACCGTAACAAGAAATAACGGAACAACAGTAACGCTTACGCAGGGCGATATAAACTACGCAAAAGCCCATGACAATACACCGAATACAGCAACGCCGGCACCGGCAGCATCATCAAAGCAGGAGAGTACTGGTACATCAGGACAGAAACCCGGATCAACATTTGTCTGGGGAGGCAGCAGTGGAAATGCGAACACGAATACAAATCAGAATAACGTAACATACGTATCGTATACCCCCGGAAAGATACAGCAGGAACAGAAAGCAGGACAGACAGAACAGGGAATTGGAAAAAGTACAGGAACATCAGAGTCAGTCATAATGACAGGCGGAGACGGATTGAAGCAGAAAGAAGAACAGAAAGCTGGAGCTGCGTACGACAGGAATGCATCAACCGGAGGAGTAACAAATCCTTCGAAAAAAGGAAAGGAAATACTGAATAGCTTGGGAACAAAAGCAAAGGCGGTGATGAAGGAAACAGTATCTGACTATATGCAGGCAGAGAAGAAGAAAGCACAGACGATAGTAAATTCATTTGAAATGCTGGGCAGTGAATGCAGCAGCATGCTGAACAGACTCAGGACAAAAGTACAGGACGGCAGAAAAAGCAATAAGACGATAGATGACGTGTGCATGGAAAACTGTGGAAATGATGTCTTTGGAAATAATACAGGCAGATATATAAATTTAAGTAGATTGCAAAGTGAGACAGCAAATAGAACGACAAATAAAAATTTAGGTTATAAAGAAAATGACGTTTCCGGTACAATTATGTATGCTTCAGATGGAAGGAATCCGTATGCATATCCGAAGACGTTTGAAGAATGGTCAGGGAATGTGAAAGATTTCTGGGTTAATCTTGCAAAGAATACAGAACTGATTCCAGAGGGAAATGTTCAGGTTGTTGTAATCAGACCGAATGAAGATTACGGAAACAGTTTCAATTCATTAAGGGTTTCTATAAAGAATGATTCAGGGGAAATAAAAGTTTATACTGATATGGTTGGAGCAAATGCAGAAGAATCAATGGCGAAACTCTATAAAGGTATGACAAGACCTGACGGAGATTATTATTACACTACAAAAGATAAAAATAATTCAATTTATTTGAAAAATGAAAAATATAATTCTCCAAGTTATGTAAATATATTAAGAGAAATAACTAATGATTCAAGAATTTCTGAGTCTGTAAGGGAATTAATTAATAATGATATGTATTTATCGCATTGTAACGTAAAAAAGGGTAATCATTATCCAGGAGGCCCATGGAGTGCAGGCTGTGCAATCGTTGATGGACAGGAAGCTCAAGATACATATATTGATTTCTTAAATCCGCATATTAATGAAAATGGAATTGTTGATAATGTATCTATAAAATATATTTCAGGAGTATATTGATGAAAAAATATTTATTTATATGCGTATTTTGCTTGCTGCTGATTCAAGCCCATGCATTTACTTTGTTTGATGCTTATTGGACTCTTC
>JAZQQW010000043.1:0-11870 GCA_045629255.1 Treponema sp.
AACAGATTCTTGTCACGCTCAAACAGATTTCTGTCGGTGTTGAAAACTTCAGTTCTGCAACGGAAAGTATTTCTTCTGCTGCAGAAAACCTCAGACAAATCGCAGAGAAACTTGACTCTTCGATAAATGATGATGGAGAAAATGAATGAACGAACAATTAATACAGCAAATCGCAGATAACCAGAATACTGCACGCCAGCAGGTTCCTGAAGAGATGGAAGCCAAAAAGAAAAACCGCATTACATGGCTGATTTTTTTGATTAACAACGAAAAATTTGCGATTCAATCTACTCAGATTCAAGAAATTATACGTGATGTAAGTGTTTATTCTCTACCATTCGTCCCACGCTATATCGAAGGCGTTTTAAACAGACGTGGTGACCCTTACACTGTCATTGACCCGACAATTCTTCTGGATAGAGCAAAAAATCCAGAACAGCCACAACAAGAAGATGAAGAAGAAAAGAAAACTGATGATGATTCAGTTGCACTGTTCCTGGTTTTCAATTTCACAAATGACCAGATATGTATTCGGATAGACGATATTCTTTTCTTCTACGAAACAAACGATGACGAACTTCGAGTATTCATGGACACAAACAAAGACGTATCTTTCTACAAAGGAACCATTGAATACAATCATGAAGAAGTTCCTGTTCTGAATGCAGACGCATTCGAACTTAGGCTAAAGAAGGACTTGCAGAATGCTTGAGCAATTTACGTGCATATCATTCGACAAAATGGATTTTCTCATTCCAAGCAATTATATTGTTGCAGGTTTCTTTAAATCAGATGTCAAAAGCTCTTCCAATATCATATACAACTGGGAAACTTTGCCTCATCTGTATCTGCCGGAAATCATCATGCAGGAATTTCACTGCTCAACAAAAGGTGTCTCCGACGTAGCCCTTATCATGAGAAAACAGGATTTTGCAAAAGACGTGCGTGTACATATAAGCAATCACACAAAAACAGCATTTCCTTTTACTGGAAATTTCGCACTTTCTTTCGGTACAGAAATACGAAGTATACAGTTTGATACTAGCGAACTCAGACTTTTCGGAAAGTCTCTTCAGCAGGAAATGCAAAACAATGGCATAAGCGGTATCAGATTTTGTGAAAACAGGAATCAATTTCTGATAGCACCGGATTTACTTATTCGAAAATTCTTTGCAGGAGCATTATTGTGAAAATCCTGATAGCAGATGATTCTGCAGTAATCAGAGTAATGCTGGAGCAGAATCTTTCAACAGAACAAGATTTCGAATTACTCCCCTCTGTATCAAACGGCCGCAAAGCTGTAGATAAAGCAAGACAGTATATGCCGAATCTTGTCATTCTGGACGACAATATGCCAGAAATGGACGGTATAGAAGCTGCAAAAATCATACACAATGAACTTGGGATTCCCGTCCTGATGTTTGGTGAAAACGAATCTTCTGCATCATCGTGTTCTTTTGTCCTCTTCGTAAAAAAGCCAAACTTATCTTCTATGAGTTCAGCTTTCTTTGAAGATTTTGACAATAAAGTACGCAAAGCAGCTTCTAAAGTATCATTCAATACAGTTTCCGCTACAACGAAAAAGACACCTGCAGCTTCATCGAATATATCATGCGACGGAGATTATGCAATCCTTCTTGTTGGAGCATCGACAGGAGGCCCAACAGCGGTACAGCAGGTTCTCAGCGGTCTCGGGAATAATTTTCCGCTTCCGATTTTGTATACACAGCATCTGGACGTAGGTGATGATGTCAGCATGATAAAATGGTTCCAGTCAACATGTCCGAACCTAAAATTCTCTCTCGCCAAAAATGGAGATGAAGCAAAACCGGGACATGTTTACATGGCACCGGCAAACATTCATATGGTAGTGGATTTTGTCAATTCCAGAGGACATTGTATCCTGCACTTAAGTGACGACCCGCCGATTCGCTTTTTAAAGCCGGCAGTAGATAAAACTTTTTTAAGTGCATGTGCATTTTACAAAGAAAAAACACTCGCCATTCTTCTAACAGGCATGGGAGCTGACGGAGCAGACGGCTGTAAGGAAATTGTAAACTGCGGAGGATGCACAATTGTTGAAGATGAATCAACTTGTGCAGTATTTGGAATGCCGAAAGCCGCTATTGAAGCAGGTGGAGCAACCTACATTATAAGAAGAGAAAAGATAGCAGCCAAAGTGCTTTCTCTAATAAAATAGGATGGTAGTTTTATGATGGATGAAAAGACATTAGAGATGTTCTGCACGTATTTGACCACTACAACAGGAATAATTCCTCTTGCTTCTCACAAACAAGGAATTTCAAGTTTCATTGACAGACGTATAAATGAATTGTCTGCGGGAAATTCCGGCATACCGCTGTCATACTCATCTTACTACAATCTTATGATGAGAGAACCGCAGGAACTTGATATGTTTATCAACGCTTCGACAGTAAACGAAACATATTTCTTCCGTGAGGAATCGCAGTTTACTTTACTGAAAAACGATATTCTTCCTTATTGGAAAATCATGAATCCAGGAAAGAAGCTCAGAATCTGGAGTGCCGCATCCTCTTCCGGAGAAGAAGCTTATTCACTTGCACTGCTTGCCCTTTCCTGCGGAATTACTCCTCAAGTTATAGCAACAGACATAGATACGGGCGTTCTGGACAAATGCAAAAAAGGCATTTATCAGAAACAATCTGTCCGTACTCATGATGGAAGTGCTTATCATACGCTTTTACAGCCGTATAGAAACTCAGATGATGAGATTGAGTTTCCTCAGGAAATAAAAAACCTGGTAACTACACAAAAGCTAAATCTGAAAGATTTGAACAAATCTCCGTTTGCTCCAATCGGTCAGGATATTATTTTTATCCGCAATGTATTCATTTATTTCAGCAGAGAGTTCAAACAAGGTATTTTGAACATCCTGACTCAGAAATGCCTGAATCCAAGCGGTTATCTCTTTGTATCTATGAATGAGATTGCTACCATAGATTCAACTTTAATGCCGGCAAACCTTTCAAAAGAATGTGGCGGCAAAGTTTTTTATTTCAAAAAGCAGGAGGGTTAAATGGCACACAATTCTTCAGACGTTATTGAAAGTTATACATCGGAAACAGGTGAACTTCTGAATACAGTAAGGCAGAACATGGTTGTTCTGCTCAAAAATTCAAAGAACATCGATACTCAGGCTTTGACCGAATTATTGCGTGCCCTGCATACAATAAAAGGTAACTCACGTATCCTCGAGTTCAACACAATAGAAAAACTATCTCACTCTCTTGAAGATGTCTGTAAAGGCATAAAAGACAGCAAAGTAAAGGTTACAGACAGACTGTATAAGCTCGTAATTCTGGTAGCTGATAAAATTGATACATGTCTCAAAAATATATCAAGATTTGGCAGAGACGAAGGAAATGTTACAATTTACCTTTCCTACTGTGACAAGATTGCCAGTGGAGAACTTATTGATGTAAATCAGATGGTTCAAGACATTAACAGGGAAGAAAATGCAAATCCAACCGAAGAAGGAGATATAGAAACTTCTGACGGAACAGTCTCTGGTGTCCAGTCAATTCGTATCAAACTCGAACGTATCAATGAAATCATCAGTTCTTATGACGGACTCATCACACGAGAATTCCGTCTCAAGCATCAGCTTGATAATCTCCGTGAAATAGAAGAGCAGACAGGAAGCACAGAGATATCAAAAATACGCAAACAGCTTGCAACAGACATTGAAGCTCTGGAAACAACAATTTTCAGCGTACAGCAGCAGATTTTTGACCTGCGTATGCTTCCTCTGTCTATCGTTCTCGATCCGTTACAGAACGCCATTGAACGAGATGCCATTACACTCGGTAAAGAAGTAAAATGTGCAATCGTTAATGCAAGCGTCGCATTGGATAAAGTTATTCTTGAACAGCTTAACGATATCCTTACACACCTTATCAGAAATGCTCTTGACCACGGAATCGAAGCCCCGGAAGCCCGTAAACTTGCCGGTAAACCAGAACATGGAACTATCACAATTTCCTGCAGCCAGGATTCAAACCACGTTGAACTTAGAATTGAAGATGACGGACAGGGAATTGACTTCCAGAAAGTTCGTGCAAAAGCAATCGCAAACTATGCTGAAAAAACAGAGGAAATCCAAAAGATGTCAGAAAAGGAATTGTCAAGTTTCCTTTTCATGTCTGGTTTCTCAACAAAAGAAAAAGTCTCAGCTTTCTCTGGACGCGGTGTCGGTCTTGATGTTGTCAGAACAAACATCGAAAAAATCAAAGGTCGTGTCCGCGTAGAAAGTAAAGCCGGCAAAGGTACAACATTTATACTGACATTCCCTCTTTCACTTGCTACACTTCAAGGACTTTTCGTTTTCAGCGGAGGCAGAAAACTCCTCATTCCGTCACAATACGTCGTCGATATCGTTTACCGAAACAAAAAGCAGTTTGTTTCTCTCCAGAACCAGAGCTATCTTCAGCTCAACGGAGAACTTATACCACTGTATTCACTGGGCTCACTCTTTGACAGAAACGAGGAAACAGAAGAAAAAACAGATAACTGTAACATCGTTATCGCAGAATACA
The DNA here is from genome assembly GCA_045629255.1 of Treponema sp. GTDB lineage: Bacteria > Spirochaetota > Spirochaetia > Treponematales > Treponemataceae > Treponema_D. The sequence continues at coordinate 4,578 of JAZQQW010000043.1, forward strand.
TGGAACAAAAAGTCGGCATTATGGTCGACATAGTACAAAGATATGTATCTCTCGCCGTCAAACCGCTGCCTGCATGTTTTGAAAATTTCTCAATTCTTCAGGGTATTGTTTTCGACGAACACTATGCCATTGTTCCTATTCTCTATCTGCCGGATATCATCACAAGATTCAAGGCACTTCGCGGATACGACATTAAAAAATATGAAGCCAAAACAAGAAAGCCGATTCATAGAATTCTCGTCTGCGATGATTCTGCCACAACAAGACAAATCGAAAAAACAATTCTCGAAAAAGCAGGCTTTATGGTTGATACAGCCAGCGACGGTATCGAAGGTCTTGAACAGATGAAAGAAAAACGCTTTGATATCATCATTTCTGATATCGAAATGCCACGTATGGACGGAGCTGTATTTCTTGACAATATCCGCCGAAACAATACATACAAAAAAGTCCCGGTTATCATTGTTTCTTCTCTCCACGATGAAAAAACAATATCGACGTTCAAGGCTGCCGGAGCAAATGCTATTATGAATAAATCTGAATTCAAGCGTGATGTGGTAATTTCCACTATAAAGGAGTTGCTCAATGCCTAAGAGATTATTGATTGTTGAACCTTCTAGTACTGTACAGAAGATGTTCTCTTCTACACTTTCAAAAGATGATTTTACTCTGCATTTTGTAACAACTGCAATCGGCGCTATCCAGAAATTAGCAGATTTAGTACCGGATGCATTCTTTATAAACGCAGAAGTAACAGACATCGACAGCTTTGAACTTGCCCGTCTTATCAAAAAAATAAGATGCTTTGAGAATATGCCGTCATGTATTTATGCAACGAACCAGATTCTCTTTGATAAATATTTCACAAAACTGTCCGGTATCACACATTTCGAATACATCGACCCTTCAACACTTGAAGCTGTTGTAGAAGAAGTTGTTTCATACGAAACCGGTGAAATTGACAAAAAAGCCATGAAGGAAGTTACAGAACGACTCGACCCTTCAAACATGTTTTTGTCAGCATGTAATCAATGGAAAAGTGATAACTTTAAAAACGCAATCAGAGAAAGCCTGTTCTCTTTAATAAGCTATCATAATTCAAGCAATGATCTTGTCTCGAATCTTCTGTCTCTTATTGCAGAACTTTGTGAAACACCTCTTGTTGCGCTCTTTATCATAGAGCATGATGGTCCGCACTGTTACTACATCTCTGAAGAAACTATCGAACAGCAGGAAATAGATGACTTCTTTAAAGTGTGTGCCGTTGACTTTGAAAAAGCTCACAACAACATAAATACAAGCCATATTGAGAACGTCAAACTTAAAAGTAACATAGACCTGCTGCGTTTTTATACAAAGGAGCTGCCTCTATCTTCATACGAATGTAAACAGATACCTTTCAGTTCCGGCAAAAAAAATGCAAGCTTCCATATTGTACGTTCCGGCAATTTCACAGACCAGCAGATGGATTCTCTTAACTTCTGCTGCCAGAATGCTGGCATTGTTCTGGAAAATGCACTTGCACTTAAAAGCAAAATCTTCTACGAACAGAGAATCCGAAAGGCATTCTCACGTTTCGTTCCAGAACAAATTATTGACGATCTTGCAAAAAAAGATGAACAGAAAGTCTCTGTCGGTGAATCCCGACAGATTGCCATTCTGTTCTCTGATATCCGCTCATTTACAAACATATCAGAAAGAAATAAACCAGATGTTATGGTTTCGTTCTTGAACCGATACTTTACTATAATGGTAGATATCATCAAAAAACACGGTGGAACAATCGATAAGTTCATTGGTGATGCTATCATGGCAGAATTCGGAACACCTATTTCATACGAAGATAACTGCCGTCGTGCAGCTATGGCTGGTTATGAAATGCGTCAGGCTTTGCCGAACGTTCCTCTGGAAGACCTTATTCTGCCGGAAGGTATGACATTCAACATCGGTATCGGTATTCATTACGGAGACTGTATTGTCGGTTCAATCGGTTCCAAAGATAAAACAGACTACTCAGTTATCGGAGATGCCGTTAACCTTGCTTCCCGTCTGGAAGGTCTTACAAAAACTTATGGTGTACAGCTTCTTGTCAGTGAAAACATGCAGCAGGAAATTACAAGCCAGGGAAATCCAGAAAAGTTTGTATTCCGTCATCTGGACAATGTCCGCGTAAAAGGAAAGAAAAATGCAGTTCCGATTTATGCAATTGACAGAGAGCAGGATGAATTCCCGTTCGAATACAGAGATGCTTACAGCAAAGGAATGGACTTGTATATCCAGGGTATTTTCCGTCTGGCAAAAGATTACTTTACGCTTGCTTCAAAAACAGTACCGGAAGATAAAGCAGCAAAGCTTATGATAAGCCGTTGTGAACAGTTCATTGACAATCCTCCAGAAAACTGGGATGGAGCAATCAGTTACACAACAAAGTAACAGAAGACGTTTAATACCGCAGTATTTTTACGATTTAAACCAAAAAAAGCACCTTTGAAAAATACTTTTGCAAAAGGTGCCCGTTAATAACGATTGAAATCATAGGGAGGGGAGAAAAACACTCCTTTTATGATTTTTATAAATCACAATCTAGCCTGCATATCTTGAATGCGCATTTCACGGTATGCAGGCTTTCTTTTTTGCCCCGAAATTACACAGGAAAATCTAAAATTTCATACCGAAACTGAATGCAGGAACAAGCTGAGCTTTGTTTCCCATATCTATGCCGTGAATATTCATATTGCGAGCTTCGAACGCAGCATTGTTAAACCCATCTATAGAAAGATCCGCAGAAGCCGCTATAAAAAACGAAGTCCGCCTGAAAGGCTGGTATCCCAAAGAAAATTTTACAGACGGCACAAAAGCAAAGACTTTGCTGCTTTCTCTCAATGTTCCGTCAGGTATGAAAACACATTTCCCGAATAACTCCGCCGAAAAGTAATAGCAATCCCAGACATTATCTCTTACACCAATACCAGGATCTATTTCCCACATACCAAAACCTTTATTCAAGGGAGTACGGAACAGCACTAAGCCATACAGTATTTGAGTTCCGTACGACATTCCCATTCCAAGATTATAATCAGTATCGAGATCTACTTCAAACAGCAGATTTTTTCTGAGAGTTGAATATAGCTTTGTCTCTTCGAGAAGCTCGCTGCGATTTTTGCCATGCACTTCCTTCAAAGTTATACAGCCGTTATCCCAGATAGACTTACCGGCTTGAAATTCATACACAAGCAGTTTATGCGGATTCATCTCATGATTTTCCTTGCGCCGCAAAAGATGCCCCTGTGCATCATAAAACTCTATTATTACATCCACAGGAGAAGGTATCGAAGATGTGCGTGTTAAAACTACAGTAAAATCCTCGTCTATCGGAAAACCTATCGACGTTTTATCAAAAAACAGACTATTAGCTGCAAGAGGAAGCTTTTGTGAACTGATACTTGTCTGACCTTCAGAAAGATGAATCAAAATTTCACCGTCAGAGTTCATTATGGCAGCCTCTACAGGCCCATTCAAAATCAGCTGAATACAGCCGTCTGTAAAAAAACATTCATCTTCTTCAAGAGTCAGCAAAAACGAAAGGTAGGTTTCACAAGCATGCATATTATCTATAGACAGCATGATTTTGTCTACAATACAGTCATGAGATTCATTGTACTTATCAAGCATTTTGTCTGTAAATCTTTTTTTCTCTTTTTTCTCTGGTGCAAAAGTTTTACTCACCATCATTTCCATCGGTTTATGCAAAGACAGTAAACTATCGTAAAAACTTTCCGGATCAGGATTTATCATTGCAAGCATAGAAGATACCTGAATAGGAATATAAGGACCTGTTCCAAACGGTGAGTAGTCTTTTTCTTTCAGATATCGATGAAGTTCACTTACACGTGGATAAATATCATTGTAATACTTATCGCGGCCTGCATTCCAAGCATTTGCAAGTACCCGAACATGACCATATTTACTGTACGTCCATTTATCATAATAAAGAGGCAGCGTCGGAACAGCATCTTCTGCATTTATGATATTCCAGATGAAATTATACTTTGTATCCGATGTATCCGTTTCAAGTGTAACATTCGGGCTCGCAAATGTATAAACATATATATTATCTGTATTAAATCCTTTTTTACCGGCAAGCTCATATCCTATCAAGTTGGACACAGCCGCACCACGACTGTGTCCAGTAATCAGAAATTTTGCTTTTTTCAGATTAATCCGGTGTTCCTTAAGATAATTATACAAGACCTCCATTACTATACTGCGAACTTTTCTAAAACCTTCGTGAATTTTTTCATTATTTTTATGAGAATTGTTTATATTAAGATTAGAAATCCATTCTTCAACACCAAGCGGAGTACCGCGGATTACTATAAAAACAAGCGGGCTGCCATCCGTTAGTTCTACTGTAGCAAAACTAAAAGCACATTGATCTATGCCAAGTTCATCATCTTTGTAATCTATATCATAATTGAGATATACATCACGGGCCCCCAAAGACTCATACGCTTTTTGAACAGCAATGCATGAAGGATTCGTTATATCATAAGCCGCATCTGACAGAAAACATGCAAAACGTGCAATTCCATGATTGTACACTGTAGAAGGAGTATCAAACCAAGACGGATTCCAGTCCAGATAAAGATTTTTAGATTCAGAGCAATTAAAAGGAACAAAAGACAACATCAAAGTCTGAGTTTCAGAATTCAACGTATTAACATTTTGTGCATGAGCCCCTGCCATACTACATATTGACAAAATAAAAAGAGAAATTGATACTGCAAAACTTTTTTGAAAACAACGCATTTTTTTAATCAGACACTTCATAAAATATAACATGTTTCTTTCAGAAAAATAACTTCAATTATTGTATTTTTTGACGTTTTTTTCGATCTTCTAAAATATCGGTTTTGAAACAGCCAATTCGTCCCTATTTATAGAAGACCCTTTGCATAGTTTTTTATTCTGTACTACAATTTTTGATATGCATCAAATAAAATCTACATCCCATATCAGGCAAATAGAATTTTTTGCAGCAGTATGTCTGTATCTTTCATATATAGAATGGGCAATTCCAAAACCACTGCCTTTTATGAGGCTCGGCATTGCAAACTTGCCGATCATGCTCGCTGTCATGCATTTTTCATTTCAGGAAATCATCATACTTACTTTCTTCAAAGTATTATTACAAGGCATCATTTCAGGCACATTATTCAGCTATATCGCAGTTTTTTCTCTTGCAGGAAGTTTTGCAAGTACTTTCTCGGTCTATATTTTCTATTCTGTACTCAAAAAAATTCGTGCTGAAAACCATGTCTCTTTTATAGGGCTTTGCATGCTTGGTTCCGTAGCAAGCAACCTTGCACAGCTTGCATGTTCCAAATTTATCGCATTCGGACAAAATACACGTTTCATCGCTCCTGTACTTCTTGCAAATGGATTTTTTACAGGACTTGCTCTAGGAATCTTTATGTTAGTCTGTCAGTCAAAATCAGTTTTCTTCAATTTTTTCCTCAAATCAAATATGACAGGTTCCTATATTTCACAAATTCAAGCAGACAATGTTTTGCAAAGCGAAAGTTCCGCACAAAAGACAAAAGACAAAAATCTGAAAAATATTTTCAAAAGGTTTTCTGCCATCTGTATTCTTCTTCTGGCATTTGCACTTCCTTTTTTCAAAAACTTTAAATTCGTTTTGACCGTCACTTTCTGCCTTCTTGGCTGTGCAGAAATCTTACGAAAAGGAAAAGTTCGTCTTTTGCCAAGTTTCATTATATTTGTAACGTTTACACTGCTATCGTTGCTTTCTCCTATAGGAAGAATCATAATTTCATTCGGACCTGTGCGTTTAACACAAGATTCTCTTATCCGTTCTTTAACAAAGGCGTGCGATTTATGCGCTATGGTTTTTGCGTCCCAGAGTTTTTTTGTTTTGTGGCAGATAAAACGTTCCTACCCGGCAAAAAAATCACAAAACTCTGCTGACGACAGTTGCTCCACCAGAACAAATTCCATTGCCACAATAGTTGAAACTGTAAAAGCCTTTACAGAAATTTCTTCTCAAATAAAAAAAGACAAGTCGAACGCACAAAAATCGGGTTTTTTAATTAAATTTGACGAAAAACTTTTGGAATTCTACGAAAATTTATTTGAAAAACATAGCCATTTGATTTAAACTATTAAATATTTCACTACAAAGGGGAAAATAAGGTGAAAAAAATTGTTGCCGGCAGTACAGCCGCACTTCTCATGCTTACGGCATCCGGATATTTAGCCAGTTGTAGCTCAACACCGGATAAACCTTCAAAGGCTAAACCTAGGGTGGAAGAAACCACAGATGAATCCGGCAAGTCCAAAACGCAAAAAGACAAGGACACCGGAAAAACTGAAAAAGACAAATCCAGCAAAAAAGATGACAAATCTAAAGAACAATCAGACGGTGTCATAAAAGACAATAAGCCTTCAAAATCAGACACCAAAGATGATGCACAAATAATCAAGCAAAATAGCGAAAGTACAGATAAAACCCACAAAGATACAAAAGATCAGGAAAAAATAGGTCCTGGAAGTTACGGCTTTACAAATCCTGACCCTGATCCAAAGTCCGGCAACGCTGGAAAAAAAGGCGACTCCCAGCTTGAAGACGAAGATGCTCCAAACGATCAGGAACACTTCGACGAAACAATGGATCGTCTGCAGAAATCCAACGGCACAGATGCTGAATCAAAAGCTCAGCGCGAAAAAGAAGCCCGAGAACGTCAGTCAGCCGCTGAAAAAGCTGCAAATGAAAAGAAAGAAAAAGAAGCTGCAGAAGCAAAGGCTGCTGCAGAACAATGGAAGAAAAATCATAATGCTATCATTTCTAAAGATGCAGACACAATTACAAGCAATGATTTGAACAGCATTAACAAAGCTATCAGCGACTATAATAAGCTTCCAAAAGATGCAAAAACTATTGTTTCAGAAGAATACAAGGATTTGCAGGATAAACTTACACGTGCAAAAGCTGACGAAGAAGCAAAAAAACAGGCAGCAGCAGAAGCAAAGAAAAAAGCAGAAGCCGAAAAGAAAGCTAAACAGAAAGCTGATGCCGAGGCAAAAGCAAAGGCCGAGGCTGAAAACCGTGCAAAAACTACTGCAGAGCAGTGGAAAAAGACACATAATGCCATTATTTCTAAAGATATAAATGCAGTCACTAGCAGCGACTGGCCGGCTATATCAAAAGCTCTCAGCGATTATGATAAGCTTTCAAATGATGCAAAGAATCTTGTCACTAAAGAATATCAGGAC
>JAZQQW010000044.1:0-8259 GCA_045629255.1 Treponema sp.
CCATTATAGTTGATTTTATGGGTCTTTTCATTTGTTGCACTTAAATTGTAAATTCATCCGAAATTATTGATGCTTTGGAATTTATGATTATATAACAGATTTTACATAGCAGAAGTCAACAAAATCTGACAGCAACTTATGATGGAAAGATTTGCGGAAGTGAATCCTGTAATTTTTTTGAGGAGATTTTTTGAAAAAAATCTCCTCAAAAAATCTCCCAAAAGTGTTTTCTTAGTTTTCGCCGAACAGATCTCGTGTGTAGATTTTATTTGAAACGTCTTTCAGTTCGGCTGAAATGCGGTTACAGATAATGATGTCAGAACCTTTTTTAAACTCGTCCAGATTTTTGATAACTTTTGAGTTGAAAAAAGAATCTTCTTTCAGAGTAGGTTCGTAAACCTGTACTTCAACACCTTTTGCCTTAATGCGTTTCATGATTCCCTGTATAGCACTTGCACGGAAATTGTCGCTGTTTGCTTTCATCGTCAGACGGTAAATTCCTACAGTTTTTGGTTTGCGGGACAAAATCATGTTTGCGATGTGGTCTTTTCGTGTGGTGTTTGACTCAACAATTGCACTGATGAGGTTTTCCGGAACGTCATTGTAATTTGCCTTGAGCTGTTTTGTATCTTTTGGCAGGCAGTAACCGCCGTAACCGAAACTTGGATTGTTGTAGTAATCGCCGATTCTCGGGTCAAGGCTTACACCGTCAATAATTGCCTTTGTGTTAAGTCCTCTGATTTCTGCATAAGTGTCAAGTTCATTGAAGTAAGCTACACGCAGTGCAAGATATGTATTTGCAAAAAGTTTAACAGCTTCTGCTTCCGTCGGCTGCATAAAAAGTGTTGCAATATCTTTTTTGGCAGCGCCCTGTTTGAGCATGTCTGCAAAGACGTGAGCCTGTTCTGTTGTATCTCCGACGATGATTCTGGATGGATAGAGGTTATCATAGAGTGCTCTGCCTTCACGAAGGAATTCTGGGCTGAAAATGATAGTACATGAAGGATGTTCTGTTCTCATTTTTTGAGTAAATCCGACAGGTACAGTCGATTTAATAACGATAACAGCTTTTGGATTTACTTTCTCTACGATGGAAATTACTGACTCTACGCTTGATGTATCAAAGTAATTTTTAACTTCGTCATAGTTTGTTGGAGTAGCAATGATGATATACTGTGCAGATTTGTAGGCACTTTCTGCATCAAGTGTAGCAGTCAGGTCGAGTTTCTTTGTTGCAAGAAAATCTTCTATTTCTTTGTCGACTATAACTGACTTTTTGTTGTTCAGTAAATCGATTTTTTCTTTTGAAATGTCGATAGCTGTGACTTTGTTGTGCTGTGCAAGAAGAACTGCATTTGCAAGTCCTACATAGCCGATTCCGCTGACAGTGATATTCATTGTGGCTCTCCTTTTTTTTGATAACAAGTTTTCTGGTGTGATAATCAGAGAACTTAAAGCAGTTGATGTTGAATGGCTTTAAAATTCGTGTTTCTAAAGCCTCATTTCTAATACTACCTGAAAAAAACAGAAAGTTTTAGAGGCTGTTATAAAAAATGCCGCATACAGTGTCTTGAAACATTGTTTGCGGCATGTGTATCATTATCCAGCTTTACTTGCAGATTTTTGACTCGCACTCATGATAAAGTGCAGATGTTTTTGCGATGACGTCAGCAGGAATTTCTTTAATGTTTGCATCTCCTGCAAGGTTGTGATCTTTGAGCCAGTCACGGATAAACTGCTTGTCGTAACTTGCTGGTGATGTTCCGACTTCGTATGTGGAAAGATTCCAGAAACGGCTTGAATCTGGTGTCAAAACTTCATCGCCAAGAACGAGGTCGCCGTTTTCATCAAGGCCGAACTCAAACTTTGTATCTGCAATGATAATTCCATTCTTGTATGCGTGCTCATAGCACTTCTTGTAAATGGCGAGTGCTGTTTTTTCGATTTTGGCTCCGAGCTCAGCACCGAGATCATTTTTCATGTAATCGATAGTTACGTTGATGTCGTGGCCTTCTGCTGCTTTTGTACTTGGTGTTACAATCGGTTCGTCGAGTTTTTCTGCCTGCTTGTATTCTTTGTCGAAACTGTGGCCGAGGAATGGCTCACCTTTCTTGTAAGCTTCGTACATTGAACCGAACATGTAACCGCGTACAATTACCTCGTAAGGAATCATCTTGAGTTTTTTTACGAGCATTGTTCTGCCTTCATATTCAGGTTTCTGGAATTCCTGAGGCATATCTTTGAGATTTGATGAGATGAAGTGGTTCTTTACAATGTCCTTTGTGAGGTTAAACCAGTAAATGGAAAGTGCGTTCAAAACTTTACCCTTGTCTGTTACCATTTCAGGCAGGATAACATCGAAAGCAGAAATTCTATCTGTTGTTACGATTACCATTCTACCGTCTTCGAGATCATAAACTTCACGAACTTTGCCGCTGATTATCTTTTTCATCTGGGAACTCCTATAAACCATAAATCGATATGCAATGCAAAAAGTATGTTCACGAGTTGTGCTATGTATTGCGTAGAAAATAGTACAGTTTTCTTGAATAACATGCAATATGTAACAGATTATTCGTGCCGTTGTATCAAGATATAGTATATATTGATATAACTATATCTTGATATAAAAAACAGTTTTTCGGGAAGGTTATTTATCGTTGCCTTTGAATTTCTTTCATAATCAGATTGTATGCAACGGAACCTGGTCTTGGAATGACAGGAAGATCATCTTTTTTGAACCATCCGCCGTCCAGAAGTTCTGATTCCTGAATTTTGAGTTCGCCGCTTTTGTATTCAGCCGTAAAAGCAAGCATAAGCTGATCAGGGAAAGGCCATGCCTGACTTCCTGCGTATCTGATATTTTGAATTTCGAGATTAGTTTCTTCTTTTACTTCCCGGGCAACACATTGTTCAAGAGTTTCTCCCATCTCAACAAAACCTGATACGAGTCCGAAAAACTGAGGAGAACGGCGGTTTTTTACAAGCAGAATTTCATCGCCTTTTGTTATGAGGGTTATTGTTGCAGGTTCGATATGGGGAAAATCAAGGCGACCGCATTTAGGGCAGACTTTTGCAGTTTCTTTTGTATCGAGCACCATTGGTTCGCCACACTTCGGGCAGTAGATGTAATTCTGTCTCAGTCTGAGGAATCCGTGTGCACGTGCTGCAAGTGTGCCGAGTTCTGATGGTATGAAGTTGTCTTTTTGTTCCTGTGTTTTCGTGTTCCAGAAAAATTCTCTTAGAGGTATAAAATTACACTCCGGCGATATCGGCGTGTCTTTTTCGAGCATTACAGCACAGTAGTCATACTCTCGTTCTGCGAACCAGTCTGTTGCAGTTTGTGCTTTGAGGAATTTGAGAACGGTTTGCTTTGGCGGGAGCATTTCTTTCGTAATAAAGGAATTACATTCAGTTACAAGAATATCGTTCTCTGAAAATATAAAATAATATGAAAATGAAAAGTCAGTTATATTTGTGATGACAGGCATTTTTTTAGTATAACCGCTAAGTCTGTATTTGGCAAATTTCTTCAATAATAATGTAAAAACTTAAAAAACTGCGGAACAAAAGAAAATTATAATGCATTTTGCGCTGTTCGTTGTTTTGAAGGCTTGTTTAAGTAGACGGAATGCAGGGTTTGATATATAATTACTAGAATGGGTAAAAGAGGAATAGTCACAGTGGTGGCTGCAGTCACTGCGACAGTTTTGTGTGTTTCCTGCGGCGGAAAAAAATCATCAGAAAAAGTAAATAACGAAATATCAGATTTACAGCAGGTCTCTGTTGTAAAAAAAAGCCATAAATGGTTTGGTTTTTCTCAAGATGCAATGACAGAAATTGATCTACCTCAGAATGCTCCGATTGTTATGGAGCAGCCATGGACTGAGGCTGTCAGAATTTCATCGGCAGGTTGTGTGCCGGCCTCTGCTTCGAACTCAGAATATGATGCGTATGCTCTTGTCAACAGACTTGGTCTGCTCGGATTTTCCGGTGAAAATATGCATCTTTTCTCGGATTCATCTGTATTTCAGACGCAGACGGCAGATTCTCTTGTGTTCAGTGAGGGAACCCCTGTATTTTATTTGTATAAAAGTTCATTTTTTAACAAAAATGAGAAAGCTGAAGATAATAGATGCTTTCTGTATGATATGATTCCTTCATCCGGCACATTTTATCCTTTGGTTTCTTATGACAATCTGAAGCTGTCCAATGATGAAGAAATGGTAGGCTTTTTCTGGGATGGTGATACATGGACTTGTGCAGCAAAGCGCATCCTTGATTCAGAAATTGAGTTTAAATATTTTACATGGCAGCCTCTTATTGATTTGACGGAACTTTCTCCGGCACTTTCTTCTGATGGTTATATTTTTAAGCCGGCTACAGAAGATGTTTTCAAGACTATAAATATGCCGCGCCTTTTCTCACAGGCATCAGACGAGTTAAAAGCTCTTGTTTTTTCTATTCCGGATGACTTTTCTTTCTATGTTACCTGGCGCGATACTTCGGGAACAAGTCCTGTCAGTTATTATCAGGCCGGCAGTGTAAGTTCTACGATGAATGCGAAAGGATGCTGCGACAGCCGTTCTGGTTACAGCGTAATTGTTTTTTCTGATGGAACGACGTATATTAAGCACGGCAATGATGGCGTGAGTGCGCTTCGTCTGCCGCTTCTTCCTGCTGGTTATGCATACGGCGAAGTTGCGGTTTCTGACGGATGGCTGTATGTCTCATGGGAAGAAAATAATTTTTATAAGACAAAAAGAGCTGGATTTATACAGATTAACATAGCTGATGTTCTGAAGAAAATAAAAAAGTAAATCAGTTGAGAATCATGCAGGTCTGTAAAATGATGGCTTAAAAATGATTTTAGGTTTGTAACTTTCTGATAAAAAAAAGGCAGATTTTGTATTTCAAAATCTGCCTTTTTATTTAGTTTTCTGAGTTTATCATAACAAGATTTGGAAGACTTATCTTCTTTTTCTTGATGTACAGATACTTGAACGGGTGCAAATCCATTGCATTTGTTGTCCAGCCTCCGATAGCATCTGTATCGATGATGTGAAGGCTTATAGGATGATAAATCGGGATTATCATGCTGTCTCCAAGAAGGAGATCTTCTGCTTTTGAGAGAAGCTTGTTGTGTTCTTCTGTAGTTTCTGCGATTGATGCATTGTGTATAAAAGTGTCAAATGCACTGTTACTGTAACCTGATACATTGAGTGAAGAATTGCTTTTGAAAAGTTCCAAAAATGCCAGGGGATCTGCAAAATCACCAATCCATGAATAAGAGAACAAATCAGCATTCCAGTAAGGAATGGCACCGTTGTAATCTTCTGCCGGTTTTGACTGTGTAACAAGTTCAACGCCGAGCGGAGCCCATGCTTTTTTGAGGACTTCTGCGAAATTTTTCATAAAATCGCTTTCTGTGACTGCAAATGTAATTTTGAGCTTCTCTTTTTCTGAAATACCGGCATTTTTACGTGCCTTTTTCATCATTTCAATGGCTTCCTGCGGATCGTAATCGTCGATGCCGGCAACAACCGGATAATCAGACAGAGGATAAACTAAAGTTGTTGCAGGTGCTGTTATATCAGCTCTGAGCTCTTCATAAGGTATTGCTTCCAGGAGCGCTTCTCTGATTTCTCTGTTGTTCCACGGCTTGTTCTGCATCTTGAAAAACAGAAAATATGTGCCGAACTCAGCTGCAACACGAAGGGCATCGCGGTTAATGATTCTCTGGGCGTTTACATTACCTTCTGCAATCCAGTCAACTTTGCCTGTGTTGTAAAGGTATGCATTTTCGTCAAGATCGTCGCTCTGGATGATTGTTATGCCAGGTATCAGGATTGAAGATGCATCTCTGTATTTTTCGTTTTTGACAAGTTCGAGAACACCGTCTTTGTATGATTTGAGTGTAAAAGGTCCGCTGTAAGCTTCTTTTTTCTGGCTGACAGCATAGAATGCATGGTGGCACAGAATTTTGGGAAGATGCTCTGTCGGGTCTACAAGGTAAACGATGAGTGTTGAATCGTCTCTGACTCTGATGCCGACATCGTCTTTGCTGCATTTTCCTATGCGGAAATCATGTGCACCTTCGATACAGTCAAGCAGGGAAGCATAAGGTGCTGATGGAGTTGAAAGCAGTGAGAGCCATGATTCTCTGAATGTATTTGCTGTGATTGATTCTCCGTTACTGAACTTTGCATTTTTCAAAATCGTGAAAGTCCAGCGTTTTTTGTTGCGGGAAATCTTGTATGAAGAACAGAGTGCATTTTGTGGTTCCAGATTTCTTGGATTGTAAGTAAAAAGTCCCTCGTATAATCCAGAAAGCAGCTGTGCTTCAGAAGTGTAACTTGCTGTCTGAGGGTTTAAATCGTATTTGTGACCCATTGTCAGCATTACAACATTGCGCTGGATTGATTTATCAGGAATTGATGATTCACTGTTGATATCAATTCCAAATCCCTGTGCAAATATAGGACAGCTTACAGCGAGTAGTCCACAGGCTATAAGTGTGTGTATTTTATTGTGCTTTTTTATCATTCGTTAATTCCAAGCTTTTTCATTTGTTCTGCTTCTTCTATATAAGAAGCATATTCTGCTTTTGCAGCATTTGCATTTACTATCAGATTTTTGAGTGTTGTCAGCTCCATGGAAAGTCCTTTGACTTTTGAACGTGCTGCGTTGCCGGCATTCTGCTTGAAATAGTCGTCAAGAGCTGCTAGAAGTGTCTGGAGTCTGCCATTATCTGTAATCTGTTTGTTTACAAAGTTGAAAATGAAATCATCTTTCTGTGAATTCAAGTTCATGTAATTAGGACTGTTTGTTGCAGAAAGGGATGAGTAAAACTTTATTCTCTTTGCAAGAGCTTCCATAAAACTGTTGTAGTTTATGAGTTCTCTTGTTTTCTGCTCAGTTCTGTGCTGCATAATTGTGACTTCATATACAACAGGAGGTTCTGCAAGTCCGAAAAGATGACGGAAAGTGCGCAGTAACTTCTGTTTGAAAGTGTTATTTGAAGCCTGCAGTAAATCATGGTTTGCTGTAAGCTTTCCATAGATAACATTGTACTGTTCTGCCATACCGCCGAAAGATTTGACAGATGACATGATTATCTCATGAAGATTAGGACCTTTTTCCTTTTTCTCCTGAGTTGCTTCCTGTATCTTGAGCTTTGCAACAAGCTTTTTTCTAAGTTCTGCTTTGTTTGAAGAAGTTTCTTCGTTTACAAGTTCATCGACGATGTCTGCTGCAAAAGAACGATGAGGCATAGCTGTAGGCATCATATTTTTAATTGCATTTGTCAAAGCGTCGTGAGAAGACTTTGCGTTTGCGTCGAGCTTTGTAATGATAGTCTTTCTGATTTCGCCCTTATAGCGCTCTTTCTGGAAAGAACCAAGCTGTTTGAGGATACCGTTAGCTTCATTGAGGTCATTTGCAGTCTTTGCAATTCCCTCAAAAATCATTGTTGTTGATATGCCCTGTGTTGTTATCTTGAATTCATTGAGAGCTGAGCCAAGTGCCTTTGAATTAAACTTTGCAGAGTTTGGAGTGAGGCTGTTCCATGAGAAAGAATTGTTAAATTCTATCAGTTTTTTGATTTTTCCGGTTGGCAGCTGGTCAACAGAGAATTTTATATAAGTACAGATATAATCGACCATGCTTTCATAATCACTAAGACGGATGCCGAGCTTCTGATTGCGTTCATTCTCTGCAAAAGGTGTTTCTTCAGGACAAACGATATCTGTTATTTTCTTATCATGTTTGTAAGGATCTGCTGTGATAAGAGAACGTCTCTGTAGGCTGGAAAAAATATTTCTGATTAAAATAAGATGGTTTCTATAAATTTCCTGTACTTTTGGTAAAGCAGTTGAATTGAACCATGTGATTTTTTCATCTATGGCGTTTATGATTTGCGAGTTGAACTCTGTGTCTTCTGTGTTATCCATAACCTTAAAACCTGCCAGCAGAAAAGTATTACTTTCAATATCGGAAAAATAGGGTCAATACATCACTATTTCCTTATTATTTTAGTATATTTGTCAGATTTTGTACAATTTAAAATTAAAGGAAGCTGTAAAAATTGAAATTTGGGGTACAAACTTAAAATAAATGATAGGTTGAAAGTCGAGTTTTAAGATTCATAGTCATTCTTGTTCGGATAAAGCTATAAAAACAATCTGGCATCCCGAATTTAGTTCGGAATCTATTAATATGAGAGATGCTAAAACTAAATTCAATTTGCTGTCTTCTGTT
>JAZQQW010000045.1:0-2415 GCA_045629255.1 Treponema sp.
TCGATATCGAGGAAACAACAGAACCCGAAATTACTGAGACTGTTGTCAACGAAGAAACTACTGAAAGCTTTTGATGACGAACAGGTTAACAGCAATTATGCAGAAGGAAACACAGTGGAATAATCAGCTGATGATGCTTTAATGCCATTCGTGAAGCTCTTGTTAATGCTGTAACTCATAGAAATTATATGGACAATGCTTGTGTACAGGTTTGTATATTTGATGACAGAGTGGAAATCACTTCTCCAGGAATGCTGTTCGGCGGACTTACTCTTGAAATGATGATGAGTGGAAGTTCTAAAATTCGTAATACTGGAATTGCTGGAATATTCAGCCGTATGCATATTATTGAAGGTTGGGGTACCGGAGTTCAGAGAATGTTCGACGGATGTGAAGAATATAATATACAGCCACCGAAATTTACTGAAATCGGAGACAGTTTCAGAGTAGAATTTTTCAGAAAAATGAAAAATATCCAAGAAAATGTCCATGTAAATGTCCAAGAAAAATCAGAAATGTCCAAGAAAAAACAAGCAGTTTTTCAAATGATTGCTGAGGACAATAGCGTGTCCTGCAAGGAAATTGCTGAAAAGCTCAAATGTAGTCCTTAGACAGTTTATCGTTATACCAAGGAACTGAAATCTGACGGATTGATTGAACGTATAGGTTCTGATAAGCGTGGACTCTGGAAGATAAACATGACAAAATAAAAAAGACTCCGCAAGGGAGTCAAAAATGTATAAAAAAGCAGCAACGCAAGTAGCAACCCGAAGAAAAAATAATCTGCGAGGCTCTGTCAACGAGACATAAAAAATGCCTGGTTTACGTTCAATATGTCACTCGGTAACTCTTGGTGATACATAAAATGGGTAGCTCATAACCCGAAGGTCGTTGGTTCAAATCCAGCCGCCGCAACCACCAAATATAGCCACTTTCAAGCAATTGAGAGTGGTTATTTTTTTGAAAAAATTGAGTTTAGGACACTATTAGGGCACTATTGAATTGAAAATTATGAAAAGAAATGAAAAGAAAAGCCGCCTTGAAAGATTTCAAAGCGGACTGAGAGTGGAGGGCTTATGCAGTCCTCTTTTTTTATTATACGGACTTTTTGAGCTGTTCGGCGTTGTGGCGTTTGAGGTGTGAACTGAGAATAATGTCACCGATACAGTCAGCGGCTCGACTGTCGGCTTCTGCGATAACGTGAGCGTAAATGTCTTGTGTAGTCCTCTTGCCAAATAGTAACACACTTTCGTATGGTTTATAAATATCGTAAATACGCCTTAAAACAGGCTTCTTTTGTCTTTCAGAGGCTCATCAAGCAGCTTGTAGTAAATGTAGATCTCACGGGGCTGCCCCTCAACATAAGCATCAAGGGTGATATACTCGATAAGCTCCAGACACATCTCACGGGTAAGCTCCTGTACATCAGTATACTTTCTCAGACGCTCCATGAATAGAGCCACATCTTCTTCGTCCTGCCTGATCGTAGAGAACTTTTCTTCAAGGTCAGCAACTTCTGCCGACAGCTCTTTCTGCTCGGTCTCGTACTTTGCTATCAGCTTCATCGCTACGTCCTCAGAAACCTTGCCGAGGACTTTGTCTTCATAGATGTTCTGGATCAGCGTGTCAAGCTCCTGCAAGCGGTATCGCCCCTCTGTCAGCTTCTTGGTGTCCACGGAATACTGCTCCTCGTGGTGTTTTGCTTTACGAGCGAGGAATTCTGCCTTTGCCTTTTTCTCGTCCTCTACAACAAGCTGTGCGAGACTGCGAATATCCTCCAGTACAATAGCATCCATATCCTGCATTTTGATATAATGACTGGGACAATAACGCTTTCCGAACTTCATGTAAGAGGTGCAGTTGTAATTGTGGCGAAGGTACTTTCTCGGCTTTTTCTTACTTCCGTTCGTAGTGTTGTTCCACGCAAGGCGGACTTTGTTTCCGCAGTCCTGACAATAAATCAAACCGCTGAGATTTGCAACATATCCGCTGCTGTTGCGCTTTCCCTGCGACACCGACTGTTCCATTTCACGCACCCTATCCCAAAGCTCCTGAGAAACAATAGGCTCATGCGTATTTTTTACAACGATCATATCGTCCTCATCGTTCTTGATAACCTTGTGATTTTTGTAGCTGACCGTTCTTGTGCGGAGCTGAACAAGATGACCGAGGTAGGTGTAGTTGTGAAGTATCTGCCTGACAGTTTCGGGGCTCCACATATGTCTTGTTCTACGAGGATTAGGCTTGCCGAGCTTTGCGTAATAGTAGTCCGATGGAATCGGTACGCCGTCCTCATTGAGTTTGTCAGCGATGTGGTGCGGACTGATACCGCTTGCCCGCATTTCAAAGATATTGCGAACGATAGGAGCTGCATCAGGATCAATGACAGGCAGATGATTCGGATCATCGCCCTTC
>JAZQQW010000046.1:0-6657 GCA_045629255.1 Treponema sp.
ATTGGAGATTATGTCATGTCGAGCGGTGAACTTGCCGCTACAGTTATAATAGATTCGGTTTATCGTTTGGTGGAGGATGTCATAACTCCTGAAAGCTTGGATGAAGAAAGTTATTCTGACGGACTTTTGGAGTATCCCCAGTATACGCACCCGAACGTATACAAGGGCTTGGAAGTGCCTGAAGTTTTGACAGGTGGCAACCATGAACTTATCCGAAAGTGGCGGCTGAAAAAGCGTCTTGAAAAAACTCTTGCAAATAGACCTGATTTAATCAGTAAAGCAAGAATCACAGGACAGCTTACTTCAGAAGCTGAAAAAATGATTGAGGAGATTACGGAGCAGTTTTCAATCAAGAAATTACCTGAAAAACTCCGTAGGAAGAAAAATTGGCTGAGAAAGCCTGATTCAAAGTGATTTGGATCAAATAAAGAAGGAATGCAATCATGGATTTGATTAAGACAATTGAAGAGCAGCAGAAAGATGATCACTCTCTCAACTTCAAAGTTGGTGACACAGTAAAGGTTCACTTCGAGATTATCGAGGGAAAAACAAAGCGTATCCAGATGTTTGAAGGATTGGTTCTCTGCATTAAGAACTCAGGAATCCGTAAGACATTTACAGTTCGCAAGACTAGCTATGGTGTTGGAGTTGAGCGTGTATTCCCTGTACACAGCCCACGCGTTGTTCGTGTTGAGGTTCTCCGCCCAGGTAAAGTTCGCCGTGCTAAGCTTTACTACATCCGTGACAAGGTTGGTAAGGATGCTAAGATTAAGGAACTTCTTGGTAGCAAGGTTGTTGAAGCTGTTAAGGCTGGTAACGCAGCAGCAGCAGCAGCAGCAGCAAAGAGAGAGGAAGCTCTCAAGGCTGAGATTAAGGCTGAAAACGCAGCTTCTGCAAAGAAGTAATTTTTCTGATATAGGGAGCTTGTTGGAAAGTTAATTTCTATCAGGTTTCCAAAATCTTGTAAAATCCACAGGTTGAAATAAAATTTTCGCCTGTGGATTTTTTTGTCCATCATTTTTTTTGCTTATAAAAGAAATATTTTGAATTATTTTGTTTTATCGTTTGATTTTTTTTCATTTGATTTGAAAGCTGGAAAACCAATCTCGACAAATCAAAAACTTGTGGTATAATAGAAACATAATAAAGCAGGATAAGGAAATGCGGTTCTGTACATTACCTTTGGCATTGACCTTTTGATGTAGATGAATTCAAAAAATGCAGATTTTGCTTATTTTGAATGTCATATTTTAGAATCAGCCTCTGTGAACAAAAGTTTTGGAGACTTTCTTAAGGAATGCCATTTTGGAGAATTAGTTCGGTTCCGGCATGAGCCGAGACTGTTCTGTGACAGAGACCTATTCCTCCTGTTATTTTTGGGAGAAATCTGATTGTGGGCAATTTAAATAATAGAATCGAATGCGATAAAATAGTTGAAGGTGTTATGTTTACACAGCCTGTTTATTTTGACGATGGTAAAAATATGTTTCTTGCAAGCAGAAGTCCCGCAAAAAAATACCACATCACATCCCTTAAACGCTGGAATATTCCTTATTTACTGACAAGCGGTAAAATTGTTACGGATGAACCTGGCGAAACTTTGGCCGTTGAGAAAAAAGAATCGTATACAAATGTAGATGCAAATTCTTTTGAACAAAAAGATGCTTCTTTGGCTTCAGCTTCTCCAAAAACAAGGATTGTTGGTGGAATGATAACCCGAAAACTTGAATCAGACGGCAATGACGAAGAAGTTTCTATTGGAGAATTCATAGATAACTTTGACGACCTCTAAGAGAAACTCAGATCAAGAATTATCAGGGCAGCTGGATTTGTTTTCTGATGAATCTGTTTCTTCTGGCTCTGATTTCTGTGATTCAAAAAAATTGAATGAATCTGCATGTCCGCAAAAACACACATCTTACAGTAAGCATACATCGTCTGAAAAAAATCAGACTTCTGTATCGTTCAGCAAGGCGATAAATCAAAAATCTTATTCTAAAAATGACAGACATTGCAATCAGCAGAGATTTTATTCTAAAACATATCCGTCTACACATGAGAAAGGCTTGGATGGAGAAAATCGAGCTGTCAAATTTTTGACAGACAAAGGATATGAAATTATAGATAGAAATTACTGTATACGTGGCGGAGAAATTGATATTATTGCCATAGATGAGGCTAAAGATACGCTTGTTTTTGTCGAAGTAAAGACTTTGCCGCATGGTGATATTGAAACTTTGGCACATGTACTTGGTTTTAGAAAGCAGCAAAACGTAATCAAAACAGCTAAATATTATCTTCAAAATCATCGACAATATAATTACATGTACATTCGGTTTGATGTTCTAGCTTTGGATGTCCCGGGACTTGAACCTGTACGTCATTTAGTTAACGCTTTTTCGGAGTAATATAAATGCCGATTACAAAAAAGAAAGGAGACGCCCGGATCTCCCGAAGTTTAGCGAAGGCTGCCATCGCTTTGCGCGTTGAGGAGCTCAAGCAAAAAGTAATGGATGACGGCTACCTTGATAGTGCGATTGACCGTATTGCATCTGTCGTCAGTAAAAGGATTGCGGAACATCCATCTTTTTCTGAGCGTAGCGTCAACAAACTAATGTAGGAACTTCTAAAGCAAGTTTTTGCTTTAGAAGAAGCCTGTAGTTTTACATGCGAAACTCTAAAAGCTATGTTTTTAGAGTTTCGCCTTCTACTAGAAATTATCTTTCGTAATGGTTATACTAAAATCATGAATAGAGATAGAAGATCTAGGAAACCAAGGAACTCATCGGGTTCCAGGTCATCCTATTATGGAAATCGCAACCGTGAAGAATCAGAGTCGAGAAGATCAAATGATTCTCGTTCCGGTCGTGATGGTTATTCCAGAGGTCGTGGCAGTAGAAACGAAGCAAAACAGAAAAAGCCGGTTTTTCGGTCTTCATATATTTTACCTCAAGAGCAGATTTCTGCAGATGAAGAGGCAATCAGGTTATATAAAGATAGAAAACATTGTGTTTGCGAAAGATGCGGGCTGCCCATTGGCGATATGGGAAGTGCTGTTTTGAGTAAAACTACAGGTAATCCTATACATTTTGATTGTGCCATTGCTATACTGGCAGAATCCGAAAAACTTGAAAAAAATGAGAGAATCACCTATATCGGTCAAGGCAGATTCGGTATTTTAAATTTTCCTAATATACATGATTTCAGACATTTTACTATCCGTAAAATCATTGAATGGGAAGACCCAAAAAGTGAGCGTCCAATCTGGCGTAGTGAGCAAACTGAGCTTTACAGTCAGGTCAGATAGGTTGCACAAAGATAGTAAATATTATATGATGTTGAACATGTCGCCAGGATGGTGGAATTGGTAGACACAAGGGACTTAAAATCCCTCGGCTGGAAACAGCCGTGCCGGTTCGATTCCGGTTCTTGGCAGGAAAATGAAAAGCTTCCGATAGTATCGGAAGCTTTTTTTGTTATGGAGTGTCTCAAAAAAGTAAATGAGATGTATGACTTATTTAGAATTGTTTTAATTTTCAGTTCTAGGTATGGCGTTTTTAGAGCAATCCTGAGAAATGTGTTTTTAGGAGCTCTTTTGAGATGTGCATGCAGGATATTTGTGTGCACATGCCTTCCGGCTGCAAAAAAGCTGAGGTATAAGATATGTATTCTGATACGCATTTTCATTTTCATCATCTTGTGGAAAATAATTCACAGGAATACGGAAAAGAACTTCTTGAACAGATGGCTGGGAATAAGATTTATTTTGGCCTTGATATCGGTACAAGATGTGATGATTTGATTTACAGAGCACAGACTCTCGAGGATTGCATGAACATGCTTGATGATGTAAACATGCAGAGCAAACTTAAGAAGTCACTTTATCTGAGTGCAGGAATCTGGCCTGATCCTGACAGCATTACAGACAGATATGCTTGTGTGGAAACACTTCGTGATACAATAGAAGAGTTTCGTGGCAGTGACAGTGTGTTTGCCAGCCATCTTTGTGCAATTGGTGAAGGAGGAATCGATCACCACTGGAATCCGGACGGAGTTGATAACCATGATAGTTCTTCTTACGACGATGAGATGTATTACGGTGAAAAAGAGCTGTTTGGAATGCAGCTGGAACTTGCCCGTGAATTTGACCTGCCGTTTATAATTCACAGCCGTGAGGGATACAATGATACAATGGAAGTTCTCCGGAGTATAAGATACAATCGCGGAATTGTTCACTGCTATTCATACGGAAAAGAAGAGGCAAAAGCTTTTCTTGATATGGGATGGTATCTGGCATTTGGTGGAGCCGTGACATATACAAAGAAAACAAAGATGGATGACATGCTGGCACTTTTGGAATATGTTCCGAAAGACAGGATTTTGCTGGAGACAGATTCTCCATATCTTGCACCTGTTCCCATGCGTGGACAGGAAAATAATCCGCTTTTCATAAAGTATACATATGACTTTATTTCATCAAAGCTCGGCATAACTTCAGACAAGCTTTCAAAGCTTGTCGATGACAATTGCAAAACATTGTTTAAGCTGAAAAGCTGATATTTTGGATTTCGCTAAATAAATTTCAACTTATTATGGTAGAAATTGCATGCATCTCTGTGAATCTTTCCAGAGATGCTTTTTTATTTAGCCTGAAATTTGGGTTATAAAATTCATAGTTGTTTTTGCACTAATAATAGCATAAAAACAATCAGACTTCTTGAAAGTTGTTTAGGACTTTCGCAGTCTTCGGCTTCTGACGAGGTTGCTACGTAAACTCACATGAAAAAATGAATTTTACATCCCTTTTGTAAAAAATCGAAATTTGGGCTGTTTAGTATGACTGTTACGGGATATTGCTGGAAATAATCTGTGTTTTTATTTTTTTTAAGAAGTTTTTGCCAGTGAAGGGATACTTATCTTTCTTTAATTTCGGTGCACTGATAAATGTATCAGTTTTGTTATAAATTTGTTTTTTCAAATATAGTAAAACATCAATTTACAGAGTTACCTCAGAATGCTATGTTTCATGAGTAGATAGATTTAAGAGTTTTGGACAAATAAAAGCCCTGATGTTGCATGTATTTGAAAGCTTTCAAAAAACAGCACGATATCAGGGCTTTATTTATGCGACAATGCTTACATATTGGATAAAACTGAATTATTGATTCAAGAAGGAAAAATATTAAATATTTCTGGATTAAAAATTCAGAACGAGGAAAAAACTCCAATCCAGACATTTAATTTAATAATTTTGATTTAACACAAAATCCTGTATTAAAGATTGAATATGATATAAATGGATATTACATTGCAAATTATATTCAAAATCCTTATGAATATGGTGTTATGCGTAATGTCAAGGCAACCTCAGAACTTAAGGAAGGTACTACTATTTATAGTGCCAAAAACTTGATTGATGGAAACTATTCTACACCTTGGGTAGAAGGTGTTTCTGACTTTGGAAAAAATCAAAAAATTATAATTAACCTTTATGGAAATCCTTCTAAATTTTCAGCTTTTAATTATGAAACAGTTACACATATATATTTCCTGAATGGTTTTAGAAAAATGAAAAAACTTATTATGAAAATAATAGAATAGAAACATTAAAACTATGGATAAACGGAAAGAATTGTGGAACTGTAGAATTGAAAGACAGACCTTTCAAAGTAATCAATGATTTTAATTTTGCATATGAAGCTGATTTATTGAATAATGAAAGATTTAAGGAAGTAAAAACAATCGAAATAGAAGTTTTAGATGTGTATAAGGGAACAAAGTACAATGATACTTGTGTAAGTGAAATTGTTATATTAGATGTGGATATTCCGTCTATTTAATTTGTCTAACACAGTTTTCAAATCCGACAAAAAAGTCTTTGCTACAGAAGTGGTGGCTTCCTTTGCCGTCGTCCGTCCCACGCTTTATGGATTTTGCCGATTCACCCAGCAGATGCCGCAGATGCCTGTTTCCCTGTTTTGTGATTCCGGTATTGAAATCTGAAAGCCCGCTCGAATGCTTTCCCGGACAAAGTCCCGTGTAGTTTGCGAATTCATTTGCGGTCACCTCCTGAGTCTTATTCGTAAAACCCAAAAATCCAGTTTTCTGACATGCATTTTTCTCTGACAACTGAATTTTGTTTTGCTGATCACTGAATTTTGTTTTGCTGATCACTGAATTTTGTTTTGCTGATCACTGAATTTTGTTTTGCTGATCACTGAATTTTATTTTGCTGACAACTGAATTTTGTTTTGCTGACAAACCGAAAAATTTGCAGTTTTTTTTGACGTTTTTGCAAAAAACTACCCATTCGGGTAGTCGACTTCCTGAGAAAAGTTACCTATAATATAATAAGTGCGGAAAATCTGCTTTTGAGCCATTTTTTTGATGAATCAGAAGCAGTTAAAGTGTAAGAAATTAATTTGCTATATACGGAGAGATTTATGAAAAGAGCAATGTTGTTTATACTGGGAGTCGCTGCACTTCTTGCAATGACTTCCTGTGCAGGCGGGGCTTCCGGCGGCGGAAGCGGAGACGTAGAGTCTGGCGAAAGCCTCAGGCTGTCTATAGGTACAGGCGGCGGCAGAGCAGCAGGAGAAAGAGCAGGACTTTTTGCAAACGGCTCCCTCAAAGTAGATATTGCAGGCGATGACGGCT
>JAZQQW010000047.1:0-1635 GCA_045629255.1 Treponema sp.
AACAGATTCTTGTCACGCTCAAACAGATTTCTGTCGGTGTTGAAAACTTCAGTTCTGCAACGGAAAGTATTTCTTCTGCTGCAGAAAACCTCAGACAAATCGCAGAGAAACTTGACTCTTCGATAAATGATGATGGAGAAAGTAAATAAACATTGACTCAGAAAGTCTGTACGAAACAACACAGATGTTATCTTGCAATGTATTGAAATCTTACATGTTAATAAAATTTATACGCTGAACTCAGACTGGCATTTTTCCTAAAATGCCAGTTTTTTTTATTTTGAACAGACATACAGATTGTACAGTAATTTAACAGTTTATTTACAGAGTTTAAAAGCATCTGTTTTCTGCAACAGACATAAAACTGATGTTTTTTTGAGGACACTTTAAGAAATTTCTTGCTTTTTAGCAAATTCTACTCAATACTATAATAATATAGAAATGGTCTAATATTTTTTTTCAGTTCAAAAATGTGCTGAAAAAGACACTACATTACGAACATCAATTTTTTTATAGAGAGGTGATAAAATGAGCCAAAAGGTTGATAGAAAGACTAGAATTCTATTTTATGTCAGCTTTATACCAATGGTAGGTCTTTCCTTTTTAGCATGCCTTGTCTTTGGTATCTTACTCGTACTTTTGATAAATACGCATGTATGTACAACTGTTCTTTCAAGTGTCACAGATATATCTGCAAAAGTCTATGAAAAAATCCTTCCTGATATCGAAAATACAAAAGTATTATCAAGTTATCCACGTCAGGAAAACACAAAAGCATACATGGATTCTGCCATGCTTATTTTTGAAAATTACGAAAGCGTAGCTGCATCTTATCATTATGCTCCTGTTCCACAATACTCTTCTGACGGTCTGTTTTTCTCAATTTCAAATGGACTTGGCTCTACAATTTCCGGAAATGTTGACTGGACTCAGAAAGAATGGTTCAGCGGAGCTGTAGCAGACACTGATAAAATCTACTATTGTGAACCATACGTAAACTCCGGACTCGGCAAAGTAACAATGAGTGCTTCAATTACTGCAAAAGACCATGCAAACAAAGTTATCGGAGTTGCCGCAGCTGATATATACATAGACAGCTTAAATACAATCGTCAAAGAATATTCAATTTCCAAATCTGGTAAAGTTTACATAGTTTACAAAGACGGCCGATTCCTGACAAATGAAGACGCTGCTAAAATTCTGAAAGCAGATTTCTTTGAAACTTCGAAAATCGGAATATCTGCAAAGCAGGCATTCTCAGAAGTCTCATTTACAAAAATCAAATCCGGTACAAAATACTACGGTTCACACCAAATTGGTGACTCACCTCTTTATATTGTTGCAGAAGGTCCGATGTCGGACTTCGCAGGTTCTTTCATTTTCACAATGGTTGGGATTATGGCAGGCCTTGTCGGTATAGGCTTCTTCCTTTCTGTATACAATACAAAGTTTAT
Organism: Treponema sp.; assembly: GCA_045629255.1. GTDB lineage: Bacteria > Spirochaetota > Spirochaetia > Treponematales > Treponemataceae > Treponema_D. The sequence goes on from JAZQQW010000047.1 coordinate 1,455, forward strand.
ACAGAAATTCCAGAACAAAGAAAAAGAAATGGGTCAGAAGCTATTTGTTGAAACACAGAACCTTGTCGTTGCTTCAAAGGAAACTGCAGCTACTTCACAGGATCAGAACGCTGCCGTCAAGGAAATCGTCGCCACTATGGAAGACACGAACAACCTGTCTGAAAACATAGCTGCAAAAATC
>JAZQQW010000048.1:0-3068 GCA_045629255.1 Treponema sp.
ACCCTGCCGTCAATACTTGTTAAAAATCCAATTTCTCTGCGTCTTCCTCCTTGAAATACGGCAGTATTCCCTCGTCGTCATCCTTGATAAATTTGATTTTTAACTTCGTCTTTTGGCAATGTTTAATTGGTGGAGCAATAGTATGAAAGCAAAACGCTTTCGTTGCTCATTTGATGATGATTTTCTTAATCTTTTCATGCGGTTGCCATGACCAGTAAAAACGGACAATGACCAAAAAAGCCTCCTATGGTATAATTTTTGAACTTATTGAACTTATTACTTTATTAAGTACCCCTTTCAAATTATCATTGCAGGGGTATATTGTTTCCTTTTTAAGGGGTATAATGCTTTAAAAATCCATAGCGTGAAGTAATTTAAAAATAACAGAAAAGACAAGAAATAAGAAAAATCTTCGATAAATAGGCAATTTTAAACTGATTTCAATTGTAAATATCTATGTTATTTTAACCATAAACAAATAGAACCAATACATTCTGCTTTTTTAAGTACATTTCTTTTATAAAGGTACATTTTCTGTTTTAGGGAATATAATTTCCTTTTTTGGCCTGCTAATAAAAGTCAAGAAGCTAAGTGAAACTTTCATCAAATTTTCACAGAAGAAAAAGCAGGTACGACAAATAGACCGTCGAAGCGGTCTGAAAAAAGAAATGCAGTGGTATCCGACCGGCAACCTTGACAGAACATCATAAAAATGCTCCATGTGTCGTGCCGACGGTGAGGAACTCATGAATAGATGAAATCAGTCACCGTCGCAGTAGCCATTTTAGCATTTTTATGATAACCTGTCAAGGTCAAGCGGCTGTGCCGTGCCTGCGTTTTGCCTCCGGCTGAAGAATCTATGAATAGATGTCAGCCTGATGGCTGTGTGTTCAGAGCCTCGTTGACCTTGGCGTAATAAATCCGCAGAAACTTGTTGGCAGCAGCAGTCATGTAACAGTAATAATGCTTTCCTTCGGATCGCTTCTTGTCGAGAAATTGATATACAGGATTATCCGTAGGCTGTGTTTGGATTATAGTTGTCATAATATTAAATAAAGTCCGACGCAACGCAGATGAGCCTTTCTTTGTTATGTGATTAGACTTTGAAATACGCTGACCGGAATCGTTTGGTTCTGAATCATATCCGAAATAAGCTTTTATTGCCTTACGGCTATGAAAACGTCTTGTATCTCCAATTTCAGCGATAAGCTGCGGACCTACAATATCACCAACGTCATATAGGTTCATTACAGTCTCGTATTCAGGAAGCATGGCAGCAATTCGTTTCATCTCCGAGCGAAGTGCATGAGAGTTTTTCAAAGCAGAATTCAACAGCGTGCACGCTTGCTCTATTATCAGCAAAATAGAATCATCAATTGCAACTGCACTGACACACTCACGGGAAAATTTGTGAATCTCTTCTGCTTTTGAATTTCGGAATTGATATCCGTTTTCTTTACACCAGCTGTGGTATTTCTTTTTAAATACACTTGGTGTCATTTTAGCAATGATATCCTTATGAGGAAATTTCATAACAAAATCCACCCACTTCAAATGACCGTCTATATCTCTTGCTGACGAAGTGAACACCTTATTGATACCGGGAAAAGTCATATCTATCATTGCAATCAGGTTATTCGTTAAACTTGTCTGTGTTTTGCAGGCAAAATGATATTGTCTGTTCAGCATTTTCAGTGTTTTTCTCAGATCTGTTTCAGGTTTGTACTCCCTCAAATCCGACCAGTAATTAAGCGTATAAGCAGCAATCTTAACCGCATCTTTTCTGTCTGTCTTGGCTTTTCGCAGTGTATTTCCTCCAAAGTCATTGATAAGTATCGGATTGACTACAGATACAAAAATACCGTTTTCTTGCAGATAACGAGCAAGGGGTTCATAGTATGTTCCGGTTGCTTCCATAACAACACGAGTTTCACCACGCAGTTTCTTAATAAATACAACAAGCTCTTTCAAATCGCTGCCGGTGTGCAGCACATCATAGGGTGAAGCCACAACAACACCGAAAGGCTGCAGTACTGCTACTGTACTCTTACCTTTAGACACATCAATTCCTACTGCGTTCATAAATCATCTCTCCTAAAATATATTGTAATCGGATAAATCACACTTTACTCATTACCGATCCAACTAATTTTATGACTCGAACGCACTTATATAAGCGGCTCAACCTGCTCTAAACGAACGCTATAATGAAAGCATGGATGACAGTCAAATAAAGAGGCGCTTTGTCCCATGGGGGTGTTCGACAGTCCAATTACTGCTTTCATTATAGCTTAAGTAACAAGTACGTGTAAACCCTTGCTGGATGTAAGGGACTTACCCGACTAATTATATTGTAACTGGGGGTGTGAGATGCAAATCGAAATCTACAAAATGACTGCCGAAAATGACAGCCTGACGATCACGCTTGAAGCGATATGCGACAGCTTTTCATCGCTGATCTGGGATATCGAGTATTACCAGTGTGGACAATTTGAGGTGTATATCGCTGCCAGTCCGAGAAATATTGAAATTTTACGTACAGGCAGAATTGTCGGACGTGACGATGACAGTCAGCACTTTGGCATTATCGAATCCGTGCAGATCGACACAGATATCGAGAACGGCGACTATATCACAGTTCGCGGACGGTTTCTCATGTGTCTGCTGGAACGGCGCATCATCTACCCGACGCTCTCATTTACATCGCAGACAACATACTCAGATATTGTCAGAACGGCTGTAACACAAAACGCCATAGATGCGGCAGAACGTAAGATACCCGGACTTTCGCTCGGTTCTGTATCTGGCGATTGTTGGGCGCAGACTGCAACGCTGCAAGTATCCTATGACAATCTCATGGAATGGATATACACCATCTGCGGAAAAATTGGCGGCACGGCGAATATCCGTCTGGTTAGAAAATCAGAAGAACAGTATCAAATGATACTGGATTTGAGTGAAGGAATCGACCGCAGCGTGATGCAGGAAGAACAGCCGCATATCATTTTCTCCGACGCATACAGCAATCTGCTGTCATTCAGCTATGCGGAGGATGCGAGTATTCAACG
>JAZQQW010000049.1:0-45505 GCA_045629255.1 Treponema sp.
ACAAAGCCAGAAGTATAACAGGAATGTTCAGGCATTTCTTTTACAGCATTTCTGCATTTTTGTTTCACTTTGTTGATGATGCAATCCAATGGTTTCTGCCAAACTTTTCAATTCAGCAGAAACTTGAATTTTGACCTAAAAGAATAACAGCCACTTTTGTTTTATTGTTCATTTTCAACCTCATTAATCTTGAAAAAATCTAAGCGTAATAAATTATTGCATCGTCCCGTTGTCATTTGTCTGATTCAAGTTTCCTTCGCCATTTTTGTTTAACAAGACTCTTATTACAGTCTTTAATTATCTTTCCATCTGGATCCGTATACTTCACCGGGTTGTTGCCTTGAAGCTACGCTGGCAATACTGGCATAGTGATAGAACATCAGCTAAAGCCGAATGTTTTCATTGGCGTTTGCAGGCTATGAAATCAATGTACTAGGAATAGTTATTTATTTCCGGCAAGTTCTTTTTTCCACTTGATGAGCATAATAACTGAATTAGCAAGGTAAATGCACCACATCAAAAGAATTGCCATGCTTCCTGTTCCACTTGCAAAAGAAATCAACCACATGACGATTGAAACTGCATTTACGACGCACCACAAAATCCATTGCTGCCAGAATCGCTTAATTGTAACGAGCATGGCAATGACGGAAACTGCATTTGTAAAAGAATCGACAAAAGGAAGTGCACCGCCTAAATGTTTCAAAAACAAACCGTAACCAAAAGTTGCTACAGCAATTACCAGAACAAGTATTACAGACTGTCTGAAATTCATACTTCGTTTATTTACTTCGTGCGTATTTCTGTTCATGTTTTTATTCCAGACATAAATCCCGTAAAATTCCATTGGAACAAAATACAAAAGATTAAGCATTACTTCACCGTAATACAGAGCTTTCCATGCAACAAATGCATAAAATACGCGTCCGATTCCGCCGATTACATACGCTGACAGTTTACCTTTGCCTGTCAGAACGCTGGCAGCGATTCCACATACGGCACCAGCAATACCAAGCCAGCTGTCTTTATAAAAAGATGAAACGACACAAATCACAGCTGCACTGAAAACCATCCAGGAAATTTCCCAGATATGCCAGCCTTGAAACTCATTTTTGATAATTGATTTTAATTTACCCATTTACGACTGTAATTTACATTTTACTTTCCATTTACACAAGTATGCATTCAACACATTTCCAAAAATATATTTTTAGAAATTGCTAATACTTTATATAAATACAATTTTCTTTCGTTATTTTTAAAATTATGATATAATATTGCCATGCTTTTGCACAAAAACAGTATTGTTTACGTATTTTTATTCTTTTTTGCATCTTTTCTGCTGTCATCGTGTTCAAAGCAAGATAATGTCTGCGAACTTTATTTCCTCGTAGATACGTCTGAATACACTTCTTCTTTCCAGAATTACAGAACTCTTGCTGATGAATTCAATCAGAAGCATCCAAACATACATATCAATATCGATACAAAGAATCCTGCCCTCAGTTATGATGAAACTCTTGAAAATCTTTTTTTCACCAGAAACGGTCCGGATATTTTTTTGATAAACTCAAACTATATAAAACCTTTTTATAATGCAGGATTTTTTTATGACATGAAAAATCTGCAGATTTTCGATAAGCTAACAACTGCGGCAAAAACACAGGCATCTATCGGTGATATAGGTTACTGCATGCCGACTTCCATGACTGCCTATGTCATGCTTGTAAACCTGGATACTCTCAAGAAGTTCAAACTCAATACTCCAACAAACCTCAACGATTTTATCGTATGCTGTGATAAAATCAAATCCGGCGGCCTCACTCCAATAAGCTGGAACCGTGCTCAGGCTTTTACTGTTCCGGCTCTGGCAAACGGTCTTTATAATATATACGCAAGCCAGAATGCGCCGGACATTGTCGCCAAGCTTAACAATGATATACTGCATATCAGCAGCTACATGAAAAATTCGTTTGCCCTTGCTTCAAAAGCCATAACAAACGGATGGTATGGCGAAAATCCTTCTATGGAAAACATAAACAGCAACCAGCTGAATCAGAATGACTTCCGGGACTTTGCCGACGGCAAGACAGCTTTCATGTTTACAACCCTGCATTCCATCAAGATGCTTGATGATATGAACAAAAATCTGAATTACATTGCAACAGGTGTGCCGGTTTCATCCGGACTTGTAACACTTCCTATGCCTATGAACCGCATCTGCATAAACAGTAAAAGCAGTCATATAGAAGAAGCTTCTTCGTTTATAGAATACATGTGCGAAAATATGCCTCACTATAATGACCTTTCAAGCTTTCAGACAAAAATCACAAATCTGAACAGAAAGCTCTCAAATGCATATCTTGTGTATTCAAAAGATGTGCAGATTCCAGTAGAAGACCTGACTCTTAAATTTTCGTACTGGGAGTCAACAAGAAACCTGATAGTCGATATGTTCAGCGATGTTTCCGTTCAGGAAGCCTGCGGTATATACGATGCGATACAAAGGGCGGCCGTATGCAGTGATAATTAGAAAGCCACCAGTTAAATGCTGTCAGATTTTTTTGTATGCGTATTTCAGACGTCGTATAATTTTTATGATTCTATGCAAAACTGCACAATGCAGGGAAATTCATAATTTTCCAGAAAAAATGCACTGGAATTGCATAAAAATTCATTCTTAACATGATTTTCACAAACCAAGGAATAAAATTTCAAATGCGAATCACCGATAAACAAAAAGGACTTATGTAGTTTTTCTGAAACTTATCGTAGAAAATATATCATTTTTACGTTATAATTTACTACAATACTAAAATCCGAGGGTTTTTATGGATACAATAGGAATTAAACTTGCAGACGGTTCGTTCTACCCTATCTTTGAAGACGGAAAGCCAGCAAAAAAAACTATCGAGCTTACTACAGTCAAAGACAATCAGACAACTGTTCATGTCGACGTATACCGCTCAAATACAGAATCTATGAGCGATGCACAATACGTTGACACTCTCGAAATAGCAAATCTTAACCCTCACACAAACGGTGAGCCGAGTTTGAATCTGGATATTGAACTTGATGAAAACAACAAACTCTGCGCAAAAATTCATGATCCGGAAACAGGAAAAGAATCAGAAAAGCAGATTAATCTTATTTCCCGTTCTGAAGCAGAACGCGATGAACCTGCAAATTTCAGCATCGTAAATCAAGACGCAAGCGATACACCTTTTGATTTTGACAGTCCTGCTGCCATGCAGGAAAACTCTGCAGACGACAGCACTGATAATATGAATGAAAAAACACAGGCAGAACCTGTAGAAAATACACTTGAAGATCCTCTGGCTGCCCTAGATGCTCTGCCGGACTTCAAGGATAACCTCGACGAAATTCCTGAAGATATCGATGAGACAATTCAGTCTCTGGAAACTGAGCAGGAAGGAACTTTGCCAGATCCTCTGGCTGCTCTCGACGCTCTGCCGGACTTCAAGGATAATCTTGACGACTTTGACAGCAACGACAATTTCGAAGCTCCTGTCATCACAGACAATGCAGAACCAGAATCTGATACACAGGCCGACTTCGTCGAACCTGTCGTTTCTGAACCGGAAGAGATTGCCGCAGATTCTGCCGATTCTCTTGCTGCCCTCGACGAACTTCCTGATTTCAAGGACAACCTTGACGAAGAGCCTTCTGCTGACAGCGTTCAGCCGGACTTCGCCGAGCCTGTCGTTTCTGAACCGGAAGAGATTGCCGCAGATCCTGCCGATTCTCTTGCTGCCCTCGACGAACTTCCTGATTTCAAGGACAACCTCGACGACAACTTTGATATGCCTGACAACCTTCCTGCGCAGGAATCGTTTGCTCAGGAACCAGAACAGAACAATACTGTCGAACAGAATATTTCTGAGCCGGAAGCTTCAGAACCAGAAGAAATAACAGCTGATACAGCTGCTTCACTTGCTGCCCTCGATGAACTTCCTGATTTCAAAGACAATCTCGATGATACATCTTTCGAAGATGTCGCTGCCGAAAACGCACAGCCGCAAGAAGCTTTCGAAAAACCTTTCGATGCAATCTTCAATCCTCCAGATGAACAGAATGACGAGCCAATGAAACCGATTCTTCCGGAAAAAGATCCTTCATTCGAAGACGTCCTGCATTCTATTTCTGGCAAAGATGACAATCCTTACGGAGATACAGAAACTCAGAAAGCTTCTGACGAAGAAGCAAAAGAAACTCTGGAAGAAATTCCTGCAGAAAATGCAATACCAAGCGATGCAGAATTTGTTGATTCGCTTGGCGGAGAAGAAGTTTCTTCTGGATTTGCCGATATTCCATCATCCCCTGTCGCTGACACTGGTTCTGACTTTGTTATGCCGGAAATGTCTGAAGAGCAGAAATCAGACGAACCTGTCACAGAAGAAATATCTCAGGATATGGGCTTCGACGCACCGGAAAAAACAGACGACACTGTATTCTTTGGCGCACCGGCAGACGATGCAGACCTTTCTGTCGCAAACGAATTTGATACATCTGCTATAGATCAGAATGATACTTTTGATACAGAAACAAGCACAGATTCATTTGATGAACTTCCAGCAGAACCGATTCCTCCGTCCGATGATGCAGCTGCTTCAGGAGATGCAGAAGAGACATTCGAACCGGCTACAATCTTTGATGAACCAGACGAGCCTATAAGCAGCTCTTCTTCAACAGATGACTTTTCTTTGCCGAACTTCGACAATCTCTCATCTATGTCAGAGCCTATCATACCTGCCCTGGACACAGGATTTACAAGTTCGTTCTCTTCAAACGACGATTTCGATCTGCCGGACTTCAGTTCATCTTCTTCAAGTTCAGAAGATTTTGTTCTCCCGGACATCGGCGATTTGGATGATGCCGTTAAAGAAGAAGCAAACGTCGACTTTGAACTTCCGGAATTTGAAAGCACAACAAGTACATCTTCATCAACGATGCCATTTTCATCATCGAACATGTTTGGAGATCTGTACGATAAAGAAACTCTCGAAGGCAAGTCTTCAAACGCATTTGAAGATAATGGCAAAAAAACAAAAGTTCCTATGTTTATCTGCATTACATGTGCAGTAATCTGTATTCTCTGTCTGTTCTTCCTGTTTGTCATACCGTCAAAGTACAATCCGCTGCACAAAGACACAGAAATTGCCATGGCAAACAACACAGAAGCAATCAAGGAAAAAGACGCAAAGATTGCAGAGTCAAACAAAGACAACAAACAAGACACTGTACAGCCTGCTGCCGAAACGCCTGGCACAGACAGTACTGCAGGACTTATTGCCGATAACAGCACTCAGACAAAAACAGGCAAAAAAGAAGAACCTGTTGCAAAAATTGACCTTTCTCCAAAGCCGAAACCAGTTCCTGCAAAAGAGGACGAAATCGTCATCGCAACAGTGCCGTCAAAAGTTGTTCCTGAAACACCTGTCAAAAATGCAAAGAATCTCCCTGACACAAAATATACAATCCAGTGGGGCGATACACTTTGGGATATAGCAAATGCATTCTACAAGAATCCATGGAAATACACATATCTTGCAGAATACAACCATTTACCGAACCCGAACTACATCAAGACTGGTTCTGTTTTGCTTATTCCGGCAGAATAAGATTAACAAGCCTCTGAAATTTATCTTTCAGAGGCTTTATTAAATCAGACTCAGATGATATTCAGACACGCAAAACTGTTAATTTCTACAATTCTGCTTTGTACACTTGCAGTTACCTCAAGCTGTACAAAGCAGTTAGATTCTCTGCATCAGAAGTATGGAACAGGAACATTTTACTATATGGGTCTGCGTTCCATGCAGCAGGGAGATACAACTACAGCCCGACGCCAGCTTCGTACAGCAGCAAAAGCCGAAAATCCTCTGATTGCCCGTAAAGCAAAAATTGCACTGGCAGAAAGTTTCGATTCCATCGAAGACAAAACAGACACCCTCGCAAAGATTTATCACGAATACAATGATGAAGAATCTCTTCTGCCACTCTGCCGGGAACTGTTTGAAAACCGCGAATACGCAAAAATCATCGAAGAAACAGACGGTTTAGATTTAATAAACTGTGCAAACGAAATCGCATATTTCAGGCTTTCTTCGATGCGTGCCAAAAATGATTCACGCCTCAAAAAAGAGTATTATATATGGTGCACAGAACGCCCTTTTGAGCGTGCTCAGTACAACCTTTTTTCTGAACTGGAAGAAGAAATTCCAGATGTCATTAAACTGCGTGCTCTGTGCTATACAAAAAACTATGCAAATGCCATTGAAATTGCAAGGAAGTTTCTGGACTGTCAGATAACAATTACGCCTCAGATAGCCAGCGATTTCGGTAAAATCTTTTTGTACGGCTCTGCAAACTACAACGAAAATGCACAATACCTGATGAATATAGCAAAAGCCATCAGCAAAGAATATGTATTTTATTTCTATTTTTATGCAGGACGAATTTACGACAGAAGTTCTGACAAATCAGAAAAAGCATTCGAGTGCTACGAAAAAGCAATGCAGCATGCCACGACGGCAGAACTTTATGACAATGCCCTCTGGTATTATTTAAAAGCACAGCTGGAACTTTCGCCGGTTGCAGCTGTCAAAGCCATAGAAAAATACAGTACAAAATGGCATGACCCGTATTATTTTGATGATTTCTTCGATTCTCTTTCTTACAAACTGCTTACTGACAAAAACTATGAAATCTATCTGCACATGGCTTCTTTTTTACCCGGAGTCGCAAGCAAAGAATCAGCTGCAAAATTCTGCTATACAGCAGCCCGTCTTTTGCAGGAAAACATCTACATGCCGAAATACATTCCTTCTAAAGAAAGAATCGACACATATCTGCACATAGCTTTGGACGGTGGAACAAGCATTTACTACAAAGCCCTTGCTGCAAAACAGCTGAATCTTTCAAACGAAGAATTTTTCAGAAATATCACAGTCCTCAAAAAAGATGAAGACTTTACAAAAAATAAATATGCAGAAGAACTTCTGCTCGGTTACGCCGATTTCGGATTTGCCGAGAAAATTTACAATGATTACCTGACATACCGTGACGAACTCAGCACAGAAACTGTCAAAAAACTGGCTCAGTTTCTTTTCAGCTGTGGCAAAACGCAGGATTCATATTACACTCAGTCTATAAGAATGGCCTCCCGCAAGTTGAACAACTGCGAACTTACACCAGATGAAATCGACATCCAGCTTTATAAACTTTCGTATCCGCAGGCTTTCCTCAATGACACGAGCGAATTTGCAAATGCTTACGGTGTAGAAGAATACATGATGTACGCACTCATGAGAAGCGAAAGTTTCTTTGACCCGTCAATCGTAAGTTCTGCAGGAGCTGTCGGACTCACACAGCTGATGAACCTCACAGCCGGTGATGTCGCAAAAAAACTGAAACGTACTCAGTTCGACCTTCGTGATGCCAGAACAAACATCCAGTTTGGTTCTTATTATCTAAGTGAAATGATTCGCCGTCTGTCAGATTCAAATATTCTGGCAGCTTTTGCATACAATGCAGGAATCACACGTGTCAGAAACTGGCTGTCCCAAACTCAGACAACATGGGAAGCTATGTCAAAAAAGCAAAAACTTACAGAACAAATGCCGCGTGATTTATTTCTGGAAACACTGCCAATTACAGAAACTCGTGAATACGGCAGAAAAATTCTTTCTGCATCTGTTATATATGGTGCGCTTTACTACAATCAGAGTATTTCAGACGTTATCGATACCATTTTTAACTAAAACTTTTGAGGTCTCAGGCATTCAGTTCTGAAAGAAGATTTACAGGCTGAATTTCAATTTTACGCTCTCTGTGTTTTTTACTAAAAATAGTAACGCCATTCTGTTGCTAAAAAAATCAAAATATATTACAGTGAATACAACGAGGTAAAATTTCATGGCAGATGAAGAATTGATTAAAAAAGTAAAAGAAACATTGGACGCATTTCGTCCTCAGCTGAATGCTGACGGCGGAGATATGGAGTTTATTTCCATTGACGAAGAAAACAAAGTGCACCTTCGCTTAACTGGTGCATGTGGCTCTTGTCCAATGGCAGTAATGACACTTAAAATGGGTATTGAACGCTATCTCAAAGAAACATGCCCGGAAATCAACGAAGTAGTACAGGAAGAATAGTTTAATATGACAATCGAAAAAGATAAAATCGTTTCTATACACTACACTCTCAAAGGTGACGACGGTCAGACTATCGATTCAAGTGTAGGTTCTGCACCTCTTGAATATCTCCATGGAAGAAATTATCTGCTTGAAAAACTGGAAGATGCACTCAATGGCAAAAATCCAGGTGACAAGTTCCACATAGATTTGCCTCCAAAAGACGGTTACGGTGAATACAACGAAACTCTTGTTAACGAAGTTCCACGCTCTGATTTTGAAACTGACGAAGAAATTGTTCCCGGCATGGCTTTTCAGGCTATGACAGCTCAGGGACCGGCCATCGTCGTTGTCAAAAAAGTCACACCTGATACTATAACTGTCGATGCAAACCACGAGCTTGCAGGACAAAATCTGCACTTCGATGTAGAAATTGTCGATGTACGCGACGCTACAGAAAACGAGCTTCAGTCCGGCAGAGTCGGAGGCGGTTGCGGCGGTTGCTGTGGTGGCTGCGGAAGTGAGGACGGCGAAGACTGCTGTTCCGGCGGTTGCGGCGATGGATGCGACTGTGGCTGCAGCTGATTTTTTGCTGAAAACTAGTTTTTTGTAAAAAAATATAAAAAAGGCACCTCTTAAAATCGAACAACAATGTTTAATTTTAAGAGGTGCCTTTTTTTATTCCTGAAAATCTTACTAAACACGATATCCCAATGAATAAAGAATGCGCTTTGCATTTTCTGATTTCGGGATATTTTCTATATCAATTTTGACATCTGCTATAGCAGAGTAAATTCTTTCTCTGGCTGCATAAAAATCATGAAATATTGTCCGGACTTCATCCATAGAAACTGGATTTTTATTCGCAATATATGCAGGAAGATTTGAAATAGTACCGTCCGGCAAGATTTTTGTTTCATTAACAATGCGGTCACAAACATTCTTTTCCGGCACGCGCATATAAACAAGACGTCCCAAGTTTTTCAGAACATCAACTGCATCTTTGTTGTTACAGATGCCGCCTCCAGTTGCAATAACTGCAGATTTTTTTGAATTGGAAACCTGCTCGGCAATATAAAGACACGCTTTTTTTTCAATTTCCTTGAACGCATCTTCTCCCTGGTCTGCATATATTTCACGCGGAGTCAATCCGGAAAGCTCAGTTATCGTATCATCAGTATCATAAACAGGCAGAGACATAACTTGTGCAATATATCTTGCCTGCGTTGATTTTCCACAGTGTTTAATTCCCATCAAAATGATGCATTCTGTTTGTGCCTGTTTAACATCGCTCATGATACTGACATTTCTAAAAACAATATTTTTAGAGACTCCTATAAATCAAAAAAATTGCAGGTACTTTATTTATCTCCGGCTTTGGAAGCTTTTTCCACTCAGCAACCGTATGAGTGTGAATGTATTCCTGTTCCGTTGTAATTCCTGCGGCAACACATAACCTTGTTTCTTTTTTGCAGATATTCAAAATCGTATCGAACATTTTTATATTGCGGTACGGTGCTTCAATAAAAAGTTGTGTCTGGTCTTCTGACCATGCCCGGCTTTCAAGCTTGCGGAGTTTCGATGCACGTTCTCCGTCTTTTACAGGCAGATACCCGTTGAATGCAAAACTCTGACCGCTGAATCCGGACCCCATTACGGCCATCAAAATTGATGACGGACCGACAAGCGGAATGACCCGCAGATTTTTTTTCTGTGCAATCTCTACTACAGCAGCACCAGGATCAGCAACAGCAGGACAGCCTGCTTCAGAAATGACACCGATGCTTTCGCCTTTTTTTTCCAGAGGATCCAGATAATGAGTAATCGTCTTTACATCAGTATGCTCGTTCAGCTCAAGAAAAGTCAAAGCATCGATATCTATGTTTTTATCGATACTCTTTAAAAAACGCCTTGCAGAACGCAGATTTTCAACAATAAAGTGCTTTATTGAAACAATAACATCATGATTGTACGGAGGGAAAACCTTGGAATTCTCGGTTTCCCCAAGCGTCACAGGTATGAGATAAAGTGCTGTTTCCATTTTCCGTTAAAATCGTATATCAAGAATTGTTACATCATCAGGCAACATAGCCTGTCCAATCCAAGATTCTACAACTTTTCCCATGGCTTCCTCAACCTCATCATCGTTCATATCGTACAGCTTTTTGAAGAAATCCTTAGCACGTTCGTCCTCAAATCTATTTCCAGACTCTGTCATCATATCTGTAAGTCCGTCAGAATACATGTTCAGATGTAGGCCATGGCGAAGATTGTATGCGACATAAGGTCTTTTTGCAGCATCAGGTTCTTCAAGAGAATCCAAAAGCTGCTTTTTGACAACTCCCATACCGAGCGGCGGAAGTTTTGGATCTATGGAAATAAACATATCTGGTACAGAAGCTACTTCAGAAGCAGATTTCTTGATAAGGTATGTAGTTGTGTGTCCGCAGTTAAAAAGACATATCTTCTTGGCATCTTCATCAACATAACAAAGCATACCTGTGATGAAATTTCCAGAAGGAACAACAGATGCAAGGAAATCATCGAGCATAGCAATCAGGCGGACAGGGTTTTTCTCTGCCACCTTTGCCGACATGATAGAACCGAAGAAAGCTCCGACTGCAATAGTAAGAAGCGAAGCGGCAACATTTTTTCCAGAAACATCAAAACAGCATATGAGACTTTTCTTTTCTGAAAATTTGTAAACTTGAATCAGATCACCGCCAAGTTCGTTTGCCATCTTGTTCCAGTAATGGAAACTGTATGGCAGTTCGGAAACAAGATCATAATGCGGGAAAAAGCTCTGCTGGATAACGCTTGCCTTTGCCAGATCCTGTGTACGGATTTCTGCCGTACGATCAAGAAAATCATCAAGCGATGCTATACCATAAAAGCTCTGTCCATTGAATACAGGAAAATAGTTTATTCCATATTTTCTGTTCATCATAGAAACTTTTTTCAAAACTTTTTCAATATAGTCATTTGCATAGAGGTTCATATCAACTCTCTGAACGTATTCAATTACGTTGCTGGCAGTGATACGCTTCCATACGCTTTCGTTTACTGATACTATCTTTTTTCTGTCGATAAAGCCGACAACTTTATCGTCTTCTTCGACAGGAATAGCTTCGAGATTCGGGTCACTTTTAAACATCTCGATAATTACTTCAAGTCCAGAATTTCCTCCGACAGGTTCTGTATATTTTGCAATAGAACCAACCTGTTTTGGAGTAAACTGTTCCTGAAACTGAGATGCCAGAGCTTCAGTTTCTGTCTTTTCTTCTTTTTTGCCAGTGAAAAGACTTTCATCGACTGCCTCTGTTTCATCTGCAATGGAAATTGCTGAAAAATCAGTATAAGGAGAACTTTCAGACGATTCTGCCGGAACTTCAGCGTTCTGTTTTTCTGTTTCCATCTTTTCAACTTCTTCAAGTTCTGCAATATCCGGCAAATCTATGCCATTTTCACTTAAAATATCAGTACTTTCATCACTCATTTTTTTACTCCATATATACAAGCAAAATCTTTCTCTCGTTAAAAGACATCTTTGCAAAACTTCCGAAAAGATGTCTTACAAGTTTAAAACAGACAGATATCCCTTGTTTTAAACATCGTAATTTTCGGGCTATCTCCAAATATTATTTTTTTTTTAAGGTTGCCTAATTTATTAACAACTATCCTTTTTTTCGCAAACTTCAACGAGACAACGATATAATACTTCCGTATCTATCGGTTTTGCAATATGTCCGTTCATGCCGGACTCATATGCCTGCTGAACAGCTTCACTGAATGCGTTTGCCGTAAGTGCAAAAATCGGTATAGTCTTTGCATCCGGTCTATCCAGGGAACGAATTGCTTCTGCCGCTTCATAACCAGAAAGAATAGGCATCTGTATATCCATGAGAATGGCAATATACTTGTCCGGTTCAGATTCCTCAAAGCGTTTGACGGCGATTGCTCCGTTTTCGGCAAAGTCAATATCAAGCCCCATACCGCCGACAGTTCGAAGAGCAATTTCCCTGTTAATTTCGTTATCTTCAGCAAGCAGAACCCGACCGGAAAGCTTCTTTCTTTCCTTGACGTCTGTAATTTTCTGCTTGGCATTTTCTTTCTTGATATAAGGCACAACTATATCAAAGTGCATTGTTGTACCCTTTCCGATTTCACTTGTAACGTCGATGTCGCCGCCCATCAAAACTATGAGCTTTTTGACGATGTACAAACCAAGTCCTGTACCAGTTCTAAGCTGCTGCCGTTCCGGATTTCCCAAATCCTGTGTAAACGGGACGAACATAGTTTCCTGGAAATCTTTGCCCATTCCAATACCAGTATCTGCTATCGTCAAATCCATGCGGATCTTATCATTATCAAGCAGTTCCTGTTTGACTGTCATTTTTATAGAGCCGCCAGACTTCGTGTACTTGTATGAGTTGGAAACGATATTCAGAACTATCTGATTGAAGCGGACTTTATCAACTATAATTGCATAGTCACTTTCTTCGCATTCTATTTCAAATTTAACACCTTTTTCTTCACAAAGAGAAGAAAAAACGTTTTCTACATCAGCGACAAACTCATCTACAAGATATTCTTCCGGTACAAGCTCTATGCGTCCGCTGTCTATCTTTGAAACATCAAGAACGTCGTTTATCAAACTCATCAAGAAGTGATTAGAAGAATTTATCTTCTGAAGATCATTCAAAAGCTTCGGTTTGTCGTCAATATCTTCGAAAGCAAAATTTGTCATGCTCGTAATCGCAGAAAGCGGAGTACGGATATCATGACTGATTCTGGAAATGAAATCCTGCTTTGAATGAGATGCAAGTTCTGCATCCATAAGTGCCTTTTTGAGCTCTTTGAGATATTTCTGCTCTTTGAGATATGTTTCAGTCTCGTCCATTGTCATAATCAGGACAAGATTCATCTCTTTGACAATCCATGAAAAATAAACACGGAGACGTACATATTCTCCATTTACCCATTGGGAAAATGAAAATGTATAAATATTTGCTTTGAGAAGCTCTTCTTTGACAGTATCGATGGCTGACATTTTCATATAACGGGCAGCTTCTTCTTCGTCTTCGATAAAATTGTCTACACGGATAGACCTGAGCTTTGTATAGATGTTCATGTCAGAACTGTCTTTGAGATAATAAACATCCGTACTGTTTGAAAAAAATTCAACGCGGTCCGTATCCAGATACAGGAAAGCAATGTAATGGAAACTGTTTGATGCCAGAGCCTTGACAATAAAGCCTCGCTTTTTTTCCTCTGTAACATCGACCATATAAATAATAGCTTCAATAGCGCAAGACAACGGATTATAGGAAAGCTGGACATTGAAACGTATCCATTTCATGCCGAATTCACCTTCCTGTGTTGGAAATTCGATTGACATCTGCTGAACTTCCTTGAGATAGTTCAGCCTGAATGCTTCTACACTGAATTTTTCGAAAAATTCCTGCTGGATTCTGACATCAGAAATATCCATGCCGACAGCATACAGAAAACCGTCTGCCGTAAATGAATCATGTCTTTTAACAACAGAGACACTGACTCCATGATGGTCATAACAGCAGTTATTGCCTATATCAAGAAGAGCTGACTCATATGAGTTTTCCATAACATCATCAATCTGACGTTTAAGACGATTGTAACGCTCTTCTTCCCTTTTCTTGTTTGTAATATCTATACAGAAACCAACTATTTTTTCTTCGCCAAGAGCATTTATGTATGAAGAAAGTGTCACATGCTCATAACGTGCAGATATGCTGTCAGAACCTTTGAAAATGATATCATTTTCAACAAATTTTGCTCCGTTGTCTACCTGGATATACATATCAACGAATTTATCAATATCCTGTTCGTCAACTCTGTCTACAAGGGCATAAGGGACATCTTCGACATATTCAGGAATATGCATTTTAGATGCAAAGCTTCCTTCCTGCTTTTGAATAATCGTTACAGTATGTGCAGATTTATCATATTCCCAGATAACCATATCAACATGGTTAGAAGCCTGTGTATATGCATAATTACATTTTTTGTCTTTTTCGCCGATAAGTTTTCTGGCTGTTATATCCTGAGCATAATAAGCAGTCGCGTTTTTGCCGCTCCATTCAAGATTTTCGTTATGCATCGAAAACCATTTGTACAGACGAAGGCAAAATACATCTTTCGGAGCAGAAGAGCTTCGCATAAGGTAATCAAAAAAATCAGAACGCATCTCCATGTCTTTGGCATCCCGGAGTTCTGCAACAGTTTTTCCTATGCAATCTTCTTTTGCACAATCCAAAAGTTCTGCAAGTGCGCTGTTTACATAGAGAATTTTACTTGTCATGCGCTCAACAACAAGGATTATTGAATTTATATTATCCAATAGGGATTCAAATCCGATGACGTCTTGATTCTTCATTGTCTTTATTAAAGGATAACATGAAATTCTGTATTTCGCTACTTTTTTTCTCTCAAAAACTGCATAAATTCTACCATACTTTAATCGCACAGCATCTCTAAAAATCCTGACTAAATGACTGCCTGACAGTTTCTGCAGATACCCTTGATAACCTCCATTTTTCTGCTATACTTGCAACCATGTTTGTACCGTTTGAAGAAGAAAAAGCTTTGTTAATCTGCAATAAACTCATGAAATTGCTTGATGATGGAACACTGTTTCTTGAAAGAAACAGAGAAGAAAGCTCAGAAAGAAAAAATGCCGGCATCATGATTGGTGTCATGGTCTGCAATGCAAAAAAAATCAAAAACAAAACAAATTGTATCTCAGACATACAATCATGCAGCATGTTTCAAACAGAGGAAATTGTACTTGCTGCATGTTCCGGAACAAGCCGTCATATAAAAAACAAAAATCAGATTTTAAGCAGCGAAAATATTACTTCCGATCAATCGGAAGTTTTTTATGACAGTCAAACAGGTCAAAAAATTATATTTGTTCAGGACATTGTATCATCAGAGCAGATAAACAAGGCTCTGCTTCCCCATGACAAACAGATTCATCAAATTACAGATATTCTCAACAAGGACAAAGTTTCTCATACATTGACAAAAGAAGAACGGGCAAATCTTATCCAAAAAAGAAAAACTTTTACCACAGAGTCTCTTTCAAAAGTCCACGAACTGTACAGGTTTTACTGCAAAGACCATTACAAAGGCTTTGTAAATGTCTCTCTTTTAGATATATGCAGAAAAAAACATGCAGAAAAAGGCAGATTTGACACAAAGCCTCCCCTGCCGCCAACAGGGACAGGAGAATGTTCTGCTCCAAAACTGTTAAACTATGCTATCAAATATGGACTCACACCAATAAGTATGGCAGAAATTTTTTACTCGGCACCAGATTCCCCTGACAATTCTATGCGCGGCAAAAAATTTGCACCATGCGATGAAAGATGCGGCTTAATCCTGCCTTCTATGCTCGGACTCGAAATTTTATACCGAGACAAAGATATCATTGTCGTAAACAAACAGAGCGGCGTGCTGAGTGTACCAGGACGCGGTGAAGACAAACAGGACTGCATTGTAAACAGGGTCAAATCACTTTTCCCGGACTGCATGGAACAGCCGTCAGTACACCGTCTGGATATGGAAACATCAGGACTTCTTGTTCTGGCATTTAACAAAGATTCTCACAGAGCTCTGAACAGACAGTTCGAAGAAGGTTCCGTACAAAAAAAATACACAGCACTTCTGGACGGAATCCTTGCAAAGAAAAATATCCCCGAAGAAGGTCAGAATGAACTGTATTTTCGTCTTGATATAGACAACAGACCTCATCAAATATGGGACACTGTTTATGGCAAAAAAGCTGTCACACAATGGAAAACAGAAGGTGTCCAAAACTACACTGCCCCAGATGGAACTGTCAGGCCTGTAACGAGGGTGACGTTTACACCTTTAACAGGGCGAACGCACCAGCTCAGACTTGCAAGTGCAGACAGTCATGGATTTGGTACGCCGATTATAGGCGACACGCTCTATGGAAAATGTAATCCGGGAGAACGCCTTTTACTTCATGCATGCTACCTGTCCTTTACACATCCGGCAACAGGACAGCGTATGGAATTTTCATGCCCGGCACCTTTTTAACATGCCTTTTTTTCATTTTTTTTAAAGATTTGAAATATTGAAATCTAAAGGAAATGGGTATATAATTTAACTAAATAGCCTTAATGACGCAATATTTTAATACAAAAACTATTGTTAGTTTTTTGTATTAAAAAACGTCGGCACGAATAAAAAATGTCTTTATTTGTTCTGGAAAATACTATTACGGCATTTGCACTGTTTCTTTCTGTCTTCAGTTTTGTGATTGCAGCTCAGCAGAATGCCGTAAAAGATTATGAAATTTCAATAACTTTCTCTTCTTTTTCCATAATCACATGTGCAGGTTATTTTGGTATCTTTCAATCATCAGGACTGGAATCATTCATCATCTATGCCACAAAAATCAAACTGCTCGGTGCTTTCCTGTTTCTGATAGTATTTTTCCTTTTGCATTCGTACCTCAAGGTCAGACTTCCCAAAATTCTGCACATTTCGTATATCACAATAGGATTTATCCTTGTACTCCAGATTCTCACTTTCAATATCAGAATACCTTTCGATATAAAAAATCCACTGTCATGGTTCTCCTTTATGAGTACGTGGTTTTTCAAAAGTTATTTCATACAGATAAAAAACGGCATATACTATTTACACGCGGAAACAAACTGGGGTTACCACATGTTTGTCCTGTCTGCCATAATTTATGCAGTGTCATTGGCCATATTGTATCTCAAGACTTACAAGAAAAATTATTCCATAAGACCTGCAAACATGCTTCTGCTTTTTATATCAGTAATGCTGCCTGATGTATTTTTCATCATAGAAAAAGCTTTCAAGCTTTTTACCGGCAATGATACTTTTCCACTTGTCCCGGCCGGCATCCTCATATCAAACGTGATTACGGTCTATCTTATTTTGTCCAAGAGACTTTACAATTTGAACAGTCTGGCTACAAATCAGTACTACGACTTTACAGATACGCCTATCATCATTCTTGACGATGAATACCGCATTACAAGCATAAATCAGACAGCCCGTAAAGTCCTGCCATTTATGAAAGATTCTTTTTTCGGAAAACGGGCAATGGCTGTTTTGCCGGACTATCTGACTATTCCTTATGAAGAATATCTCAATTCTGACCAGAATGACATCAAGAGTGACTATGACTCTCTTACAAGCGATAATCTGGTTTTCCGCGGAGATAAAGTTTTTCAGCCGCGCGTAAGGCATGTCAGGCTGCCAAATGGCAAAGTTACAGGTTACATTCTGAGCCTTATCGACGTTACCCTGATTTATAATTACAAGCATATTCTGGAAGAAAATGTTTCCCGCAAAACAGAACAGATACGCAATATGCGGGACCAGATGGTTCTGGGATTTTCTGTACTCGCAGAGCACCATGACACTTCATCAGAAGGACATTTGACAAGAACATCTCACTACACAACGGCGATTGCACAGGAACTCATGAGACTTCATGCATATCCGGAAGAGCTTAACGAAAACTTTGTAAAAACAATCGGACAAGTTACACCTCTCCACGATATCGGCAAAATCTATATAAGCAGTGATATTCTGGATAAAACAGGAACTCTCTCAGAAAACGAACGCATCCTGATGCAGACACATACAATTCTTGGAGCGCAGTTTATTGAAACAGCCCTCAAAGACTGTGATGACAAGCTCTACAGCAATATGGCTCACGATATAGCACTTTATCACCATGAATGGTGGAACGGTTCCGGATACCCAAGTCACAAACTCAAAACTCAGATACCATTGTGTGCCAGAATCATGGCAGTTTCCGATGTTTTTGATGCACTTACAAGCCGCAGATCGTACAAAAAAGCATACAGCATCGAGGATGCTTTTAAAATGATACATGAACATTCCGGAAACCATTTTGATCCGCTTGTAATTACTGCATTCGAAAATATCTATCTTGACTTGAAAACAATAGCCTCTACTCTTCTATTTGCAGATGATATGCAATAAAAGACAAAAATATTTTATTAAAATCAAACTTTTTATAATTTTTTCAAAAAAACTATCAGTAGGAAGTTATAATATCAGTGATTTTATACAAAAAAGGGTACAACCAATAGGTTGTACCCTTTGCAATTTTATCAGTTGCCAAAAACTATGTTTTACAGTAACACTCTTAAATTCTGCTCAAAATAAACTTACTCTACAGCAGAATCCTTTGCTTTTGCTGTTGTGATAGCCTTGCCGTCAGCAACAAGCTTTGTGCCATCAAGCAGGAAGTTATTGTCTTTTACAGTAAGAACAATCTTCTCAAGCTTATCGAAATCAATCTTTGCAGGTTTTTCACTTGCAGTTGCAGGATCTGTTCCTTCCGGTACGACAGGTGTTCCAGGAGCTGCCCATGGAGCTGTCAAAACCTCTACTTTTTCCTTACCATCTTCTGTATAGTCTGCAGCCAAAAGCATTCCGTGGCTTTCAACACCACGCATCTTACGCGGTGCAAGGTTTGCTACAAGGATAATATTCTTACCGAGAAGTTCGTCTTCTCTGAGGTATGGAACAAGGCCAGACTGTATGATTCTCTCAGTTCCGCTTCCATCATCAAGATGCTCGATATAAAGCTTCTCACCCTGAGGATTTCTGTCAATCTTGATAATCTTGGCTACGCGAAGATCTATATACTTGTTGTAATGTGCAACCTGATTTTCTGCAAGTTTTGGACCTTCTTCCTTCTTTGGCTCTGGCTTTACAGGAGCTTTTGCAGCAGGCTTTCCTCCAGCAACATTGTGCTCTTTCGGTTCTGTTGCCATCAGGAACTCAAGATCAAACTCACCGGCTGTACAAGGAACTCCAATCTGCCAGTTTTCAAGAACGGCAGGATGCAGTTCACCAAAGATACCGGCAACTTTTCCCTGTACCATAACTTCTGCCTGGCGTCCAGGAATAAAGCGAGGATCATTTGATTCACGAACCTGATATGCATGGTCAAGATAATACAAAAGTGTAGAAACTTCACTTGCAGCTTCGTTAAAGTTTGCATTATTTGAAGCTGTTACAAAACCAAGGCTCTGTATTGTTTTTGTACCAGTATTTTCGCTTGGCTCAATGTATGCAATCTTTCCGATTTCATAAATCTTGTGAGGATAAATTGCATTTGCACTCTGACTCTCAGACTCAAGCAATGATGCAATGATTGACGGACGGATAAACTGATAGTTCTCGCTCATCGGATTTGCAATCTCAATAACGTCACTGCCATCAATGTTCATCCTGTCGATGTATGTCTTCTTGCTTCCGAGATAGTTGAAAATCATCTCCTGATAGCCGAGACCTGTCATTATTGTCTTTGCCTTACGGCTGTATGTTGTAATTGGCAAAAGACGGCCAATTGTAAAATCTGACGGAGATGCCGGCTTAAAGAAATCAAGACCTTTACCAATCATAACATCTTCAATGACATCTACTTCGTGCAAAAAGTCATTGCGATAAGGAGCCGGAGAAACTGTAAATACAGTATCGCCGTTCTTTTCTGCAACAGAAACTTTATTTCCCATGCGGATGAGGTCATCAAGTACGTCATCTTTTGAAAGGTCAGAACCGAGCTTCTTGTTGATTGCGCTCAAACGGGCATCTGTTGTAGGCTGATAATAGAACGGAGTAACAACATCCCGTCCATAAGGTGTATCATATTCATAATGAACTTTGACAGGAAGAATTTTGTATCCGGCATCAAAGAAATCACATGCAACAATGTTTGCACTGAGCATAAGATTTTCAAGATCATCACCAGTAAGTTCTACAAGAATTTCTTCTGTTCCTACTTCAACCTGACCAAGTGTATCACTGTTGATAATAGGAGCCATAGACAGAACTTCGCCTCTGTCATCTGTGAGAAGCGGATATCTGTCAAAGTCTTTGAGAATCCAGCCGTATTCCTTTCCCTTCGGATGAGTTTCTACAATCTGACGGAGAGTGCGTTTTTCTGTATCCTGCAGAGCCACAAAAGAAGCTTTGTCAGGATCTGCCGCTGTCTGATGAACAGGCCATTTTATGTCAGAATTTTTGTAGATTCCCATGGAAACAGTTTTTCTCTTGCGTCCAAAGTTCCAGCAGAGCTTTTCCTGTGTCTGAATGATGTCAAGGAACATAGGCTCGTCAATCGGTTTGCCTGTAATAACAAAGGCAACGAGATAAGGACGAATATTTTTGAGGGCAGGATCAACTGTAACAAGTCTGCTGCCTGTATCAAGAGTTTTTTCTTTTGTACTCAAAAAAGATGTATAATCATGCTGTTTTGCGCCTTCATGCTCACGCAGACAGCGAGCAACACCGTTTGTAGACCAGAGGTCCGGGCGGTTTGTATCGTTGAGCTCAATCTTTATAACGCGCTTGTCTTCTGGATCGCTCATATTTGGCTTTTCATCAAGCTCCGCTTTGCCGAAAGTCAGCTTTTTTTCAAGAGTATCGTAATCGTATTTGTTTCCTAAAAGCTGAAAGAATAATTTTTCATTGACTTCAATTTTTGGCATGTTATCCTCGTAAAAACAAAGGGCAAAAAAGCCCATCAAATCGTCCCAATATTGTAACGAAAACACAGAATACAAGCAAGCCATGCAGCACATCTGTAAAAGCCCCGAAAATCTCCGTAAACTGCAATTTGAGCAAACTGACAGTTTCTGTTTATGATTTTTTTTCATAAGACGGTTCCCGACAAAAGACTTTCTGATGCATAACGAAAAAAAACATTGAAAAGAAAGATTTTTTTTACTAACATAAAGATATGTCTTTATTTTCAAAAAAAGAAAAAACTCCGTCCCAGACTGTTGTCCAGGACGTTCTCAAAACAAAGAAAAATGAGCGCGTGCTCATAATCGCAAACCCAGAGACAAACATCATTGCCCAGGATTTATTTTCTGCATTTCTAGAAGTGGACGCAAAGCCAGTTCTCATGTACCAGACAAAAAAAGAAGCCATGGATTACGCAGATGAATCTGTCGTCGGGGCTTTAAAATCAGAACCTGATATTGTTCTTTCCATATCTGCAATCAAACTCGGCAAAGACAAGGCCGCTATGGAAAAGCCATACATTGCAGAAGACGGACAAGAATATCACAACACATTCGATTATCTGCTTTCGGGCAAAAAATGCATACGTGCCGTATGGACTCCAGGTCTTACAGACGATATGTTTGCACGCACTGTAAACATAAACTATAAGCAGCTGGCAGACAGATGCGCCGCCATATGTAAAAAATATGAAGGTGCCAAATCTATCCATGTAACAAGTACAGGCGGAACGGACATAACTTTCAGCATTGAAAGCAGAAAAGGACTGTCGGACAACGGTGACTTTTCTATACCGGGAAGCGGCGGAAACATACCTGCAGGAGAAGTCTTTATCAGCCCGGTTGTCGGTACTTCAAGCGGAAAAATCGTCTTTGATGGAAGCATGACATTTGCAGACGGAGATGACATGCTCGAAACTCCGATTACAGTCACCGTCAAAGACGGATACATCACGGATATTGCCGGCGGTACAGAAGCAGCCCGCCTTCTCAAAGGCATTACTGCGGCAGAAGACAGAGCCGAAGCTCTTGCAGCTTCAAGCAAAGAAGATGGAGAACGTGCAGTACTATATAAGAAAAATGCACGAAACATAGGAGAATTCGGAATCGGATTAAATCCTGCTGCAAGCATAACTGGCAATATGCTCGAAGATGAAAAAGCATTCCGCACATGCCACTTTGCAGTCGGCGAAAATTACGACGGAGATGCACCAAGTTTCATTCACTTCGACGGACTTGTACGAAATCCGACTGTAGAAATTCTGTACGAAAATGACAAATCTTATCTTTTAATGAAAGACGGAGACCTCAAACTGTAAACCTTTTCAGTTAAAACAAACGTTTCTTATAACTTTCAAAAAAATACAAAAACCCCTGTCAGAAGCTTAATTGCACTTCAAGCTATAAACTTCACACAGGGGCTTTTTTCACGACGATATTTTCAGACAGATTATAAACCTGAAAAATCCTTACTTTTTCACTTATCGGAACTGTCTTTTGAAGCAGTCGTTCTTGCCATCTGCAAAACAGCTTCGGAAGTCTGGTTCAGTTCTTCCCGGACCATATCTTCGCCATTTTTAAGCATCGAAACTGGTACACCGTATGCTTTTTCCAAATCTTCGTCTGTCATTACTTCTTCAGGAGTTCCATAATCCATGTTTCTATTCGGATAGAAAAGAATTACTTTTTCTGCATACTTTCTCGTCAGATCAAGTTCGTGCATGGAAATAAAAATAGCAGTTCCTGTTGCTTTTGCAAAATCACGCAGATATGCAAGAGATGCATGCTTCTGCTTCTCTTCCATAGCAAACATCGGTTCGTCCATAAAAATGCTTGCACTTCCATAAAGCAGACTGAACGCAAGAAGCACTCTCTGAATCTCACCTTTACTCAGCTGCATGAGTCCGTGTTCCAAAAGATTTTCCAGTTCAAACTGACTTATTACTTCATCGAGGAGATTTTTTGAATCAGATTTGATTCCTTTGGCACTGCCTTTAAGAGCACCATTAGAATAAATATAGCACAAAAGATCTTTGAGCTTGTCGTTAGTCTCAAATTCCATATTCTGATATATTACAGATGCCAGAAGGTTCTTTTTTTCTGATTCCAGAGCAGCAACATCCTGTGAAAACAAAAGACAGCGGCCGTTCTGAGGAACAAGACGACCGGATGCGAGCATCAGAAAAGTAGATTTTCCGGAGCCGTTCGGTCCTATAAGGCTTGTAAAACCGGCAGGAATACTGCCGGAGAAATGGTCAAAAACAGGAGATGGCATGATCTGCTTTCCGTCAGCATCAACATCTCCTTCAACTATAGGATATGTAAAAGAAACATCTTCAAATTCAATACAATTCATAAAACGAGCATATCAAATGAAGGTTTCTAATTCAAGACTTCAGGAAATTTTGAGAGCGCCCAGAACTTTGCCTATGCTGTCGTGTATTACTAAATCAGCAATGCCGTCACTTTCTGTAGGATCACGGTTTATAAGCACGAGCTTATCGCCCCTGTAAGCATTTACAAATCCTGCTGCCGGATAAACAGTAAGCGACGTACCGCCAATAATAAGCATATCTGCGTCCTTGAGAGCATCAAGAGTATGTGTCACAACATCGTCATCAAGACTTTCTCCGTACAAAACTACATCCGGCTTGAGAATACCCTTGCATTCCTTATCCTCACAAACAGGAATTCCTTTGATATTGGCGTTTTTCATGTTCATGACATAAGAGATGTCATATGGACGTCCGCACTTTGTACAAAAATTTCTCAAAGTACTTCCATGAAGCTCATAGACAGTCTTGCTTCCGGCTGCCTGATGCAGTCCATCAATATTCTGCGTAACAACTGCCGTTAGTTTTCCGCAGGCTTCCATTTCAGCAAGTTTTTTATGTGCAATATTCGGCTTGATACCTTCTATAAGAATCTTGGCACGATAAAAGCGGTAAAACTCTGTCGGATTTGCCGCAAAAAAACCAGCACTCAAAATTTCTTCCGGCGGATAGTCCCATTCCTGATTATAGAGACCGTCTACACTTCTGAAATCCGGTATTCCACTTTCCGTAGAAACACCAGCTCCACCGAAAAAAACAATGCGCTCACTCTCATCAAACATCTGCTGAAGGCGTGCAGCCTGCTCTTTTGTCTCCATGAGACCTCCATTTATAGAAATATAAAAAACAAATATGCGATGTTTTTATCTTCGTAATCTTCAATAATAAAAACTCGCAGACACCTCAAAGCAGCGTTTTAGAGATGTTTAAATTAAAACTGTGTCTTTCCAGCAGTTTTAGCAAATCAAGGACATTTATTTAAGGACACCTGAAAATCTGAACTTAAAAATGCTTTTTTTACATTTTTTCAGGCAGTCCATGAATTACTTTTAGATTTTCGGCAATATATTGGATTTTTGCAAACAACATTTTGACAATATATTAAATAGCCTTTATACTGTTAGAGAATGGAGTTATTGTATGAAGAAAATAGTAGCTGTGACAAAGAGTCCTGTAATTGAGCAGACTATAACAGAAAGCGTAAGATGTATGCCAGACTTCTCAGCAGACCTCTTTAACGATGGCGAAAGTGCAATCTCTTATATAAATTACGAGCTTCCGGAAATCAAAGTTCTGGATTTTACAGATGACAATATCGGCTGCCAGATGGTTTTAAATGCCGTAACAGAAGATACATGGCTTCATACAGGAGGAGTCATCGCTGTATGCAAAAGCCGAACAACAGCCCGTGAACTCGAAAGCCAGAAAAACGTCAATATTCTTGCAACTGTCACAGAATCTGAATTTCATGACCATTTCCACAGACTACTCCGCATACTTGCTGCAAATGACCAGTTTTTGTACACACGCGGTCTCAAGGAAATGATCGGCAGCGAAGAAAAAGGATCTTTTATAAGTAACAACGATCCTATGGATCTGCATTTTTACACAAATATGCTTGTAAGCTATCTGTACAATACAGACCGCATATCAAAAGACATGTGTTCAAACCTCAAAATCACACTTTCCGAGTTTGTAAACAATGCTGTTGAACACGGCAACCTCGAAATTTCCTACAAAGAAAAAACAGAATGGCTCATGCAGGGAAAAGATGTCATTGATTTGATAAACGAACGCCGCAAAGACGAAAAATACAGAGACCGCAAAGTCAGACTTTTCTATGATATCCGTCATTCAGCATCTGCATTCCGCATTCAGGACGATGGTAACGGCTTTGACTGGAGATCGTTCATGGCAAAAAAAGAGGCTGAAGTTACAGAAACTCACGGCCGAGGCATAAATTTAAGCAAAAGCTTCGTTAAGAAAATGGCATACAATGAAAAAGGAAACTGTGTCACTTTCTGCATAAACAACAGCATAAACGCAGTAAATGCAATTCCTGGATTCATCCAGAAACTTGATACACTGCAATACAAAGACAAACAAGTTGTCTGCCATCAGCATGAAGCAAGCAACGATTTGTATTTCATAGTATCAGGACGTTTCGCTGTTTACATGAACAATAAACTCACTGCCATTCTTTCGCCGGCAGACATGTTCATCGGTGAAATGGCATTTCTCCTTGACGACAGAAGAACTGCAACAGTCGTCGCAACCGGCAAGATGTGCCGCCTGATTAAAGTTCCAAAAGCAGAGTTCCTCATGCTCATAAGAAGAAACCCTCATTATGGTATCTTTTTGAGCAAAATGCTTGCAAAACGTCTGGAACAGCAGAACAAACTTAATTCATCGCTCAGAAACCAGATGTCTATTCTCGAACAGTCAGGACTTCCACCGCTTTCCATCGAAACAAACAACAGCAGCAACTGGAGAGGATAAAACATCATCCCCAAATAAAAAGCTCTGTACAGACTGATTTCGCCGAAACTTTTCGGACAGCCTGTGCAGAGCTTTTTTTATCGAAAAATACTCAAAATAAAAGACTTATTCTCAAAACACTGACAAAGCTTAAAAAAATTAACGAAAGTTTTATGCACTAAATCAATCAGATACAAAAAAAAGCTGACCGTACATTTTCTGTACAGTCAGCTTAAAATATAAAACTAAGGAGATTGTCACAACACAATCAATATTTCATAATTGGCTTTTTTCTTTATTTTGCAGCAGAAGATTCGATGTAAGGACCACCGATTTTTGTACTTCTTGAACCAGGGCGAGGTCCATTATCATGTCCTCCCCAATTCGGCGGACATCGACGTGGTCCACAATGTGACGGTCCACTCTTTGGCTCCGGACGGCGTGGCTCTGCTTTGCCCGGACCTGCATGTGCAGGGCCTCCCTTTGGTTCCGGGCGGCGTGGCTCTGCCTTACCTGGGCCCGCATGTGCAGGGCCTCCCTTTGGTTCCGGGCGGCGTGGCTCTGCCTTGCCCGGGCCCGCATGTGCAGGGCCTCCCTTTGGTTCCGGGCGGCGTGGCTCTGCCTTACCTGGGCCCGCATGTGCAGGGCCTCCCTTTGGTTCCGGGCGGCGTGGCTCTGCCTTGCCCGGACCTGCATGTGCAGGGCCTAAATGACATGCTTCACAATTTGAATCAGCACTTGTCGGAGCAACAAAATCAGACGGAGCCGTAACAGTTTCAGTATTTTTTGCAGTTTCCGCAATATCCTCTGCAAAAACTGCACCACAAGAAAGAAGTGCAAACATAATTCCAGCTGTAAATAATTTTCCAGTAATCATTTTCATATATATTCCTCCATCAAAAAAGCACCTATGTGCATATATTTTTCAAAACTAAGCATTTGTAAGCTTTGTTCTTAAAGGCCTTTCTTCCGTGCCTCACAATACCCACTATACGACATGCAAAACTTACTTTCATGAAACTGCTATAAGACAATGATAAGAAAAAACATATTTTATACGCAAATAACTGTACATTTTCTTATAATGGCTTATGAAAATAAAAGAAATAGTCAGTTTCGTGAAAATAAGTTACATTTTATATAGAAAATGATTTAGAAAGTATGCTTAGAACTCCTGTATTTCAGCAGTTCTAAACATACTTAAAATGGAAGTACTATTTTTTAAAGATGCATGAAAGGTAAAATTGTTTTTAAAAACTTTTATATCTATTTTCTTGCATTTTTTAGAGATGGACTTCATAAGCCGATATTCTGAGCCGATAAAGGAAGATATGTGTAAATTCTTTAAAAACCCGATTAAACTGGCATTTATTGCTATAAATATATTAGTAATACTAACAGTAGTTAGTGCAAAACCAAGACGAAAAACAAAAGAAGATACTCCCCCTATAATAGAAGCTGAAGAACCTTCTATAAACGATACCGAACCTTTTCTTGTTGGAACGGAAACAGGACTTTACCGCATGCTTTCCAATGGAAATGCCTTGCCGCTGTGGACGGAAAGCCGCGTTGAAAGAATACTAAAAACACAAACACACTATTATCTTCTCACCGGAAAAGGAATTTACCGCACAGACGACTTTACAGATTTTATAGAATGCAACAATGGATTGCCGTCTCTCGTAGTTAAATCATATAACGGATCACAAAAACAGCTTTCATCACAGGTACACCTTCTCAAAGATCTGTGTGCAGACCCTCTTGACGAAAACATTCTTGTTACAGCCACAAAAGACGCAGTTTATCTGTCACGCAACGGCGGCGAAAGCTGGACTTCCCTCAGTTCGACAAGCCGTGGAACTCCAGGAATCAAATCTGTAGCTTGTGCTCACATGAACACTTATACAAAAAACGGCGAAATTTCAGGAACAGAACTTGTAGTTTTCATGTCCCACCCGATATATGGTTTTTCCTATTACAGAGCAGATGCAGCAAGATCTTCCTGGATCGACGTTTCAGCCGGCTTTGAATGCATGCCAAGTTTAAATCAGACAGATGAAGTCAGTGACATACTTCCGGTCGTTATTCAGAATTCTGACGGCACATTATCGACAGATATTTATGCAGCAAACTCATTTCTTCCTATAATTTACCGCTTTGACTGGCAATCAAAGCGAGCCGTAAAAATCTATCAGGGAAAGGATGCTCTCAGTACAATAGACAGCCTTTGCCAGAGTAACGGTAAACTAATCTTTACTACAGTTTCAGACATCTGCACGATTTCTCTCGACACAGGTGCTTCTGAGACAATGCCTACTCAGTACTCAAAATGGGCATCTATCATGCGCTCTTCACCTTCTACATTAAACAGTGCATACATTCCTTCAACACAAAGCGGTTTCGGAACAGCTCTGCAGCTTTCTGAATTATGGCTCCTTACTCCGGATACATGCCTGTCACCATGGACAGCACAGGCAAATAATCGCAAGGCTTTGTATGCATCAGCTTACCAGCTCAGAAATGATGCAGGTATCACCAAATACAAAAAAATTATCGAAACAAACAAACTCAATGCCATCGTTGTTGATATGAAAGACGATTACGGTCTTCTCAGATTCACGCCGCAGAGCCAGATGCTCAAAGACAAAGGAACTGTAACAGTTTACAAAATTGACGTAGAGCATCTTGTTGAAGAAATGAAAAAAGACAACACTTACCTCATTGCCCGCATCGTTGTTTTCAAAGACCGAAACCTTGCAAGTTACGCCGGCGGTAAATATGCTGTCTGGGATTACAAAAACAAAAAGCCATGGATAGGTATCAAAGGAATTGAAGAAGTTCTGGACGAAGAAGGAAATCCTGTTCTGGATGAAGAAGGAAATCCAACCACAAAAACTGCATACTATGACGAAAACTGGGTCGACCCATACAGTGAAGAAGTCTGGGAATACAACATTGAGATTGCAAAAGAACTCGTTGCACGCGGTTTTGATGAAATTCAGTTTGACTATATCAGATTTCCGACAGACGGAACAAACATGGAAAACATATCTTTCAGATGGAAGGACAAAGGGATGGACAAAGAAAGTGCCCTAATCTCGTTTCTTTCCTATGCAAGACAGAATATTCATGCCCCGATCGGTATAGACATTTACGGTGCTAACGGATGGTACAGGAGCGGAACACGCACAGGCCAGGATGTAGAACTCATGAGCCGCTATGTTGATGTTATCTGTCCGATGTTCTATCCTTCTCACTTTGAACAAAGTTTCCTTGATTATTCTCCTTGGGCAGAACGTCCGTACAGAATCTACTTCTATGGTTCATACAGAAATACAGTTGCCGGACGCAACAGAATTATAGTACGTCCTTGGGTTCAGGCTTTCTATATGGGTGTCCGTTACGACAGAAATTATTACAACAAAGACTATGTTCTGCGTGAGATTTACGGTGTAAGAGATGGACTTAACAGGGGCTACATGTACTGGAATAATTCCGGCGGAAATTATGACGACATAAGCCCGGATGTCGGTGACGACGGAGTCTCTCCATGGTATGACAACGAGGCAAAAAATCAGACAAGACTGCCTGCATTCAGCTCAGACAGTAAGCAGACAAAAAATGATTATCTTGCCTGTATAAATCTTTCAGAAGAACATCGAAAAGCGATGATATCTATCTGGGACGAAGTTTTGAACAAGAGTTACGAAGATGAGCAAAAAAATGCAAAAATTCCCTTGCTCCACATCCCATTGTTCGATACTATGAAACAATGACAAATTTAGGCTACACGCCGGAAGAACCGATTGCAGCAATTGCAACGGCTCTCGCACCCGGCGCAATCGGCATCGTAAGAACATCCGGAAAAGACTGCATCGAAAAAATGACAGCTGTCTTTTCCCGCCCGAAAGCATTGCAGGAAGCAGAAGGCAATACACTCGTCTACGGATGGATTGTAGACAAATCATCAGAAAACCACCGCAAAATAGACGAAGTCATGCTCGGCATTTATCGTGCTCCAAAATCATTTACAGGAGAAGACATGGTAGAAATTTACTGTCATGGCGGCGTCTCTGTCGTAAATGCAGTACATGCCCTTCTGCTCAAAAATGGTTTCCGACAGGCAGAGCGCGGCGAATATACATTCAGAGCATATATAAACGGCAAAACTGATTTAACAAAAGCAGAAGCTGTCAAAGAAATCATTGACAGCAAAACGGACACTTCCCGAAACCATGCAGTGACAAGACTTGCCGGAAATCTTTTCTCTGAAATAAGTTCTGTCAAAACACTAATCACAGATTCTCTTGCAACCATCGAAGTCGGCATAGAGTATCCGGAAGACGAAGAAACTATTGCCGACAGCTTCGATGAAACAACACTTGTTCAGGCAAAAGATATACTTTCTGGGCTTGTAGATTCATGGAAAAGTGAAAAACTTTATCAGGAAGGAATCCGCGTAGTTCTTGCAGGCAAAACAAATGCCGGCAAATCAAGCCTGTTTAACATGCTTCTCAAAGAAGACCGTTCAATCGTCAGCAATATCGAAGGAACAACAAGGGACTATCTTGAAAGCCAGGTCTCATTTGACGGCATCCCCGCTACAATCTATGACACGGCAGGACTTAGAAATACATTAGATCCGATAGAAGCTCAAGGAGTTCTGAAATCACGTTCCCTAACAGAAGAAGGCGATCTTGTTCTGTATATGGTAGATTCAACACGAGGACTTGAACAAGACGATATGGATTTTCTTTCACAAAAGCTGCCTCCTGTTATACTTGTCTGGAACAAATGCGACAAAGACGGCTCTCTTGAACCGCCAGAAAATGTCGTTTTCAAAAAACAAAGTGCAGAAGTGCAGCCAACCCCCGTTATCGTTAAAATCAGCGCAAAACAGGGAGACGGTATAGGAAATCTTGTTGATGCTGTCAAACATATTCTGACTATAGACAGCTTGAAAGGTTCTGCCGGCGACCACGCAAACAAAACTTCACTGGGAACTGAGCGCCAGAAAAGCGCAGTCTGCGAAGCACTGGAACGGGTCTCACACGCGCTCGATATTGCCAGAAGCGGCGAATACGGACTTGATGCAGTTGTACAGGATCTTGAAGATGCTCTGGATAATCTGGGAGAAGTTACTGGTGAAGTTACACCGGACGATGTTCTTTCAAGTATTTTCAGCCATTTCTGTGTAGGAAAATAATTTCAGCACATAAATTTCATACTCACCCAAATCCTTTCCGAGTTTTTACTTCGGTAAGGATTTGGGGGTATGTCAAAAAATCAGCCTTTTACAGCACCTGCTGCAATTCCTTTTACAACGTATTTCTGGAGAGACAGATAGAAAGCAACAATCGGTATCGAACTGAGCGCAAGAGAAGCACACATCGGACCGTATTCTTTCATAAACTGTCCGTTAAACTTCATCTGCGCAAGCTGAATTGTTCCCTGTTTTACAACAATCAGCGGAAGTAAAAAATCATTCCACAACCACAACGCATCAATTACAGCAACTGTAGCAATAATCGTTTTGATGAGTGGCATAATAATTCGGAAAAAAATATAAAATCTTCCGGCTCCGTCAATGGCCGCACTTTCTTCAAGCTCACGAGGAACACTTTTGATAAATCCGTGGAACATAAAAATTGCAGTCGGACATCCCAATCCCCAGTACATGAGAATGATTCCCTGAGTGTTCATCAAATGCATATCAGCTGCCAGAACTCCGATTGGAACCATGATAATCTGAAACGGAATAACCAGACTGAAACTGAAAAATCCGTATAAAGCCCAGGAAATCTTTGAATCAGAACGTGCAAGAGCATAAGCACACATTGCACTCGTAAAAATAATGCCAACCGTACCCGCACTTGTTATAAGCACTGTATTCAGGAATACTTTCGGAAATTCCATTGTATTCCAGGCCTGTACAAAGTTACCCACAAACACACAGTTCGGCAGTCCCGCAGGATTTAAAATAATATCTGCGTTTTTCCTGAATGCATTTATCAAAACAAAAATAAACGGATAGAAAAACAGAACTCCGAATGCAATCAGCAGTACGGACAATATTTTCTTTGAAATCGTCAGTTTAATTTTCATTGTTCGATCTCCTTGCGTTTCATAGTAAACAGCTGAATACCAGTTACGACAAAAATAACAATAAACAGCACCATCGCTTTTGCGGTAGCCATACCTGCCTGATGATTGGAGAATGCATCAAAATAGATATCGTATACAAACGGAACTGTACCGGTTGCATATCCTGTTGGTCCAATCATTGCATACATAAGATCAAAACTCTTAAGTGCATTTGCGATGCTCAAGAAAAGCGAAATCGTAATAGACGGTATCATCATCGGAAGAGTGATATACTTGAATCTCTGCAAAACAGAAGTTCCATCAATTTTTGCAGCTTCTACAATTTCTGAAGGAATATTCTGAAGACCTGCAAGATAAACTATCATGTAATATCCACATCCCTGCCATATAGCAACAGAGACAAGAAGCCACGGTGTCTTTGCAGGATCGCCGACCCATTGCTGTATACCAGTCAGAGCAGGCAGAAGCTGATTAAACAGAAGTGACCAGATGAGAGCAACAATAACCATCGACAAAACATTCGGCAGGAAAAACACAGTACGCAAAACTTTCTGACCAAAAATACCGGCATCAAGAGCAAGCGCCAGAGCAAACGCCAGAAAGTTTATCCCAGCAACAGAAAAAAGGGCAAAAAACAAAGTGAAACCTGTAACGCCCATGTTGAATTTTTTCAAGACCCAGGTTTCAGCCAAAACATTCTTGACTTCTGCCGAACGCAAAAGCCCCTCTGCCGCTTCTTTTACGACAATTTTATTATCACCAGAAAATTCATTTGTTTCACACACATTATTTACCAGAACATCAAGTTCTGTTGATTTACCGTCACGAGCAAGCTGAGTTGCCTTACTTACAAAAGAATCCAGATCGTTTTCTGATATTCCACTTATATCATACAGAGGTGTGGTAATTTCAAAATCATCATACTCAGAAACGAGCCTATAAACTTTACTTTCACTGTCATACTCACTGTAAGCTTTCTGAATCAGTAATTTATCAGCATCGTTTTTGCAGTTTGTCATTATTTCTGAATCCATCTCTTTTTTTGAAATTGCAAGAGGAAGTTCAGAAGTCTTGTTGTATTTTACCTGTTCATAAAAATGCGGATAAAAATCCTGTTTTACCTTACCGGTAAAAACTTTCCTGTAATTTTCAAGTCCAACAAATCTGTTCAGTTCAGGCTCATATCCTGACTTTTTGACAGTTTTTTCAAGCTTTCGCCTTGAAAGACCGCCTACAGAATAACGCTTGTAACAGCCGTCATTTTCATCATAAAAATAAAATTTGAGAATATATTCCTTATCCGCCTGATTTTTTAGCTTGTTTAAAATCAGTTTTTCAAACGCATCTTTTTCCATGCTGATAGGAGTTTTAGGCGTAAGACCGTCCCAATTTGTCAAAGATATTCCAATACCATTAAAAAATGGACGTATAAAAAACATGATGTAAAGGATAAGGCACGGAAGAATAAAAACTGTAAAATAAAATGCTTTTTTTGATTTTGGTTCAACCATAAAAGGCTTCCTCGTCTAAGATTCCGGGAGCCTCTGAAAAATCATTTTTTAGAAACGCCCTCTTCTTTAGTTTTCCATGGAAAGCAGCCGTTTTACCACTCTGCCATTATGAAAAAAACTGCCCGAGTGTTTTTTTCCAGACACTCAATAAGAACACCTCAAGTCAATATATTAGAGGTGCCCTTAAACTCTGGCAGTAAGATTTTTTTTGCCACGTATTTTTTTTAATCTGTAATCCAGAAAAAACATACAAGGCTTTTAATTTACAGAAGACTTTGAAAAAATAATTTTCCAAAGTCTATCCAGATTAGTAATTTTATTTTCTTGAATCTGCCCACTGCTGATCGATTGTAGAAATAACAGCTTCTGCAGAACGTGTCTTCATCATGTACTGCTGTGCACCATTTTTACACGCATCTTCAAATACCTGTGTTGGGTACTGAGAAAATGCCCATGGATAAGCACCTTTGGAAGCAACAGACTTCATCAAATCATCATAAGGTGCGCCGAGTGATTTGAAATCACTGCCCTTAAATGAGTTTGTGAGTTTGTACTCAGATACCCAGAGCTTTGAACCTTTTGAAGAAGCAAGGAATAAAAGGAACTTCTTTGCAGCTTCCTGTTTTTCTGCAGAAGACTGAGCAGAAATACCAAATGTAGAATCTACGTCTGCATAAATCTTGTTCTTTGATGCATCATTGTAGACAGGGAAAGGAATAAAACCTGCGTTTAAATTCGGATTGAGCTTGAGTGCATCGACGTATGCCCACAATCCCTGAACCATCATAGCACTCTCTCCTTTCGCAAATGACTGCTGCTGCTCGCCGCCGCCCATCTCTGCTGCATTCTTGTTCATGTTATCACGATAGAAATCCAGAATGCCAAAAAGCTTGTCAGTATCAACATCACCATAAGAACCTTTGCCGGAATTCATTTTGCTGATAAAGTCATCTGCGCTCATATTCTTGTCAGCAAGCAATGCAGTCTGAATCATTGTTATAAAGTGGCCGGCACTCCAGTTTTCCTTGAGCAGTGCAGAGAACGGAACAATTCCATTTGACTGCAATGTACGGCATACATTCTGAAGTTCACGGTATGTTGCCGGTGCTTTGAGACCAAGCTTTTTGAAAATGTCTTTATTATAGATGATACCGATTCCTGCATAATCCATCGGCAGTCCATACTGTTTGCCATTGTATGTTACAGAAGGCTTTGCACTTTCTACGACATTCTTCAAAGCAGGATCTTTTGACAAATCAACAAGATACCCTCTAGATGCATATTCCTGAACACGTGAATATGACTGCATCTGAAGAATATCCGGCAGTTTACCCTGTGCCGCACGTGCAGACATGGCAGCATCTGCATCGTTTGGAATAATCAGAAGATCAATTGTAATTCCAGGATTGTCTGCTTCGAATGCTTTTACGAGATTCTTAAGACCTTCCTGATTTTCCTGCTTATAGTAGTACATTTCAAGTTTGATACTGGAATCTGACGATGCAGCTTTCTTATTGTTTTTTCCCCAGGCAGATAATGTCAATGGCAGTAATGCAGCAATCGCAACTGCACAAATAATCTTTTTTTTCATAAAACTTCCTCCAAGTTTGATAA
This sequence comes from Treponema sp., assembly GCA_045629255.1. Classification (GTDB taxonomy): domain Bacteria; phylum Spirochaetota; class Spirochaetia; order Treponematales; family Treponemataceae; genus Treponema_D. The sequence continues at coordinate 34,813 of JAZQQW010000049.1, forward strand.
CATTCTGGTACCTCCATAAAAAAAAGTTTCTGCAGGTAGCCCGTTCTTAATAGTTTTTTAGTATAGATTCGAAAAATCAAACTGGCAATTTTTTTCTTTTTGTTTTTTTTCAATTCATACGAAAATGCAAATTCTAAGTTACTTTTTTTCAATAAGTATTATTTGGAGAAGTTTTTATCACTTTTTATCCATTTTTATATAATAATATTCGCTTTTGTTTAAGGACAGAAATTCTACAAAAGAGAACATCTGATACAAAAAAATACCAGACATAAAAAAAGCGTCCTTTTGAAAATCAAAGGACACCTTTATAATATAAGTTAGTCTTCCATGTTACGATACTTAAGCGGGGTAATATTCTTATACCGGTGAAAGGTTTTTACAAAATAACTAAAATCATTGAAACCGCACTCAAGTGCAATATCCGAAAGTTTTTCTGTACTGTTGCGCAATTTGTCACACGCCATGTTTACGCGGAACCAGTTGAGATATTCAATCGGTGAGCGGTTCGTCACCTCGTGAAAGAGACGGCAGAAATATTTCGGAGACAGACATGCAATATCTGACAAAGTTTCCAGAGAAATATTTTTGCTGTAATTTTCTTTTATATAATTGAGAACGGCAGCGAACTGCTCCGACTGTTTCTGTTTTTTCGGAGAAAGAATCTTCTGAGCTTCATACAGATTCTGTTTTTTGATTTCTGCGAAAAACAAAAGAAGCAGGGCCGGAATCTTCAGATCAAAACCTTCCTCTTCAGTTTTGAAAGTATTAAACAGATCCTGAACTATTCCAAGAATTTTTTCATTTGTATGAAGTATTACATTATGCAGGGTAAGATTGTTGTTGACAATTGAATTGAGAAATTCATCCGGAAGATAACTTCTGAGACGAATCAAATCAATATCAAAAACAACAGATTCATAAAGAGCTATGCTTTTCTTCTCTGAATCACCGTGAAGTATCTTACAAGGAATAATACACATGTCATCCTTGCAAAGCGTATAAACCTGATGATTGAGAAAAATATTATATTCTCCAGAGATAATATGTATCAGTTCAAATTCATTATGCCAGTGTACTGGCAAATCGTAACGAGGATTAACGGTATTGCTCAGGTAATATTGAATAGGAAAGACAACGGAACCTCTTTTGAGTTTCTCCTCATCTCCCGCTTTCATGAGTGATTTTTTATGGTTTGCTAATTCTTTTATAAGCACTTTAGACATATTTTTAGAGAATTATATTATATAAATATTTTTTTTTCAAGAAGAAAACTTACCGAACATCTCTTTTTCTGTTTCAAAATAATCATAGCAAACCGTAAATAAATCCATAATTTTTGAAATAAATTCAAGTTTTATAGAAAAAAATAAAACCAATCCACCCAAAAATATAATAATTTTCACAATCTGTCCAAGTAAAGTATGATTTACTTGGAATTTGTAATAACCCGTGATATGTTAAAAATACACCTTCAGTAAAAAAATCATAAAGGTGTCTGACATGTTAATTACCGGAGAGTTTATATGATAGAAAAATTTACTTTTGGAAATCCAGTAGAAACCAGTGCTGTAATCCAGCAGATGGACAGTGCCGGCAAAGGTGCCGTAATGCAGTTTGGAACAGTCCAGAATAACTGGCCATTTGAATGGACTTACCAGATGGATACGCAGGACATGGTTTTCGGTCTCGGAGAAGCAATGCAGGGCATAAACAAAAGAGGAAGCATTTATGAAATGTGGTGCTCCGATGTTCCGAACCAGAGCGAGTTCACAAAGTCAATGTACGGAGCTCACAGTTTCATCATGCTTTATAATGCTTCAAAATATAACAGCATTTGCTTCGGTGTTTTTTTTGATACTTCATCACTTATAACTTTTGACATCGGAAACACAGACAGTTCCATACTGAGAGTCAAAACAGAAGATACCGGCGTGAACGTCTACGTAATCACACCATCACCTGACAGACTTGACAGTCAGCCAAGTGATGTCATCCGTCAATTTCACCATCTGATCGGACAGAACTATATCCCGCCGAAATGGGCTTTCGGTTTCCAGCAGAGCCGCTGGGGATATAAAACAGAAGATGATGTGCGTACTGTCGCAGAAAATTACCGCAAAAACAATCTTCCGCTCGACGCAATCTGTCTGGACATTGACTACATGGAAGACTACAAAGATTTCACAGTAAACAAAGAAAGATTTCCAGACATGCAAAAGCTCTGTTCCGATTTAAAAAAGGATGGCATTCGCCTGATACCGATTATCGATGCCGGTATAAAAGCTCAGGACGGTTTTGACGTCTTTGAAGAAGGCAAGAACGGCGGCTTTCTGTGCACAAAAGAAGACGGATCTGTTTTCACAGCAGGCGTGTGGCCGGGATTAAGCGCTTTTCCAGATTTCACAAACAAAAAAGCCAGAGCATGGTTCGGTTCATATTACAAGCGTCTTACGGATCTTGGCATAGAAGGTTTCTGGAACGATATGAATGAGCCTGCTTTATTCTATACAAAAGAAGGTTTACAGAAAGCTTTTGACAAATTCCATGAGCTGGAATCAAAAGAACTTGACGTTGACTCATTCTTTGAGTTCACTCCAATTTCTACAAGTACATCAAACAGCATGGACGATTACAAAAGTTTTTATAACACTGTGCCGGAAACAGAAAACAGAAACGAAGAAAAAGTCGAAAAAATCCGTCATGATAAAGTACACAATCTATACGGCGCAAACATGGTTCGCGCAGCAAGTGAAGCTTTCGATTCTATTTCTCCAGACAAAAGACTGCTTCTGTATGCCCGCGCATCTCACACAGCTTCACATCGCTGGGGGGGTATCTGGACAGGAGACAATCAGTCTACATGGAGCCATCTTGAACAGGAAATAAAAATGCTGCCATCTCTAAACATGGCAGGCTTTTTGTATTCTGGAGCTGACATAGGTGGTTTCGGAGGAGATGCAACACGCGAACTCGTACTGCGCTGGCTTGCTCTCGGAGTTTTCACTCCGCTGATGAGAAACCACTGTGCATGGAACGGCAGAAACCAGGAATGTTATGCTTTCGAAAATACAGAAGATTTCAAAAGCATACTTGACTTCCGCTATGCACTGATTCCATATCTGTACAGCGAATTTATAAAAGCCTCTGTCTCCGGAGGAATGCTTATCCGACCAATAGGATTTGATTTTGCAGATGACATACATGCACTTGCAACAGAAGATCAGCTTATGGTAGGAGAGGGTATCATGATAGCTCCTGTATACAAACCAAATGCTGCATCCCGGTATGTATATCTTCCGGAAACAATGACTAAAGTTACATGGTGCAACGGAAGAATATCTACAGAAGAAAAACAAAAAGGTTCATATTATATAAATGTACCTTTGAATACAGTAATTTTCTTTGTACGAAAAGGTATGGCTGTCCCTCTCGTACGTCCGGCAAAAGACACAGCTTCTATTGATTCAACAAAATATGCAATGGTCGGAAGCGGCAACAGTTACAGGCTGTATGAAGATGATGGATTTACAAAAAGCATTGATATTGTCAGGGGAATAAGAACAATTTCAAAGCAATAAAAAAACAAAAAGCCAGTTTTCGAAATTGCGAAAACTGGCTTTTTATGCTTATATTTTCATAAGTGCCATTATCAAAAACTCATACCAAGGGACAGATTAAATATAAATCTTCTATCTGTCATATTCCACAATCCACCAATACCAATAGCCGGTACTGCTATCTGTGCAATATAAATTTTTATACCACCGCCGACACCCTGGACAAACTCATCATCTTCATCAAAGTCCTCCGCAACTGCAAACTGGTAATCACCGTATACAGAAAGCATGCCTAGTTTCATCCGCAGAATCGCAGCTTCGATTTCCAGTGTATTTCCAAAGATACGAGAAGTCACAAACTCGCTCTCGTAAAGCTTTACACTGCCTGCACTGTTTCCAACCATTTCTGACAGATACATATCCTGTCCGCAAAAGCCAGAAGCTCTGTAACTTAATTTAACACACTCACATAACGGATACTCAAAAACCAGGTTTGCATATATAGCCTGAGAATTATGTCCGCCAGAAACAAAATAACTTTTCTGTGAAACAGACAGGCTTCTGTTGATTGTAAAACATCCGTTCCATGAATTTTTTTCCAGAGCTACTGACGCACCCAGACTATATCGTGTCGAATCATCAACATACATACCCCAGTCCATATCGACATCCATAAACTTGATTCCGGCATTTCCTTCAACAGACAGAAAATCTGTCAGCTGTTCTGTCACAGCTAACGAAACACCGCCTATTTTGTGTGACGATTTTGAAATAATATCACCGTCTTTGTTTCTGTATCGTTTTCTTGTATTGCGGTCAAAATCAGCAGATATACCAAAACCAGGTATATATCCTTTTGGTCTGTGCCTGTAAGCACCACTCAAAGCCTGACTGTACCTCGAAAACATTGCACCTGCAACGATAGCATCTTTTATACCGAATGCGTTTGTATCCACAACATAAAGACCGCCCATCCAGCCGTCATCTCCGCTATATCCACCGACAGGAGCTGCAAGAAGATACATTTTTTCTTTTACTGTGATATTTACATCTTTGTTACCGTCACTTCTGTCTGAATAGGAAACAGCTATTTCAGAAAATAGATTTTCCAGATGAAGCAAATCATCTATTTTTTTGAGGTTTTCTTCGGTAGCCGGCTGACCTTTAAAAGCCTTCAGATCATTCTGTATGATAAATTCTCTTGTTCTTTTCAAGCCATTTATTTTAAACTCAGAAATAGCACCGCCCGAAGCAAAAACCTGCGTACAGACAAATGCACACAAAAAAAACAACGCAATCTTTTTCAACACTTTAACAAAACCTCATAGACTTTTACAGAATAACAGCTTGTAAGTTTTTCAGACAATTATATCGAAAATCTTATTTTCCAAATGATATACAGATTTTGGAAAACTGCAGAAACCATATTTTAACCTTATACTTTTTCAAAAGTTAAAACCCTCAGGAACTTCCGGCAAATATTTTCAGAAGAATCATATATCTCTAAAATTTTACATTCATAGAATGTATTTTCTGTATTTTAATTTTAGTATATTTTTGAAAGTATTTAAATACGTAAATCATAGAACCGATATACTAGCTAACATAAATTAGCACTTATATATAATATATGTCAATAACGCTCAAAAAGCTTTCCCAAACCGGATACATAATCAAAAACAAAACTGCTTGCTTTATGAATAAAAAAATGCAGTTTTATAGACAGCTATGAAAACTAGTGCTAGTATATGACCTCATGAGACAGAACAAAATAGACATGACCACAGGTTCTATTTTTACAAAGCTTATTTCATTTTCATTTCCGCTGATTGCTTCCAGCATACTTCAGCTTTTTTTCAACGCAGCGGATGTCGTTGTAGTCGGTCGTTTTGCAGGCGACAACAGCCTTGCCGCAGTCGGTTCAACTTCTTCTCTGATAAATCTTCTGACAAATCTCTTCATGGGGCTTTCAATCGGAACAAACGTTGTCGCCGCAAATCACTTCGGTGCAAACGACAGCAGAAAACTGTCAGACACAGTTCACACAGCAATGCTTTTGAGTCTGTATTCGGGCATTGCCCTCACAGTAATCGGCGTTCTGGGTGCAAAATGCATCCTGCGTCTTATGATGGCTCCGCCTGAAGTCCTGAAACTTGCAACTCTATATCTCCAGGTTTACTTTGCAGGCATCACGTCTACAATGATTTACAACTTCGGTTCTGCTCTCCTGCGTGCAAAAGGTGACACACAGCGTCCGTTATACATACTGTTCGCTGCAGGCGTCATAAATGTCATACTCAACCTCATATTTGTCATCTGCTTCAAGATGAACGTTGCCGGAGTTGCTTTTGCAACTGTCATAAGCCAGACTTTTGCAGCTGCCATAATCGTCCTTGTTCTGACAAGGGAACAAGATGCATTTCATCTGAACATCCGGAAACTCTGCATCAACCGCTCTATTTTCGAACGTATTCTCAAAATCGGTCTGCCGGCTGGTTTTCAGGGCATCATGTTCTCATTCTCAAACGTAATCATTCAGTCATCCGTAAACACATTCGGTAACATTATCATCGCAGGAAACTCAGCAGCAATCAGCATAGAAGGATTTGTCTATACATCAATGAACGGCTTCTCCCAGGGAACACTCACTTTCTGCGGACAGAATATGGGTGCCGGAAAAAAAGAACGCATAAAAAAAGTTATATTCCTCAGCCAGATTATCATCACGATAATCGGCGAAGTTCTCGGAATATCTGTGCTGATTTTCGGAAAGCAGCTTCTGTCTCTGTTTACCAAAAACCCGGAAGTCATACAGGCCGGCATTCTCCGACTCAAAATGATCTGTACAATATATGCACTGTGCGGTGTAATGGACTGCATGGGTAACGCAATCAGAGGCATAGGTCACAGCCTGCTTCCGATGATTGTAACCCTCGGCGGCGCATGCGGACTGAGACTTCTGTGGCTTGCAACTGTATTTCAGATTCCGACATTCCACAAAATAGAAACTATCTATCTGTCATACGCAATCAGCTGGACTATAACATGGATTGTACATTTGATATGTTTTTCAGTTGTGTACAGAAAAATCAAAGGTCGGTCATAATGAATATATTCTAAAACTTTGGGCTTGAATAAAAGTGCATAATATAAAAAAATACAGACACGGAAAAAAATGTATCTTGTTTCTGCATACTTCGACGACCAGCCAACAAAAACCCTCAACCGTCTCATATCCTGCATAGCCGATAAAAGCGGCAATGATTTCATGATATCGCACAAAGTACCGCCGCACCTGACACTATGCCAGATTGAAGCAAAAAGCGAAGAAGTTCTTGTATCCCCTTTTCACAACATCAAGAACTCGCTTCAACACATCCAGAACAAAAACGGCACAGCAAATAATATTTCTTGCAAAAAAAGCGAAAATCATCAGCAGGTCAACATGCAGATTTTTTTTGCAAGCACAGGATTTTTCAAGCAGTCTGTGATATACGCCGCTCCTGTATACAATGAAACTCTGGACTTTCTCGTCAAAACTGTATACAGTGCGTTCTGCAATATAGAACAGACAAAAATCAGCAGCTTTTATAAACCGATGTCATTTATGCCGCATGTCACACTCGGCAAAACTCTTACAAAAGAACAGATGAAAAACGCCTTTGACATTCTTCAGGATAACTTTTTTCCGTTCAAAGCAAAGATAACTAGACTCGGACTTTCAAAGGTTAAGCCTTACACAGACCTTGCACAAATTGACATCATGCAGAAAATATAAAAAAACGGCACACAGAAGCGAAACAACTTCAAATGTGCCGTTTTTTTTAGAAAATGTATGAATAACAGCTTTTAATTATTTTACGAATTCCTTCTTGAGGAAATCAAGGTCGAGCTCTGGGTAGAGAACGTGTGCACCGAGGAGCTTGTTTACACGTGCACGGGCAGCAGCCTTTGTTTCGTCGCTGATTACAATCTTACCCTTTGCAGGTTTACCTTCTTTTGTAACGCCAGGCTTTGTGTTCTTGAGAACAAAGTCAATGATAGAAGCAACTTCTTTCATATCATCTGTATTCATGCCCAGAGTTGTAAGGGCTGGAGTTCCGAGACGTACGCCAGATGTCCACCATGCGCCGTTTTTATCGTATGGAAGTGCATTTGCGTTTACCGTGATTCCGCACTCAAACATTGCAGCTTCTGCCTGCTTTCCTGTAAGTCCGTAAACTGTAACGTCTGCGAGCATGAGGTGGTTGTCTGTTCCGCCTGTCTGGAGAGGAATGTTATATGTTTTGAGAGCTTCTGCAAGAGCCTGTGCATTTTTGACAACGTTCTGTGCCCATGCCTGATATGCAGGAGTATTTGCCTCTTTGAAAGCGATTGCCTTTGCTGCCATAACATGACCGAGAGGACCACCGAGAACCATCGGACATCCCTTGTTTACATAGTCCATGTATTCTTTCTTGCAGAGGATCATGGCACCGCGAGGACCACGGAGAGTCTTGTGAGTTGTTGTTGTAACGATGTCTGCCCATTTAACAGGATCATAGTCGCCAGTAAGAACCTTACCTGCAACAAGACCTGCAAAGTGTGCCATATCTACCATGAGGACTGCACCGCACTTGTCTGCGATTGCACGGAATCTCTTGAAGTCAATCTTGCGTGGGTATGCGGAGAAACCTGTGAGAAGAATGAGAGGCTTTACTTCCATAGCCTGCTTTTCGATAGCATCGTAGTCAAGGAGGCCAGTTTCCTTATCTACTCCGTAAGGATGGCTTTCAAACATACGTGCTGAAACATTCATCTTGTAACCGTGTGTAAGGTGTCCGCCGCATGAATAGTCAAGGCCCATGAGTTTCTGATTGCCGAATCTCTTTCTGAGCATGTCAAACTGCTCTGCAGTAAGATCGTTAAGGCTCTTTACGCCGAGTTCTTCGAGAGTTGGTGTTTCAACCTTTGCAGAAAGGATTGCCCAGTAAGCAACAAGGTTTGTATCAGCACCAGAGTGAGGCTGAACATATGCATAGTCTGCACCAAAAAGTTTTTCTGCTTCGCGGGCTGCAGTATTTTCTACAGCATCGATGTTTACACATCCGCCGTAGTATCTGTGCTCAGGATATCCTTCTGCATATTTATCAGTAAGAAGGTTTCCCATAGCAGCCTGAACAGAAAGTGAACAGTAGTTCTCTGAAGCTACAAGCTTGAGGTGGCTTCTCTGATTTTCCAGCTCGTTTACGATAGAAGCTGCAATATCAGGTCCAACTGCTGCAACCTGCTGAAGATTTGCAACATAAGCGCACATTGCGGCATTTGGCTTGTTGCCGCAGGAAGCAAGATAATTTTCCAATGGTGTAGACATAATAACCCCTGTAAAAATATTATTTGGAATCTCTAGAAACTGCAATTTTTAGAGATAACTTTACAAATACGATATTTTGAACCGTGATAATTCAGCAGTTCTAAATTCATCACGGACTTGCTCCGGCAGCTCATTTAGAATTATCTGAAGATACATATTTTGATACTGCTAAAATTATGAAAATGCCGGAAAAAACTTTTGTCTTATGCGTGGATATTACTATTTATAGTAGAAAGTTACAAGTCTTTTGTAAAATATTGCAGACTTTTTTTTCTGGAAAACTGCAAACTTCTTAAAACAATCAGCCTGCCGATGTCCTGTCATTCCGTCTGAACGGAATGACGCAAAAAAAAACTGCCGGCACAATCTGCAAAAAATCGTGCCGGCAGGCAAAAAGCCACTAAGTTACGTGAAGTTATGAGAAAAACTGCGGAAACCGCAATGTTCTAAAAAAACTCATTTATCCTTAGAACCAGTAAGCATTAGGCATTTTATACATAACTCCTGTATCGCCTCCCATATTAAACGCAACATAACAGGTATTATCAAAAACTGGATCATCAGTACTACTGCCGCCCAGCCCTTCAAATAAAGCAATTAGTACAAGGGCTCCTGCGAATGAATCATTACCCGAGCCGCCGCCGGACAAACGGACGAATTTTCTTGTTGTTCCGCTTGTATCTGGGAATTCCACAGTACCCATACTTTCAAAGAGATTTTTTATTGTAACGGAAGAACTGGAAAGTGAATTGCTGAGCTTTATCTCAGAGATCTTTATGGTCCACTCACCTGGAGCTCCAAAGTATCCGCCCTGTATTTCTACACTGCCGCTGCATGCACTCAGGTCAAACTCTATAGGAGTCGTCGTACATCCCTGGAATGCAGTATAAGACCCCTTGGCATTGTCTCCTCCAAGATATGCATTCGGTCCTGTTACTGTTATCTTATTGAGGCTTGTACAGTTTTCGAAAGAGCCAGTCATGAACTTGCCTTTCTCGTGTATGGAAATTTCTGTAAGGTTTGTGCAGTTTTTAAAGCAGTAAGCCGGAACTCCTGTAGAGTTTTCAACAGCAGCAGGTATTGTAACGGACGTAAGTCCGCTTCCGTAGAATGCATAGTTTCCAAGAGATGCTATGTTCGTCAGGTCTATACTCGTAAGACTTGAACAACCTTGAAAAGCACTTTCACCTATCGAAATGACACTTGACGGCAGAGTGATGCCTGTAAGACTTGAACAGCCTTTGAATACACTCTGAGCTATCGAACCGATACCTGATGGCAGAGTGATGCCTGCAAGTCCTGAACAGTTTTCAAAAGCACTTTCTCCTATCGAAGTGACACTTGACGGCAGAGTGATGCTTGTAAGTCCCGAACAGCCTTTGAATGCAGCTGATCCTATAGATGTTATAGTCGTATTCTGTGACAAATCAACTGAAATAATATTTGGAATTCCGCCTGAAACATCTCCGCTGCCTGTCGTAAACGGACGGCTAGCAGCACCTGTAGCTGCAGATGCATACGAATACACATATCCGCTGCCAATCACAATGTTAAAATAGCAGTCTGTTCTGCCGGCAAGCTTTTTTATAAGTGTGTCCGGAGAAACAGAAGAAGATGTGAGATTTCCGATTGTAAGCGTATATGTCTGACCATCTGTAAGTTTTGCAAGAAGTGCGTCCATATAGGCAGTATCTGCATCGGCTGGAATGGTCAGGTTTACTGAGTCAGGTCTAACTGTGATCGTAACCGGAGTTGTACCTTCTACAGTAGTAGCAGTCGT